>NZ_LZHH01000034.1 GCF_001690595.1 Gilliamella sp. Choc5-1
CCACAAGAACAAGAGCTAATCGCGTTGCGTAAAGAGCTTAAACAACTCCGCATGGAAAACGATATTTTAAAGCAAGCAGCACTGATAATAGGACGAAAATCGCTATCCTAAAAGCAAATCGACATCGTTATAGCATAACAAAGCTATGTCAATATTTAGGATTATCAAGATATTATGCTTATTATCAGTGTAAATTGAATAGACAAAAATCAGTAGGGCTTTATGCCGATAAAATCGTGACGCTATTTAATCAGAGCTATCAGTCTTATGGTACAAGACGAATTCGTTTTGATTTACAAAAAGAGAATATTTGGGTGTCACGCCGTTACATTGCTCGGGTGATGAAAGCCTTATTGCTGGTATCAAAATACACCGTTAAACGTTATCAATCTCACAATACGGAAGTGAATGAAACCGCCACAGAAAATCACCTGCAACGACAATTTGATGTAGGTGATAAAAAACAAATTGTTGTTGCGGATTTAACGTATATTCAAGTTAAGCAACATTGGAACTATTTATGTGTTTTAGTGAACTTATCCGATAGGCAGATTGTCGGTTACCATGTTGGTCAACATAAAACAGCAGAGCTTGTTATGTCGGCATTAAGCCAAATTAAACTGCCATTATCGAAATTAGATTTATTTCATTCAGACCGCGGTAAAGAGTTTGATAATCGGTTATTAGCGGATTGTTTTAAGACATTTAATATCACGCATTCATTAAGCAAGAAAGGGTGTCCTTATGATAATGCGGTAGCGGAAGCGACATTTAAAACAATTAAAACGGAATTTGTAAAAGGCCAACGTTTCAACTCAACGGCTGAGTTACAACGCGCTTTTTCGGCTTATGCTTATTGGTATAATCATAAACGATTACATTCTTCGTTAGGCTACTTGCCTCCCGTTGAATTTAAAAAACACTTACCCCTTAATTTTTTTGTTTGAAAATGTGTTGCCATTCCATACTACGTTTATATATAAAAACAATAAAAATCAAATTGATAACATCAAGCGAATATTCTCTAGTTTGCTGCATCGTTTCATTTTTAAGTAAAGGTAAACCGTAGGTATCAGTCTGTCGTATTTCGCTCAGAGAGGTTTTATTATCGCGTTTAGCTTGCCGTCTTAATTTATCTTCAATCGATTTTTCGACTTTAACCAAACGTTTAATTCCATAACTGATGGTTTTATAACGTTCATTTTGACTGGTTAAAGGCAAAAACAGCTTCAATCGGGCTTTTTTAGTACGTTATAAATGGTAGGACAACTGACCATAAAGCGTTTAGCCAAATTGGTGACAGTTATTTTTCTTTTTGATATCAGCGCTCTATCGCTTGTCTGTGATAAGGCGTTAGTTTTGTTTTTTGTATATTCATTACAGTAGTTTCTCAAATTACTGTAAACAACGCGAAGAATTTCTACATATTAACTTATTATAAGTGTAAAAGCATTATTTCTAATTTTATCAAAAAAATAGAACTAGAAGATATTTCTGTCTAGTTAGAAGAATCGGTACATCAATAAGTAGAAAATTATATAAAATGAATTCATCTTTCACATCAAAAATAGTATGTAAAAGTTACTACTAAGTGCCTCATTTTAGGTATAATGATGGTTGTTATATAGATTTAGCGGAGCTATTTTGGTATGTGGGCTATATTTATTTATTAATAATTAATAAGTTATTTTTAAAGTAGAAGCCTAAGTTATCATAAATATCGTCCTTTTCTAGCGTTAATAGCTATCTATCTTTACCTTTCGATAATAATTAATGATATCAAAATAAGGCAACAAAATATTGTTTTTATCTATTAACGTTCAACAGTTAATTAGAGATTGATTGTTTTAAAATTTTAACCCAAATTTTGGGTAGTTGGCTTTTTATTTGACGATTATAGGCATTAAGATGAACTCATATTTATTACTTTTTTTTGCAATTATTTGTGAAGTTATTGCAACTTCTTCATTGAAACTATCCGATGGATTTACCAATCTTATCTATTCCATCATTACCATTGTGGGCTATAGTGCTTCGTTCTATTTACTTTCATTAGCATTAAAAACCATTCCTGTAGGTATTGCTTATGCTATCTGGTCTGGAATTGGAATAGTTTTAATAAGCTTAATTGCATGGATCTTTTTAAAACAAACTTTGGATCTTGCAGCTTTAGTTGGGATGGGGTTTATCATGTTTGGTGTTGTGATTATTAATTTATTTTCGAAGGTGTCAGGGCATTGATTAATAAAGTTACCTTCATAGTTAGCTTATAGACACAGATTTAAAATTTAATTGTATAAAAACATAAAGTTATTTACACTTCATGATTGAAATAGACTTTTAAAAACTCATAAAGCGTTGTAGCTTTTGTTGACAGTCTTTGTATCACTAAATATTTGTTGATTATGAGGCATTGCCATTAAAGTTCGTATCAGGCTTTCGGTTTTCCATTGATTTGGGCATAGATTGGTTTGGTAAATTTTTGATTGATACGCTGATTATTAAGCAGTTTAACTAAAACTAAACTGTAGAAATTTTTCACGTTGCTTATAGTAATTTGAGAAATAATGTAATAAATATCCATAAAAAACAAAACTAATGCCTAATTACAAACAGGCGATAAGGGTTGATATTACAAGAAAAATAGCCGTCGCTAATGAGGTTAAATGTTGGATCGGCTACACTAATTAGTACCAGTTTTATAAGGTCATTGTTATGATAAATTAAAAATAAAAGAAGGTAACAACAATGGCAACAGTGAATGCAGGATAAGGTTTGCCTGTTGCAATATTAAATAGAAATCAACTATCACTTTTAACTTACAAATACACAAAATCTAGAATGGGGTCTTATTTCTTTATGATATAGACGCCATATCCCTTGTCAGTGATAAAGCGTTAATTTTGTTGTTTATGTATATTTATTACACTCTTTCCTTTTTAATTTCAGTAAAAAATAAGTTACTCCTTGTGTTGATAGAAGATAGCATCAATCATGGCAACGCGACCATTCCAAGCTTGTTTTTCTTCTTTTCTTGAATCCTCAGGACAGCTAGATGACCACCATACTGAATCAATAATTCGTGCTATAATTTGTTCCCAATATGTTTCAAAGTCGATCTTTTGAGGTATACCAAAATCTTTGCATAATGCTGAGCGATTTTTCCCATCTAAACACACAAAGTAATCAGGGCGTTTCATTGCTAATAACCTACTTGCAATGCCAATCCCACATTTACCAGTAGGAAATGCCTGCTTGAATGTTTTAATAAATTGATTGTAGTGAGCTTCATTTACAGGACCTGTCAATGGTATACAATTAAGGGCATTTGATATGTTAGGATCATTATTATTTATTTTGCTATGAAATACTCCTGCACCAACCATGCTACCAAACCATTTCCACTTAATTTCTGAACCATCATCTATTAAGCCAGCCACTTGCTTTCGTTGTAATTTAGTAAAACTAGAGAAGATTTGTTTTTCTGTGAAGTAATTATTAATCTTTTGCAGAACCTTAATGCGTTCAGAAAATGAATCATCTTGTTTATCTATTGTACTACGTATTTTTTCATAATATTCATCCCATTGTAGTGAAAGAATATTTGACTTTATCATACTTTTTTTGCTTGTATATCCACCATAAACATTTCTTAGACTATCTAGTTTATTTTTATTTTTCTTCCATAAATTCGTATATTCAGTTATTTTTTCAGTCATTTCTTCTGCATATTCCCAATAACTATCAATGGTTTTCAATATGTCAGTAAATATCTTTTCAGAGCCTTGATCATTACTTGTGATATGAATCATTATTTCATCATTTTTTGTTAATGCTGCCTGTGTAAAATTAGCACTACCAATTAGACATTCCCAATTGCCATTTTCATCTGAAAATAAATACACTTTAGGGTGAAAAATTTTATCAGTTTTTAATATGAATTTTACATTACTATGGCTCGCAAAGTTTTTAATGAAATTTGGGTGAGTTTGATAAAAATGGGTTCCAACTACCATTTTATTTATGTATTTTTCATTGTCTAATAATTTAGATGCAGCGCTTGAATTCATTGATGCCCAAGCTGTGGCTATATAATAGTTGGTATATTTTTCCATTAATTCAACTAATTTATTATCAATATAAGCTGGTTTGGTAATAATTTTCATTCACTTTTCTCCAATTTAGCAAAATGAACTATGAGGTTTAATGTATCTAAGTAGCTAATAAATCATGTAGAGTTTTATTTTCTGCCTTTTGAATTATCTGATATTTGCCTGTTATATCTTCTTTTGATTAAAGTACACATCAATTTATTGTTTTACAGTTCACTTCAGACAGTTTGTTAAAACACTTATTGTTCTAGCTGAGCTACAATCTTAATAATTTCCGGCAAAATATCCAAAATCAAAGCTAATTGTTGCATAACTAACAGATCATTATTGGCTTTATCGTCATCTACTGAATTGGTTGAAATGGTTTCAATATAATCAATAACTGACTTTTTAACGGGGTGATATTCGCTGTCTATTTTCTTATCGCATAGAAGATTAATAATATAAACTGACAAATCATCAAACAACTCAAGTGTTTGTTTTGAAATACACTTATCGCGATGCGCACCTAAAGTTGAAAGATAACTAATCAATGTATGATTAAGCGTTAACAAACGAAATCCTTTATCAATAACAACAGGGTTCATATGAGGCTCTTTGGTCATCAAACTAATTAATGACGATAAATCGGCATTACTATCATGTGCAGCACGTCTTGCCAAACGGTACATTACATCATTAGTTTTACCAGTCAGATATTGACGACCAATTAATGCCAAATAATGACTATCATCATGGCAAACACGATCCACTAATTTAGGTAGATTTCTAAACTGCCAATCAGGCCAAATAAAGCTCACAGCAAACCCAGCAATAAAACAACCAATTAACGTTGCAATAATGCGTGAAGCCGCTACGGCAATACTGCTTTCACCAATCAAACTAAAACTAAAAAATACCAGCAACGTAATAAACGCAGTTGCATAAGCGTATTGCGAATTCTTAAATAGAAAAAATAGCCAACCAGTAATAATAATTAATACCAACTGCTCAGGTATACTTGGAAATAAAAATGTTAACGGAATTCCCACAATAATCCCTAAAATTGTCCCAATTACGCGTAATTTTAATCGGTGTTTTGTGGTGGAATAGTTTGGTTGGCATACAAATAAGCTAGTTAAAATAATCCAATATCCATGAGACAAATTAGAAACATAAATCACCATATACCCGACAAAAAATACAGCACACATACGAATTGCATGGCGAAATAGTGCTGACTTAACGGTCAAGTTACTTCTAATTTTAATAAAAATATCATGGAAACGAGTTAACTCTTCATCAATCAACTGATTATCTTCTTCTGCTTTTGGCAAATGTTGCTCGGTATCAATATTGGCAAGTAACAGATCGATTGACAACAAATTTTGATACAAACTTTTTAGAGCCTTAACCATTAGCATATTGGCATTGTCGCTAGTGTGATACTGATTAATTGCTTCTTCAAGATACGAAAAATAGCGCGAAAATAGCGGATCATGCTGATAAGTTTGATTTAACTTAATTGTCATTGCCAATTGCGCACAAGCTTTCGCTTGCAAATTTAAAATACGAGCAAATCTAAATAAAATATCACTATGTTTAAAATGCACACTAAGCGCTTGATAATGTCCATGCGCTGAACTTGCTCGCTCATGAATATCTTGCGCGACAAAATAATAGCTTAGTAACTTTCTAATATAAGCTTGTCCACGATAGCTTTTTAAACGATTAAATAGTGAACGTTTTGTATTGTTAAAAGCACTAATGAGTTGATTATTACTATTGTTTAATTGCAAAGTTTGTTTTTTAAACCCGTCAGACTCATCGGGATCAAACATCGCTGCCTTAGCGTCAAGATATTGTGCTAAATCAATAAAACACTGTGAAAGCGATTGTTGGGTTGTGCGAATGGGTTGGATGATCGATTCAATTAACGAAACAACATTATACCAAAGCGCACCTAACAACAAAAAACAAGGTAAGGTGTAATTATCGATAAACAAATTATGCCCAAGCATAGTATAGGCAGCAATTAAAAGTGATCCAAACGCAATCACACCGTAACGTTGCCCAAGCGAACCAAGCATAATAAAAATAAAAGTCGAAGATACTAAACCAATAATAAACAACACAGGATAATTAAATAGCAACTCGACCGAAAAGGTCGCAATAGCAAAACAGATCAACGTAAGAATTAAATTAATACAGTGACTTAATAAACGCGTATCGATCTCAGTCAAACCCGCTGCCACCACACCAAGCGTAAGGGGAATAACGAGTGAAGTTTGCCCAAAATACCACGGAACCAAAGTCGAACCAGTTAAACTAATTAACATTCGTAGACTAAAAAGAAGATTACTGCTGTAAAAGACTTTACGTAAAGTCAAAATGAATGTTTGCACGGTGTATTGGGTTTTGATTGAGTTGAAATGATAGCCAGTAGGATACTATATTGTAGAGCTTTGGGAAAGCATTGTTTATTTTTTGAGTATAAAAGAATTTTAAAAAA
The DNA here is from genome assembly GCF_001690595.1 of Gilliamella sp. Choc5-1. Taxonomy (GTDB): domain Bacteria; phylum Pseudomonadota; class Gammaproteobacteria; order Enterobacterales; family Orbaceae; genus Gilliamella; species Gilliamella apicola_M. Next base: position 6,604 of record NZ_LZHH01000034.1, read on the forward strand.
CAAATAAAATCAATTAATTAAAAAATTACTTTGGGGGGCCTGTGTTTTTTATTTTAAGCACTTTTTTCATTAAAAAACAACCTAAGCGCTACTCAAAAATAGGTTAGTAAAGATATTGATTTTATTTTAACGGGTTTGTTTTGACTTCAAAACCCTTAGAACCCTTTTTTCACCGTTAATTTAAAATAAAATAAAATCAACAGGTTGAAAAAATCTCAAAAAAAGGGTTTTCAAAACTGAAATTGTTGTTTATCTTTATACAGCAAGATTTATAGAATCTTAATTTCTACTTTAACGCCGTACAGGCGGTTTAGAAAATTTGCTGTTCTGTTCACACGGCCAATAACCTCTTTAACGCCGTACAGGCGGTTTAGAAACTGTAACATGAATATGATTATTATCTGTGTCACTTTAACGCCGTACAGGCGGTTTAGAAAGCTTGAACGTGCCAGCTCGCCCACGTGTGTCTCTTTAACGCCGTACAGGCGGTTTAGAAACGTAGGTACTTCCGTCGGGGGGCGCTCATTGCCTTTAACGCCGTACAGGCGGTTTAGAAAAGACTTAAATTTTACAATAATATCTTCTCCCACTTTAACGCCGTACAGGCGGTTTAGAAAATTTCAAAAAAGACTTTTCTACACACATTTTCCTTTAACGCCGTACAGGTCGTTAATTCATATAAAATTAACTCGATAATTATAAAAACATAATAATAAGAGATTATTTTATTTGTCTTATTCCTGTGTCAGAATGCACCGACAACAGAGTGAGGTCAGCATGCCAAACAGAAAAGTTTAGCGAGGCTATGCTTTGTTAGGAACACATTTGAACATCTGAGTAAAGCGAAGATGGTCTTGAAAAGGTAAGTATTATGGATGATACAAATAATATTGGGGGATTTTGCACAAAATCCCCTTATTCAGACGCTATCACAGTAGCAATTTTTTACACCAAATGAATAAGATGTCCGAAAATACTGCCCCAATCAACTCCATCCACCAAAACAAGAACTCAATATCAGGCAAAAAATTGTTAGGGAAAACATTGATTTTATTTAATTTTTTATTTTATTGTTTTTTCTAAAAAACCAAATATTTCAATCATTTAAAGGTTTTCATAAAACTTAATCGAAGTCACACCTAAATAATTTTTACCAAAAATTCCCCAAAAAAACTAGCTAACTCTTTTTTAAATGGTTATACTTTAATCGCTATAGAAAAAAGCTTATTAAATAAGCGAGCAATTATAAAAAATCGAAATTAAACATGATTTTACTTGACAGGTGAACCATAATGCATTATCATTTCAGACACCAGCACTGGCAAACCTATGTCTTAAATTTATCAAATAACCTTATTCGCCGAGTTTTTACACGAAACTCATTTATATTATCGAAATTATCCCGAAAAAGCTTATTGGTATTGGGGCTGTTATTATTGTCATCTTCATGGAATGTACAGGCGAATGATAAAAAGGTTCGAGCGGGTAATCGTAGTGATGCAATAATTTTATCTTCAACACCACTTCCAGATCCACCGCCGCCACCACCACCGCCGCCACCACCACCACCGCCGCCACCACCACCACCGCCGCCGCCGCCGCCGCCAGTTATTGAATATGCAAGGCCGAATCTATATGTTGGTAACGGCAAATACGCAGGCCCAGCTGACATATGGAATCCTAAGAAGGGCTTCTTAGTTCGATCAACCAATCCTGAATCATACAACCTCAATTTCCCGACTACAGGTGCGGATAATTTATATTTTGATTTACTCATTACAGGAATAGATGTAAGAGAATTGACATGGAGAGCGGTCACGCATGAGGGAATTACTGCAACAGTGACAAATGTTGTACCCAATGATCACTGGATTCCTTATGAAGATAGGGGACAAGTTGTAGCACGTGTTAAGCTAACAGGTCCAGAAGTAAGAAATCAAAGGTTCAATCCTAATCGAATTACTGCACCAAGGTTACCGCAGAGGTTTGAGTTAGTGGGTAGAGATAAAAATGGTTATGAGTTAGTAAAATATGGATTTGTGTTGAAGAAGTGGTTCGTCAGTAGTGGGGCCGTAAGAAGACATTATAATGAACAGTCTGGATGGTGTTCTCATTTGGGGGGGAGTATGCCGGGAATAAAAGATTTAACCAATGCGAGGTGTGGTGTAAGAGGAGATAATTATTTCAGATGTATAAGAGTGAAATTGGGTAGAGAGCGTGTCATAATTAATAATGGTGCCGCCCCATTGTCAGAACATGGGGCATTACAACGTCAAATAGGCGCTGGATTTTTCACGGAGTGGGGCAACGTGAGTTCCTACGCTGGTGCGGGCTTCGACGGCAGCAGCTACTGGATTAGTGGCAGCCGATCAGGTGAAATTTGGATGGCCTCTGTCGACTCGGCAACCGGCGGCGTCAATCAGTGGCACGGTGATAACTTCGGCAGTAACGAGGGTCTTTGCAGCATCACCAGACCTTAGTTTTTAGCGTTTAGTTCTTAATCCTTAGGGCGCGGAAGGTGGTTATGGTGGGTGCCTGAAAGGATAATATAGACAAGAATAAAGCCTCGGCGCAAGTTGGGGCATTTTCCCTTAGGGTGGCGCAGTTGTGGCTAAACCACAATCGCGTGACCCTCCGCCGCTGGCGATGCCGAAACCATCGAACCTAACTTATTCTATCCATCAACCCAAAAAGGCATTATTTAGATAAAACAGGTGAAAATTATTGATTTTTTGTGTTTTTATTAAAAACCCCACATAAAAAAACAGCAGCCAAATAGCTGCTGTTTCTTGTACCTTTTACTATCATTTAATTGCTTTAGCCACAATTTGTTGGGCTTCTTGCTGTAGAGTATTTAAATGTTCGTTGCTTATAAAGCTTTCTGCATAGATTTTGTAAGCATCTTCTGTTCCTGATGGGCGAGCGGCAAACCAGCCGTTTTGGGTTATCACTTTAAGCCCACCAATTGCAGCGTTGTTAGCTGGTGCAGTGGTTAGGCATTGGGTGATTTTTTCACCTGCTAAGTTGTCGGTGGTTAGTTGGCTAGCATCAAGTTTGGCTAGTTTTTGTTTTTCATTAAACGAGGCCGGTGCTTGAATTCGTCCATAATAAGAAACGCCAAATTTTGCTTCAAGTTCTTGATATTGCTCTTGTGGGTTTTTGCCCACTTTTGCAGTCATTTCGGCAGCAAGTAGGCATAGGATTATGCCGTCTTTGTCGGTTGTCCAAACTTTGCCGTTGGTTCTTAAAAACGATGCGCCTGCGCTTTCTTCGCCGGCAAAGCCGAGTTTACCGTTGTATAGCCCATCAGCATACCATTTAAAACCAACAGGGTATTCTAGGTATTGTTTGTTTAGGCTATTTGCTACGCGGTCGATCATCGAGCTTGTAACTAGTGTTTTTCCAATAGCGATATCTTTGTGCCATTGTGGGCGGTATTGGAATAGGTAATTGACACAAGTTGATAGGTAAGCATTTGGGTTCATTAGCCCCTTTGGCGTTACAATGCCGTGGCGGTCAAAGTCGGTATCGTTACCAAAAGCTAAATCAAATTGATCTTTTAATGTTAACAATCCCGCCATTGCCCAACGGCTTGAGCAGTCCATTCGAATGATTTCATCATGATCGAGGTGCATAAAGCTGAATGTTGGGTCGACTTTGTTGTTAACAATGTTAAGATTAATGCCATATTTTTCGGCAATTCTAGGCCAATAAGTAATACCTGCACCACCAAGTGGGTCAACACCAATTTTTAGCGATGATGATTTGATCAGCGCTAGATCTAAGATGTTTTCAAGGTCGTTGATGTAGTCGGTTTCGTACTCTTTGGTATGAACGTAATTTGAATTTATAGCCTTGTCTAAGGTGACACGTTTTACACCATTGAGTTTATTTTTTAGTAATTCATTGGCACGGTTTTCAATTTGTTTGGTGATGTCGGTATCCGCAGGACCGCCATTAGTTGGATTATATTTTATTCCGCCATCTTCTGGTGGATTATGCGATGGAGTAATGACAATACCGTCGGCTAGTTGGGCTTGTTTACCTTGGTTGTAGGTTAAAATAGCATGCGATATTACAGGCGTTGGTGTATAGCCCCAATCTTTTGCGATAACAACGGTTTGCTCGTTGGCAACAAAAACTTCAAGTACTGATTTTAATGCAAGTTCTGATAGGGCATGAGTGTCTTGACCAATAAAGCATGGCCCTGTGATATTGTTGGTTTTGCGATATTCAGCAATAGCTTGTGCAACTGCTAATATGTGTGCTTCGTTGAATGTGCCTTTGTTTGAACTGCCTCGATGGCCCGATGTGCCAAATATGACTAGTTGGCTAGCGTTATCCGTATCAGGTTGAATTTGGTAGTAGCTATTGCGTAATGTTTCAACGTTAATGAGATCTGATGGTTGAGCTAACATTCCTGCGCGGTTTTGCTTGGCCATTTTTTTATCCTCTTTCATAAAATAGTCATTTTATAATAGCTAAAATGTGATCAGGTTCGTGTTGTCATGTTTTAGCTTTATTTGTTTATCCTGTTAAGGCAAGAAAGCGTTAGTAACTTGGTTTATCATGGTTTCAGATATGCCCATGTCACTCATTATTGATTCTATAATATACTGCTTTCTAGCAGTGTTGGTATTGCTAATTACCCAATAAGGTGTGCCAATGATTTCGCGGGGTTTGGTGTTTTTACCTGATGCTTCAAGAGCGAGTTTATCTTTGGCTAGGTATTGCCTTTTACTACCATGCAATGATGTTGCAGCAATGGCAAAAAGTGCTGGGTTATAGTTATATAATGCACTAAGCAATAATATAAAACGGCTGATAATGGATTTTTCGCTTATAAAGGTGTCGCTAGTTAATAAATCATTAAAAATAGGATAGTGATTTTCTTTTTTGACGATGGTGTTTTGTTTTGCCAAGGTTGATTGGTTTATGTTTAATAAACGTCGTAATATACTTGATGCATCTTCGCCAATGTGTTTGGTTTGACCAGCAATAAATTGGTATAATTCTTCGTCGATTTCTATCGTTTTCATTGTGTTACTTGTGCCTATTAAATTATTTTACGGGACATCCTGAAGCAGGAATTTTGTTAAGATGCGAATCATTTGTTGATTCATTATTTAAACAATCATTTGATGGTTGTTTAAATTCAATGCTCTCGATTTTTTGAGGTGCTTGATTTGCATCGTGACAAGCCGTTATCATAACCGATAATATTAATTGAAAAAATAACCGTTTCATATATTCATTGTACGCTCAATAAACTATTGCGCTGAGTATAACCTAACTTAAGCATAAATTGTATTGGCTATTGATAAAATAATGAAAATGCTATTGTCGTTTTTTCTTAATAAGATTATTCTAAACAAGGTATAATAATAAGATACCGATATTATATGAGGAATTAATTATGAAAAAAATCGTCACACTAACTATTTTAGCTGCAATTTTATCTGGATGTAGCAATAGTGATATCTATTCTGGCGATGTTTATACAGCTGATCAAGCCAAACAAGTTCAGCAAGTGAGTTATGGTACAGTTGTTTCAGTACGACCTGTTAAAATTCAAGCTAATAACACAAATGGTAAAAACGAAAATATCGTAGGTAGCTTAGGTGGTGCTGTTTTAGGTGGTGTTTTAGGTAATACTGTTGGTAATGGTTCTGGTCGAGTATTAGCGACAGCAACCGGTGCTATTGGCGGTGCAATTTTGGGTGATGTAATTCAAGATAAAACTAGCCAAGCAAGTGCTGTTGAGCTAGAAATCAAACAAGAAAATGGATCAAATATTGTGCTTGTACAAAAAGGTTCAGCTAAAGATTTTTTTGCAGGTCAGGCAGTTCGTTTAGTTACTAATGGTAAGCAAATTAGTGCTTCTCCACGTTATAGCAATCAATCAAGATAACCGCCAATCAAAATAATAAATCAAAAGATAACACTTAATTTTGCTCACTTTGATAGTGAGCAAAATAGTTATTTAGGTATATGGTATTAGCTTTTTATTAATCATCATAAAATATCCAATCAATAACAAAAATTTGCCTGCTTAAGCACTAATGTATAAACTCAACAAAAATTTTATTTATTCTATTAAAGGAACAGTAAGCCGATGCGTATTTTGCATACTATGATTCGAGTTGGTGATTTGCAACGTTCGATCGATTTTTATACCCGTGTAATGGGCATGCGAGTGCTAAGAACCAGTGAAAACACACAATATAAATATTCATTAGCCTTTGTTGGTTATAGCGATGAGACAACAAGCTCAGTGATTGAGTTAACTTATAATTGGGATACCGATAAATATGATCATGGAACAGCGTTTGGCCATATTGCGATTGGTGTTGATAATGTAGCGAAAATGTGTGATGCGGTTAAGCAAGCAGGAGGCAAAGTAACACGCGAAGCAGGGCCAGTAAAAGGTGGTTCAACGATCATTGCTTTTGTTGAAGATCCTGATGGCTATAAATTAGAGTTAATTCAAAACGATCAGGCTGATCAAGCTTTAGGAAATTAAAGGCTTTTTTATAATATCGCCGATTAAAATTTCGGCGATATTATAGATGTTTTAATTAAAATCATTATGTAATAAATCTTTTAATAATTGTGAATGAATGATGGTCTGTTTTGCCTGCTCTAAGCTAGCAGCAGTAATAATTGCACTTAAGGCATTTAATGAAGTATCAAAATCATCATTGATAATGACATAGTCATATTCATCATAATGCGAAATTTCGGCTTGTGCTTTTTGCATTCTTTTAGCTATGACGCTGCTGTTGTCTTGCCCGCGTTTTATTAGGCGGTTTTCTAATTCTTTTAGTGATGGTGGTAATATAAAAATGCTTTTTGCTTGAGGCATTTTTTGGCGTACTTGCCTTGCACCCTGCCAATCAATATCTAAAAAAACATTAATTCCTTGTAATAGGCTTTGTTCTATTTCAGCTTTAGATGTGCCGTAATAGTGGTCAAATACGTTGGCATATTCTACAAATGAGTTTTTATCAATTAAGGATTCAAAGTGTTTGTGATCCACAAAATAATAATGTTCGCCATGTGATTCACCTGGTCGTGGCTGGCGAGTTGTATGTGAAATTGATACTTTTGCTTGTTGTGGATTTTGGTTTAAATAAGCTCGAATAAGGCTTGATTTTCCTGCACCACTTGGTGCTGAGATAATAAATAAAGTTCCTGTATACATAGATATGTTTGCCACGTTAGTTGCTATTGAGTTATTTTGTTATTTTGTTATCATTAATGTAAGTTAGGCGATATTATAGCAAAATTTGACAAAAGATTGCGGTTTATTGTGGGTTAATTGGGAATTTAATACTTAATATTTAGGTTATTCAAGAGCTGTATTATCGGTTTGCAATATCTAAAATATTAATTTATAAAGTCACATATTATTATCGTTAAGGAATGATTATGTCTTTGGCTTTTAAAGATGGGGTTTATGCTTGTATTCCAACTTTATTAGGTTACATTGGTATTGGCATTGCTGCAGGTGTTGTAGGGAAGTCAGCAAATTTATCCGTACTTGAAATTACATTATTGGCTGTTATTGTTTATGCGGGTACCGCACAGTTTATTATTGCAGGTTTGATGATGGTGGCTACGCCTGTTTCAGCCATTATTTTTACGATTTTTTTAGTTAACTCTCGTCATTTTTTAATGAGTATGGCAACGGCACCTGCTTTTCGTAAATTTTCATTTTTTAATAATATGGCTATTGGTAGCTTATTAACTGATGAAAGTTTTGCCGTTGTCATGAGTGCTATAACCAATAAAGTGCCCGTTAATGTCGCTTGGATGCATGGGCTTAATGTAACGGCTTATTTGGCTTGGATTGTATCTTGTTTTTTAGGTGCAGTCATTGGTGAATGGCTGCCCGATCCTAACTTATTTGGTTTTGATTACGCCTTGGTTGCCATGTTTATTGGTTTACTTTATTTGCAATTAATTGGTGATAAAAGTAAAAGCCTTAAAAATCGACTATTAGTGATGTTAACCGTTGCTCTTATGCTGATTTTATTAATGCGCTTTGTGTCACCTGAAATGGCAATTTTAATTAGCACTTTTGGTGGTTGTTTTATGGGAATGGCAATGGAGCGTGATGCGTGACAATTTATAGTTTATTAATTATTTTAGGTTGTGGTTTAGTCACTTGGTTGCCAAGAGTAATTCCTTTTATGCTGGTTCGAAAGTTGCAATTACCAAATGTGGTAATTCGTTTTTTGTCGTATGTGCCTTTGTGTATTTTAACAGCGCTATTTGTGCAAAATTTATTTGTGGTAAAAGAGGGGCAGTTTCCTGATTTTCATGTAGAATATTGCTTGGCATCTATTCCAACTGTTATTGTCGCAGTGGTCACTAAAAGCTTAATGTGTATTGTAGTTGCAGGGATGTGTTTTATGGCCTTGATTCGTTATTTTATTATATAATTCGAATTTATTAATAATTGATTTTTAATAAAAAATATTCCTGAGCGAGTTCTTTGTCATCAATCTTAAGACGCATTGTTAATGCGCCCTATTTATTTTTATAACTAGCAAAAAAACTATTGATTTATAGGTAGCACATCTAAAATTAGACCATCCACAGCAATAATTTCAACACGCTGCCCAACATTAAGATCTTCAACGCATCTTGCCGACCATGTTCCATCTTTGATTTTTACTCGACCTGAGCCATTAACAATAGCATCTGTGACAACTGTTTTAATACCAATTAAATCTTGTTGTGGCTGATTGATTTCGCCTTTACTTGATTTATCTTTACCTTGCTTTTTGAGCCAAAGCCACCAAAGATAAGCAGATACAAGCGTTAGAATTGCAAATAAAATCCATAAAATTGGCCAAGAAAGAGGTAAAATCCAAGCAATTAAACCAACAATAATGGCAGCTATCCCACTCCAAAGCCCGTATCCGCCAGTACCAAGTAATTCTATAATCAGCAAAATACCGCCTAAAGCAATAAATACCCAATGGGGTGAACTATAGAAAACCATAAAAAAATCAGTCATTATTGATTACCTTTATAATACATTCAGTAAAAATCTTAAACATAGCGTTTATAGATTTTGTTAAAAAGTTTCAGGAAACACTATGTTTAAGTATAAAAATTGATTTTTTATTTCGTGTTTTTAATCAACTCAGCAATACCGCCAATACTACCCATTAAACTTGACGCATCAAGTGGCATCATAATCACTTTACTATTATCCGATGAACCAATTTGTTGTAATGCTTCAGTATATTTTTGGGCAACAAAGTAGTTAATAGCATTAATATTACCTGCAGCAATAGCATCGGATACCATTTGAGTTGCTCTTGCTTCTGCCTCGGCAGCACGTTCACGCGCTTCGGCTTGTAAAAAGGCAGATTGTCTTTCACCTTCCGCTTTTAAAATTTCAGATTGTTTTTCACCTTCAGAGCGTAAAATCGCTGCTTGACGAACACCTTCTGCTTCAAGAATTTCGGCACGTTTATTACGTTCTGCTTTCATTTGCGCATTCATCGCAGCAATCAATTCTGCTGGTGGGCGAACATCTCGAATTTCGATACGGGTAATTTTGATTCCCCATGGACTTGTTGCCTCATCGACAATACTTAGTAACTTAGAGTTAATATGATCACGTTGTGATAACATTTCATCCAATTCCATGCTACCTAAAACAGTACGAATATTAGTCATCATTAAATTAATGACAGCACGCTCTAATTGATTGACTTGATATGCAGCCCTTGCTGCTTCTTGTACTTGGATAAAGCAAACAGCATCAATTTGCACATTAGCATTATCTTTTGAAATGACTTCTTGTGATGGAATATCGAGTACTTGCTCCATCATATTAATTTTACGACCAACACCATCCATAAACGGAATAATGATATTTAAACCGGGTTCAAGGGTATGGGTATATTTACCAAAACGTTCGATAGTATATTGATAACCTTGGGGAACAATTGTAATTGCCTTTAAGACAGTAATTAACGCAAGCAAAACAATAACACCAATGACGATATAAAATACTGGCATAGTTCAAAAATCCTTATAATTTTTTATAATAAAAATGAGTCAACCATTTTATAGATTATTAAATTTTTTGCCTAGTTATAAATGCGAAGTTTGTTTTTAAAAATAAATAATCCCTTGACAGTGTGCTAGTAAACTAGTTTAATAGTACAAAATTTATTTTTAATCGATAAAAATTATGAAAGCACAATATTTACATCTTATTACTCGTCAATTCACCAGCTTTGGTTGGTGGTGCGTTACCTTTTGCGGGTGATGTAATGATGTATTGTCTTTTTTACACAACCCGCTTTATGCGGGTTTTTTAGTTTTTTGGATGTTAAACGAATCAGCTAAATAAAAATTTAAATGTAGAGAGCCAACAATGAATAAGCCGACATTAACACAAATAACCCAAACCATCGGTTATTATCAAGATCCAACTCAAGTGTTTTATCAATTGTGCGATAGTAAACCGGCAACGTTGTTACTAGAATCAGCCGAAATTGATAATAAGCAAGGAATTAAAAGTGTCATGATTGTCGATAGTGCATTACGTATTTCGGCAATAAATAATGAAGTGACTTTTAAGGCATTGACCACAAATGGTGAAAAGCTATTACCTTTATTACAACAGGCTTTTACAGACAAGTTAGATAATGTACAAGTGGATGAACAAACACTTAAATTGGTATTTCCCACTATTGATAGTATGCAAGATGAAGATTCAAGATTAAAGTCGCTATCAGTTTTTGATGCATTACGCACATTATTGACTATTGTGAATATCCCTGAACAATGTGGTCAAGATGCGATTTTTGTTGGTGGGCTATTTTGTTACGACCTTGTCGCTGGATTTGAAAACTTACCTAATTTACCTACAGAGCAGCGTTGTCAAGATTTCTGTTTTTATTTAGCTGAAACAATATTAGAAATAAATCATAAAGATCATAAATCCATTTTAAAAACGACGGTTTTCACTTCTGATTTAAAAGAAACTGAGCGCTTAACACAACGGTTAGCTAATTTACAAGCAACATTAAATAGCCCAATGAAAGCCATTCATACTCAGTCCCTTGCTAATATCGATGTGACATGTAATAAAAGTGATGATGATTTCAATACAGTTATCAAAAAAATGCAAGATGCAATTGAGCAGGGGGAAATTTTTCAAGCAGTACCTTCACGGCGTTTTAAATTACCTTGCCCTGAGCCATTATCGGCTTATCAGGTATTAAAAAACAATAATCCAAGCCCTTACATGTTTTATATGCAAGATAGTGATTTTGTGTTATTTGGAGCCTCACCTGAAAGTGCACTTAAGTATACTAAAGCAACTAATCAAGTTGAAATCTACCCAATTGCCGGTACTCGTCCACGTGGATTAACCACAAATGGTGAAATTGATTTTGATTTAGATAGTAGGTTAGAACTTGAAATGCGCACCGATAAAAAAGAACTAGCCGAACACTTAATGTTAGTTGATTTAGCACGCAACGATTTAGCGCGTATCTGTAAACCCGGTACCCGTTATACCAAAGATTTGTTAAAAGTGGATCGTTACTCTTTTGTGATGCATTTAGTTTCGCGTGTGGTTGGTCAGTTACGCAGTGATTTAGATGCGCTTCATGCTTATCAAGCCACTATGAATATGGGAACATTAACAGGAGCACCCAAAGTTCGTGCGATGCAATTAATTGCTGAATCAGAAAAAGTTAAACGTGGTAGCTATGGTGGTGCTGTTGGCTATTTTACCGCGAATGGCGATCTTGATACCTGTATTGTGATTCGAAGTGCCTATGTCGAAGATGGCATAGCGACAGTACAAGCTGGCAGTGGTGTGGTGCTAGATTCAAAGCCACAATCAGAATCTGATGAATCACGTAATAAAGCACGTGCAGTTATTCGAGCTATCATGGCAGCGCATAATGTAGAAGGTGTATTCTAATGGCTAATATCTTATTTATTGATAATATTGATTCTTTTACTTATAACTTGGTCGATCAATTACGTAATAGTAAGCATTGTGTGACGATTTATCGAAATACTATCCCTGCAAATGTAATTATTGAAAAATTGTCACAAATGCAAAACCCTATTTTAATGTTATCACCAGGTCCAGGAGCGCCAAGTGACGCTGGATGCATGCCAGAACTGTTAAAACGTTTAAAAGGTAAATTGCCTATTATTGGTATCTGCCTTGGTTATCAAGCTATTGTGGAATCCTATGGTGGAGCGATTGTGCCAGCTGGCGATATTTTGCATGGTAAGGCATCTTTAATTGAGCATGATGAGCAAGCGATGTTTAAAGGATTACCAAATCCGCTACCGGTGGCTCGTTATCACTCTTTAAAAGGTGAAAATATTCCAAAAACACTAACCATCAATGCGCTTTGCAATAATATTGTAATGGCAGTTCGTAATGATGAGGATCGAGTTTGTGGTTTTCAATTTCATCCAGAATCTATATTAACCATTCAAGGTGTAGAATTATTAGAACAAACTATTAAATGGGCACTAAATCCTCCACAAAAACAAGAGAAGCCAAAACAGGAAGCTATTGTTGATAAGCAAGAGTATAATATTCAACCTATTGTTAATAAATTATATTTAGGGCAAACCCTTACACAAGAGGAAAGTAAAATACTATTTAATTTAATTATTCAAGGTAAGATTGAACCAACTGTATTGGCTACCGCAATAATTAGTATGAAAGTTCGTGGTGAAAAACCGGATGAAATAGCAGGGGCAGCTTTAGCATTGCTTGAGAATGCCGATCATTTTGATTCTCCAGATTATGATTTTACTGATATTGTTGGTACTGGGGGGGATGGCACCAATAGCATTAACATCTCAACAGCTAGTGCTTTTGTGGCTGCAGCATTGGGTTATAAAGTGGCTAAACATGGTAATCGTGGTGTATCAAGTAAATCAGGCTCTTCCGATGTGCTTTCTGCCTTAGGCATTAAATTAAATATGTCAGCACAAACATCTCGTCAGGCATTAGATGAACTTGGTGTGTGCTTCTTATTTGCCCAGCAATATCATTCAGGTTTTCGCCATGCAGCACCAATACGCCAACAATTAAAAACTCGGACCATTTTTAATGTGTTAGGACCATTGATTAATCCATCTCGTCCTAAACGTATTTTATTAGGCGTGTATCATCCAGATTTGATCCAACCGATTGCTGAAACATTAAAAATGCTTAATTATAAACATGCTTATGTGGTGCATGGTGCAGGAATGGACGAAGTTGCTATTCATGGTAAAACTGACGTTGCTGAAGTTAAAGATGGTGAAATTCGTTATTTTACGCTTAAACCTGACGATTTTGGCTTGCCAACATTTACCTTAAAAGATATTGAAGGGGGTACACCTGAGCAGAATCGTGATATGTTAATTGCCATTTTACAAGGTCACGGAAAACCAGCACACCAATCAGCAATTGCCGCTAATGTTGCGATGTTAATGAGCTTATTTGGCGAGTCAAATTTAAAACAAAATGCACAACGGGCAATTGAAATGATGCAAAGTGGTAAACCTTATGCATTATTACAACAACTAGCAGCAAGATAACAAGTGGAGAATAACATGGCAATTGCAGCATTAGTAAAAAATGTTGAAATGGCAACAGTACTAAAAAAGATCATTGACGATAAACAGATTTGGTTAACTGAGCAGCAGGAAACAAATCCACTTACAATGTTCAAATCAGCAGTAATACCTAGTGATCGCAATTTTTATCAAGCGCTAAATAAACCTAAAACGGTTTTTATTTTAGAGTGTAAAAAAGCGTCGCCATCAAAAGGTTTGATTCGAGATGATTTTGATCCAGCCGCTATTGCTAAAGTTTATAAAGATTATGCTTCAGTAGTTTCAGTATTGACTGATGAAAAATATTTTCAAGGTAGCTTTGAATTTTTATCCATAGTTCGTAATGAAATCACACAACCCGTGCTTTGTAAGGACTTTATTATTGATGAATATCAGATCTATTTAGCGCGTTATTATCAAGCTGACGCAGTACTATTAATGCTATCTGTATTGACGGATGATGAATATCGTCATCTAAGTAACATTGCTCATAAGCTCAATATGGGGATATTGACAGAAGCTAGTACTGAAAACGAAGTTGAAAGAGCCATCCAACTGGGTGCGAAAGTAATCGGTATTAATAATCGTAACTTAAGGGATTTGACGGTTGATCTAAATCGGGTAAAAGCCTTATCCAAATCAATTCCTAACGATCGCATTATTATTAGTGAATCGGGTATTTATACTCACAATCAGGTTAAAGAACTGAGTCGTTTTGCAGATGGATTCTTAATTGGTAGTGCGTTAATGTCTGAACCAAACTTAACTTTGGCAATTCGCAAGGTGATGTTAGGCGAAAATAAAGTATGCGGTTTAACACGTCCCGAAGATGCTGTTAGTGCTTATCAAGCTGGTGCAGTTTATGGTGGTTTGATTTTTGTTACAAATTCAGCACGTTATATACAGCCAATTAAGGCTCGAAAAGTTATTGTTGCAGCACCGCTTAATTGGGTTGGTGTATTTCGAAATGAAGAGATCGAAACAGTAGTTCAAATAGCAAAACAGTTATCCTTGTATGCAGTGCAACTGCATGGAGATGAAGATGCAAACTATATCAAAACATTGCGCCAAGAATTACCCAAAACTTGTCAAATTTGGCAAGCATTAAGTATTGATGGTGCTGTACCTGAACATGCCAATCCATTAGTGTCTCGTTATATCTTTGATCATGGTGCAGGCGGTACAGGAAAAAGCTTTGATTGGTCGCTACTTGATAATCAAGATCTAAATAATGTCATTCTAGCAGGGGGTATTAATTCAAAAAATATAAGGTCAGCTTTAGCAACTGGGGTGATAGGCGTTGATCTAAACTCTGGTGTTGAAATATCCCCAGGAATTAAAGATAAACAAAAAATCCAAGCTGTATTTGAACAAATTTAATTTTTATTTAAAAAAAAGGAATAGTTATGTCTAAGTTAAATCCTTACTTTGGCGAATTTGGTGGGCAATATGTTCCTCAAATATTAATGCCAGTGCTTGAACAACTTGAAGATGCTTTTATCTCTGCAGTCAACGATCCAAACTTTCAGAAAGAGTTTAACGACTTATTAGTTAACTATGCTGGTAGACCAACAGCATTAACTTTATGTAAAAATCTAACGGCAGGCACCAAAACCAAGCTTTACTTAAAACGAGAAGATTTAGTGCATGGTGGTGCACACAAAACTAACCAAGTTTTAGGACAAGCATTGCTTGCTAAAAGAATGGGCAAAACTGAAATTATAGCCGAAACAGGTGCAGGGCAACATGGAGTTGCTTCAGCTTTAGCCTGCGCACTACTTGGCTTAAAATGCCGAATTTACATGGGCGCCAAAGATGTTAAACGCCAAGCACCTAACGTATTTAGAATGCGACTGATGGGCGCAACAGTCATCCCAGTTGAAACGGGTTCAGCGACATTAAAAGATGCGTGTAACGAGGCATTACGCGATTGGTCTGGCAGTTATGAGAAAGCGCATTATATGTTAGGTACTGCAGCTGGTCCGCATCCTTTTCCAACAATTGTACGTGAATTTCAACAAATGATCAGCCGTGAAGCTAAACAACAAATCCTTGAAAAAGAAGGACGTTTGCCTGATGCAGTCATTGCATGTGTTGGTGGTGGTTCAAACGCAATTGGTATGTTTGCTAATTTTATTGATGATAAATCCGTCAAATTAATTGGTGTAGAGCCAGGAGGTCATGGGATTGAAAGTGGCAAACATGGAGCTTCGCTAAAACATGGTAAGCTTGGCATCTATTTCGGTATGAAATCGCCGATGATGCAAACGGAAGAAGGACAAATTGAAGAATCTTATTCAATATCGGCAGGGTTAGATTTTCCATCAGTTGGTCCACAGCATGCGTATTTAGATAGTATTGGTCGAGCTGATTATGTGTCAATTACTGATGATGAAGCGCTTGATGCATTTAAAGCGTTATCACGACATGAAGGTATTATTCCTGCGTTAGAATCATCGCACGCATTAGCTTATGCTATGAAAATGATAAAAGAAAATCCAACTAAAGAACAGCTACTAATAGTTAACCTGTCAGGGCGTGGCGATAAAGATATCTTTACCGTTTATGATATTTTAAAAGCAAAAGGAGAAATCGAATGAGCCGTTATCAAAAACTGTTTGCAACATTAACAGCCGAAAAACGAGGCGCTTTTGTTCCTTTTGTTCCAGTCGGTGACCCAACGCCAGAACTGTCATTTAAAATCATTCAAACTTTAATTGAATCTGGCGCTGATGCACTAGAGCTTGGGATCCCATTTTCAGATCCTATGGCCGATGGTCCAACTATTCAAAATGCCAATATTCGGGCATTTAAAGCAGGAATAACAGTTGAAAAGTGTTTTGAAATTTTAACCAATGTCAGAGCGCAATACACCAATATTCCAATAGGATTACTTATTTATGCTAATTTAGTTTTCAAAAATGGTATCGACGGCTTTTATGCCAAGTGTGCCAAAGCGGGAGTTGATTCAGTATTGATTGCTGATTTGCCAGCTCAATATGCACAAGAATTTACAGTGGCCGCAAAAAAATACAATATAGCGCCAATTTTTATTTGCCCACCTAATGCTGATGATAAAGTCATTCAAAGTATTGCTAAGCAAGGTAAAGGTTATACTTATTTGGTATCACGATCAGGCGTTACTGGTGCTGAAAATCGAGCTAATAAACCACTTACCCATCTGATAAAGAAATTAATTGAGTTTGGCGCTCCACCTGCGTTACAAGGGTTTGGTATTTCAGAACCAACTCAAGTTAGCGAAGCGATTAAATCTGGTGCAGCTGGGGCAATTAGCGGATCAGCAACAGTAAAAATTATTGAGAAAAACCTTGACAATCCCGAACAAATGCTTAACCAATTAGCCAAATTTGTTCAATCAATGAAACAGGCAACTAGCAAGTAATTTATATTACTTTATAGTACTAAATAGTGGGCACAATAATAGGCTTGAAAATGGAATTATTGTGCCAATATAAGTTAAACAATTATGCTTAAGTTAAGTGGTATATATATATTAAAATTGACGTGTAACATATTTTTAATAATTTTAAGTTTACTGATAAAATCAGTGTGATTTGCAGTTGCATTTTATTTAAAATGCCGTATAATTCTCATTCATCTATCGCGGGGTGGAGCAGCTTGGTAGCTCGTCGGGCTCATAACCCGAAGGTCGTTGGTTCAAATCCAGCCCCCGCAACCACTTAAATTTTCATTCATAAACCAATCTACCCTTTTTTATTTATGAAAGTTCGAAACAAGTGGCTTCATTATAGTTAGTATTTAAATGTAAGCCTCGCATGTCGAGGTTTTTTTTCGTGTTATCATTTAAACGTAAGTTTAAAAAATGTTGGGCTTTATGCCCTTTTTTATTTTCTGCAGTGGAGGTTTGTTTGGCTAATATAGAACAACAATTAACCGATATTATCCAAGAGCCAGTTAATGCACTTGGTTTTGAATTAGTCGGAGTTGAATATATTCGTGGTCGTTATCCTATACTACGAGTCTATATTGATAGTGAAAATGGTATTACGGTTGATGATTGTGCTGATGCAAGCCGTCAAATCAGTGCAGTTCTTGATGTTGAAGACCCTATCAAAGATGCTTACAATCTTGAAGTTTCATCGCCAGGAATGGACAGGCCGTTATTTACGCTTGAACATTACCAGCGTTTTATCGGCGAAGAAGTCACAGTGAGTCTACGTATTCCTGTTGCTAACCGTCGCAAATGGAAAGGACGAATTAAGTCTATCGACGGTGAAATGGTTACATTAACTGTCGATGATAATGATGAAGTGTTTGCTTTTAGTAATGTACAAAAAGCAAATATTGTACCTAATTTTAACCTTAAATAGAGTACGGATGTAAAAGGATGAATAAAGAAATTTTAGCTGTTGTTGAAGCTGTATCAAACGAAAAAGCACTTACGCGCGACAAAATTTTCGAAGCACTAGAAACGGCATTAGCAACGGCCACTAAAAAGAAACACGCTGTTGATATTGACGTTATCGTAAAAATAGACCATAAAACAGGTGATTACGATACGTTCCGACGTTGGTTAGTTGTTAATGAAGTAACCCAACCAACCAAAGAAATGACATTAGATGCCGCACAATACGAAGACCCATCTGTTAAACTTGGCGATTACGTTGAAGAGCAAATTGAATCCGTTGCTTTTGACCGTATAACCACACAAACAGCAAAACAAGTTATCGTACAAAAGGTACGCGAAGCTGAGCGTGCAATGATCATTGACATGTTTAGAAATCGTATTGGTGATATTGTGACTGGAATTGTCAAAAAAACCAATCGCGATAGCGTGATTCTTGATTTAGGTAACAATGCAGACGCAATGATGTCACGCCATGATATGTTACCGCGTGAAAACTTCCGTATAGGCGATCGTGTCCGTGGTATTTTATATCTTGTAGAACAAAATAATAAACCTGCACAACTATGCATTAGCCGTTCAAACCCTGAAATGATGGAAGAGTTATTCCGCATTGAAGTCCCTGAAATTGGTGAAGAGATGATTGACATCAAAGGCGTGGCTCGTGATCCTGGTTCACGTGCTAAAATCGCAGTTAGCAGTAATGATCGTCGTATTGACCCTGTTGGTGCTTGTGTTGGTATGCGTGGTGCGCGCGTACAAGCAGTATCTAATGAATTTGGTGGAGAACGTATTGACATTGTTTTATGGGACGATAATCCTGCACAATATGTAATTAATGCTATGGCACCGGCAGATGTTGTTTCAATTGTTGTTGATGAAGACAAACACACCATGGATGTAGCCGTCAATGCTGAAACTTTACCACAAGCCATTGGTCGAAATGGTCAGAATATCCGTTTAGCTTCACAGCTTACTGGCTGGACATTAAATGTGATGAGTAACGAAGATTTACAAGAAAAACATCATGCAGAATCTTTTGCTGCAATCAATAATTTGATGAAACATCTTGATATTGATGAAGGGCTTGCACAGCTATTAGTTGAAGAAGGCTTTACCTCACTTGAGGAACTTGCCTATGTGCCAGTTGACGAATTGCTTGAAATTGAAGAGCTTGATGAAGATTTGGTTGAAGCATTAAGAGCTCGAGCGAAAGATGCATTAACAACACTTGCACTAGCAAATAGTGGCGAAAAACAACCAGCTCAAGATTTGCTAAATCTACCCGGTATGACACAAGAGTTAGCTTATCAATTAGTACAACATGACATCATTACTTTGGAAGATTTAGCAGAACAAGGTACTGATGATTTAGCTGAGATTGAAGGTATAACAAACGAACAAGCTGGCGATTTTATTATGGCTGCTCGTAATATTTGTTGGTTTGCAGATGAATAATTGAGGAAAAGTAATACATGACCAAAGTATCAATAGAAACACTGGCTCAAGAAATCAACACACCAGTGCAAACACTTTTGCAACAGTTTGCTGATGCAGGTATGAAGAAATCTGCAACAGACACTGTCACACAAAAGGAGAAAGAAGCTTTGCTTGCTCATTTAAAACCTCAGCAAGGCCCAACAAAGTTAACATTGCAACGTAAGACGCACTCAACTTTAAATGTGTCGAGCGGTGGTGGCAAAAGCAAAGAAATAAAAGTAGAAGTTCGTAAAAAACGAACTTTTGTTAAACGCGATCCAGCTGAAATTGCGGCGGAGCAAGAAAAAGCACGCTTAGAAGCTGAACAAAAAGCTCGCCAAGAAGCAGAACTAAAAGCGAAACAAGAAGCCGAATTAAAAGCGCGTAAAGAAGCGGAAGAAAAAGAAAAGAAAGCTGAAGAAGAAGCGAAAAAGCGTGCTCAAGAGGAAAAAGCGAAAGCGGCACAAGAGCGAGTAGTTGATCCAAAAGTAAAAAAAGCGCAAGAAGAAAAAGCACGATTAGAAGCTGAAGCGAATGAGATTAAACGTAAAGCGGAAGAAGAAAATCGTCGAAAATTAGAGGAAGATGCCAAGCGTATGGCTGAAGAAGCTCGTAAGCTAGCAGAACAATATAATGAAGTTGATGATAGTGATCATACAGAAGATGAAGATTATCATGTGACAACCTCTAAATACGCTAGAGCAGCAGAAGACGAAACTGATCGTGAAGTCGAAAGCGCTCGTGGGCGTGGTCGAAATGCTAAACAAACTAAACAGAAAAAAGGCAACAAGCTATCAGAAGGCAAAGCGGAACGTGAAGAAGCTCGAGCTGTGACTCGTGGCGGCCATAATAAAAAGAAAGGTAAAAGCACGTTGCAACAAAGTTTTACTAAACCTGTCCAAGCGGTTAATCGTGATGTTGTTATTGGTGAAACCATTACCGTTGCTGAATTAGCGAATAAAATGGCAGTAAAAGGTTCCGAAGTGATCAAAACTATGATGAAAATGGGGGCAATGGCAACTATTAATCAAGTTATCGATCAAGAAACAGCACAATTAGTGGCTGAAGAAATGGGACATAAAGTAGTACTTCGTCGTGAAAATGAGCTTGAAGAATCTCTTATGAGCGATCGTGATACAGGTGCAGAAAAAGTTTCTCGTGCACCTGTAGTTACCATTATGGGACACGTTGACCATGGTAAAACCTCTTTACTTGACTATATTCGTAAAGCAAAAGTGGCTTCAGGCGAAGCTGGTGGAATTACACAACATATTGGTGCTTATCATGTTAAAACGCCAAATGGAGAAATAACTTTCTTAGATACTCCAGGTCATGCGGCGTTTACCTCTATGCGTGCGCGGGGTGCTAAAGCAACGGATATTGTAGTACTTGTTGTTGCAGCTGATGATGGTGTAATGCCTCAAACTATAGAAGCAATCCAACATGCTAAAGCGGCAAATGTACCAATTGTTGTTGCTGTTAACAAAATTGATAAACCTGAAGCTGATCCAGAGCGTGTAAAAGGCGAACTAGCACAATATGGCGTAATGTCAGAAGATTGGGGGGGGGATACTCAGTTTGTTCATGTTTCTGCTAAAGCAGGTACTGGTATTGATCAACTACTTGAAGCCATCTTACTACAAGCTGAAGTGCTTGAATTAACGGCATACGAAACAGGTATGGCAAGCGGCGTTGTGATTGAATCATTCCTTGATAAAGGTCGTGGTTCAGTTGCAACAGTACTTGTTCAATCAGGTACGTTGCGTAAAGGTGATATCGTACTTTGTGGATTTGAATACGGTCGTATCCGAGCGATGCGCAATGAACTAGGTAAAGAAGTGACTGAAGCTGGTCCATCAATACCAGTTGAAA
This sequence comes from Gilliamella sp. Choc5-1, assembly GCF_001690595.1. Taxonomy (GTDB): domain Bacteria; phylum Pseudomonadota; class Gammaproteobacteria; order Enterobacterales; family Orbaceae; genus Gilliamella; species Gilliamella apicola_M. The sequence goes on from NZ_LZHH01000034.1 coordinate 27,959, forward strand.
TTCTTGGCTTGTCTGGAGTGCCATCAGCTGGTGACGAAGCTACTGTTGTACGTGATGAAAAGAAAGCTCGTGAAGTTGCGCTTTATCGACAAGGTAAATTCCGTGATGTAAAACTTGCTCGTCAACAAAAAGCGAAGCTTGAAAACATGTTTACCAACATGACAGAAGGCGATGTTTCTGAACTCAATATTGTTCTAAAAGCAGATGTTCAAGGTTCTGCTGAGGCGATTTCTGATTCATTACTTAAACTATCAACAGATGAAGTTAAAGTTAAAATTATTGGATCAGGTGTGGGCGGTATAACCGAAACTGACGCATCGCTGGCTGCTGCATCAAATGCGATCATTTTAGGCTTTAACGTTCGTGCCGATGCTTCAGCACGTAAAGTGATTGAATCAGAAAATTTAGATCTACGTTATTACTCTGTTATTTATGATCTAATTGACGAAGTTAAACAAGCTATGAGCGGTATGCTTGCACCAGAATACAAACAAGAAATTATTGGTCTTGCTCAAGTGCGTGATGTGTTTAAATCACCTAAATTTGGTGCAATTGCAGGTTGTATGGTAACCGAAGGTGTTGTTAAACGTCACAACCCAATTCGTGTATTGCGTGATAACGTTGTTATCTATGAAGGCGAACTTGAATCATTACGTCGCTTTAAAGATGATGTTAACGAAGTACGTAATGGAACCGAATGTGGTATTGGTGTGCGTAACTACAACGATGTTCGTGTTGGCGACACGATTGAAGTTTTTGAAACTATCGAAATCAAACGTACGATCTAATTACAACGTATTTGATGTTATAAGCAAGGTATAGTCCTTGCTTATTCATTTATAAGGAAAATAGATATGGCAAAAGCATTTAATCGTTCATCTCGAGTTGGGCATGAATTACAAAAAGAAATTGCAATTATCTTACAACGAGAAATCAAAGACCCTCGTCTTGGTATGGTAACCGTTTCAGGCGTTGATATCTCGCGTGATCTTTCGTATGCCAAAGTTTTTGTGACTTTTTTGAATGACGATGATCCACAAGTTATTGAACAAGGATTAACGGTACTTAATGATGCTAAAGGTTACATTCGAACCTTAATTGGCAAAGCGATGCGTTTGCGAATCATTCCAGAGATAAAATTCTTTTACGATGAGTCGCTCGTTAAAGGTATGCAAATGTCGAGTTTGGTGGCGGATGTTATCAAACAAGACAATGAGCGTCATAAAGATTAATATTAAAAAATAGTCCTGAACTCTGTCAAAAAGTTTCAGGTAACTATGTGTTTCAGTATAAAAATGGTGAATATAAAAAAAACTCGCCGTGATCTTCACGGTGTTTTGTTGCTAGACAAACCGCAAGGCATGACATCAAACGATGCGTTGCAAAAAGTAAAATGGTTATTTAATGCTAAAAAGGCAGGGCATACGGGAGCTCTTGATCCACTAGCGACAGGGATGCTTCCTATCTGTTTTGGTGAAGCAACCAAATTTTCACAATATTTATTGGATTCAGATAAGCGTTATCGTGTGATCGCCAAACTAGGAGAACGAACCGATACATCTGATGCCGATGGTCAAATTATATGTACCAAACCTGTTGAAGTGACTAAATCACAAATCAACCAAGCTTTAACACATTTTCTCGGTGATATTTTACAAGTGCCAACTATGTTTTCGGCATTAAAATATCAAGGAAAACCGCTTTACCAATATGCTCGCCAAGGTATTGTGGTTGAACGTGAAGCTAGACCAATTACCGTTTACGAAAATCAATTTATCCAATTTGATGCAATAAAAAACGAATTAACGTTAGAAATACACTGCTCAAAAGGCACCTACATCCGAACCATTATTGATGATTTAGGTGAATTATTGGGTTGCGGAGCACACGTTATTTATTTAAGGCGTTTACAAGTTTCCAATTACCCGATTGAAAACATGGTCACCTTAGAACAGCTACAAAATATCGAACTTAAAGATGATCTACTAATGCCCGTTGACAGCCCATTGCAAGATCGCCCAAAAGTTACCCTTAGCGATACGCAAGGTAAAGACATATTATTAGGACGAACCATTGAACTTGAAAGCTCCACGCAAGTTGAAACCTTAGTGCGAATTTATCAAGGCAAGCAATTTATTGGCGCTGGTATAATGCAAAATAACAAATTATCGCCAAAGCGTTTAATATCAACATTCATCAAGTAGTCTTGCTTAGTTTAAAGCTAACCTCAAAAAACAAGCAAATAGTACAGCAGAAGTTGTGATTCTAAATTAGGTTCAGAAAATTCTTGCCTAAATTATTTTTTAATATAAAGACGATTTGGTACTCAGTTATTTTTAGCAAAGCGAATTTACTACTTTTTGCTGTACTATTTTAGGGGATAGTTACACTCGGCTTAAATCCTATCATAAAAAACACTTTATCTATTTTAAAGATTAATTGAAGTCTGAAACGGTATAGAATCCTGAATATTTTTTACAAGAAAAGAGACAATGCTAAAGCAAAAAATGGGAGTGTAGGAATAACTATCGTTATTTGAATTAATTTGAAAAACTACTATGATGAATATATGAAAAAAGTTAACGAACTATTATATACAAGAAAACATTCGCTAAATTTGGATAGGCTATACTTGGATCGGCTACACTAATTAGTACCAGTTTTATAAGGTTATTATTATGATAAACTAAAAATAAAAGAAGGTAGCAACAACGGCAATCAAATCAGCTTGAAGAGCAAAACGTAATTTTATCAACAAATAATTGTTGATATTAAAGATAGGTGAATTCAAGCTGTTTCAGGAAAATACTTTATAAATTTTTATAGGACTATTTTAACCATGAAGTGTAAACTATTTATCCTTTTTTCTTTTCTCTATATTATTTTATGCAGTATTTGGTTTTTTTTATCACTCTTTCCATGCAATTATTATAATTATATTTTGGATAGATTATACATCAATAAAATCGATAATAATTTATCATCATTAAATTCTTCGTTTTCTCCTCAATTTTTGACACACAAGATGGTTATGTATGATTTAGAACATGGAATTACATCAGAACAAATAGCAAATAAAGCACTTAATAATATAAATTATTATTTTGCTCAAATTAGTAATAATTGCATCTTGGAAGGAGAGCAAACTAGTTCAGATATTATTAATTATATTTCTTGTGCAAATAAAACATTAGGAGAATATTTTTATTATCAACCATCACAAGAAACTTCAAATAATTATGCCAATCAACGTTCTGATTGTGATTTAAATACATATTTACTAATTGATGCGATGAAAAAGGTAGGTATAGACGCTTATATTATCTATGCTCCTAATCATGCTTTTTTGGGAGCGAAAAGTAAAAATCAGGAAATTATTTTATGGGAAACTACTACAGATAAAAATAAAGGCGAAAAGATAGATACACAAATTATTACTGATGCGAATAAAATTATTGTGGATTCTTTATCTTCTTTTTATAAAAAAAATGACAGGATACCATATTATAGGTATTACAATACAAAATATGCATTTGATTTGTATAAAATTTTAGTGTCGGATATTTCTAACGTTGATTCTTTAGCTCTTGTTGAAGGTAGTTATCTTAATGATACTGAAAATGCAATAATAGAGAATGCATATTTTGAATTGCGATTACAAAAAAATAAATTTACTGATAGCGACTTAGAAAAACTTAAAAAAAGTTTACAAAAAGATATAAATAATGAGAATAACCGTGTCTTACTAGCAACTTTTTATGAAAATCATAAAATGTTAGACCAAGCACGTGAGCATATTGAAATACTTTTAAAGTCTGAGCGTTGTGGTAAAGACTGTATTGAATTAGCTATAAGGTTGGATTCAGAGGGTAACTCTTATTTTTTACAGAAATATGTTCAATTTCATGATAGTAAATTGGTTACCAAAGTAAAGCAGTTTTTTAAATTAGATAAAATGGAGTATACATATAAAGATTATAAAAACACGCGTTTAAAAATTTTGTACTTATTAACAGGCTCCAATATAAATAAATTTGTATATTTTCCTACAGTTATTTTGTGATTACCACCTAAATTAGTAATTATTTGCCAAAATACTGTAGCAAAAAAGTAGAAAATTTCCCATAATAAATAAAAGTAAAAATGGATTTAAGAGTGAAAAAATAACCGAACGATCAAATCGTATCGATATTAAAAGAAGCAGAAGCAGGTATTCCCGTTAAAGAACTTTACCGGAAATATGGTATGGCAATTTAGCTTTTTATGAATGATGAGAAAATATGGGCGGTATGAAAGTCTTATATATCAAACGTTTAAAAGAACTTGAGGCAGAAAACCGTATGAGCCTCGCCCAAATCTTTAAATTTCATTTTAATTTATTCCTCTTACCTACTTACGTGTAAATAATAATAGATGCCCCAATGATTGATTATTCAATTAAGTAGCTAGTAACCTAAAAAAATTACAAAGTCCCCCTTTGACTGATTTATCCTAATTAAACTAGCACAATTGGTTATGCCGGTATCATATTCTAATAAAATATCGATTCTGCTTCTATAATTTTACAGCGCTTAGTGGGTTTTGCCGTGCTTTTAATTAGCTCACACAGTAAAGTTGCTGATTTTTGTCCCATTTCAAACAAAGGCTTGTTTATTCTGCTTAGGGTATCTAATTGATTGTATTTAAGTTCTTTAGAAGAGCTAAAATACGATATTGTAAGTGGTTTTGTAAGTTTTGATTGGCTTTCATTGGCTTGGTGTATGGCACCTAAAATCATGCTATCGGGTGATTGGTTGTGGTCTTTATCATCGCTTTTATCCAAACAATTTAAGCTAAAATTATCGGTACAAATAATCGCGGAAGGTGATTTTGTGCCGTTTATTAGTTTTTTAACCGCTGATCTGGCATGTTGATAGGTAAAACAGCCATGAATAATATATCTAGGCTCAATAGTAATATTGGCACGCATTAAAGCTTGTTTATAGCCTTGTAGTAAAAGTGTAGAGCTCGTTAATTTTTCATTATTAAGCAAAATGGCAATTTTGGTATGTGACTTATCAATCAAATATTTTGTTATTTGGTATCCAATAAGTAAATGATCAAAGTGAACACAAATAAAATCCAGTGAAAAGTGATTAACTAAAACAATAGGTGGTAATGTGGTTTTATAAGTAACTAGCGTTTTTAAGTAAGGCGCTTCATTAATAATAATGATGCCATCAAATGCATGTTGAGCAACATAACGAATAATATGATGGATATCAGTTTTATTATGATAAGGAAATTGCAAATAAAACATTTGAAATTGTTCCTCTTTTAAAACTTGCTCTAATCCTGCATTGATTAAGCTTTTTGAATAAAGTTGATTATCGATAATTAATATTTTTTTGCTGTTATGTATGGGTTTATAGGGTTTGAAATTTTTTGACGTATCCATATTTAATTCCTCAATTGCTTGATAAACACATAACTGTATTTGAGGTGAGGTTAAATGTGGTTTTTTTAGCACTCTAGAAACCGAAGCAACAGAAGTGTTGGCTTTTTTAGCTATCGTGGATAAGGTGATTTTTGTCATAATAATAAATAAAGTTAACTAAAAATGACTTATCACTTTACTGATATTGAATTATTTTGTAAGAGGGCAAACTTTATTTTGTCGATCTGTGTTCCAAAATCAAGAAATATCTTTTTCCGCTATCTTTGACAATATAGTGATATAATTACCGCTAAATTTTTTATTTGGGTTGATAAATATGTCTGCATGGAATATTGCTATTGTGGGAGCGACAGGGCAAGTAGGTTCTGCGCTAGTTGAATTACTACAACAACGTGGTTTACAAGATAATGATCTAAAAATTGAAAATCTCTATCTAGTTGGTAGTGATAATAGTGCTGGCGAAATTGTTCGCTTTTCTGGCAAGAATTTAACCGTGATTGATAGTGCACAAATGGACTGGAGCGAGTGCCATTTTGCCTTTTTTGTAGCGAGCGCAAAAACTAGTGAAAAATATGCACAAGTTGCTGCAGAGGCAGGTTGTGTGGTGATTGATGCGAGTGGTTATTTTGCCGAGCAAGATCATATTCCTCTTGTCGTTCCTAAAGTTAATAATAGTGTATTAACCGAATACCGTAATGAAAATATCGTCGCTGTTGCCAGTGCCACTGTGTGCCAATTATTGCGCTGTGTTGCGTCGTTGACTGATATGGCGTTATTAACTAATTTACATGTAACTAGTTTTATTCCCGCCTCATTATATGGCAAGCCTGGCGTTGATGAACTTGCAGGGCAAAGTGCGCGTTTATTAAATGGTATGCCAGTTGATAATCAACTGTTTGATAAACAATTAGCCTTTAACTTATTGCCTATATCACACGAACATGATGATGCGATATTAGGTGAAAAATCACAAGTAAACCAAATCCGTAAAGTATTGAGTAATTATGAACTTCCTGTCTCTATTGAGTCAGTGATTGTGCCCGTGTTTTATGGTGTATCGCAAGCTATTAATGTATCAAGTAGTTTACCAATTGAATTAGATATGGCTCGTTTTGGCGAATTTGGTGTTGAAGTTCAAGCCGATAACTTGCCAACCCCAGTGACCGAAGTGAGCAGCGAATCAGAAAGCCAACTCACCGTTAAATTATCTAATTTACGACACAGCTATGGCCATTATGAACAAATTCAATTTTGGTCAGTAGCTGATAATATTCGTTATTTAGGCGCACTAATGCTAATTGAAACGCTTGAGATCCTCATTAATGACTATATATAAAATTGCCCTTGGTATTGAATATGATGGCAGTGCTTATTTTGGTTGGCAACGGCAACAGTCAGTTGATTCTATTCAAGAAAGGCTAGAATCGGCACTATCAATGATTGCCAATTCACCAATAACCGTATTTTGTGCAGGAAGAACAGATGCAGGCGTGCATGCAACAGGGCAAGTTATCCACTTTGAAACTCAAGCCGTGCGATCAGCTAGTGCTTGGACAATGGGCGTGAATTCGCATTTACCCGATAATATAGCTGTGCGTTGGTCACAAAATGTCGATGATAGCTTTCACGCTCGGTTTAGTGCCACAGCGCGGCGTTACCGTTATGTGATCTATAATAACCGCTATCGATCAGCCATTTTAGCCAAAGGGGTATCGCATTATTATTTGCCGTTGAATGAAAGCTTAATGCACCAAGCAGCGCAGTATTTATTAGGCGAAAATGATTTTTCCTCTTTTCGAGCATCGCAGTGTCAGTCAAGAACGCCTTGGCGTAATATTCACCACATTGAAGTTTGGCGGCAGGGCGAATATATTATTGTCGATATTAAGGCCAACGCATTTGTGCACCATATGGTACGCAATATTGTCGGTAGCTTACTTGAAGTTGGTACAGGTAATCAGCGCCCAGAGTGGATTGGCGAACTGTTACAAGCTAAAGACAGAACGCAAGCGGCTGCAACTGCAAAGCCTGAAGGGTTGTATTTAGTTCAAGTTGATTATCCTGCTCAATACCAAATACCAACGCAGGCATTAGGCCCGCTATTTATAGAATAAGTGACAAAATAAGTTATAGAGTTAGTTATAAAACTAAGCATAAAATAGATAAAACCACTTAAGATTGAATCAAATTAAAAGATAAATGTCATGAATAGTAATGAAAAAAGTGCAAGTAAAGATTCAAAAAACCAAGAAGCGAAAAAATCAAAACTCCATAATATCAAGCTTCCACCTCATTCGATCGAAGCTGAACAAGCGGTGCTTGGTAGCTTGATGCTTGATAATCAACGTTGGGATGCGGTATCAGAAATGATCACCGAACGGGATTTTTATTCACGTCATCACCAATTGATTTTTTCTGAAATGCATACTTTGGTTAGCAAAGGTACGCCTATTGACTTAATTACGCTTTCAGAAAGCCTTGAAAGTAAAGATATTTTGGCTGATGTTGGGGGGTTTGCCTATTTGGCGGAGCTGTCTAAAAACACACCAAGTGCAATTAATGTGGTTGCTTATAGTGATATTATTCGCCAACAAGCGATTTTGCGTGAATTAATCAGTGCATCAAATGATATTGCCGATAACTGTTATGCTACTGAAGGGCGTGATAGTACCGAAATTTTAGACTTTGCGGAAAGCAAAATCTTCCAAATTGCTGAAAGCCGAACCAAACAAGGTGAAGGCCCTAAAAGCATTACCGAAGTGTTAGAGTCCACTGTAGCTAAGATTGAGGAGCTCTTTCAACGTCCGCATGATGGTGTGACAGGGGTTTCAACCGGTTATGTTGATTTAGATAAAAAAACGGCTGGCTTACAGCGTTCTGATTTAATTATTATTGCCGCAAGACCATCAATGGGTAAAACTACATTTGCCATGAATCTATGCGAAAACGCAGCACTAGAGCAAGAAAAGCCTGTGCTGATATTTAGTTTAGAAATGCCATCAGAACAAATTATGATGCGTATGTTAGCGTCACTTTCACGAGTTGATCAAACCCGAATTCGAACAGGGCAACTACAAGATGACGACTGGGCAAGAATTTCAAGCACTATGGGGTTATTGCTTGAAAAGAAAAACATTTATATCGATGACTCATCGGGTTTGACGCCAATGGAACTACGTTCAAGAGCTAGACGTATTTATCGTGAACATAAAGGTTTAAGTATGATCATGGTGGATTACTTGCAACTTATGCGAGTTCCCAATATTTCTGAAAATCGAACCTTAGAAATTGCAGAAATTTCACGCTCACTAAAAGCCTTGGCTAAAGAATTACAAGTTCCTGTTGTTGCGCTATCTCAGCTTAATCGTAGTTTGGAGCAACGAGCTGATAAAAGACCTGTTAACTCTGATTTACGTGAATCAGGCTCTATCGAACAAGATGCTGATGTGATTATGTTTATCTATCGTGATGAGGTTTATAACGAAGCCTCAGAACATAAAGGCATTGCTGAAATTATTTTAGGCAAACAACGAAACGGCCCAATAGGTAAAGTTAGATTAAAATTCCAAGGCCAGTTTTCACGCTTTGATAATTATGCTGATGCTAGTAAATATTTAGATGACGAATAACGTGTAGTAGCTCAAACTTAATCTGACGGACACATATTACTCATCGGCTTTCATTTTAACAAAATGCGTGTCCGATGAGCAAAATAAATTCTCCAATTGCTTTTCCTTAACCAACCCCTTTGCATCATTCCATGTTTTCCATGGTGTCTTCCCATAACAATATTTTCCTGAATGCGCTCTTTCTCGATTGTAAAATTCAAGCCATTGCTCAATATCGTTTTGTATTTCACTCAATTGCGTGTAAATCTTACGTCGAAATAAAATATCATAACATTCTGTTTTCATCGTCTTATG
>NZ_LZHH01000035.1 GCF_001690595.1 Gilliamella sp. Choc5-1
TGAGCTTTATCTTAATCTAGAAGATATTGAACACACCAAGACCAAAGCCTACAGCCCACAAACTAACGGTATTTGTGAGCGATTCCATAAGACGATGAAAACAGAATGTTATGATATTTTATTTCGGCGTAAGATTTACACGCAATTGAGTGAAATACAAAACGATATTGAGCAATGGCTTGAATTTTACAATCGAGAAAGAGCACACTCTGGAAAATATTGTTATGGGAAGACACCATGGCAAACATGGAATGATGCAAAGGGGTTGGTTAAGGAAAAGCAATTGGAGAGTTTATTTTGCTCATCGGACACGAATTTTGTTAAAATGAAAGCCGATGAGTAATACGTGTCTGTCAGATTAAGTTTGATCTACTTCATTTTTTTAGATGAAGATGCAAAAAATGAACATCTCATTAAAATGAACCAAGCTTTAAAAATAGCATTAATCAACGAAGCTAACGAAAAAATAGCTATTTTGCAAGATATCATTGATTTAGATATGCAAGAATCGGATGAAGAAGCGCAGCTAAAACAATAGAAAAAATATCGCATTTTAGTAACTCGTGTTGATGCGTCAGATGTTAATGCTGTGTTTCCTAAAAAACCACAATAGTATCATCGTATAATACTCTCAATCTTCAACCAACAATACTCAACAGCGTCTTCTAGCATCACAAAATCAGCGATATCGTATAGCGTTTTTGCTGTTTGATAGAACACGAAATTGTGATCTTCGTCGCTGTTGAGATGAAGTAACAAAATGCTCTGGAAAAATTTCACGTGCATTTTTATGTCCTGACATAGTCTATTTTGAGTCAGTTTTATGTATAAATAAACAGTGATTTTATTTTATAACGCTTTGATTTTATTGGTTGTTTTATTTTGATGGGTGGTGGAGCTGGCGGGAGTTGAACCCGCGTCCGAAATCTCTACATCCTCGGTACTACATGCGTAGTTTGTTTTTGAATTTCATCTACCCGCTGCGAACAAACACGCTACTGATAGACTAGCTTGATTAAGTTTAATGCTTCCGCCCCAAGCAAGGCTTCCACACGATCTCGTTTGGGTTTGACTCCTCTTGATCCCCGTCCTACGAGCGGAGGCTAGGGAGAGAAGGCTCTATACAGGTTATTAAGCTGCTAGTGCGTAGTTTTCGTCGTTTGCGACTATTTTTTTGCGGTTTATTTACGAGGCCTACCGCACCTCGGCATGCACCTTGGGTTTCGCAAATCCCGTCGAATCCAGAATCAGCCCCAATTATGATTGGTAATTAAATACAATATCGCAGCATTATAGGTGAATTCAAAATTAAATACAAGTTAGCCTATTTTAGGATTAATTTAATTTTTATAGCACTATATCACTATTATTTTTAGTTTTGTTAAAAACTTTCAGGAAAGCTATGCGTTTAAGTATAAAAATAATTTTTTTGAAATTAAATCAAAGGTATTAATTATTTAACAACCTTTGATTATGATTAATAACTGATAGTCATATTTATAACTTATTGGCAAATAGACAAAAAAATTTATGACAATTATTAACAATAAAATCAATACATTATAAAAAACAAGACAAAATGTATGAAAATTATCTAAATTTGAATTGAACTTTTATGCATTTAGTTTGTCTATATTAACAGATTAAGTTTTTCATTTTTTGCCTTCCACTCGAATTATCGGGTGGTTTTTTTAGCTTCTATATTTTCAGTTTAAGTACTACTTTTTATCATTTTTTTATTATTCTTGCTTAATTTGCTCTTTATAATATAAATAATAAGCCCCACGAGAAACCATTCGAAGTTGAAATATAAGATTTTCAATTAATTCTTGACGCTGTTCTATGTCAAAATCAATCGCTTCAGCGCCTGCATTAAACGCTATAGTGACCATTGCTTCCGCTTGAGCTTCATTATAACGATGAGGCATTTTGTTAGCATTATCGAGATAATCAACAAGTTCGACAATAAAGTGTTGAATTTCACGAGCAATAGCTGAACGAAATGCCGAAGAGGTTCCCGCCTTTTCACGAAGAAGCAATAAAAATACTTTTGGATTTTTATCAATAAATTCAATAAAGGTAGTAACAGATGTCCGTAGTACACTACCACCTTTTTCAATACGCTTACGTGCTTGACGCAACAATTGCCGAAGTGTTAAACCACTTTCATCAACCATCGCTAAACCTAATTCATCCATATCACGAAAATGGCGGTAAAATGAAGTAGCTGCAATACCCGCTTCACGCGCTACTTCTCGCAGACTTAGACTAGCAAAACCTTGCTCAGCATTTAGTTGATTAAATGCAGCGTCAATTAAAGTACGGCGGGTTCTTTCTTTTTGTTGAGCTCGAACACCGCCACCGTTCTTGATATTTTTCATTTAATAGCTCAATCCTAGTCGTTTAAATGTAATCTACTATTAATTTGTTGATTTTAACAATTGCTCTTTTTCAGCAAGCACTTTGGGCATATGCTCACGAATAGTTTTAGCTATTGTTTCATAACGAGAACGTAATGGTGAACCAGGGCGATAAATCAACATAATACTGCGTGATGGTACTGGATCTGTACATGGGATATAGCAAATATTATCACGAACTCGTTCATTAGGTGCGGCAAGTTCTGGAAATAAAGTAATACCCCTTCCAGCAGAAATCATGCTTCTAAGCGTTTCAAGGCTCGTTGCTTTGAACTGTTTATCTTCATCAATGCCAACTTGGAAACAATACCCCATTGCATGTTCACGCAAACAGTGGCCATCTTCTAGCATTAAAAATTTTTGACCTTTTAAACCTGATAATTTAACAGTCTTTTTACTAGCAAGCTCATTATCAGCACGAACGGCTAGAAACATAGGTTCATCAAATAATGGCAGTTCGATAAATTGTGCGGTTTCTTTAACTTGTGCAACAATGGCACAATCAAGTTTTCCACTTTCTAATTGAGCAACAATGCTAGCAGTTTGTGCTTCATGCAGATAAAGTTCTAATTGAGGAAAAGATTCATGTAAGACAGTAATAACATGCGGTAGAAGATAAGGTGCTATAGTAGGTATCAACCCTATGTGCATTGGCCCTGACATTTCTTCGCCTTGACGGCTTGCCATCTCTTTTAGGATTTGAATATTACGCAAAATTTCTTTCGCTTGCTCAACCAACATCATACCCGTTTGTGTAAATAACACTTTGCGGCTAGTACGTTCTAATAACATTACGCCTAATTCATCTTCTAATTTTCTAATTTGACCACTAAGAGTTGGTTGACTTACATTGCACGCATCTGCAGCTTTACGAAAATGGCGAAATTCAGCCAACGAAACAAAATATTCCAAATCACGAATATTCATAATGTCCCCAATAAGTTATTAGTTAATGATATATACTCGAACAACTTCTATCTATAAGGTTATAATAAATAACATTAAAAAGCTCTTCATAATTTCTTAACTATAATGCATTATAAATTATAGTTAACAAACAAATAAGTAAGTAAAAAAGTTCTGAGTATAATTTTATTTATTTTAATCAATTATTTAGATGCAAAATCTGAGCAACCCAAATTTGTATTTGTTCATTAGATATTGTTAATATTGTTATACTAATGACTATTGTTGATAATTAAGTTTAAAAAATCAAATAGAATATTTAAGGTCTCTTGGAAAAATATAATTTTATTGAGTTAAAAACACATTTTAAGAAAAATGGAAACTTACTAGTAATTACGATATAATTGTACACTATATGTTATTAAGTCAATACACTTTTTGGGGTGCACTATTTTTAAACAAGTTTCACGTTTTTATCAAAAGCTTTTTCGTCATGAAGTACCAAAAAAGGTTGGCTACGTGGCTATTCCACGTAATGAACATAATATATCTCGTAAAGATATTAGTGCAAATGCATTAAAAGTCCTTCATCGATTAAATAAGCAAGGTTATGAAGCTTATTTAGTTGGTGGCTGCATTAGAGATCTCATCTTAGGTAAAATACCAAAGGATTTTGATATTACAACAAATGCAACACCTGAACAAATTCAAAAAATTTTCCGTAATTGTCGTATAGTAGGAAGACGATTTCGTCTTGCTCATATTATGTTTGGTAAAGAAATTATTGAAGTAGCAACTTTTCGAGGTGATCATAGCAGTCAGGATGAACAAAATAATATAGCTAAACGTTCCCAATCAGGAATGTTACTCCGTGATAATGTTTACGGAACCATTGAACAAGATGCTGTTCGTCGGGATTTTACAATGAATGCACTTTATTACAGTGTAAAAGACTTTGCATTACGTGATTATTGTGGAGGATTAAAAGATTTACACAAAGGCATTATCCGATTAATTGGCGATCCACAAACGCGTTATCGAGAAGATCCGGTTAGAATGCTAAGAACAGTTCGTTTTGCGGTAAAACTAAAGATGAAAATTGAACCTGCAACCGCTGAGCCAATTAAAGATCTTGCGCCATTACTGAAAAATATCCCCTCAGCTCGACTTTTTGATGAATCATTAAAACTATTACAAACAGGAAATGGTTATAAAACTTACAAGTTACTAAGAGAATATTGTCTTTTCGAACAGTTATTTCCTATTATTGATCGTTTGTTTGCCAAAAATCAGAACGGTTATTTAGAAAAAATTATTGAGCAAGTTTTAAAAAACACTGATTATCGTATCGCTAACAACAAGCGCATTAATCCTGCATTTTTATTTGCAGCCTTTTTTTGGTATCCGATAATTGAACAAACACAAGCAACATGTATCGAAAGTGGCTTGCCATTCCATGATTCGTTCTCGATGGCAATTAACGAAGTGTTAAGTGAACAATGTAAAAGTATTGCCATACCTAGACGCTTAACCACCATAATGGGAGATATTTGGCGTTTACAACTACGTATGAAAAAACGACATGGTAAACGCGCATTTGCTATCTTAGAACACCCTAAATTTAGAGCTGCTTATGACCTTTTAGAAATGAGAGCATCAATCGAGAAAGGAGAACTTTTAGAATTAGCAAAATGGTGGGATGAGTTTCAATTCACTTCAATCGAAAAAAGAATAATGATGGTAAAACAGCTAAATAAAATGAATAAACGCAAGGGAAAACGTTAATTTTTAATTCGCACTTTTATAAATAACGGCTATAATGTTGTAATTAAAATAATCATAATAACTTTATAAATCATTGATGAAAAAATTAGCGCCTTCTCTTATTGCAATAATCATTACTCTCTCTTTGCATAACATTCCTAGTTATGCTATTGGTTTACCAAAAGATTCTATTAGCAATAACCCTCAATGTCTGATAAACGTTCCAAGGTTTGTTCGCCCTTTAGTCAATGGAGATACAAACACTTTACCAGTAAACGCTGAAGCTAATCAATTAGAAGCATTATATCCCAATATTGCCATATACAAAGGTGAAGTATTAATAGAACAAGGTAACCGCACTGTTCAAGCGGATAAAGTAACGATCGATACCCAAGACAACAATAACAGAATAGTAACATTAGAAGGAAATATTACTTATCAAGATAATTTAATACAAATGAAAGGTGATAATGCATCAATGAACCTAAATAATAATGATGCAAATATGAGCCCTAGTCAATATCAACTTGTTAATAGACTTGGTCGGGGTAATGCCGATCAAATGAAACTTGAACAGAATCGATATATTATTTTAAAAAATGGTAACTATACATCTTGCCCTGTTAATGACAATACTTGGAACATTAAGGGAACAACGGTCATTCATGACAATGAAGAACAATTGCTAGAAGTATGGAATGCCATATTTAGTATTGGCAAAATACCTGTTCTATACTCGCCTTATTTACAATTGCCAACGGGGGATAAACGTCGTTCAGGGCTATTAATGCCTAATTTAGGCTATGATAGTATTGATGGCATAGATTTTTCACTACCTATTTATTGGAATATTGCCCCAAACTACGATGCAACCTTTACACCCAGAGTTTTAGAAAAACGTGGTATACAATTACAAACTGAATTCCGCTATTTAAATGAATTAGGTTTAGGTACACTTGCATTTGAGTGGCTACAACATGACAGTAAATATAGTGAAGATAGAAAAAATCATATCAATGGTTATAATTATGATGACAATCGCCATCGTTGGTTATTCCATTGGAAAAATGAAGAATTAATTAATTATAATTGGCGTTTTTATGCTGATACAACGCGAGTTAGTGACAATCAGTATCTCACAAACCTAGACTCTAAATATACCTTTCAAACTGCTGGGTATTTAACCCAGTTTTATAAAATCGCATATAACGACAAGTATTGGGATATTGCATTAGGTTATCGACACTTTCAGCCATTTCATTCAGAACTAAAAAACTCCCTTTACCAGACCGAACCACAACTTGACGTGAGTTACTATAATAATGATTTGGGGCCGTTCAAATTTAGAGTATTCTCTCAAGTATCTCGTTTTTTAACATCAGGAGAAAATAGACCTAAAGCATGGCGAACTCATATTGAGCCAACGTTAAATTATACCTTAACCAATTCTTGGTCATCATTGACCACTGAAACAGGGTTTATGGCAACTCATTATAATCAAGATAATATTCGAAAAGACATTGAACAATATAAATATTTAGATAAAAGCGTATATCGTTTTTTACCTAAATTTAGTATCGATGGTAAAGTGATCTTTGAGCGTGATATGCCTTTTATCGACGGTTATACACAAACCTTAGAGCCGCGAGTAAAATACATTTATATTCCATACCGAAACCAATCTAATATTAGCAACTATGATTCTACTATATTACAATCAGATTATATTGGTCTATTTAGAGATCAACCGTACAGCGGTTTAGATAGAATTGCCTCAACGAATAAAATATCAACTGGAGTAACAACTCGGTTTTATGATGATAATAAGGTTGAAAAATTTAACTTGTCAATTGGACAAATTACTTATTTTACTAAATCAAAAACAAGTGAACATAATAATGATTTAGACGAAAACTCAGATACAGGTAGCATTACTTGGGCAACTGATAATTTTTGGCGTATAAGTGATAATATGATTTTTCGCAGTGGTGTTCAATATGATACTAGAATTGATACGATTTCATTAGCTAATACAATATTTGAGTATCACCCATCAAGTGATAAGTTAGTACAATTATCTTATCGCTATGCCAATCGTAACTATATTGATACTGTTGATAAAAACCCATTTTATCGAGGTTATAAACAAGACATTAGTCAAGCAGGAATAATGGCTTCTTGGCCATTATCACAAACAATTAGTGCTGTTGGCTCATACTATTACGATATTAAATTAGAACAAACTACCGATGGTTTTGTTGGTTTACATTATAGTGACTGCTGTTGGGGAACAACGGTACAATATGGTAGAAAACTAACTGATTGGGATAACACTTCTCGAAGAAGTAAGTATGAAAATAAGCTATCTATTAACTTCGAGTTACAAGGATTAGGTAATAATCGAGACACCAAAGCTAAAATGCTAAATTTTGGTAAGTTACCATATACAACAGCATTTGAGTAAAATATCTTTATAAATATGGACTACTGATAAATTTATTACAGGCCGTCAATATTGCAACAACAAAATGAGTTGAATAAATATGAAATTATTAAAACTTTTTATCGCGTTAAGCTTAAGCATTAATTTAGGAATTATGATGCCATTATCTGCCAATGCTGCACCAAAAGTTGTAGAACAAGTTGCGGCAATTGTTAATAACAATGTCATTTTAGAAAGCGATGTTAATGATATGTTAAAAACAATTAAAGCAAGTGCCGATCCTAAAAATTTACCTAATGATAAAGTACTTAGACAACAAATCATTGAACGCTTAATTATTGAAAATTTAATTTTACAAAAAGCCGCTAAAGCTAAAATCAAAGTTAGTGATAATGAAGTAACAAATGCTATTAGTAGAATTGCTGCTGAAAATGGAATGACTATAGATCAACTTCGAAGCAGACTATCAACAATGGGAATTAGCTATAGCTCTTACCGAGAAAGAATTCACAATGACATGTTAATTGAAGAAACTCGAATGCATGAAATAAGGCCAAGAATTAAAGTGTCAAACAGAGAAATTGAAAATCTAGCAAAGAATATTGCTCGCCAACCAACCAATAATATTGATGTAAAAATAAGTCATATTTTAATTTCTATTCCAGAAAAAGCATCTAAACAACAAATAGATAATGCGACAAATCAAGCACAAGATATTATCAATCGAGCTAAAAAAGGAGAAAGTTTTGCCAAATTAGCCACATCTTATTCAAATGATGATTTTGCTCTAAAAGGTGGCAATATGGGGTGGCGTAAACTTAATGAACTTCCTACTATCTTTGAAGAACGTTTAGTGCGTGCAGAAAAAGGAAATATTATTGGTCCTATCCGTTCTGGTGTAGGTTTGCATATTTTAAAAGTTGATGATACTCGTTCAGAAGCACCAAAAACAATTAAAATTCAAGAAGTCGATGCACGACATATTTTGATAAAAACTAACGTATTGGTAACAGATAAAACTGCAAAACAAAAATTAACTGATATTAGAAAATCAATTATCAATGGCACAATAGCATTTGAGGCTGCAGCTAAAATAAATTCTGAAGATACCGGTTCGGCAGGAAAAGGGGGTAACTTAGGTTGGAATCGCCCTGAAGTTTATGATAATAATTTTAGAAATGCTCTAACTCATCTAAAAAAAGGCGAAATTAGTCAACCTATAAAATCGTCTTATGGTTGGCATTTAATTCAATTGATTGATACAAGACAAGTAGATGGAACAAATACCATGAATAAAGATCAAGCCTATCGACTTATTTTTAATCGCAAATTCTCCGAAGAATATCAAGTATGGCTTCAAGAAATAAAAGGTGACGCTTATATTAAAATTACAGGTGAAGGTAAACATGAATAGTCGTGTACATCAAGGACATTTTGCCCGTAAAAGATTTGGGCAAAATTTTTTGCATGATGATTATATTATCGAAAGTATTGTTGCGGCTATACAACCCAAAAAAGATCAAGCACTGGTTGAAATTGGTCCAGGACTGGCTGCATTAACAATACCTGTAAGTAAACATATTGATCACTTAACTGTTATAGAAATTGACAGAGATCTAGCTAGTAGATTAATTGAAAATCCACTTTTAAGTAATAAATTAACGGTTATTGAGCAAGATGCACTAACTTTTAACTTTCATCAGTTGTCAGATCAATTAGATAAACCGTTAAGGATATTTGGTAATTTACCATATAATATCTCAACACCTTTGATATTCCATTTATTTGAACATCAAAACATTATTACTGATATGCATTTTATGCTACAAAAAGAAGTAGTTACTCGGCTTGTAGCCGCTCCTAATAGTAAAAACTATGGCAGACTCAGTGTTATGGCACAATATTATTGTCAGATTATTCCTGTATTGGAAGTACCGCCAACATCATTTAAACCAGCTCCAAAAGTAGATTCTGCGGTAGTTAAGTTAATTCCATATAAAGAGAAACCTTATCTGGTTCATGATATAAAAATTCTGTCTCGATTAACTACAGAAGCGTTTAATCAGAGACGAAAAACTATCCGCAATAGCCTAAGCAATATGTTTACTGTAGAACAATTAATCGAACTAGAAATTGACCCAAATTTACGTGCTGAAAACTTAACAGTACAACAATACTGCCAACTAGCAAACGCATGGAAATAAAATTATGGCAAACCTTCTCATTGGTGATATTCATGGTTGTTATGATGAATTTATGCGAGTACTTGAAAAAGCAAAATTCTCGGCATCAGATACTTTATGGCTAACCGGTGATCTTGTTGCTAGAGGACCCAAATCGCTAGAAGTGCTAAGATTTGTCAAACATAACACCAACCAAATTAGGTTGGTATTAGGCAATCATGACCTACATTTATTATCTATTTATGCCAATGTAACGCCTGCCCAAAAAAAGGATAATCTTGAAGAAATCATTCGTGCACCAGATTTTGATGAATTGATGAATTGGTTACGTAAACAGCCATTAGCTCAAATTGATGAATCATTAAAACTCATTATGACTCATGCGGGCATTTCACCACAATGGAATCTTGAAACACTAAAAAAATGTTCTCATGATTTAAATGTTATGTTATCTAGTGACTCTTATGTCCTATTTCTTGATAAAATGTACGGTAATTTTCCAGATGAATGGCAGTCAGGATTACAAGGTTTAGATAGACTACGTTATATTGCTAATGCATTAACTCGTATGCGTTTTTGCTATGAAGATGGTCGATTAGATTTCTATTATAAAAAATCACCTGAACACGCACCTTCAAAACTAAAACCTTGGTTTCTATTACCAAGCAAAATTCCTAGCGAATATAGTATCGCTTTTGGACATTGGGCTTCATTAAATGGAAAAGGTACTCCCGAAAATATTTATGCACTTGATACAGGGTGTTGCTGGGGTGGAAAGCTAACATGCCTACGATTTGAAGATAAAAAATACTTTAGAAAGAAAAATATCGAAGCAAAAATTAGATAAACTACTACGAAAGGATCAATTATTATGTCTGTTTTATCTTTCATTAAATCAATATGGAAAGTGATTAACTTTATTAGGGAAATATTTCTTAACTTAATATTCCTAATTATTATTATCTTAATCTTTAGCTGCATTGCATTAATTAAAGAAGCAAAAAAACAAGAAATTACTCCACAATATGGTGCATTGATTTTAGATATTGAGGGTACTATTGTAGATAACACACTTTACAGTGATGAAATCTATGCCTTACAAAATAAAATTTATGGCAAAAAAGTAAATACTTCGCGCGAAAACAGTTTATTTGAATTAACGCAAAAAATAGCCCAAGCAACAGCGGATCCAAATATTACAAAAATTGTCCTTAAATTAGATAATTTTACTGGTGCAGATATGAGTTCGCTACAATATCTTGGCAAATATCTAAAAAAATTTAGCGAAGCAAATAAACCAATTTATGCTTTTGGTTCTAATTTTAACCAAAGCCAATATTATTTAGCTAGTTATGCCAATAAAATATATTTAACACCACTTGGGTCTGTTAATGTATATGGACTAGCTGCAAATAACCTATACTATAAATCCTTACTTGAGAATTTAAAAATTAATACACATGTTTTTAGAGTAGGAACTTATAAATCAGCTATCGAACCCTTTATTCGCAACGACATGTCTGAGGCAGCTAAAAGTAATACGACACGTTGGTTAACACTTATGTGGAATGATTATCTTAATGATATTTCAACACAACGTAAAAAAGCTGCGACACAGCTAGTTCCGACACCAGATGTTATGTTAGAAAATTTAAAAGCAAGCAATGGCAATCTGGCTCAATATGCTATATCGAATGGATTAGTCGATGCGCTTGCATCCAATTACCAATACGAAAAAGAATTCAGTAATAAACAAGAAGTCAGCATCTATGATTATCAGCTTAAATCAAAAAAAGATAAAAAATCAGGTGGTGAGAACAACGAACAAAAACCTCTTATCGCTGTTGTTTTCGTCAATGGTACTATTACCAATGGTGAAAATAATAGTAACATTGCTGGTAGCCAAGACATTGTTGAACAATTAAGAAATATTCGTAAAAATTTAAACGACCATAACATTCAAGCGGTGGTATTACGAGTAAATAGCCCGGGAGGAAGCGTTGATGCATCCGAAGCAATTCGTAGCGAGCTAGAAGCATTACGCAGTTATGAAATTCCTGTTGTTGTTTCTATGGGAGGAATGGCTGCATCAGGTGGATACTGGATATCAACTGCATCCGACTATATCGTTGCTAGTCCAAATACAATTACTGGTTCTATTGGTATCTTCGGTATTATTCCAACCTTTGAAAACTCGTTATCTCATATTGGCGTTTATAGTGATGGCGTAACAACCTCACCATTAGCAGGCAATACCGCAACAAAAAACCTACCTGACGAAATGAGCCAATTAATTCAAATGAATATTGATAACGGTTACCAAACGTTTATTTCGTTAGTAGCACAAGCTAGAAATATGACAAAAGAACAAGTCGATAAAATTGGACAAGGTCAAGTTTGGCTAGGTTCAGAAGCAAGTAAAATTGGACTTGTAGATAAACTAGGTGATTTTGATGACGCCATTGAAACTGCGGCAACATTAGCTAATTTAACTGATTATGAAATTGACTGGCAAAAACCACAAGGAAGTTGGTTTAATGCATTTTATTCAGATCTGTTTGCCATGTTACCTAAATCAACAGCAGAAATATTTTTTGAACAACTTCCAGAAGCAAAACAACTTCAACAACATGTTTCTTTATGGAATCAGTTTCACGATCCACAAAATCGCTATATTTACTGCCTAAATTGTGCAGATGTGCATTAATAAACAATCATTATCTACCACGAGAACGTGGTAGATAATGATTTATTCCTAACTTTAAATTTATAATTAATTGTTTTTATCTGTTAAACTATTTTTTTCCTGATTGGAAAAAATAACGCATATACTCCATCGCTTCTTGAATATATTGATAATTAGGGGGGGCATTAACCTCCCGATTATGTAAATCCATATAATGGCTAAATCCCAATCGATTCACAAGATAAATATTATCAGTTGTTCTCACTGTATAAGAGCTATAATTAGACATTAAAAGCCAGTTACGATTAATTATAGGTTT
Source organism: Gilliamella sp. Choc5-1 (assembly GCF_001690595.1). Taxonomy (GTDB): domain Bacteria; phylum Pseudomonadota; class Gammaproteobacteria; order Enterobacterales; family Orbaceae; genus Gilliamella; species Gilliamella apicola_M. The sequence goes on from NZ_LZHH01000035.1 coordinate 12,722, forward strand.
AAATAAATCATACCCTGTTGAATAATCACTTATATCATTTTACTTTATACTGAAACGAGGGGGTATTCCTGAAACTTTTTAACAAACCAGCGCTTAAAAATACTCTAATAAAATGTTAACAAAAAAGGGCTTAATTTAGAGCCCTCAGATTGATGACAAAGAGCTCGCTTTTTGGCGAGTTCTTTGATCTAATAGAGAAGAGTCCATTATAAGAGGAATTCTTCTATGTTAAAAAAACCAACGCCAGCGACACCCGAAAAAATAGAGCAAATCTCGTTAGATGCGCTTGTCCCTCAAAATGGAATGGCAACACATTTTCAAACAAAAAAATTAAGGGGTAAGTGTTTTTTAAATTCAACGGGAGGCAAGTAACCTAACGAAGAATGTAATCGTTTATGATTATACCAATAAGCATAAGCTGTAATAGTCTTTACTTAATCTGACATTTAAGTTATTTTATAACACAAAAAGGAGAGGCAGAAATGAATCAAACAGCCAAAATTATTAAACCCAAATTAGGACTACTAGAATTAGCTAAGCAACTCGGTAACGTTCAACAAGCTTGCAAAGTCATGGGATACAGTCGAGATAGCTATTATCGCTTTAAAAAATTGTATGAGCAAGGGGGTGAGCTTGCGCTTCAAGAAATCAGTCGTAAAAAGCCTATCGAAAAAAATCGGGTAGAGCCACATATAGAACAAGCCGTTGTTAATATGGCCTATGAATATCCAGCTTATGGGCAACATTGAGTTGCCAATCAACTTCGTCAAGAAGGCATCATGGTGTCAGGGAGTGGGGTACGCTCTATTTGGCTACGTCACGATTTAGAAAGTTTTAAAAAACGCTTAATAGCCCTAGAAACCAAAGTGGCACAAGAAGGATGTGTGCTCACTGAAAATCAATTACAAGCCCTTGAAAAAGCCAAAGCATCAAAAGAAGCGCATGGTGAAATTGAGACACATCATCCGGGATATTTATGTGCACAAGATACCTATTATGTAGGGCA
>NZ_LZHH01000036.1 GCF_001690595.1 Gilliamella sp. Choc5-1
ATCGAGCATCAAACTTTAAATTGAAGAGTTTGATCATGGCTCAGATTGAACGCTGGCGGCAGGCTTAACACATGCAAGTCGAACGGTAACATGAGTGCTTGCACTTGATGACGAGTGGCGGACGGGGGAGTAATGTATGGGGATCTGCCGAATGGTGGGGGACAACAGTTGGAAACGACTGCTAATACCGCATAAAGTTGAGAAACCAAAGTACGGTTCCGCGAGGACGTACGCCATTTGATGAACCCATATGGGATTAGCTAGTTGGTAGGGTAAAGGCTTACCAAGGCGACGATCTCTAGCTGGTCTGAGAGGATGACCAGCCACACTGGAACTGAGACACGGTCCAGACTCCTACGGGAGGCAGCAGTGGGGAATATTGCACAATGGGGGGAACCCTGATGCAGCCATGCCGCGTG
>NZ_LZHH01000037.1 GCF_001690595.1 Gilliamella sp. Choc5-1
AATATTGACATAGCTTTGTTATGCTATAACGATGTCGATTTGCTTTTAGGATAGCGATTTTCGCCCTATTATCAGTGCTGCTTGCTTTAGAATATCGTTTTCCATACGGAGTTGTTTAAGCTCTTTACGCAATGCGATTAACTCTTGTTCTTGTGGACTGCGATTATCTTTTGTTTTAAATGAGCCGCTTTGGCTTGCTTGCGTTATCCAACGGTCCAATGCTGATGGTGTCAAATCATATTCGGCAACGATTTCACTACGTGATTTACCATGTCGATAAAGACTGACCATTTGCTGTTTAAAATCATCTGTGAATGTTCGTCTTTTGCGTTTAATCTTATTCATATTTGTTCCTTTTTTAGTTGTGATAAGTTTACCTTACCCCTTAAAAAAGTTGTATGATTTAGTGTAGCCGATCCAAGAGATTCTATAATGAATATAGAAACAAGAGTTAAAAGAATACTGGTTCCAATGGTAAGGTTCAAAATTGTTAAGGAAAAAAAAATAATACTCGTTTGGGAAAGATTTTCGGGATATATGATAACTCACCGGAAAACGACTCTATTACTATATGTGAAAATGGTATTAGTTGGACAACCAATCATAACAATATTTATGTTTTATTTAATGATATAAAAAAAACCTCTATTGAGGGAGATAAATCATCGGAAAATATATTAATTTATCTCAAGAATAATCAAATAATAAAACTTCCAGTTAGAGGTAAAAATGGTCGCTTTTCTGATATATTTGAGTTTTTGAGATTTTTAGATCGAGTCTTATCAGAACTGAAATAATCAACATCCTAGTATGTTACTGGAGGATATTATCCTCTTTTAAACTTGCAAAGCAAGTTCAATAATTAATTTGCTTTGCTAAATTTTAATCATTATTGTGTCGATTAACAATAAAACTAAATTCATCTAACTATCTACTATTACGTTGTTAATATTATGATAAAGTTGAACGATTTAGCTACACCTATGATGCCTTTAATCGGCGTACTAGCAAAACCGTGGATGGTAAAACCA
>NZ_LZHH01000038.1 GCF_001690595.1 Gilliamella sp. Choc5-1
AAATTAGATTTATTTCATTCAGACCGCGGTAAAGAGTTTGATAATCGGTTATTAGCGGATTGTTTTAAGACATTTAATATCACGCATTCATTAAGCAAGAAAGGATGTCCTTATGACAATGCGGTAGCGGAAGCGACATTTAAAACAATTAAAACGGAATTTGTAAAAGACCAACGTTTTAACTCAACGGCTGAGTTACAACGCGCTTTTTCGGCTTATGCTTATTGGTATAATCATAAACGATTACATTCTTCGTTAGGCTACTTGCCTCCCGTTGAATTTAAAAAACACTTACCCCTTAATTTTTTTGTTTGAAAATGTGTTGCCATTCCAGCGGTTCGATAGTTATAATCATTTACCTCAACTGATGAGGCCACCACGGCATTGTGTAAGCGAATATCCCAAACGCTTTCAGTGCCACCATCTAAGGTGCCACTCGGTGGTTTGTTATCTATGTCGGCAACCTGAGCATAACCTTGCTCATAATCACTTAGCACCATGACATCACAGT
>NZ_LZHH01000039.1 GCF_001690595.1 Gilliamella sp. Choc5-1
CTAGGGCTATTAAGCGTTTTTTAAAACTTTCTAAATCGTGACGTAGCCAAATAGAGTGTACCCCACTCCCTGACACCATGATGCCTTCTTGACGAAGTTGATTGGCAACTCGATGTTGCCCATAAGTTGGATATTCATAGGCCATATTAACAACGGCTTGTTCTATATGTGGCTCTACCCGATTTTTTTCGATAGGCTTTTTACGACTGATTTCTTGAAGCGCAAGCTCACCCCCTTGCTCATACAGTTTTTAAAGCGATAATAGCTATCTCGACTGTATCCCATGACTTTGCAAGCTTGTTGAACGTTACCGAGTTGTTTAGCTAATTCTAAAAGTCCTAATTTAGGTTTAATAATTTTGGCAGTTTGATTCATTTCTGACTCTCCTTTTGTGTTATAAAATAACTCAAACGTCAGATTAAGTAAAGACTATTACAATTTTTAGGCATCCATATAATGCGAGGGATATAAAACATCGGTTAGATTTATTAATTAAAGGTATAAAAGAGGGAAATTAGCTATGTACAGTGGCATTGCTTTATATAATACAGAAAATATCTTACAGAATATTGCGTTAGAGTTTGCTGAAACACTATTTTCGGCATTAAATGTTCCTATTACAGAAGCTCGTTATGTTAAGCCGATAACTAAGAATGGCGATCGTGATTTTAAATTTGTTAATATATCCCTAAGGGGACTAAAACGTAAAATAAATCTAGAAGAGGTTATAGCTTTTGATTCATTGAATGAATTAGACAATATATGTCGCCTCCAATTTGTTTATAACACTGATAAATTTGGCAGAACTAATAATATTTACATTTTATATGATAATAAACTAGATCATGACGGTAGTATTTTGGAGTTGATGAAGAACTTTGCACGTCAAAACTATTTTGCTTATGGTATAAAATATTCGAAGTGTAAGAGCACAAATAATGCAACAGAGTATGCAGGAGGATTCAACTTTGCCACAATATATCCTTACGAAAAATATCATTTTGACGAAAAAAAATTAGATGGCAATAAGCGACTTAGGATGGTTTATACCGCTAATATTATTAATCATCATCATTTAGAAATTGGTGTAGATAATACCACGTTGAAAGATTGGATATTAAGTGATACAAGCCATGGTACACTTGAAGAATTAAGCGATAAATTGTGGTTATGGCAAGTTGCCGAGAGCGAGCTTGATAATATCAACAATTTTCTTGGTCAATTAGGTTTATTAATATCATGGAAATTACCAACGCCAGAGCCAGAAAAGCCCAAACGCAGGTTACCTTAAAATAGAATAATTGACGACTAATAAGCAATCGCGCTTGTACCAAATCCTTGCTTTAAAACAGCGAGGACTTTCCTTTTTTATTTTGTTATTTTATCGCTCTTTAAAAAACAAATAAAATCAATGTTTTTTGAATAATTGTTATAAAAAACACAATACCTTTTAGCATACCCAAAGGCTATTTTTGCTATTTATTTAGCATTAAAAAACCGAAAACTCAACCCAACTAAAAAACAATTTTATACTAAAACGCATAGTTACCTGAAAGTTTTTGACAGAAATTTTAAATCCTATGGCGAGCTTGCGATAGAATACCGCACCGTCCCACAAAACCTGCGCTTTCAAGGACAGTATTTTGACGAGGACAAATTTGTCTGGAACAAATTTGAACAATGCTTTAGCATTGGCCCTGAAAGGGTGAGTATC
>NZ_LZHH01000040.1 GCF_001690595.1 Gilliamella sp. Choc5-1
TCCGCCACTCGTCATCAAGTGCAAGCACTCATGTTACCGTTCGACTTGCATGTGTTAAGCCTGCCGCCAGCGTTCAATCTGAGCCATGATCAAACTCTTCAATTTAAAGTTTGATGCTCGATAACTGTCTCTGACATATTCAAATGAATCTTCAGTGTCACTTATCAAGACTTAATTTTTTTAGTCCGTAGACTTTAATCTTTCGTCTCGCAAGTGCCCACACAGATTGTCTGTTTCTTCTTTTTAAAGAGCTGACAGCTTCTATTTAACCCAACATTTCGTTGTTTTACTTCGCTGTCTCAAGGGTTGCATATACTACGCTAACCTTTTTTATTCGTCAAGATCTTTTTTAAAATTTTTGATCTCACTTAATCACTAACTTTCCGTCTGCTTGTCGCTGACTGCGTGTCAGTGGATGCGCATTATAGGGGCTTCTTTTTTTTTAGCAAGCAAAAAAGATAAAATAGCCATCTGGTCGCGCAAGTTTTAATCTTACTGAACTTTAATGTTTTGATATTTATTAAGATTGTAATCAGATAATTTTTTAATCAAATTTTCTACAGGCTGAGTATAAACTGTGCTTAATACAATATTTTCGGACGCAGAAGAAATTATTTGATCCAGATTATATTTATCATTTAGTAAATTACAGACTCTTGTCGCAATCGCATAACCTGAATCTATTAGGCTCGCCTGAGGAAAAAGCGTCTGTAATTCTGTCTTAATAAAAGGATAATGCGTACAACCTAGTATTATTGTATCAGGGATTGTTTGTAACCCAAGCCAAGGTTGCATTAGTTCTTTTAACTGTTTCATATCTACATTAATGCCTTGTAATTTATTTTCGGCTATAAGTGCTAATTCCGATAAACCTAACATTTTAACAGTACAATGCGAAGCAAATTGCTGTATTAAATCGGTTATATAAGTTCTTTCAACTGTTGCCTTTGTTGCTAATAATCCTATACATTTATTTTTAGTAAGTAAGCTAGCTGGTTTAATCGCTGGTACAACACCAATAATAGGGAAAGAAAATTTAGCGCGCAAACTAGGTAAACAAATAGTACTAGCTGTATTACAAGCAATAACTGCTAAATCAATTGGATAAAATTTAGTAACGGCCTCAATGACAGAGTTCACTCTATTAATTAAAAACTCTGATGATTTATCACCATAAGGGAACATCTCATTATCGAATACATAGATATAGTGTGCATTAGGTAGTTTATTGTAAATTTCATTATAAACAGATAAACCACCAATACCTGAATCAAATATTAACACTGAAGGCGATTGTTTTACGATATTCATTTTAGCTATAAGACATTAAATAATAAATTAGAAACGCACCATATCGTAAATTGATTAAAAATTAATGCAAGTATTTTACCCAAGTTAATGCTGTATTTAGTTCTATAAATTATGGACTAGACGTCTAGACGGTAAAACTGCTAAAATAAATGTATATATATACTAAGGCTAAATATTATATTTTAAGCATTATGCAGGAATTAAATTAAGAAGGTATTTTATGTCAGAATTTCTATTTACTTCAGAATCTGTTTCAGAAGGTCATCCAGATAAAATTGCCGATCAGATATCTGATGCTGTACTTGATGCAATTTTAAAACAAGATCCAAAAGCGCGTGTTGCTTGCGAAACATATGTAAAAACAGGTATGGCCTTAGTTGGTGGTGAAATCACTACTTCAGCTTGGGTAGACATTGAAGAATTAACTCGAAAAACAATTAATGACATTGGATATACCAGTTCAGAAATGGGATTTGATGCAAATTCATGTGCGGTGCTCAATGCCATTGGCAAACAATCTCCTGATATCAATCAAGGAGTTGATAAAAACAACCCTCTAGATCAAGGTGCTGGTGACCAAGGTATTATGTTTGGTTATGCTACTAATGAAATGCCAAATTTAATGCCTGCTGCTATAAGCTATGCTCATGACTTAATGCGCCGCCAAGCAGAAGTTAGAAAAAATGGTACACTTCCTTGGTTAAGACCTGATGCAAAAAGCCAAGTCACATTAATTTACCAAGACGGTCAGATAAAAGGAGTTGATACAATCGTTTTATCAACTCAGCATTCTGAAGGTATTGAGCAAAAAGCATTACATGAAGCCGTCATGGAAGAAATTATTAAGCCAATATTACCAGCCAAGTGGTTAACATCTAGAACAAAATACTTTATTAATCCAACTGGACGTTTTGTTATTGGTGGCCCTATGGGAGACTGTGGACTAACTGGACGCAAAATCATTGTCGATACGTATGGTGGAGCTGCTCATCATGGTGGAGGGGCCTTTTCTGGAAAAGATCCTTCAAAAGTTGACCGCTCAGCAGCTTATGCCGCACGCTATGTTGCAAAAAATATTGTTGCTGCAGGACTTGCAGACAGATGTGAATTACAAATATCTTATGCAATTGGTATTGCCAATCCTACATCAATCTATGTCAACACTTTCGGCACAGAAAAAATCCATCACGATAAAATTGTATCGCTTATTAAAGAATTCTTTGATTTAAGACCTTATGGATTGATTCAAATGCTTGATCTAATTCAACCGATCTATCAAAAAACTGCAAGTTACGGTCATTTTGGTCGAGATATATTTCCTTGGGAAAAAACTGATAAAGCGGTACTACTACGTGATGCAGCAGGATTATAAGCACATACCAATTTATTTACATAATCAAACTATGGATTGTTTAAGAACTCACTTAATGCAAGCCAATCAACGTCTACATTCCCAATATAAAGAGCCTAAGATCATTTATAAACCCAAAGGAAGTATTGCTGGTAGTGCCTTTTTAACACGTTGGGAAATTCAACTTAATTCGATTATGTTGCTAGATAATGGCAGTCAATTTATTGAGGAAGTTGTGCCTCACGAATTAGCTCATCTCATTGTCTTTAAAGAGTTTGGTAAAGTAAAACCACATGGTAAAGAATGGCAATATATTATGTCAGAAATATTAGAAGAAATCCCTGCAACAACTCATCGTTTTTCCATTCAACGCAATACTTACTTATACTACTGTAGTTGTCAACAACATCACTTAACTCCGATAAGACACAACAAAATTCAAAATAATAAAACTAGCTATTTATGTCGTAAATGCGGTACTATACTCAAACTTAAAAGTGCTATTTAATACTGAGATATTGCATGTGTAAGTTAGATTTTCATTTTTACAAAAGTTCGTTATTAATTATCACTCTTGGCATTATCCTTTATATTACGGGAAATTGGTTTATACCTTTATACAATGGAATGACGGTTGTAGTGATTGAACATATTCAATCACTCTTCTTATTATTTATGTGCTGTTATACCTATTATTATGCAAAACAAGTATCTGAACATTCTGAGCTTTATAGATTTTGGATTTGGACAATTTTCTGGTGGTTTATGCTTTTTGGTCGAGGAATTAGTTGGGGAAGAGACTTTTTCCCTGAGGTACCACGTTTCTATTATAAAATCATTGCTAGTATATTAATAGCGATCCCAATACTAAGTATATTTTTACCCACCATTCGCCGAGAAATTGCTCGTCGCTACAAATACGAAAAAATACCATTTTGGCATATATTCTTTGCTTTTTTATTCTTAGGTATAGCTGATATTGCAGAACATCGCCGTATTGGACATGAATTTCTAGTTATCACAAAAGAGCGAAAAGATCTCATTGAAGAATTAATGGAAATTCCTTGTCTTCTTTGTTTATCCTTAATAACCTTTTATATGCAAAAAAATGAACAAAATAGAGTAGATTCCCTATGCTAAGCTACCGCCACAGTTATCATGCGGGAAATCATGCAGATGTATTAAAACATATTGTTTTAACGTTATGTATTGAATCATTAAAAGAAAAAGAAAAACCTTTTTTATATTTAGATACACACTCGGGGGCTGGACGATATCTATTAAGAAGTGAGCATGCAGAAAAAACTGGTGAATATTTATCAGGAATTAATTTACTATGGCAACAATCTAATATTCCTGAATTGCTTAATACATATATATCGGTACTAAGACGCTATAATCCTTTTGAGGAAATAAAATATTATCCTGGTTCACCATTAATTGCGAAGCAATTATTACGTGAACAAGACAAGCTCAACCTTACAGAGTTACACCCAACTGATTACCCTTTATTAAAACAAGAATTTAGTAAAGATAAACGAACAAAAGTTTTACGTGAAGATGGATTTTCCCAATTAAAATCAAAGTTACCTCCACTATCTCGTCGTGGAATAATATTGATTGATCCTTCTTATGAAATTAAAGACGATTATAAAAAAATCCCTGCAGCATTATTTGAAGCATATAAACGTTTTGCAACAGGTGTTTACTTAATTTGGTATCCTGTGGTATCTCGTACACAAACTCAAAAAATGATTGATAATATTATTAATTTAGGCATAAAACGAATTTCACAATTTGAGCTGGCAATAAAGCCTGATAATAACCAAAAAGGCATGACAGCATCAGGAATGATAGTAATTAATCCTCCATGGAAATTACACGAACAAATGCGTACAATTTTACCATGGCTAAAAACAACTTTAGACGTTGAACAAACAGGAAATTTCATCATTAGAGAACTAGTTACCGAATAGATTTTGGGTAATTAAACTATTGTCAAAACTTTCCGGAAAACCTACGTTTAAATAAAAGATTATGATGAAAAGTGACAAGAAAATAGATAAATCCACAAGATAATAGTCAATAATAACGACAAAAATACAGCAGCCGAGCCATAATCCTTTGCTCGGCCAGATAAATCATGCCTTTCAGAACCAATCCGATCAACTACACACTCTATTGCACTATTTATTAACTCAGTAATCATCACAACTCCAATTGAACCAAGTAATAAAATACGTTCATAAATAGAAAAATCGACTAGCATTACAATAATATAAGCCACAATTAATAGAATTAACTCTTGGCGAAATGCGGCTTCATGTTTGATAGCTGATTTCAAACCTTTTAAAGAATATTTTGCTGCCTTAAGGATACGTAGTAAACCTGTCGATTTTTTCATTACAATATTCCAAATTACCTTACGTAGCCATAGTTCATCAAGCGTTGATATCTTCTTTCTAGTAATACAGATAAATCCATACTTTCAAGTTCATCAAGATCACTAAGTAACTGTGTTTTGAGTGAATTAGATACAACAGCATAATCACGGTGGGCACCGCCCAGTGGCTCAGGTATAATCGAATCAATAAGATTCAATTTTAGTAATTTATCTGCAGTCATATTCATAGCTTCAGCTGCAACTGGTGCTTTATCAGCACTTTTCCATAAAATCGAAGCACAACCTTCTGGCGATATAACAGAGTAAGTACTATATTGAAGCATATTAACTTTATCGGCAACCCCAATAGCAAGAGCGCCCCCAGAGCCTCCCTCTCCAATTACTGTACAAATAGTAGGTACTTTAAGACGTGACATTTCTCTTAAATTACGAGCAATAGCTTCTGCTTGCCCCCTTTCTTCAGCACCAATACCAGGATAAGCGCCTGGAGTGTCAATAAAAGTAATAATTGGTAATTTAAAACGCTCCGCTAATTGCATTAATCGTAAAGCTTTTCGATACCCTTCTGGAGCAGGCATACCAAAATTTCGGTAAATTTTCTGTTTTGTTTCTCGACCTTTTTGATGCCCAATAACCACCACAGATCTTCCATCAATACGAGCTATTCCACCAACAATTGCTTTGTCGTCAGCATAAGCCCTATCACCAGCTAATTCATCAAAATCAGTAAAAATTTCTTTCAGATAATCCAATGTATAAGGACGATTTGGATGTCTTGCTAGTTGCGCAATTTCCCAAGGAGTTAAATTAGCAAATATTTTTTTTGTTAATTCACGGCTTTTTTTATGTAATTGCTTAATCTCTTTATCTAAATTAATATCTAATTCAACTTGTTGCGAATCAATATTCTTTAAGGAATTAATTTTTGCTTCTAATTCCGCTATCGGCTTTTCAAATTCCAAAAAATTGTTCATAACGCTTGTAATTGCCTCTTAATTTATTTGGTATTTTAATAAAATACACATCTAATACAGTATACTGGCTAATTCTTAAAATAAAATTAAGCCAATTCTACTATGTAATACTCATTAAAGTCACTTAAATTTATATTATTAGACTTCAACTATTCCAAATGTTATACCACTTACATATAATTAAAGTAACATCATTTATTTAATAAATTCAATTAATCAATCAGAATACTATTAATAAGTTTATTTTCTTATTCAAACTCAAATTCAATACGATCAATGCCAATAAGTGTCTTTAATTCAACAATCAGAGAGTCCTCTGGAATAACTCTCCATGTCGTGCCGAATTGAATTCTAACAACCGAATCATCTCGGTGATAATATAAGTTGACAGGCACACTACCATGACGATAAGGTTCTAAAAGTTGTTGTAAACGCTGCAATATCGCTTGATTTGCTTCGCTTTCAGTTAATGTAATGGACAGCCCTTTTACATATTTAGCACGGGCATCTTTTAGATCAACAATATCCCGCACTGACATTTTAAAACCACCATTAAAATCATCATTACTAACTTGGCCTGTAACAATTAAGATCTTATCTTTTACGAGTAAATGTCCAAAATTTTCCAAAGATTCTGCAAAAAGCATACCATCAATACGGCCTGAACGATCATCCAAAGTAAACAAGCCAATTTTTTTACCTTTTTTAGTAATTCTGGTCCTAGCATCAGTAACAATACCAGCAAAAGTGACCGTTTTTCCCCAGCCTGTCGGAGATGCTTCACTAATTCGCAATCCACCAGTATAACGATTTAATTCTTTTAAATATTGCGTTACAGGATGCCCTGTTAAATAAAGCCCTAAAGCTTCACGCTCGCCATCAAGCAAAACTTGATCGGGTAATTCAGGTACCGCAGCATAAGCATGCTCAACTTGTTCAGGTTCTTCCGCTAAGACTCCAAACATATCTTCTTGACCAATATCTTGAGCTTTTGCATATTGATCCGCTGCCTGCATTGCATCATTAATACTATGCAAAATAGCTGCTCTGTGAGGGCCTAATTTATCAAATGCCCCTGCCATAGTAAGTTTTTCAAGTACACGGCGGTTGATCTTTTTCATATCTGTTCGAGCACAAAGTTCGAATATATTTTTAAAATATCCACCACTATTACGTGCTTCAACAATTGCCTCAATAGGCCCTTCACCGACACCCTTTATAGCTCCAATCCCGTAAACAATCTCACCTTTATCATTCACATGAAAGTGATAAAGGCCACTATTAATATCTGGAGGGTTAACCTTTAATCCCATCCGTAAGCATTCATCAACTAAACCGACAATTTTATCAGTATTATCCATATCTGCAGTCATAACTGCAGCCATAAATTCTGCTGGATAGTGAGTTTTTAACCATAATGTTTGATAAGAAACAAGCGCATAAGCTGCTGAATGGGATTTATTAAAACCATAACCGGCAAATTTTTCCACTAAATCAAAAATGCGCATGGAAAGCTCACCATCGATACCTTGCTTTTCGGCACCTTCTTTAAAGACAGAGCGTTGCTTTGCCATTTCCTCAGGTTTTTTCTTCCCCATAGCTCGACGTAATAAATCCGCACCACCTAAGGTATAACCGGACAAAGTCTGAGCAATTTGCATAACTTGTTCTTGGTACAAAATAATACCGTATGTTGGTTCTAAGATAGGTTTTAATGATTCATGTTGATATTTTATATCAGGATAGGATACTTCTTCTCTGCCATGTTTACGGTCAATAAAGTTGTCTACCATGCCTGATTGTAACGGACCTGGTCTAAATAAAGCAACTAAAGCGATCATATCCTCAAAACAGTCAGGTTTTAATCGCCTTATTAAGTCTTTCATACCTCGAGATTCAAGCTGGAACACAGCTGTTGTTTCAGCTTTCAATAACAAATCAAATGACGGCTGATCATCAAGAGGAATTCGAGTAATATCGACTGGTTTATTACCATCTCTTAACTGACGTTCATTAATCATTTTGATTGCCCAATCAATAATGGTTAATGTTCTTAGTCCTAAAAAGTCAAATTTAACAAGACCTGCATATTCAACATCATTTTTATCAAACTGGGTTACTGGGTGATTTCCTTCTGGATCGCAATAAATTGGCGAAAAATCTGTAATCTTAGTTGGGGAAATGACAACCCCCCCAGCATGCTTACCTGCATTTCTAGTTACGCCTTCTAATTGACGTGCTATATCAATTAATGATTTAATTTCTTCATTATTATCGTATAACTCCTGAAGTTGAGGCTCAACTTCAAAAGCTTTAGCTAAAGTCATTCCAGGATCTAATGGTATTAATTTCGCAATACGATCAACAAATCCATAAGGATGCCCAAGGACTCTACCAACATCGCGAATTACCGCTTTGGCAGCCATAGTTCCGAAAGTAATAATTTGAGATACAGCATCTCTTCCATACATATCAGCAACATGCTCGATAACCAGATCGCGTTTCTCCATACAAAAATCGACGTCAAAATCGGGCATTGAAACACGTTCAGGATTTAAAAAACGTTCAAAAAGTAGATCAAATGCTAATGGATCTAAATCGGTAATTTTTAATGCATATGCAACGAGAGAACCAGCCCCTGAACCACGCCCTGGTCCGACAGGAATATCATTATCTTTTGACCATTGAATAAACTCCATTACAATTAGAAAGTAACCTGGAAAGCCCATTTGATTAATAACAGTTAATTCCGTTTCTAAACGCTCATCATATTCTGGCCTTCTTTGTTTTCTAATTTCAGGATCTGGAAATAAAAACTCTAACCTTTCTTCTAACCCTTGACGCGACTTATAAACTAAAAAGTCTTCAGTAGTCATATCCCCAGTCGGAAATTTAGGTAAGAAATACTCACCTAGCCGAATAGATACATTACAGCGTTTTGCTATTTCAACACTGTTTTCAAGTGCCTCAGGAATATCAGAAAATAACTGACACATTTCCTGCTCAGAACGCAAATATTGTTCGGCTGAATGATTTTTAGGTCGGGAAGGGTCGTCAAGAGTATTCCCATCATGAATCGCAACTCGAATCTCGTGAGCTTCAAAATCAGAAGACTTTAAAAACCGAACGTCATTAGTTGCAACAACAGGTAATAAATATTGTTCAGCCAGCTTTATAGCACCATGAATGAATAACTCTTCATTAGCACGTTTAGTGCGTACTAATTCAAAATAAAAATGCTCATTAAAATTTTCAAGATAAAAATTAATTGCATTATCAATCATTATTTGATTATTACGAACAATACCGATACCAATATCACTTTCTCGCCCAGCTAATAAAATTAACCCTGCGCGATACATAACCAACCATTCCAAATCAACAACTGGTATATCACCAATATAACCTCGCTGATAAGCTTGAGAAATTAATAACGTGAGATTTTGATATCCTTCATTAGTTGCCGCTAATAACGTTATCCGATAAGTCTCATCGGGTAATTGTGGGCTTTTAATGGCTAAATCTGCACCAATAATTGGTTTAATGCCTTTTGACATTGCTGAACTGTAAAACTTAACCAGTCCACAAAGATTAGTAAAATCGGTGATTGCAAAAGCTGGCATCTGTAACTTGCTCACTTCATTTACTAATGTGCCAACTTTAGCAATTCCATCAACCATTGAGAAATCACTATGCAAATGAAGATGAATAAATTTAGGTTCCGCCATAATTACCAAAAACGATTATGCTTAAAAAATTAAGTCAGATTATAACACAAGCACTAGAAATATTCTTATTCTCTTTAATTACAAACTCTAATTGAAAAAAAGAAGAAAAGGCAAGTTCTGTTATAATATTGATAAACAAAAACGGCTATATTAAAGATATTCCGCCGATAAGATATTATCGACGGATAACGAAAAATTAGATTTTCTTAAATAACACCGAACCATTAGTTCCACCGAAACCAAATGAGTTACAAAGTGCATATTCTAAATTTTTAACCTGACGCGCTGTATGAGGGACATAATCAAGATCACACCCTTCATCAGGGTTATTAAGATTAATTGTCGGCGGAACAGCTTGATCACGCAATGCTAGGACAGTAAAAATTGATTCAACCGCACCAGCAGCACCTAATAAATGCCCTATCATAGATTTGGTTGAACTTACCATTACTTTACTAGCATTTTCTTTAAAAATACTTTTTACCGCTTGAGTTTCAGCTTTATCACCAGCAGGGGTCGATGTACCATGAGCATTAATATAACCAACTTGTTCTGGAGTAATACCTGCATCGCGCAGCGCACATTTCATTGCTAAGGCAGCACCACTACCATCGGCTGGAGGCGAAGTCATATGATAAGCATCACCACTCATACCAAACCCAACTAGTTCAGCGTAAATCTTAGCTCCACGTTTTTTGGCGTGTTCATATTCTTCTAAGAACATGATTCCTGCACCATCACCCAACACAAAACCATCACGATCTTTATCCCAAGGTCGGCTTGCTGCTTTAGGATTGTCGTTGTTAGTTGATAAAGCACGAGCTGCACCAAAACCACCGATACCCAATGGAGTACTCGCTTTCTCGCCGCCACCAGCTAACATCGCATCAGCATCACCATAAGCAATCATGCGTGCAGCGTGCCCAATATTATGCACACCAGAAGAACATGCTGTTGCAATAGTAATACTTGGCCCTTTTAATCCATAAATAATAGATAAGTGACCAGCAATCATATTAACAATTGTTGATGGCACAAAAAATGGACTGATTTTACGAGGCCCACCATTGATTAATGCACTGTGGTTTTCTTCTATTAAGCCAAGTCCACCAATGCCAGAACCTATAGCACAACCAATTCGTTCTGCGTTTTCTTCGGTAATCTCAATGCCTGCATCTTGCATTGCCTGCATACCTGCAGCAATGCCATATTGGATAAAATAATCCATTTTACGTGCATCTTTGCGTGAAATATTATAATCTTCGCCATTAAAGTTTTTAACCATTGCTGCGAAGCGCGTTGCGAAAGGGGCTGTATCAAAATGTTCTATGAGTTCAACACCACTTTGCCCAGCTAATAAAGCCTGCCAAGTGGATTCAACTGTATTACCTACAGGAGATATCATGCCCATTCCAGTAACAACAACTCTGCGTTTAGACACATTGTCCTCCAGGAAAGGATTGGAATGAAATTTGAATCAATGAAATTGTAATTTAGAGCTTTATCATAATTTGTGCTCAAACTAATTTTTATTTATAAATTAAAAACACAAATACAAACTAGGCGATCATTTGACCGCCTATCATAAAAACTCTACTAACCTTATTATTGATTTGCAGTGATATAATCTATTGCTGATTGAACAGTTGTAATTTTTTCAGCTTCTTCATCAGGAATTTCAGTATCAAATTCTTCTTCTAAAGCCATAACTAATTCAACTGTATCAAGAGAGTCAGCGCCAAGATCTTCAATGAAAGAAGATTCATTTTTAACTTCTTCTTCTTTTACACCAAGTTGCTCAACAATAATTTTCTTAACTCGCTCTTCAATAGTGCTCATACTCTTTTTTTTCCTATAAAAATCGCCGAAAGTGGCGGTGAATGTAAGTTTATAAAATGTTGAAAAAGATGCCAATCATTTTTCAACCCAATTGCTTAGTTTTTACTCAAAACATCAAAATATTGGCTCATTTTACACTATTCTGGCCAATTACACCATATACATGCCACCATTGACATGTAAAGTTTCGCCTGTAATGTAAGATGCCTCATCTGAAACCAAAAATGCTACAGCATTAGCAATTTCTGCGGGTTCACCTAAACGACCAGCAGGAACTTGAGATAGAGTCAGTGCTTTTTGTTCATCAGTCAGGGCATCAGTCATATCGGTAGCAATAAAACCTGGCGCAACAACATTAACCGTAATGCCTCTTGACGCAACTTCACGTGCTAATGATTTACTAAATCCAATTAATCCAGCTTTAGCTGCTGCATAATTAGCTTGACCTGCATTTCCCACTGTACCTACTACTGAACCAATAGTCACAATTCTGCCATAACGTTTTTTCATCATTGTGCGCAATAATGCTTTAGATAAGCGAAAAACAGATGTTAGATTTGTATTCAAAATATCTTGCCATTCGTCTTCTTTCATTCGCATTAATAAATTATCACGAGTAATACCTGCGTTATTAACCAAAATATCAATATCACCAAATTCAGTCTTAATTGCACTAATAACCGACTCAATTGATGTTTCATCTGTCACATTTAAAGCAAGACCTTTACCATTTGATCCTAAGTAATGGCTAATAGCTTCAGCACCTTTTTCTGTTGTTGCCGTACCAATAACAGTTGCGCCACAAGCAACTAACTTTTCTGCAATTGCTTTACCAATTCCACGACTTGCTCCCGTAACTAAAGCAATTTTTCCTGATAGGTTCATAACCACCTCTTTTACCATTTTACTTTGTGTTTTCTAATGCCGTTTCTAATGATACTTTATCATTAACCACAAGACCAGAAAGTGTATCAACAATACGTTTAGTTAATCCCGTTAATACTTTCCCAGGACCCATTTCAACTAAAATTTTTACATCTTGTTTTGCCATATATTCAACAGTTTCAGTCCAACGTACAGGGCTATAAAGCTGAGCAATTAATGCAGTTTTGATTTTTTCTGCAGATGTTTCAACTTTAACATCGACATTATTAATAACAGCAAACTTTGGTGTGTTAAATTCAATATCGTTTAATGTAGTCGCTAATTTGTCAGCTGCTGGCTTCATTAATGCACAATGTGATGGCACGCTAACAGCAAGCGGTAATGCACGCTTAGCACCCGCATCTTTACATAGTGAGCCTGCACGTTCAACAGCTTCTTTATTACCAGCAATAACTACTTGACCAGGCGAATTAAAATTCACTGGCGCAACAATCTGCCCTTGAGCCGCTTGCTCACATGCTTTGCTAATTGATTCGTTATCTAATCCAATAATAGCATACATTGCACCTGTGCCGCTTGGCACGGCTTCTTGCATTAATTTTCCGCGTAATTCGACTAATTTAATCGCATCTTTAAACTCAATCACGCCTGCACAAACTAAAGCAGAATATTCACCTAAACTATGACCAGCCATAAAATCAGGTTGAGTACCATTAACACTTTGCCACACTCTAAATATTGCAACAGATGAAGCAAGTAGCGCTGGTTGTGTTTGCCATGTTTTATTTAGTTCTTCAACAGGACCTTTTTGTACTAAATCCCACAAATCATAACCTAACACTTCAGAAGCTTCATCAAAAGTTGATTTGACAATCGGAAAATTATCAGCAAGATCTTTTAACATACCGACAGCTTGAGAGCCTTGTCCTGGAAATACCATTGCAAATTTGGTCATTCTTTAATCCTTGATCATAAAAAATACTTCATAAACTAAAATCTAACTAGTGCAGATCCCCAAACAAATCCTCCACCAAAGGCTTCTAATAAAATTAGGTGACCTCTTTGAATTCGTCCATCTCTTACACCAGTATCTAAAGCACAAGGCACAGAAGCAGCCGAAGTGTTGCCCTGTTTATCTAATGTGACAATAACTTTATTCATATCCATATCTAGGCGTTTTGCGGTTGCAGAAATAATTCTTAAATTAGCTTGATGCGGAACTAACCAATCTAAATCTGCTTTATTGAGCGTGTTCTCAGTTAAAAGCTCGTCAACCAAATTTGACAGTTCTTTAACTGCCACTTTAAACACTTCATTGCCATGCATTGTCATATAAACAGGATCATTCATATTACGGCGATCAACATATGGATATTTTAATAGATCACCATAACGACCATCAGCATGAAGATGCGAAGCAATAATACCTGGTTCTTCTGATGCGCCGACAACAACCGCTCCTGCACCATCCCCAAAAATGATAATGGTGCCTCGATCATTTGGATCAACACCACGGGTTAACATGTCAGAACCAACAACTAAAGCATTTTTAATTGCACCACTTTTAACATATTTGTCAGCAATATCAAGCGCATAAATAAACCCAGAACAAGCAGCTGACACGTCAAAAGCAACGACATCACCAATACCTAATTTAGCTTGTAATTCTGTTGCTGAACTTGGAAATGCATTGACCGAAGTTGCTGTTGCAACAATAATCATACCGATTTCTTCTTTATCGATATTGGCCATTTCAATTGCATTTATAGCAGCTTCATAAGCCATACTTGTTACAGTTTCATCTGGCGCTGCGATACGTCTTTCTTTAATACCAGTACGCGTTGTGATCCATTCATCACTGGTATCAACCATTTTTTCAAGATCTGCATTAGTTCTTATCTGTTTTGGAAGATAACTCCCAGTTCCTAATATCTTTGTATACATCTAATTATTCGCTCTTGGGTAGTGCGGAAGAAAGGCTCGTTGCAATCTTCTCAGGTATATTTGTTTGTATAGCCAAAATAGCTTGTTCTATTGCTGCATAAAATGATTTTTGATTGGCACTACCGTGACTTTTAATCACAATACTTCGAAGTCCAAGCAAGCAAGCACCATTATATCGTCCGGGATCTAAATAACCAAAATTTTTTGCAATTTTCCTTTGTAGCCATTTACTCAATAATTTCAATAATAGTGAATGATGACCTAACGATAATTTAAAAGAAGACATAAAAATTTTTATTAAACCTTCTACTGTTTTTAACGTTACATTACCCACAAAACCATCACAAACAAGTACATCGGTTTTACCCGTTAAAAGTTCGTTACCTTCTAAATAACCGATATAATTAATTTTGTTATTTGATTTCAAAATAGCAGAAGCCGCACGAATTTTATCCAAACCTTTAATGTCTTCTTCACCAATATTAAGTAATGCAACACGAGGATATTCAATATTAAGCACTGTTTTAGCTAAAATTTCACCCATTATCGCAAACTGAACTAACATATCACTATCACATTCAGCATTAGCTCCTAAATCCAATACTACTGTATTTTGATTGTTTAATGCTGGAACTATAGCAACGAGTGCAGGACGATCTATACCCGTCAATGAATGCAAAAGTAGTTTTGACAGCCCCATTAACGCACCAGTATTACCAGCACTTACACATGCTTGAGCTTTATTATCTTTAACTAGTTCAAGCGCAATTCTCATAGAAGATCCTTGACTATGACGAATTGCATAAGAAGGTTTCATATCATTAGCTATTACTGATGTCGATTCTATCAACATTAATCGACCTTCTTGTTGGTATTGAGTAATTAACTTTGCTTTTTCTTTAGGCAAAAAAAGATTGATTTCTGTTAGACACCCTACCAGAAAAATTGAAAGAGTTGGATAATTATTTAGTGCTTGTATTGCAGCAGGAACAACAATACGAGGACCGAAGTCCCCGCTCATAGCATCTAACGCAATGGTTAGATTATCCAAAATGTCACCTGAGGATTTCTAATTACTAAATAATTATTTAGAAATCACTTTACGACCACGATAATAACCATCAGCGGTTATGTGATGACGCAAATGTGTTTTACCTGATTCATCAACTGAGATATTAGCAACAGTTAATGCATCATGAGAACGACGCATACCACGTTTTGCACGAGTTTTACGATTCTGTTGAACAGCCATGGATTTACCCCTTATTCTTTAAACTAACTAAAATTGCAAATGGATTTGTTTTTTCATTCTCAGTAGGAATTTCACCAAATACCATATCTGCCTCTGACACTTCGCAGTGTTTACTATCATGTACCGGCGCAATTGGTAACGAGAGAATAATTTCGTCCTCAAGTAACGCTAATATATCTACTTCACCAAACTCGTTCATCAAAACGGGTTCATAATGTTCCGGTAGCGTCTCTGCTTGAGCATCGCTCTTAACAGGACTAAATTTATTCGTCACATGAACTTCAGTGACAAAAGGTTTAAAACAACGTTGACAAGTTTGTTCTAACGTTAATTTTGCATCAATATTGATAATGCAGAGTTTTTGTTCATCATAATAAAAAGACAAACTACATTCAATATCACTTTTTGGGCTATCAACCCTATTTACCGCTTGAAGTGGATAATATCCAATATAATCAAGTCGTTTTTGTGCCGATTTAATCGGGTCAATAGTAAATGGTAATTTATTTTGCATAAGATATGCATACTACCTTAAAAAAATTTTTTGGTGTAGTTAAAAACTACACAATGCCATAAGGCGCGCATATTACCTTTAAATCAAGGTTTCGTCAATGGGATCACACAATATAATTTGTTTTAGTTGTTGATTATTACTTTAATATTCATTTTGTTAATGATAATTTTTTTCTTGTAAAGTTCTTTCAGGAAACACCCATATTTCAGTATAAAAGTAGTTATTTTGGTCTTTTCATTTATTATGATAATCGGCACAAACTATCTTTCATAATCGCTCGAAAATCATCAAAAGTTCTGCTATCTAATAAACGTTTGGTAGACTTTTCTTTGACAAAGTTTACAAACAAATTATATATTCGCATAGCATCTTCATATTCATCTTTGCTAATTGCTAATAAAAAAATAACATGTGCAACTTCATTTTTATCCCAAACAATACCTTGTGGTGCTAAAATAGTCGTAACTACAGTTTTTCTTGCCAACAATCCAACTGAATGAGGAATAGCAATATTTTCACCTAATAATGTAGAGACTATTTTTTCACGCTCAACAACTGATGGATAAAAATCACTACCAACATATCCTGATTGTTCAAGCCTTACACAAATACTTTTAAAAATCTCTTTTTGTGTCAATGGTTTATCAATAATAATAAAAAACTTTTCATCAAAAAAACGTTCAATAATATAAGGCATTTTTCGATCAACCATTGCCAATCGCCCTAATTGTTCAAGCTGATAAGCTGTCGGAAATGGTGCTATTTTGACAATTTGTTTGTCTTTTTCAGTTAAACGAACAGTTGATACAACAAAATCCTCTTCTATCTGTGTTAATTGCTCATACTCTCGATAGGAAAGTGTACGATTAATTTGGATATGCGGAAAATCTCTTTTAATTTTTGATTCAACCATACGCAAAGTTGAGTTACTGAGCTCACTAACTAATAGAATTTGTGCAAATCTTTCATGCCCTGCACTATAATTTCGCTCCAATGCTACACCAATATGTATGGCTAAATAACTGATTTCATCCTCTGTCATTTTAAATTCTGTATACTTTTCTGTATTAGTTAATGCAGAAAGCGTAATATCATAAGCAAATGGGTAATATTGTTTAATTTCATGCAATAGAGGATTGGTTGTTCTAATTTGATATTTTATCCTAGATAACATTGATGACGTATGAATCAGCATATCTTGGCGTAATTTAGTATCATCCCATAAATTATAGTGATATGTATCATTAATATAAGATAATATATGCTCAACTAACGCCAAACTTTTTGCTTGATTTGGGGATTCTGTTATTGTCCGAGAAATAATTTGTACACACAGGTAATTAAATTCCGCATCACAAAGTACACTGCCTAAAAAATATGAAAACTCTTCTGAAATTTCACGTGCAGCACTAATAACTGTTGTATTAATTTGATCAACTTGATATTCAAGCAACTCATAACCTTGAGTAATACGAGTGATAGATACTGCGCAACTGTAAAGCAAATATCCCAGTCCTTCAGCATTTAACTTTAGTTCAAAACTTTCAAGTTGGTTTTGTAAAATCTTTTCAAGATAATCTAAATCAATATCATTTAATATTGTCTGACGAAGTCTGTTTACGTTTATAGTATCTTCTGCCATATGACGTTGCCACAATATATCAGTTAAACACGCTCGAATTGATGACTCCTCGCCAACTAAGTACATCCCATAATAAGGGCGATTTTCAAGAGATAAATTGTACTTATCTAAATATTGTTTAACCTCGATAACATCATTTTGTAAAGTACTGCGACTTAAAAACCACTCATCAGCGATGTCATCCAATTTCACAGAATTAGACTGTGTTAAAAAAGCAATCAATAAAGCCGAAATCCTTTCTTTACTAGTTCTTGGAACTTGCTCAATTGCTTGAGTGATAGGCAATTGAGCATAACTGACAGGATCGGTTACTACAAGTTGATATCCTACATTTTTAGTATAATCAACCTGAGCACCATAACTACGTAGAACATCGTTAAGTGCTGAAATATCAGTACGAATTGTGCGAGTAGATACTGAAAAGCGATTAGCTAACTCTTGCTGAGGTAGTGTCTCCTTTTTTATAGTATCAAATAAATACGCTAATCGCTGATAAGAGAAAAGCACTTTAGATGACATCATTTATCCTACTAGTTTTTGTGTGATAGCTAAAAGTTGTTTGACATCATTGGTTCGCGTTGCTCCTGTCGCTTTATCAATAATAGAACTATAGATGTGTGGAATAATTTTTTTTACACCTGCATCTAAGGCAATTTTTAAAATTGCTTCATAATTATCTAGATCAATTCCACCTGTCGGTTCAAGATAGAAATCGTACTCAGCGCAACACTTAGCCACATACTCAAATTCATCTTTATGTTTTAGTCCACCCATGGGAAAATATTTTATTGAACTGCCGCCCATATCTTTCAATAAAGCGATAGCCGTTTCCACTGGAATAACTCCTGCTGGGGAATTTGAGCTTAAAGGTCCAGTTGCAATATTAACTAAACCAACTTTACCTGTCGGCGAAACTAAACCATTAATAACAGTTTGTTTTTGCCCTAATAATGCTCTGCTAGTTGCAACACCAGTGAAAACTTGGTTAATATGCTGTGGTTGAAGTACCGCTGAAATTTCAGACACCATAATTGACTGATTTGGATCACCTGCACCAAGCCCCACAGAAATGGCATTATCGATAGCTGCTGCGTATTTTTGCATATCCGCAATCGCCGAATCATTATCTGAATAGTTTTTAGATAAGATACCAACAACTACATGATTTTGTGCCGCTTCATAAATCTCTTTTGCATTATCGATTGAATTTGCTAAAACATTTAAACAAACACGATCGTTATAATAATTTGGAGTCAGTTGCATTATTTTGCTCCTTGAATAATATTTTTGATTTTGTTGTAAATAATATCGAGTTGGGCTGATGTTACACTACGCACATCGGCATCAACTTTACCTTCATTGGCTTTATATTCTCTGAAATACACTGCAATTTCGCCTTTTTTCATCAGGTCAACTATCTCAATTGCAGATTTACCTATTACACTTGCATCAAACGTTATTTCTGCACGCGCAATATCACGTCCTGCACCATCCCAAACGACTCTGGCAGATACTCCATCAAGTGTATTTAGGCTTTCAATAAATGGTGTCATTTTAGTCACCATTTGCTGTCCTGTTTCAGTCTTTTTATCAGTAATATAAAGTTCAATAGCTTTTGTTAATCCTAAAATACCTTCTTTTCCTACTTTCATTGGTCGGCCAATACCTTGTGATTGTAGTTTTAACCATTCCACCGCCTGATGACGACCAATAACCAAACCACTAGTTGGCCCTTCAATTGCTTTAGCACCACTATAAACGACCAAATCTGCGCCTTGCTGATAATAAGTTTGTAAATCTTCTTCCGCCGCTGCATCAACAATCAATGAGATATTATGTTTTTTTGCAATTGCTACAGTTTGTGCAACCGACAACATGCTTTTTTGGACACAATGATGTGACTTAATATATAAAATTGCGACAGTATCTGGATTAATTAGTGATTCAATATGTTCAGGCTTACACTCGTTGGCATAACCAGCTTCAACAATAACCCCACCACCTAAAGAAACCATTGTGCCAATTGGTGCACCAAAATTAACATTATGACCTTTAGGAACAATGATTTCACGGGGGACATATTTGTCAGATGAATGCAAATTAAATAATAAATCGCGATCATCTTTGATAATTAATCCAGCAACAGCTTGGGCAATACCAGCAGAAGCACATGATACTACCACCGCATTTTCAACATTAAGCAATTTAGCAATATATTGACCGGTTTTATCAACCAAATCTTTAATTTCGAAATATTCATTTAGCCCATGAGATACAGTATCGACCACTTCAGGCCTTGGCGTTGAAACACCTAAAATTGTCATTCGTCCTGATGCATTAATTACCTTTTTTAGGTTATATTTACTGTAAACATCTTTTTCAGTTTGAGATTCTGAGCTCATTTTTACTACCTTCTTCTGTTATTTCAATTCGTATCAAATGGTTTTTCTCATCAGCAACAATAGAGGCTAGAGGAACAAATTGCTCATCACTTTGTCTAACTTCACCTTCTGAATCTAATAATGAAACTGTTTGCTGTCTAATATCAAAAATAGTCAAATCTGCATCATAACCAACCGATAAAACACCTTTATTTTTAAGCTGCAAAACTTGTGCCACATTTTTCGTCACACTATCAATGATTCTTTTTCGACTATAACCAAGACAGATAAACTTTGTCATCACATTAGCCAAGCTAAAAACTGGTCCCTGTAAACGATTTTTAGAATAAATATCAGAGCTAATAGTATTAGGATAAATATCTAAGCATTTAGCACGTTCTGCTACTGAAAAACTAAAACTTTCACCACCATGACCGACATCCAATATCACACCACGTTCAATTGCTCGTTTAATTGAACCACGCAGTTTATTTTGTTTATCAAAGATTTGATTTGGTTTACCATTAAAACAATGTGTAATAATGTCACCTTTTGTTAACAAATCAGCAATTTCATCAAGTTCTGGAGGATTATTACCAACATGGATCATTAAAGGTAAACCACTTTTTTTTTGCATTTCTTTAGCTTTAACTAAGGGGAAAATGCCATTTTTACCTACTACACTACGGCTCATTCGCACTTTGATCCCAATAATAAAATCGGGATACTTAGCTAATGCCTCATCAAATAAGGGCACATCAATATCTTGTATATCGGCGAGTTCACTTTGCCTTAATAACCCAATTTTAGAAATATTTAAAAAAGAGTAAACATGTGTACTTGCTTGCTGAGCTAATTGATAAAACTCATCTGCATCGACAGCTCCAATGCTACCAGCATCAACAACAGCGGTGACACCAGCTTTAACGCCTATCAAATCAGGATCATCATGATAAATAGGTGAACGAGCAAAACAATGGGTGTGTGAATCAATCCATCCAGCACTGACATAGTGCTTATTTTGTAGATCTAAGACACGCTCAGATTGGTCTATAATAGAACTAGCAATCGCAACGATCTTTCCATGATGAATAGCAATATCTGTTACTGATTCATCAATTTGTTTGGCATTTTTTATAATTAAATCATACATATTCTATTCCGAATCCCCTCTTTGCAATTTAATAAATTACAGAGGGGAATAACTAATATTATAAAATTGGGAATATACCACCAAAAATCATAGCACCTAAAATAGCTCCACCTGTGATTGGTTTTTTCCATACATAAAAAAGTAGCGCCCCCAACAATGAACCGGTACCAATAGGAATTGAAGCAACCATCGCAGATAAAATAATCATAGGACCAAGAAATCGTCCTGATGCATTACCTGCCCCCATCATGACATCAGCACCAAAAGTTGAACCACCACTACTATTGACGGTGAATTTACGGATAAGAATAATAATTAAGCCTATAAGCGCACCTAATATCAATCCGGTTGCTAACGCTACAAAAAAATTTTCAACAGGTAAAGTATAGCCGCCAGCTAGCAGTAACGCAGGTACACCAAGCCCAATACCTGTTTGCAATGCACCTCCGATATCTAAAATGCCGACCAATGAACCTTCAATAACACGAGCAAATAAAAAACTAGCACCAAAAGCCGCGACAGCGCCATAATCGCCAGTGGTCATTCCGGATTTAAGCATAGCAACAAATGCAATTTCATTAAATGCACCAATACCGTACACATAGAATGTATGCGTTCCAGCAAAAATACCGGCAGATAATAGCCCACAAATGATAGGGAAAGACCAATCGGCATACCAAAAACTTTTATTGATCATTGTTTGTGTATTCATAATGTGTCCCTATATTATTTAAACCAATAAGATAAACCATCTCTAAACGAGTTAATCATCTTCAAATCAAAACCACGGAAATATCCACTCATAACAAATAAAATAATGACAGCAACTAACATGATTTTCATCACACGGTTCCAGCCACTATCATCTACACCTTTGCCAATCAATATACCTAACACCAACCCAGGTACTGCATTGCCCATAATTAACTGTGCAAGTCCACCAAATAACGTTCCCCAAAATCCACTACGACGCCCAGCATCCAGTGCTGCTAACCAGAAAATAACGGGCATAACAGTTGCAACTAACAAGTTAGCGGCAGGAACAAGAACCTTCGTTGCAGTAATTTTTAGCGAATCAGGAATAACTGAGGTGGTTGTATTTAAAAATAACACCACAATCATCCCAATAAATGTACAAGCAAAAGCCATTTTTTTAGGATCATGTAAGGTTTCTGCAAGATTACGATTTTTTATCATCAATAAAGCTCCACCCCAGTTAGGGATGATGCGATGATCAACGTCTTGAGTAAAAGAACCAGCTGCAACCGATGAAGCCCATGCATTAAAAAAGAACCCTAAACCAAATGAAAAATGCGCTGCAGGATCACCTTCACAAGAATTAAGTTCACCTAATGTCCGAAACGCTCCCATCCCTTGATAAGTTGGTGCATGAAACATTCGAGCAGCTCCCGCACCGACCCCAAAACCACAAAGTCCGCCGATAATAATAGACTTGAATGCAATAATTAAAATTTCCATAACTTCCCTTTTACGTTATGTTATTTTGAAGTAAATTTAATATCATTTAAATCAATAAAAATTACGTTAACAGATACATCAAGCGTGATTTCATAAAATGTCTTTTTCCTTGGCAAAAAGATAAACAAAAAACGTTCTGTTGTTATCTTTTCTATTGCTGATACAACTTGAATATCAATTGGTTCTATTCGCAACATAATATTATTAATGTTTTTGAGTACTTCTTTCTGAACCTGACTTAAAGCTATAGCAAAAGCTCGCTGCTTAGAATCACCATGACCTTTTACTCTAACAAGTATCTGTTCTGCTTTTTTCATTCTTATTTACCGTTTATGAACGTGGATATTTTTTAAGAAATGCTTTTGCTACACGTTGTCCTAATTCTTCCGTGTCCATAAAACCAAAACCAAGAACTTTACAGCCGTCATTGATAGCTGTTTCACCTTCTTCAATTGATCGCATACCATGGCGTTGTGAATAGCCATATTTATTTTGTGCAGTAATAGCCCCAGCTCCGCCACTACCACAAAATGAAAGGCCCAAATCGGCATTTTCTTTATCCATTACATCACCTAATTTCATATCTGCAGCCATACCTGGAATGACAATTGCACGACAACCTTCTACTGAATTAATTCCCTCCGCAATTTTTTGCCCTTTTCCCATTCTATCGCCGATAACAATGACTATTTCTGTCATAATATTTCTCCTATTAATTATTGTTTTTTACTTGTCTAGTAATCTTTTAATTTGCTTTAGCAACTTCATAATGAACTGCCAATAAATATGCTTCTTCCATTGGTAAACTATTAAATAAGCTTACTGTTTTCCGTGCTAGATCTAAGGACTCTTCTGACAGCTCCTCAAATAAAGTTGGATCAACTTCTGGTAATTTTTCTAAGGTTTTAGCACGTGTTACCATCGCTTTTACATGTGATAGTAACATTGCTTTTTGCATATCATTTTGGGTAATTTGGTGCTGAACTAACCAACCATTAATAATGTCAATGGTTTGTTCGGTAACACGTTCAGGATCAAGGCTATCTTCGATCATACAAAATTGTATTTGGGTCATAACTAATACAGATCTCTTATTTTGCTAAGGGGGATTAGATGATTTAAGCCTAATGCAAATAAAACTTAATGTGGATAGAGACTTTTTCCTGCAGTAACAGGAAATTTGTTATAAGATGAGCTAAATACAGTAATAGTCAGATGTTATTATTCTTAAATTGATAATTTACAAATTGAATTTATGTTCAATTTTGTGAGTTAGATCATAAAATAAGTTAAATTTATTTTTCCATTAAAAACGCTCAATCTAAGATAGACAAGAAAAATCCATTTACACTTCTATCAAAACGCCTAAAAATCAATCAAAAAAAAATCCAATAAAACCAATGCTCTTTCTGACTGATTTTTAACCATTGATATTTAATGTTTTTGGTGGGATTAATTATATTACCAGCTACCTGAGGCACCACCGCCACCACTGCGGCCTCCACCGCCGCCGCTAAAGCCGCCGCCACTACTAGAACCACCAAAACCGCCACTTCCTCCGCGATTATTTCCTCCTCTTCCGCCAGCTCCGGGAGTTAAAAAGCCGCTAACCATGGTACTCAAAGTAAATACGACAAACATTATAACATACATCAAAAATGCTATCTCAAATATATATTGCACATGCCAAAGGGTGAATCCAGTAACAGATAATGCGTTAAATAAACCTGTACGTAAACATTGTTTGCTTTTATCTTTACGATACAATAATTTGGCAAGTATAAAACAAATAAGAAATGACACCAGCGCATACTTACTCAACATAGAAGTAAAATCTTCTGAAAATAACAGGTTAAGGTTAAGGCCTTGTTCATTATCTTCACATTTCAGGGCAGGATTATCAATTTTTTGTTTCAGCACAGATAAGGCATTATCAATACCCTGATAATAGTTATTTTGTCGAAATTGTGGGGCTAATTGTTCACGAATAATTTTACTGGCAACTAGGTCGGTAATAGTTCCTTCAAGCCCATAACCAACCTCAATGCGCATGCGTTTATCATCTTTAACAATAAGTAATAAAATACCATTGTCTTGTCCTTTTCGACCGATTTTCCATTGAGTAAAGACTCTATCTGCGTATTGCTCTACGGTTTCATTATCGAGTTTAGAGAGCATTAAAACGGCTATTTGTGCTCCATCTGATCTTGGTTTTTCAAAGTCAATTAAGCTTGCTTCTAATGCGTTTTTTTGTGATTCAGTTAAGGTTTTGGTCGTGTCAATGACTCGATGAGAAAATTGGGGGATGTCAGTCAGCCCATAACTGAACCAACTGAACATTAACAATAAGCTAACTAGAAAATATCTTTTCATTAGATTTCATACCTATGATTAACAATTGTGAATAAAATTTTGCCTTTTCAATTAACAATAAATAACTATTTATTGTCTATATTGCATTTAATTTTTGTTAATTAATTTACCAACTGCCGGAAGCGCCACCGCCGCCACTGCGGCCCCCCCCACCACCACGAAAACGGTCTGAATCATTATTGGATGAACGATCTCGGTCATTATAATCATTATTCCATCGGCTAGATTTATTCGTTTCAAAACGTCTATCTTTAGTAAGTAAATAATAAATAAGTAAGCTAAAAACACTATTTAACGAATCAGAACCCAAAACCCGTTTAGCAAAACGTTTAGCGGTAAACCATGAAATAGCGATGCTAATAAGCGGTGATAGTATGATCAATAGAAAAAAATATGGAAAAAAATCTTGATTAGTTGGTATTTGCCCAAGATCGGCTTGTTGCTTATTATAGATTTGCGTTTGGGATAACGATTGCAATGATTCGGTTGTTTGGTGAGATGTCGTCAATGCGACAGCTAAAGCAGCTATTGCGTTACTAATCCCATTGTTAAAGTTTCCTTGCTTAAATTGTGGGGCTAATTGTTCGCGAATAATACGACTCGCTACTAAATCGGTAACAAGGCCTTCAAGCCCATACCCCACCTCAATACGCATCTGTTTATCGTCTTTTACAATCAATAATAAGATGCCATTATCCTGCCCTTTTTTTCCAATTCCCCATTGGTTAAACACTCTATTTGCGTAGTGTTCCACTGTTTCGTTGTCAAGTTTTGCTATCATTAAAACAGCTATTTGTGCTCCATCTGATCTTGGTTTTTCAAAGTCAATTAAGCTTGCTTCTAATGCGTTTTTTTGTGATTCAGTTAAGGTTTTGGTCGTGTCAATGACACGATGAGAAAATTGGGGGATGTCAGTTAGCCCATAACTGAACCAACTGATCAAGAATAATACACTACATAGAAAATATCTTTTCACGATAATAATTAACCAAAATCTACTGCGGGTGGATTAGACATTTGCTTTTCATCATCAACCGTAAATTGTTGTTTTGGTTGTTTTCCTAAGCTATCAGCAACCCATTTAGTCGGTAACTTACGGATATAGATATTAAATGTTTGCACTGCTTCGATATATCGCCCGTGCGCAACAGTGATACGATTTTCAGTACCTTCAAGCTGACTCATTAAATCTTGATACAGGGTGTTAGCTTTTAGGTCTGGATAGCTTTCACTGACTGCAATTAAGCGACTTAATGCTGAACTCAATTCTGATTGTGCTTGTTGGAATTTTGAGAATAAAGCTGTGTCGGTTAGCTGATCAGCATTAATCTGAATCGATCCGACTTTTGCTCTAGCTTCAGTTACTTGGGTTAAAACGTTTTTTTCGTGTATGGCATAACCTTTTACGGTATTAACTAAATTAGGAACTAAATCAGCCCGACGTTTATATTGATTGAGTACTTCAGACCACGCTGCAGCCACGTTTTCGTCCTTCGTTTGGATGCCATTATAACTTGTAAAATAGATAAATGCCCCAATAACAACTAACACTACAATGATTAATAACGATTTGATTTTCATCAGTACGCCTCATATTATTGTTTATTTTATGAATATTTCAAAAAAATGATGTCCCTGCCAAGGGATATAAAAACCTTTACACACTTATGCTTTGCTATATTTCATTAAAAAGCCACTAATTTTATTTAAATGCTTTATTTTATACTTGTTTTAAATAAAATCAATCACTTATATATAAAATTCGATTCTTACTATTAGGTTTTAAACGCTTTTCTTATCACCATATCTGTTTTATTATTGCTCACAAAACGTGGTTGGGCTAACTGAATTATAAAATAGCTAAATTGAAGAAAAATGCGAGTTGTTTACGTCTCATCATTAAAATAATCTTCAAAAAACCTTAAAAAATCTGTCCAAATTATTTAACTTTTTGTTTTATATATTTTAAATATGAAAATTATGTTACAGAACAATTAAAATTGGCTCTTTCTTGGGACTTTTTTAATTTTTAGACGGTATAGAATCCTGAATATTTTTTACAAAAAATATCACCTAAAAAGTGAACAGTTGTGTAATTACTTTATAGGAAAAACAAAACTCACGTAAAATCACACTGTCAGTTTCGGTGTTTTATATTCAATAAAAGTCTTATTATATAATGCGTTATGATGATTTGAGTATTATAAATGAATGTTCCAGATAAATGTTTGGTGTCGATAGATAATATTTATTAAGATAGTTTTTTAAGTTAATTAAATAGCTGTAAACAAAGTAAATAATCCCTATAGTTTATTAAACATCATATAAAAAAATAGCACGCCATGCGTGCTATTTGTTAATTAAACCTAACAGGTTATTGATTCTCTTCAGCTGAATTGAGTAACTCAGCTAAGTTAGCTGTTGCTTCTTCTGCTGAAATTGTTGTTTGAATGTCATCAGTTGCTGGCATTGCACGTTTACGTAAACGCTCTTTATGGTAAGCATAACCCGTACCCGCCGGAATTAAACGACCAACAATCACGTTTTCTTTTAGACCACGTAATTCATCATTTTTACCAGCTACCGCTGCTTCAGTTAAGACGCGAGTTGTTTCTTGGAACGAAGCCGCTGAAATAAACGATTCAGTCGTTAACGAGGCTTTGGTAATACCAAGTAAGTCGTGTAAGTAAACAATTGGCTCTTTACCTTGTGCTTCAAGTTCACGGTTGATAATCTTCAAGCGTGAAACTTCAAGCTGTTCACCTTCAAGTAGACGAGAACCACCAGGATGAATAACTGTTGCTTTGCGTAACATTTGACGAACGATAACTTCAATGTGTTTATCATTGATTTTTACACCTTGTAGACGATAAACTTCTTGAACTTCGTTAACAATATAACGTGTTACCGCATTAACACCACGTAGACGTAAAATGTCATGTGCTGATTCAGGTCCGTCAGAAATTACATCACCACGACCAACTTGTTCACCTTCAAATACGTTAAGTTGACGCCATTTTGGAATCATCTCTTCATATGGTTCACTGCCATCTAATGGAGTAATAATTAAGCGACGTTTACCTTTAGTCTCTTTACCAAATGAAATAATACCGTCAATTTCAGCCAAGATAGCCGATTCTTTCGGTTTGCGTGCTTCAAATAAGTCAGCAACACGTGGTAAACCACCGGTAATATCTTTGGTACCAACAGATGCTTGTGGAATACGAGCAAGTGTATCACCGATATTGATTTCAGCACCATCTTCTAACTGTACTAATGCTTTACCAGGTAAGAAGTATTGTGCAAGCATTTCTGTACCAGTAAGGAAAATATCGTTCCCTTTAGCATCAACAAGTTTGATTGCAGGGCGTAAATCTTTACCTACACCAGTACGTTCAGCCACATCTAAAATCACGATAGATGATAAGCCAGTTAATTCGTCAGTTTGGCGAGTAATAGTTTGCCCATCAACCATATCAACAAAACGGACAAAACCTTTTGCTTCTGAGATAACTGGCATAGTATGCGGATCCCAGTTAGCAATTGTTTCACCAGCGTCAACTGCTACGCCATCACCTTTACTTAAAATCGAACCATAAGGAACTTTATAGGTTTCTTTCATTCGACCAAGTTCATCAATAATCGTTAACTCAGCATTACGAGAGGTGATAACCAATTTTTTATCTGGGTTAGTCACAAATTTAGCATTAGTTAATTTAATGCTACCTTTGTTTTTAACTTGAACGCTAGACTCGGCTGCAGCTCGCGATGCCGCACCACCGATATGGAACGTACGCATGGTTAACTGTGTACCTGGCTCACCGATTGATTGAGCCGCAATAACACCGATTGCTTCACCTTTATTAACCAAGTGACCACGGGCAAGATCACGACCATAACATTTTGCACAAACACCAAAATCAGTATCACACGACACAACCGAACGAACTTTAACACTATCGACTGATTCCGCTTCAAGTAAGTCACATTTACTCTCGTCAAGTAGCGTGTTGCGTGGGATTAAGATATCCGCACTGCCTGGTTTTAATACGTCTTCAGCCGTTACTCGACCTAACACACGCTCACGAAGTGGTTCTTTAACATCACCACCTTCAATAACTGGTGTCATAACAACACCTTCTAGGGTGCCACAGTCATCTTCAATAACCACTAGATCTTGCGCAACATCAACTAGACGTCGGGTTAAGTAACCTGAGTTTGCTGTTTTTAAAGCCGTATCAGCAAGACCTTTACGCGCACCATGAGTAGAGATAAAGTACTGTAGTACGTTTAGTCCTTCACGGAAGTTTGCCGTAATTGGTGTTTCGATAATCGAACCATCTGGTTTTGCCATCAAACCACGCATACCTGCTAACTGACGAATCTGAGCAGCCGAACCACGAGCACCTGAATCAGCCATCATGTAAATGCTGTTGAAAGAAGATTGTACTTCTTCTTCACCGTCACGGTTGGTAACTTTTTCTGTTGATAAGTTATCCATCATCGCTTTAGCAACACGTTCATTGGCTGCCGCCCAGATATCGATAACTTTGTTATAACGTTCACCAGCTGTCACTAAACCTGATTGGAACTGCTCTTGTATTTCAGCAACTTCAATTTCAGCTTCATTGATGATTTGTATTTTCTTCGCCGGAATTTCCATATCATCAATACCAACCGATACACCTGAACGTGCAGCATATGCAAATCCAGTATACATAATTTGGTCTGCTAGAATTACCGTTTCTTTCATACCTAATTGGCGATAGCAGATATTTAAAATCTTAGAGATCGCTTTTTTACCCAGTGGTTGATTGATAACTGAGAAGTTCATACCTTTAGGCATGATTAACCATAAAATTGCACGACCAACTGTTGTATCAATAAGTGAAGTGGTTTCTTCCCATTCACCAACGCTATTACATTGACTTTCGGTAATACGAACTTTAACTTTAGCATGTAATTCAACTAGACCTAAACGATACAGTTTTTCTGCTTCTTTAGGGCCTGTTAATACCATGCCTTCACCTTTCGCATTGATTTTATCACGAGTCATATAGTAAAGACCTAACACCACGTCCTGTGAAGGAACGATGATAGGCTCACCACTCGCAGGTGAAAGAATATTATTAGTCGACATCATCAACGCACGCGCTTCTAATTGAGCTTCTAGCGTTAATGGAACGTGAACCGCCATTTGGTCACCATCGAAGTCGGCGTTAAAGGCCGCACAAACTAATGGGTGCAATTGAATTGCTTTACCTTCAATTAGAATCGGTTCAAATGCTTGAATACCTAATCTATGTAATGTT
Organism: Gilliamella sp. Choc5-1; assembly: GCF_001690595.1. Classification (GTDB taxonomy): domain Bacteria; phylum Pseudomonadota; class Gammaproteobacteria; order Enterobacterales; family Orbaceae; genus Gilliamella; species Gilliamella apicola_M. Next base: position 30,543 of record NZ_LZHH01000040.1, read on the forward strand.
GGAGCACGGTTTAGTAATACTGGGTGTTCACGAATAACTTCATCTAAGATATCCCAAACAACTGCGTCCTCGCGCTCAACCATTTTTTTCGCTGCTTTAATTGTAGTAGCGAAGCCTCGGCGCTCTAATTTGCCATAAATAAATGGTTTGAATAATTCTAATGCCATTTTCTTAGGTAAACCACACTGATGCAAATGCAAGTATGGACCTACGGTAATAACAGAACGACCAGAATAATCAACACGTTTACCTAACAAGTTTTGACGGAAACGACCTTGCTTACCTTTAATCATATCGGCAAGTGATTTTAATGGACGTTTGTTTGAACCAGTAATAGCTCGTCCTCGACGACCATTATCAAGTAATGCATCGACAGATTCTTGCAACATACGTTTTTCATTACGTACAATAATATCTGGTGCTGCTAAGTCTAATAAACGTTTTAAACGGTTATTACGGTTAATCACTCGACGATAAAGATCATTAAGATCTGACGTTGCAAAACGCCCTCCATCAAGTGGAACTAATGGACGTAAATCTGGTGGCAGAACCGGTAATACATTTAAAATCATCCATTCAGGTTTATTTTCAGACTGAATAAATGCTTCAATAATTTTAATACGTTTAGTTATTTTTTTGCGTTTAGTTTCTGAATTAGTCGTTGCTAATTCATCACGTAAAGCTTCACATTCCGCTTGAACATCAATATTTCTTAGTAGTTCTTGAATAGCTTCTGCGCCCATGCGAGCATCAAATTCATCACCAAATTCTTCTAATGCATCTAAATATTGTTCTTCAGTTAAGATCTGACCACGTTCAAGATTTGTCATTCCCCCATCAAGAACCATAAATGATTCAAAATAAAGAACACGCTCAATATCACGAAGTGGCATATCGAGTAATAAACCAATACGAGATGGTAATGATTTTAAAAACCAAATATGTGCTGTTGGTGATGCAAGTTCGATGTGCCCCATACGTTCACGGCGTACTTTAGCTTGAGTTACTTCAACTCCACATTTTTCACAAATAACACCACGGTGTTTTAGACGTTTATATTTTCCACATAAACATTCATAATCTTTTACTGGTCCAAAAATACGTGCACAAAACAATCCATCACGTTCAGGTTTGAACGTACGATAATTGATTGTTTCAGGTTTTTTGACTTCACCAAAAGACCATGAGCGAATCATATCAGGAGAAGCAAGGCCTATCTTGATAGCATCAAAGTCTTCAGTTTTTGTTTGTGCTTTTAGAAACTTTAATAAGTCTTTCACAATTGACTCCTATGGAGTTAAACCAATTAGATAACTTATTATTACTAATAAGTTATCCCTATAAATAGAAATCATTTAAGTTAGCAAAAATTACTCTTCATCTAACTCTATATTTATACCTAGCGAACGAATCTCTTTTAATAGTACATTAAAGGATTCAGGAATCGCAGGTTCCATACGATGATCACCATCTACAATATTTTTATACATTTTAGTACGCCCATTCACATCATCTGATTTAACCGTTAACATTTCTTGTAAGGTATAAGCGGCACCATAAGCTTCAAGTGCCCACACTTCCATCTCACCGAAACGTTGACCACCAAATTGAGCTTTACCACCCAATGGTTGTTGAGTAACCAGACTGTATGAACCAGTAGAACGAGCATGCATTTTGTCATCAACTAAGTGATTCAATTTGAGCATATACATATAACCTACAGTAACTGGACGTTCAAATTTTTCACCTGTACGACCATCGTACAAAGTAATTTGGCCAGAAGTTGGTAGGTCACCCAGCTCAAGTAATGCCTTAATTTCTCGCTCTTTAGCACCATCAAATACAGGTGTTGCTAATGGCATACCATTACGTAAATTTTGTGCTAAAGTCATCACTTCTTGATCAGTAAATTCTGCAACATTAACTTTTTGCGCAGCACCTAAACCAAGATCATACGCTTTTTGAATAAATTCACGTAATTTAGCTAATTCCTGCTGTTCTTTTAGCATAGCATCGATCTTCTGACCAATACCTTTAGCAGCCATACCCAAATGAGTTTCTAAGATCTGACCGATATTCATACGAGACGGAACACCAAGTGGATTCAATACGATATCAACTGGACGTCCTTTATCATCATATGGCATATCTTCAATTGGGTTGATTTTAGAGATAACCCCTTTGTTACCATGACGACCCGCCATCTTATCACCTGGCTGAATCTGACGTTTAACCGCTAAGTAAACTTTCACAATTTTGAGCACCCCAGGTTGTAAATCATCACCTTGAGTGATCTTCATGCGTTTAGCTTCTAGTTTTTTGTTAAACTCATCTTTGATCTCGTCATATTGTTCAGCAAGCTGTTCTAATTGAGCTTGTTTATCTTCATTCGCGATACCGATTGTTAACCATTTTTCACGAGGTAATGCATCTAATTTATCTGCTTTAATTCCACCTGAAATTAATACATCACGGATACGAGCAAATAAAGCAGCTTCTAAGATTTTTAGTTCTTCTGTTAAGTCTTTTCGCGCTTGTTTAAGTTGCATCTCTTCGATTTCTAGTGCACGTTTATCTTTTTGTACACCATCGCGAGTAAAGACCTGAACATCAATAACCGTGCCTGAAACCCCATTTGGTACACGCAATGAAGTATCTTTAACATCAGATGCTTTTTCACCAAAAATAGCACGAAGTAATTTTTCTTCTGGTGTTAGTTGAGTTTCACCTTTAGGTGTTACTTTACCAACAAGAATATCACCGCCTTGAACTTCAGCACCAATATAGACAATACCTGATTCATCAAGCTTAGACAGTGCTGCTTCACCTACATTTGGAATATCGGCAGTAATTTCTTCTGCACCTAATTTAGTATCTCGAGAAATACAAGATAGTTCTTGAATATGAATCGAGGTGAAACGGTCATCTTGTACCACTTTTTCGGAAACTAAAATAGAATCCTCAAAGTTATAACCATTCCATGGCATAAATGCCACGCGCATATTTTGGCCTAATGCTAATTCGCCTAAGTCGGTAGATGGGCCATCAGCAAGCACATCACCACGCTCAACTTTTTCGCCTAATTCTACACATGGAATCTGATTGATACATGTATTTTGGTTAGAGCGAGTATATTTAGTTAAGTTATAAATATCTATGCCTGTTTCACCTGCATATATTTCATCAGCATTAACATTAACCACGATACGTGATGCATCAACATATTGTACTGTACCACCACGACGTGCAACAGCAGTAACACCCGAGTCAACAGCTACCGCTCGTTCCATACCTGTACCAACAAATGGCTTTTCAGCTTTCAACGTTGGCACTGCTTGACGTTGCATGTTCGCACCCATTAAGGCACGGTTCGCATCATCATGTTCTAAGAATGGAATTAATGAAGCACCAACAGATACAATTTGTTGCGTTGATACGTCCATATAATGGATTTGCTCAGGACTATATAAACCAGACTCACCACTTAAACGACAAGTTACTAGATCTTCTTTAAAACGACCATTTTCATCAAGATTTGAGTTAGCCTGTGCAATGACAAATTCACTTTCATCGATCGCAGATAAGTAATTAATTTCATCAGTAACAACACCATCAATAACTCGGCGATATGGTGTTTCTAAGAAGCCATATTCATTAGTACGGGCATAAACAGCTAATGAGTTTATCAAACCAATGTTTGGACCTTCAGGTGTTTCAATTGGACATACACGACCATAATGGGTTGGATGTACGTCACGAACTTCAAATCCTGCTCGTTCACGAGTTAAACCGCCTGGACCTAATGCAGAAATACGACGTTTATGCGTAATTTCAGATAGTGGATTATTTTGATCCATAAACTGAGATAGCTGACTTGAACCAAAGAATTCACGAATCGCTGCTGAAATTGGTTTTGCATTAATCATATCTTGTGGCATGAGTGAATCAAGATCACCTAAAGAAAGGCGTTCTTTCACAGCGCGTTCAACACGAACTAAACCAATACGGAATTGGTTTTCTGCCATTTCACCAACGCTACGGATACGGCGATTACCTAAGTGATCAATATCGTCGACTTCACCGTGACCATTACGAATAGCAATTAATTTCTTCATCACGTCAACGATATCATCTTTCGTTAAGACGCTTTCGCCTTCAATATCGTCTCGTCCTAAAGAACGATTGAATTTCATTCTACCAACTGCTGATAAATCATAACGTTCATCAGAGAAGAATAAGTTATCAAATAATGCTTCAGCAGCTTCTTTTGTTGGTGGTTCACCAGGACGCATCATACGATAAATTTCAACTAACGCACCTAATCGATCGCGTGTTGAATCGACATTTAATGTTTCAGAAATAAATGCACCATGATCTAAATCATTAGTGAATAATGTTTCTATTTTTTTATATCCAGCATTAGATAATTCAACTAATAGTTCTAATGAAATTGGTGTATTAGCAAATGCGATCACTTCACCAGTTTCTTCATTAATATAATTTTTAGCAAGAACTTTATTGATAATATATTCAACTGGAACATCAATTTTGCTAACTTTATCTTTTTCTAATTCACGAATATGACGTGCAGTAATACGACGACCTTTTTCAGCATATATTTTGCCTTTTGATTCAATATCAAATAACGCTGTATCACCACGCAAACGTTCAGGAACAAGGTCCATCTTCAATTTAGATTTGCCAATTTCAAAATTGGTTTTTTCAAAGAAGATATCTAAAATTTCTTCAGTTTCATAACCTAAAGCACGCAAAATAATTGTTGCTGGAAGCTTACGACGGCGGTCAATTCGAGCAAAAAGATTATCTTTAGGATCAAATTCAAAATCAAGCCAAGAGCCACGATAAGGAATAATCCGAGCATTATATAAAACTTTCCCAGAAGAGTGCGTTTTACCTTTATCACTATCAAAGAACACACCTGGACTACGATGTAATTGTGAAACAATAACGCGCTCAGTACCATTGATCACAAATGTACCATTATCTGTCATTAAAGGAATTTCGCCCATGTAGACGTCTTGTTCTTTAATATCTTTTACTGTTCCTTCTGGTGCATCTTTATCATAAATAACTAAACGTAATTTTACGCGCAATGGTGCTGAGTAAGTGATCCCTCTAATTTGACATTCTTTAACATCAAACACAGGTTCGCCCATTTTAAAGCTCACGTATTGTAACTCAGCGTTACCACTATAACTTTTTATCGGAAATATTGAACGAAAAGCGGCTTCTAAGCCATATTGACCTTCTGGATCTTGCTCAATAAATTTCTGGAACGAATCAAGTTGAATAGAAAGAAGATACGGTATATCCAAGACTTGTGGACGCTTACCAAAATTCTTACGAATTCGTTTTTTCTCGGTATAAGAGTAAACCATTAGTTCCTCAACTTGCTTATCTGCTATTTTAGCATGATTAAATATTCATCAGGGATACTATCGATAACTGATAACACCTGACACCTTATCGAAAATATCTATAAATATCAATTGATTAGGCTTAATAAATATACTATTTCTTTATTACTTTTTATTGATAATCTTAAAATAAAATTCTTTAACTTATTACAGCGCAAAAAGGCTGGAGGTATAAAACCACCAGCCAATTGTTGTGTTGTCGATAAACTTATTTAAGTTCAACAACTGCACCTGATTCTTCAAGCGCTTTTTTAAGTTCTTCAGCATCAGCTTTGCTAACGCCTTCTTTAACTGTTGCTGGAGCTGATTCAACAAGATCTTTCGCTTCTTTAAGACCAAGACCAGTTGCACCACGAACTGCTTTGATTACAGCTACTTTGTTAGCACCAACATCTTTTAAGATTACGTCGAATTCAGATTTTTCTTCAGCTGCTTCAGCTGGACCTGCTGCTGCAACTGCAACAGCTGCTGCTGCAGAAACACCAAATTTTTCTTCCATCATTGATACTAGTTCAACAACGTCCATAACAGACATTTCAGCAACTGCATCTAAAATTTGTTCTTTAGTGATAGACATAATATAGTTTCCCAAATTTACATTTTTTAATTAATAAAATTCACAATCAAACTGCCAATTAAGCAGCTTCTTTTTGATCGCGAACCGCTGCAAGAGTACGAACCAATTTGCCAGCTGCGGCTTCTTTCATGGTTGACATCAAGCGAGCTAATGCTTCTTCATATGTAGGTAATGTTGCTAAGCGATCAATGTTCGCTGCAGTAATTAACTCACCTTCAAAGGCTGCGGCTTTAATCTCAAATTTATCATTTTCTTTAGCAAACGCTTTAAAAAGACGCGCTGCAGCACCTGGGTGCTCATTTGAAAATGCAATTAGAGTTGGACCAACAAACGTATCTTTTAAACACTCGTATTGAGTGCCCTCAACAACACGGCGTAATAGCGTATTACGAACAACACGCATATAAACACCCGCTTCACGAGCAGATTTACGTAATGCAGTCATTTTTTCTACAGTTACGCCACGAGAATCAGCGACAACTGCAGATAGCGCACCTTTGGCGATTTCATTAACTTCAGCAACAATTTCTTGTTTATTTTGAAGATTTAGTGCCATTGGTATTGCTCCTGGATTATACTAGGCAAAAGCCTAGACCTATTTTAACTAGCTACAAACGTAACTAGCACAACCACGATGAGCAGAAACCTTCTATTATATCTTATCAGGCTCTGTCACCGTCTACGTAGGAAAATTAAGCAGTCAAACTTCAACCACACCTACGGTCTTGGACGGGGTCTGGTTAAGGCCAGACACCAACCGATTTCTCTATTTAATTATAAATAATAATTAAACAGTTGCATTTAATGTTGCTTGATCAATAGCAACACCAGCACCCATTGTAGTAGAAAGGCTAACTTTCTTAATAAATACGCCTTTAGAAGAGGCTGGTTTTGCACGTTTCAATGCAACAAGTAACGCTTCTAAATTTTCTTTAAGCTTATCTGCATCAAAATCAGCTTTACCGATAGTAGTGTGGATAATACCATTTTTATCATTACGGTAACGAATTTGACCAGCCTTAGCATTTTTTACAGCTTCAGCAACATTAGGAGTTACTGTGCCAACTTTAGGGTTTGGCATTAAACCACGAGGCCCTAAGATTTGACCTAATTGACCAACAACACGCATAGCGTCAGGTGATGCAATAACGACATCAAAATCCATTTCGCCTTTTTTGATTTGATCTGCAAGATCATCCATCCCCACTAATTCTGCACCAGCTTCTTTAGCAGCTTCTGCATTTGCACCTTGAGTAAATACAGCTACGCGTACGCTACGACCTGTACCATGTGGAAGTACAATTGCACCACGAACATTTTGGTCTGATTTGCGTGAATCAATACCTAAATTAACCGCAACATCGACGCTTTCAGTAAATTTAGCCGTAGCTAATTCTTTTAATAAAGCTATCGCTTCGTTGATTTCATATTGTTTAGTTGCATTTACTTTTTCGCGGATAAGTTTAGCTTTTTTAGATAATTTAGCCATGAATTAACCCTCCACTTCCAAGCCCATTGAACGAGCTGTTCCTTCAATAGAACGCATCATCGTTTCAATGGTAGCACCATTCATATCTGCAGCTTTTAATTCAGCGATTTCGCGAATTTGAGCACTCGTTACTTTACCTACTTTTTTCTTATTAGGCTCACCAGAACCAGACTTGATTTTAGCCGCTTTCTTTAACAAAACAGCTGCTGGAGGTGTTTTAGTTACAAATGTAAATGAACGATCAGAATAAACTGTAATTACAACAGGAATTGGTAATCCTTTTTCCATGCTTTCTGTTTTAGCATTAAATGCTTTACAGAATTCCATGATATTCACACCATGTTGACCAAGTGCTGGACCAACTGGTGGACTCGGATTTGCTGCACCAGCTGCAACTTGCAACTTGATGTAGGCTTGTACTTTTTTTGCCATTTTAGTTTCCTTTGCTCGGGTGCGAACGCCTCTATTAATAATAGATATTAATAAATAGACAGCTCCCCTAAGTTAAATGAGGGCGGAATTATCCTATAATCCAATTAAAAATGCAAGATTTATTTGAAATAGGATAAATCAAAAGCAGAGCAATAGCTCTGCTTGAGTTTAAATAACTAAAATAAATTACAGAACATTGACTGCATTAAGTTCTTTAAATGCTAGCTCTAAACGCTCAATTAAAGAATCTTGTCCTTTACGTAACCATACTCGAGGATCATAGTATTTTTTATTTGGCGCATCCGCACCTTCAGGGTTACCTAATTGACCTTGTAGATATGCTTCGTTTGCTTTGTAGTATTCCAAAATACCTGACCAGTTAGCCCATTGGGTATCAGTGTCAATATTCATTTTGATTACACCATAACTTACTGCTTCAGCGATTTCTTCTGGCGTTGAGCCTGAACCACCATGGAATACAAAATTCAATGATTTAGCTGGTAAACTAAATTTTTCAGATACATATTTTTGTGAATTATCTAAAATTTTTGGTGTTAGCTTAACATTACCTGGTTTATAAACACCATGTACATTACCGAATGATGCAGCGATAGTGAAACGAGGACTAATAGCGCTTAAACGTTCATAAGCATATGCCACATCTTCTGGTTGAGTGTAAAGTGCTGAGCTGTCCATATGGCTGTTATCAACACCATCTTCTTCACCACCAGTACAACCTAACTCTAATTCTAATGTCATTTTCATTGCCGACATACGAGCAAGATATTGACAACAAATATCAATATTATCTTTTAGTGACTCTTCTGAAAGATCAATCATATGAGATGAAAATAATGGTTTACCTGTTTTAGCAAAATGAGTTTCACCTGCATCCAATAACCCATCAACCCATGGAAGTAATTTTTTAGCACAGTGATCAGTATGAACAATAACTGGAACGCCATATTTTTCAGCCATAAGGTGAACATGTTTTGCGCCAGAAATTGCACCTAAAATAGCACATTCTTGCCCTTCTAATTTTAAGCCTTTACCAGCAATAAATTGAGCACCACCATTAGAAAATTGAACAATTACAGGAGATCCTACTTTTGCAGCTGTTTCAATAACAGCATTAATTGTATTTGTATCAACACAGTTAACCGCAGGTATTGCAAAATTATTTTCACGAGCGATTTGAAATACTTTTTGAACATCATCACCAGTTACTACACCAGGTTTAACAACATCAGAAATCTTAGTAGACATTTTTTTACCTATAAATTTATTTATAAAAACTAAAGGATGAGCAATTGGTTCATCCTTTTACTGAATTTAAATATTACGCTTTTGCTCGATCTTCTAACATCGCAACAGCTGGTAGTTTCTTACCTTCAACAAACTCAAGGAAAGCACCGCCACCAGTTGAAATATAAGAGATTTTATCTTCAATACCAAATAGATCGATTGCAGCTAATGTATCTCCACCACCAGCAATTGAAAAACCTTCGCTATCTGCAATTGCTTTCGCTACAATTTCAGTACCACGACGGAAATTAGGGAATTCAAAAACACCTACCGGACCATTCCATAAAATGGTTTTAGCATTTTTGATAATATTTGCTAATACTTCGGCTGATTTATCACCTAAATCAAGAATTTGTTCATTTTCTTTAACATCTTTAACTGATTTTTCAGTCGCTGTTGCTGTTTCACTAAATTCTGTTGCAACACGTACATCAGTTGGAACTGGGATTTCACAGTTAGCCATCAACTTTTTAGCTTCAGGGATTAAATCAGCTTCGTAAAGTGATTTACCTACGTTGTAGCCTTCTGCTGCAATAAATGTGTTGGCAATACCACCACCGACAATAATTTGATCTGCAATTTTTGAAAGCGAATCAAGTACAGTTAATTTAGTTGATACTTTTGAACCAGCAACAATTGCAACCATCGGGCGGGCAGGATTATCTAAAGCCTTACCTAACGCATCAAGTTCAGCGGCTAATAATGGGCCAGCACAAGCCACTGGCGCAAATTTACCTGCACCATGTGTTGAAGCTTGAGCTCGGTGAGCAGTACCAAACGCATCCATCACATAGATATCACAAAGCGCTGCATATTTTTTAGATAAAGTTTCATCATCTTTACCTTCACCAACGTTAAAGCGGACATTTTCAAGAACAACTAATTCGCCTTCTTTAACATCTACACCATTAAGGTAATCTTTTACTAAACGAACAGGAAATGATACATGTTCTTTTAAGTAATCAACAACTGGTTGCAATGAAAACTCTGGATTATATTCACCTTCTGTTGGGCGACCAATATGCGAGGTAACCATTACTTTTGCACCTTTCTTGATGGCCTCTTCAATAGTAGGTAGTGATGCTTTAATACGCGCATCTGAAGTAACCTTACCATTTTTTACAGGCACATTAAGATCTGAACGAATAAATAAACGTTTTCCTTTTAGATCAAGATCTTGCATTCTAATAATAGACATGATACTTCCTCTTATAAAATATAAATAAATTAAAACTTTTTTTATTCTAACATAAAATTTCTTTTTAGGTTATAGACATTATTGGTTGAATGATAAACATTTATTATCAGCTAAAAATGACCAATTATATTTTTTTATACAACGGCATTGACAATAGAAAGAAAATCAGGCATATTTTGCCACCTTAATTAATATGTAATTTTTATCTAAATTTGGGAGTTGACTTTGGCTAATATCAAATCAGCTAAAAAACGTGCGATTCAATCTGAAAAACGCCGTAAACATAATGCTAGCAACCGTTCAATGATGCGCACTTATATTAAAAAAGTTTACGCCGCTGTTGCAGCTGGTGATAAACAAACAGCTGAAGTAGCATTCAAAGATATGCAAGCAGTTGTTGACCGTCAAGCGGCTCGTGGGTTAATCCACAAAAATAAAGCTGCTCGTCATAAAGCTAATTTAATTAAGCAAATCAAAGCATTAAGTTAATGGTTTTATTTATTATCTGTTAACTATCATAGTTAAAAAGAAATAACAAAAAGTGGTGTAAACCACTTTTTTTATTTGTATACTACATTATTATTTATGTAATTTTAATAAAAATAGAAGAGAGTCTATTGTGGTTCAGCGTGATTATGTTAGAAGAAAGAGCCAATCAAAAAAAAATAAGTCACGAAACAAGCCTAATTTAATGATGTTTTTGGCTATCATTATAGTTATACTATTTTCTGCTATTCTCTACTTTATTTCAAATAATACCCCCAAGAAAGTTATTGAAACGCCAAAAGCAAAAACTCAACCGCCTGCTATAACTCTTCCTGAGCAACCTCAAGAACGTTGGACATATCTTAAAGAATTAGAAACACCTAATGCAAATTATGGTGTAACATCAAACTCAATTGCTAATGAAAGACAACGAATTTTAGATAGCTTTGCAAATAACACTTATACGACTATGCCACCTTCTCAAGGTAGCACAACAACACAAAATCAGATAACAAATCCAGCTTCACAACCAACAACCGTTTCAAATAAATGGCTATTGCAGTGTGGTGCATTCAAAGATAAATCTAATGCTGATACACTAAAAGCTAAGCTTGCAATGACGGGGGTTCGCAGCAATATTATGTCATCAGGACAACTATATAAGGTTACAGTAGGACCATACGAAAGCAAAGAAGAAGCAAATAAGGTATTAAACTTATTAAATAGTAATGGGATTAATAGCTGTGTTATTTCTAACTAAACACAAGACAATGAAATCAGTTAAGCAAATACAAATCTTTATGAAAATGTTATGCGATCGTATAAACCACGATCGCTTAACAACATCTGCTGCAGGGCTTGCTTATACAACAATACTGGCTTTAGTACCTCTTATTACTGTTATTTTTTCCTTATTATCTGCTTTTCCTATGTTTGAAGAAGTTAGCCATTCATTGAAACAAATAATTTATAATAATCTTGTCCCTACAGCCAGTGATACAATCCAAAATTATTTAGAACAATTTATAACCAATACTAAAAAAATGACTCTTTTCGGTATAATTGGTTTAATCGTTACCTCACTATTACTTATCAACTCAATTAACACTACGCTTAATCATATTTGGAAAACCCAAAAAAAACGCTCTTTTATGTACAACCTAACCATATACTGGACGATATTAACCTTAGGTCCCATTTTAGTTGGGGCAAGCGTAGCTGTAAGTTCATACATATTCTCGCTAAAATGGTTTTCAGCAGCAACAACAAATACTTTTTTGCTTAGCAGTTTACCGTTTTTTATTTCTATATTTGGATTTTGGTTACTTTATAGCATTATTCCGACTGAATCAGTACCGTTAAAAGAGTCGATGATTGGTGCATTTGTTGCTGCAATATTATTTGAATTAGGTAAACGCACGTTTGCATTGTATGTGACTTCGTTTCCGACATATCAACTTATTTACGGTGTGGTATCCTCCATTCCTATCATGTTAGTTTGGATCTACTTTTCTTGGTGCATTGTTTTATTCGGAGCTGAATTTGCAGCAACGTTAACTGACTATAACCGAAAAAAAAAGCACATTATTAATAATCCTCCTTTATCAGAGTAATAAACTTATGATCGCCTTAATCCAACGAGTGAAAAAAGCTAGTGTTGTCGTAGACAATAATATTATTGGTCAAATCAATCAAGGGTTACTAATTCTACTCGGTGTTGAACAAGATGACGATGAACAAAAAGCAATTCGTTTATGCGAAAAGGTCTTAGGCTATCGTATTTTCAGTGATAATGAAGGAAAAATGAATTTAAATGTTAGCCAAGCTAATGGAGAAGTACTCGTTGTTTCTCAATTCACACTAGCTGCAGATACTAAAAAAGGAATGCGCCCAAGCTTTACTAAAGGCGCTAAGCCTGATGAAGCCAATAGGCTTTATCAGTTTTTTGTAGAACAATGCCAACAAAAAATAACAACTCAAACTGGTCAGTTTGCAGCCGACATGCAAGTATCATTGATTAATGACGGTCCTATAACATTTTGGCTACAAGTTTGATCATACAACCAAATACACATTTAGATACATGTCATAACTTATGAAATATTTAAAGCCTCATAGCTGCCTAGCTTACAAATTATCTTAATTTATTAATCATCAATGGTTAAATTACGAGTCGTCAAATCAAATGGTGTTAGTTGATAAACATAATAGTTAAGCCAATTACTAAATAATAAATAAGCATGACTACGCCAAGTTGCTTTTGGTTGTAAATCAGGATTATTATCAGGAAAATAATTTTCAGGAAGAGCGGGATGAATACCGGCTTTTAAGTCACGAAAATATTCATTAGCTAATGTAAATGAATCGTATTCAGGATGCCCTGTCACAAACGCCATACGTTTATCCGCCGTTGCCATTAAGTAAGGCCCTGTGATATCAGATTTTGCTAAAATAGTTAAATCGGTATAATTTTCAATTTTATCAATAGGAAAGTCAGCATATCGTGAATGAGGTGCTAAAAAACTATCATCAAAACCACGAGTTAAAATCGCATTAGGTTGAACAATTTGATGTTGATAAACACCCGACAGCTTATGTGCTCGTGTAAATTTAGGCAAATCATACAATACATTTAAAGCCGCTTGAACAGCCCAACAAACAAACATTGTCGATGTAACATGTTCTTTAGCCCAAGAAATAATCTCAAATAATTTTGGCCAATAAACCACATCAGAAAAAGCAACTTTACCTAAAGGAGCACCAGTTATTATCAACCCATCAAAATTTTGTTCTCGAATATCATCAAAATCACAATAAAAACTATTTAAATGCTCGGTGGGAGTATTTTTTGATTCACGTTGATCAATGCGTAATAACTGAATATTAATTTGTAAAGATGAGTTAGAAAGTAACCGCAAAAACTGATTTTCTGTCTCTATTTTTTTAGGCATTAAGTTTAGAAAAAGAAGCTTAAGTGGACGAATTTCTTGAGTATTTGCACGAGACGAAGTCATAACAAAAACATTTTCATTACGCAACACATTAACAGCAGGTAATGAATCAGGAATACAAATAGGCATAACAAAAGCTCCTAAACATAGTCAGTTATTTTAAACACCTAAAATAGACGTCTAGAAATCTATATAGCTAAATATAATTTGTTTTAAATCATTTGTCGAGATTTTTTTTGAGTAATAATAGATATGATATTTAAAATAAAATCATAACAATATCTAAATATATTATTGATGATTATCGAAACAAAAAGTGCTTAAAAAGCTCTAGTATCAGTGCGCCACGAATCGGCCGTCAATGCCTCGCCAAAGTAACTATTTATCAATTTTTGAGTAATATCACTTAACGGCGAAGCCAATACTTCAGCTGTATTACCATATTCAACAAGATCACCATTGTGCATAACTAAAATTTCATCACTAATATGTTTCATCATTCCAATATCTTGAGTGACATAAACATAAGAAATATTTTGTTCAGCTTGTAATGACAACATCAAATTCACAATTTGTGAGCGCATTGAAATATCTAATGCCGCTAAAGCCTCATCTAAAATGATCACTTTAGGTTTCAAAATCAGCGCTCTTGCCAATGCTACACGTTGTTTTTGTCCTGCTGCCATCACAGAAGGATAATAAGAGGCATGTTCGGGCAATAATCCAACTTGCTTTAATACATGACTAATTAACTTTTCACGTTCATTAACGTTATAATGAGTATGGCGTTTTAATGGAATTTCTAATAATTGTCCAATACGCAGTCTTGGATCAAACGAACTTTCTACATGCTGAAATATCATACGAATTAACTGGCAACGATGACTATAATCACCATACTCAACTTTATTACCATCAATCCAAATATCACCGCCATTAGGTTTTATCATACCTACTAACATTTTAGCTAAAGTCGATTTTCCTGAACCATTTTGTCCAATAATAGCTAGTGTTTTCCCCTCATTTAATGAAAAAGAGATAGGATTAACCGCATTAATTCGTAAATGACCAAAAAGCCCTTTAGGAATTTTAAATTGTTTAGATAAGTTACGCACTTTTAATATTGGATTCATTGGGTATTCCTATTATTTATGGTTACTCATCAGTATTTAATGGAAAATGACAGGCTACAAAGTGATCTTTTATTGGTATTAACTCAGGCGCTTGAATACATCTTTTTTGCGCATAAGGACATCTTGGCCCTAATCGACATCCAATAGGTAAATGTTCAAGAGACGGAATCACTCCTGGTAAAGTATTTAACGGACTTTTATGTGGCATCGCTTTACCAAAATCTGGAATTGCATAAATTAAAGCTTGAGTATAAGGATGATAAGGTGATTTAATTAGCTCTTCACTATCAGCAACTTCAACTGTTTGCCCACAATACAGCACGTTAATACGATCAGTCCACCTTGTCACCATCTGCAGATCATGGCTAATCAGCAAAATAGTCGTAACCATATTTTGATTCATGCTAGCCAACAATCTAAAAATTTGTGCTTCAGTTGTTGCTTCCATCGCATTTGTCGGCTCATCAGCAATAAGCAGCTTTGGTTGATTAGCCAGAGCAATTGCAATCATCACTTTTTGACACTCACCTTCTGTTAATTCAAATGGGTAAGATTTTAATATTTCCTTATGATGTTTAATACCAACACGATGTAACAGTTCAATAGCACGATTTTTACGCCAAAAAAACCTTTGCCACCAATGCCCTTTAAAAGTTCGGCTCGGTATCGCCTCAATCAGTTGTTGGCCAATTTTCATTGAAGGATCTAAGCAAGATTGTGGCTCTTGAAATATCATCGAAATATTATCACTAATAACTTTTCGACGCTGTTTAGGTGTTAACTTTAATAAATCAATATTATCAAAATAAAACCGATCAGCTGAAATTTTCCAGTTATGATTAGTGACGCCTAAAATAGCTTTAGCAATAAGACTTTTTCCTGATCCTGATTCACCAACCAAGCCTCGAATTTCGCCTTCAGACAATTTCAAATTAACACGGTCAATCGCCCTCAAAAGACCATCTGGCGTAATAAACTCAATGGTTAAATTTCGAATATCTAATAGTGCCATAATTAAGTTCCTGCTCGACGGCCATACAATCCAAAATTGAACAAATAAACAAAAATAATTGTAGCAGACACCGCAATTCCAGGAGATAAAAAGGCTAAGTAATTAGTTGCAATAATATCTTTCATTTGAAACATCATCATACCTAAATCAGGTCGAGAAGCATCATTAGCAAAACCTAAAAAAGTTATCGTGGTAATAGATAAAATAATTGAACCAAATAATGAAACAATTTCGCTTAAATAAACAGGCAAAATATTAGGTAAAATATAATGATTTAAAATTGAAAATGATGATAAACCATCAAGCCTATAAGCTGTAATATAAGTTTTATTCCACTCATTGATAATGTTTTGATGGATGTTGTAAATAAATCGCGGTGTATAAGATAATCCAATTACCAACAACATATTAGTAATATCATCTCCTAACAATAAGCTAATTACAATCACACCAAGTAGTGGTGGCACAACCATACAAAATTTAAAAATAAATAATACAAAAGGCCGTATCAACGAAACAAAAAACATTAAATAATTAATTAACCCGCCAATAACAACGACATAAAACACCGTTTTTAAGGTCATTGATATAGTTGAACGGTAACCAATGAGTAAATAACCAAAAATATCTTGCCCTTTAGCATTTGTCCCTAATATATGATTGATATCACCATTAGGCCACCAAGCTGGAGGCAATAAAGCTGGATAACTAGGCTGTAAATGAGCCTGAAAAAACCATCTAGTTGATAATGCCACAAAAGTAATTGCCAATATGCCATAAAAACCAATAATTAAGTAAAAATTACTATGCAATCGGTTAAAGCATAAATTGATACTTTTAAATAACCTTGCTCGCCTAGACATAATGTTCCTTATGACGCAAAGGATAAATAGCTACAGCCGAAATTTCCCCTAATAATGTCAATAAGCTAATGACAGTACCACAGGCTAAAATAGCAATAGAAATAATAAAATAATTATGATGATGATAAGCAATCATCACCCATTGCCCAAGTCCTACTCGATTAAACAAAATTTCAATAACCATCGTTGAAAATAACAACGTTGTTGTATTATACGTCAGCTGTGGAATAATTGCAGGAATGGAGTTTGGTAATAAATGCCGACGTAAGATTCTAAAGGGTGATCGCTCACGAATTATCGCCATTTTTATGAAATTTTGCCTTGATGTCCTTTTTACACTCTCGCTAACGAGTTGAATAGTCATAATACTTGGTTGAATAGCTAAAATAATGATTGGTAAAAGCAAATAATGAAGCTGTTCAAATAACAGGTGCCATTTAACTGTTTTTGATGAAACAAAAAGTTCCAATAACGAAGTTCCTGCCACTGATGGTGATATATTGAAATTCATTGATAATGACCAAGTTGGTGATAACCAATACATCACGATAATAACAAGCATAACGATAGGACAAGAATATAATAATAAAGCCCCTAAGCGAATCGTACTATTTAACCAATTAATATTGCTTAAACCAAGAAACACACCTAAAGGTAACCCAATAAATAATGCAACTAATAAAGCAAGAATGCACAGTTCAAATGTCGCTAATAATGTATGAAAAAACGGGACTGTTTCCCCTGTTAATAATCTAAATTGACCTTGTAGTAACTGCTTAAAAAAAGCATTATAGGCATCAATAAAATTTAAATTGTGAAAGTTAGACATTGAATGAGGGGTAAAATAAACTAAACAGAAGCTAATCTGAGCTAGTACGCAGATAATAAATAAAAACGTAACTACTTTCTTGAAAATATAGATAATCATTGTTTATCTTTATTGATATGATAAATAAACAAAACACGGCAACATAAAAATATCACCGTGTTTTGATTTATCTATTGATTAATCCGGTATCACCGGTTTACTTGCTGCGGCATATGCATGATCTTGCGCACTTAAACCACCAGCATTACCTTTACCTTCAAAACAATAATCTGATTCCTCTCGTGGTTTTACCCCAATATCAGAAGTCACATATTCTGGTGCGGGAGCCTTAGCCATTGCTGATGAAGAATAACCTATTGATTTAAAATCATTAACTCCTAAATTTACCTCGTTGCTATTTTTTTCGCCATTTTTAAGATCTTCTTGAGCATTTGTAGAATTATTAAACACCTCATCAACTATGACAATATCAGCGCTGTGGCCATTTACGTCCTCTTCATTTTTGACAATAACAGGAAGTAAAAGTGAAGGAATAACAGGTGTCACAATATTTGGAGCACCGTTTGTTACTTGACTGTAATCAACAACAACGCGACCTAATGCTAATTCTAATGATGCTGCAGCAAACTCTAATGGCATTGGCGACTGTTTTAGCTCTACACTACGAACACGGCGTTTATTACGCTGGCCATTCATTCGTAAATGTCTTGATGTTCGACGCTGACGTTTTGGTTGAGCTTCAGATAAAATATTGTCTTGAGTGTGTTTAGAAACAATAATTGGTACCAATAAAGAAGGAATAATTACTCTTTCTTCTTGAGCTTGCACTGTTGTATCAGTATTTTTTACACGGACACTTTTAGCTAATGTGCGTTGTTGGCGCCTTGGTTTAATTTCTCGTTGCTTTTGTTGTACTATTTCTTCAACAACTTTATCTGATTTTAGGTTATTTGCTGAACTTGACGAATTAGTATTTGAAACACTATTTTGTTTAGTTCTGCGATTATTATTTCTACTTTGCTCTTTAGCTTCATCAATATTACCCGTTGTTGTAACAACATTAGTGTTGTTAGTGGCACTATTGTTTCGGTTATTGCGCTGACGTCGATTATTTGAACGTTGATGATCTCGTCTTTTAGTTGGTTTTGGTTTAACTTCTGGTTCAGGTTCTGCTTTTTCTGTGACAAATAATTTACGTAATTTGCCTAATAACCCACCAAAAAAACCTTCTGACTTTTTGTTTTTTGAATCTGTTTTTTCTTTTGTAGCAACCGATACTTCGACTTTAGGGCCAGACAATGCCGCTTGTTCAACAATCACTTCAACAGTTTGTTCTTCTTCCTCTTCTTCAAGTTCACGAATCAGTTTTGGAAGATTATAACTCAACACATCAGTCTCTTCACCTGCACGTTTACGAATGACTTTATAGAGCGGCGTTTCCATTTTTTCATCACTAGCAATCACAATTTTTACATCTGGATGCATCCGTTCAATATTGGTAATCGCACGACGTTTTTCGTTGAGTAAATAGCTCGCAATAGGTACTGGAACGATAACATCAATTTGCACAGTATTATCTTTCATCGCTTCTTCTTGAATTAATCGAAGAATAGAAAGAGATAATGAATTATTATCACGAACAGTACCTGTACCTTGACAGCGAGGACAAATATGATGCGTCGCTTCGCGTAATGAAGGACTTAAACGTTGGCGTGACATTTCAAGCAGACCAAAACGTGAGATACGCGTAGTTTGAATACGTGCACGATCGGTTTTCATTGCTTCTTTTAAACGATTTTCAACTTCGCGCTGATTACGAACAGGTGTCATATCAATAAAATCAATAACAATCAATCCACCTAAGTCACGCAAACGTAATTGACGTGCAATTTCTTCAGCAGCTTCAAGATTGGTATTAAAGGCTGTCTCTTCAATATCACTACCACGAATTGACTTAGCCGAGTTGATATCAATTGCTGTAAGTGCTTCAGTTGTATCAATAACAATTGAACCACCAGATGGTAAACGGACTTCTCGTTGGAATGCCGATTCAATCTGTCCTTCAATTTGGAAATGGTTAAATAAAGGCACATCGCTCTCATAAAGTTTAAGGCGACTAACATACTCAATACGTCCTAAATCAGCTAAACGCTTTTTAGCAATTTCAAGTACTTTAGGATTATCAATTAAAATATCACCCACATCATCACGCAAATAATCACGGAACGCACGGGTAATAATATCGCTTTCTTTATGAATTAAACTTGGAGCAGGATGTTTTTTAGCTTCGTTTAAAATTGCTGTCCAATAATTAACTAATGCATCTAAATCTTGTTGCAACTCTTCTTGGCTTTTACCAACACCAGCGGTTCGAGCTATAACGCCCATACCTTTGGGTTTTTCAATCGTATCAATAATTCGTTTAAGATCGACTCTCTCCTCACCTTCTATACGGCGCGAAACGCCGCCAGCGCGAGGGTCATTAGGCATCAACACCAAGTAACTACCTGCTAAACTAATATAGGTGGTTAAAGCTGCGCCCTTTTTCCCGCGGATTTCTTTTTCAATTTGAACAAGAACTTCTTGGCCTTCTTGTAGATGCTTAATACTACGACGGCCTGAAATATTAGATGGGAAATAACTTTCCGCAATCTCTTTTAACGGCAAAAATCCATCACGCTCGCCACCATAAGAAACAAAAGCAGCCTCTAGGCTTGGATTGATTTTAGTAATTTTACCTTTATAAATATTGGCTTTTTTTTGCTCATGCCCAAGGCTTTCAATATCTAAATCATACAAGCGTTGGCCATCAACAAGCGCAACACGCAGTTCTTCTTGCTGGGTTGCATTGATTAGCATTCTTTTCATTATTCTACACTCTTCATTAATCTTAATTAACTATAGGCAGAATCTTATTATTAATAATAAATGAATATTTTAACAATGATAAATAACGAAACTTAATTAAGCTCAATACAGCATTCATTATTTTATTTATGTTATTTTTGTTATTATTTTATGTGAATCCAGTATTGTTTATACAATA
Organism: Gilliamella sp. Choc5-1; assembly: GCF_001690595.1. Classification (GTDB taxonomy): domain Bacteria; phylum Pseudomonadota; class Gammaproteobacteria; order Enterobacterales; family Orbaceae; genus Gilliamella; species Gilliamella apicola_M. The sequence continues at coordinate 51,302 of NZ_LZHH01000040.1, forward strand.
TCTATACAAAGTTTTAGATCATCATGATACTCAAAACCTTTGTACAATTTTTGAACCACCATTAATTATATAATTAATTCATATTATTGTTATAATTAATTTGTAAACTTCAGTTCACTTATCTACTTTAGTTGACAAACTAAAACTTCATATAATTGTTTAAAATAAACATATTATTTAATGATAATGACTCTACTTACGCTATTTTATTTTCTGATAAATTGTAATGTCTAACGCCATTGCTGCATTACAAGGATAAAAAATCACTGCTTATTATTAACGTTTCAGCAAAGGATAGCAAGTAAATTAAGCGCACTATTTTACATCCGGCTAACGAGTTACTTCTTATTGTTTATACTGCACGATTAAAATGGCTCTCTAAAAACTCATAAGGCGTTTTTCCTAAAATCGCTTTATGTGGTTTAACCGTATGATAAAAATTAATCAAAACGTTGAGCTTTTGTTTTCTCTCTTTTGAATCGTTAAATATTGGTTGGTTATGCCGCAACTCCATTTAAAGTTCGTATCACGCTTTCGGCTTTTCCATTAATTTCTGGGAAGGTGATTTTTGCTTGATATGCCGGTTATCACACAGTTTATCTAAATAAATCAATACAGTATAAATTTTGTTAAAAAGTTTCAGGAGTGTACTACGTTTATGTATAAAATCATAAAAATCAAATAGATAAAAAAGGTGGATATTCTCTAGTTTGCCGCTTCGTTTGATTTTTCAGTAAAAGTAAATCTTTGCTATCAACCCGTAGTATTTTGCTTGGATAAGTTTTGTTATCGCCTTTAGCTTGCCCTTTTAATTTGTCTTCAATTAGATTTTATATTTTAATCAGATAGTTAACACCCTAACGAATGGTTTTATAACGTTCATTTTTACTACTTAAAGGGACAAAAAACTTCCGTCGGCTTTTTTTAGCACGTTATAAATGGTCTGGCAACCATAATGCACTGAGCCAAATAAGTAACAGTTACTTTTCTTTATGCTATCAGCACTCTATCGCTTGTCTGCGATAAGGCGTTAATTTTGTTTTTTTTATGGATATTTATTACAGTAGTTTTCAAATTACTGTAAATAGCACGAAGAGTTCCTACATTTTTAATTAAAAATAAGGTGTTAATAAACTGGTGCACCTTTTATCTTAATTAGTATAATAACTATTAATAAAAGCAATAAGAGACAAAATCACCTTATGGATATCCAAGATAAAACTGCCCTAATTGATTTTACTTCGCGTTGGATCGAGCAATTTGACGATGCACCACAAAGTGAAGAACTACACGCTATACCTTCACCTTGCATTCTAAAAACGGAACAATTAACTGTATATTGGCAACCTTTTTTATTAACGCCACCAAGATCCTTAACTATCGTTGAACAACTTGTTGGCATTACGCTACACCCTAGTAGCCATGTTTTTTATGGCACACAATATGCAGGCAATATGACAGCTAAGTTTAACAACATTAATTTAGTTTTAATTCAGCCTTGGAATGATGATGATTTTTCAAATTTAGAACAAAATTTAATTGCTCATCTATCACAACAAAAAAAGTTACGGCTTACACCAACGGTATTTATTGCCTCGACTGATGAAAGTACCGAAATCATTAGCTTAAATAACCTAACAGGTGAAGTGGTAAAAGAAGATCTTATTACTGGAGAGTTAACAGTATTAGCAGATGATTTACCACAATTTTTACAGCAACTTGTTGCAAATTGTTAAAAAATAGCATGCTAAAAAATAAGGATAATTTATTTAAAATTTTTTTAATAGATTGTCATTATCAAAATTGTAACTTACAAAATAATGTGTATATAATGCGCTAAAAGTCATTAGATCAGATAGGTGAATTATGTTTGAATATTTAACAGCAGCTCCAGCCGATCCCATTTTAGGACTAGCCGATCTTTACAACAACGACGAACGCGCCAATAAAATCAATCTTAGCGTGGGCGTGTATAAAGATGAAACGACCAAAACACCTATTTTAGAAAGTGTAAAAAAAGCCGAACACTTTTTATTAACTAATGAAATATCAAAAAGTTACTTACCAATTGATGGTGACATTGCATTTAATATAGCAACCCAACAGCTACTTTTGGGTCACGAAAATGAGCGAGAAAGAACAGCTCAAGCGCCAGGTGGAACAGGTGCTTTACGCATAATGGCAGACTTTTTAGCTCGCAAAACAAAGGTAAAACGTGTTTGGATAAGCAACCCTTCTTGGCCAAATCACCGCAGTGTATTTCAAACAGCAGGGCTTGAAGTTCGTGAATATCAATATTACAACCCTGAAACTCACAGCCTTAATTTTGATGCCATGATGAACGATTTAAGCCTTGTTACTACAGGTGAGGCAGTGCTATTCCACGGCTGTTGTCACAACCCAACAGGTATTGATCTAACACCTGAGCAGTGGCAAGCTATCTCGGATCTAGCCTTAAAAAATGGTTGGCTACCATTATTTGACCTTGCTTATCAAGGTTTTGGACAAGGTATAGAAGAAGACGTCTACGGCTTAAGACTCTTTGCTCAAAATCAACCTGAATTACTCATTGCCAGTTCCTATTCCAAAAACTTTGGTCTTTATAACGAACGTGTTGGCGCGTTTACTTTAATTGCTGCCAATAGTGAAATTGCCGATCGAGCCTTTAGCCAAGTAAAAACGATTATTCGGGCTAACTATTCTAATCCTCCTGCCCATGGTGCTAAAATCGTCTCTCACATTTTAAATAATGAAGAACTAAAAGAAGAATGGATTAATGAATTAACCAATATGCGCCAACGCATTCACCGTATGCGCCAACTATTTGTTAAAACCTTACAAGATAAAGGGGCTAGTCAAGATTTTAGCTTTATTGTTAAACAAAATGGCATGTTTTCATTTAGTGGTCTAAATGAAGAACAAGTACTCAAATTACGCAACGACTATGGTATCTATATTGTTAACTCAGGACGGATTAATGTTGCTGGTATGACATTAGATAATATGTCTAGACTTTGCGAATCAATTGTTAAAGTACTATAAAAAATAAATATCAAATTAATCATCCTAAACTAACCAATAAACCACAGGCTTATTGGTTTTTTTATGCCATTTAGTTATATCAATAGGAAAACTGATTATTAGACGATAACACAATTATTATCAATAATTAATCAATAAATAAAAATTGATTAAGGATTGTTTTGTGGCATCACATGTTTTGGATTTTTTAGTTTTAGGAAATAACTTTAGCACTCCTGAAATGCGGTCAATATGGTCAGAACAGAATCGACTTGAGCAACAAGTTGCTGTTGAAGTTGCATTAGCCAAAGCCGAAGGTGAATTTGGAGTCATTCCGACCCAAGTGGCTAATACGATAGTCAAAAAAGCTAATGCGACTAAGTTATCTTTAGAGAAAATTGCCCAAGAAGCAGCCGTTGCACGGCATTCGTTAATGTCAACAATTAATGCTTTACAAAAGCAAGTGGGTGAAGCCGGTCAATTTATTCATTATGGTGCAACCACTCAAGATATTGTCGATACTGCAACCGTTTTACAACTTAAGCAATCATTTGCCATTATTGAACGTGACACCAAATTGGTGGCATGTGAATTAAAAAAATTAGCCAAACAATACCAATACTTACCTATGGCCGGGCGAACTCACGGCATGCAAGCACTACCGACAACCTTTGGTTTTAAACTGGCT
>NZ_LZHH01000041.1 GCF_001690595.1 Gilliamella sp. Choc5-1
CAAGTTAAGCAACGTTGGAACTATTTATGTGTTTTAGTGAACTTATCCGATAGGCAGATTGTCGGTTACCATGTTGGTCAACATAAAACAGCAGAGCTTGTTATGTCGGCATTAAGCCAAATTAAAATGCCATTATCGAAATTAGATTTATTTCATTCAGACCGAGGTAAAGAGTTTGATAATCGGTTATTAGCGGATTGTTTTAAGACATTTAATATCACGCATTCATTAAGCAAGAAAGGATGTCCTTATGACAATGCGGTAGCGGAAGCGACATTTAAAACAATTAAAACGGAATTTGTAAAAGGCCAACGTTTCAACTCAACGGCTGAGTTACAACGCGCTTTTTCGGCTTATGCTTATTGGTATAATCATAAACGATTACATTCTTCGTTAGGCTACTTGCCTCCCGTTGAATTTAAAAAACACTTACC
>NZ_LZHH01000042.1 GCF_001690595.1 Gilliamella sp. Choc5-1
AGCAATAAGGCTTTCATCACCCGAGCAATGTAACGGCGTGACACCCAAATATTCTCTTTTTGTAAATCAAAACGAATTCGTCTTGTACCATAAGACTGATAGCTCTGATTAAATAGCGTCACGATTTTATCGGCATAAAGCCCTACTGATTTTTGTCTATTCAATTTACACTGATAATAAGCATAATATCTTGATAATCCTAAATATTGACATAGCTTTGTTATGCTATAACGATGTCGATTTGCTTTTAGGATAGCGATTTTCGCCCTATTATCAGTGCTGCTTGCTTTAAAATATCGTTTTCCATGCGGAGTTGTTTAAGCTCTTTACGCAACGCGATTAGCTCTTGTTCTTGTGGACTGCGATTATCTTTTGTTTTAAATGAGCCACTTTGGCTTGATTGCGTTATCCAACGGTCCAAAGCTGATGGTATCAAATCATATTCGGCAATGATTTCACTACGTGATTTACCATGTTGATAAAGACTGACCATTTGGTGTTTAAAATCATCTGTGAATGTTCGTCTTTTGCGTTTAATCTTATTCATATTTGTTCCTTTTTTAGTTGTGATAAGTTTACCTTACCCCTTAAAAAAGTTGTATGAATTAGTGTAGCCGATCCAAAAATTGGTTTTAGAATTTTGACGGTGTAAAAATTTATCTAGGTGAGCGGTATCCGTTAATTATGTTTTAGATTTTTTATACCTCCCCCCCATAAAAATAAAATTTTATAAAAAAGTATGCACGGTGTTCACTACCTGCTTGAAGCCTTATTCTAAAAGGGTTTGAGTGGTGTATACTTGAATGTTTGCTATTCACAAGTATACACTTTATGTATTCACTCAATAAAAAACCGCTAAATAATAGCGGCTCATAATTATAATAACGATATTAGTTATCTAATAAGTTATCCAACAAGTTAGATGGTGAAATATATGTTCTAACTCTACTGTTTCCAATAAGCAATAATAGTCCTTTATTTTCTAGCACTTTTAAATCCGATCTTGCTGTATTTTCAGATACACTGTATTCAATACTTATTGATTTTGCAATAAATTGCCTACCCGGTTCTTTAGCTGCTTTTTTAAGAATATCAATTTGTCTAAAATTTAACTCTGATGCTTTTTTAGAATTTTGAATTCTAGTTAAGAAGTCCGATAATTCTTGTTGCTTTCTTCGTAGATAAATATTTAATTCGTCAATCGACCGTATAATAATATCGATTTGGTGGTATAGAAAATAAGTAGTATCTAATCCATCATCTTCTACATATAAATAAGCTTTTGCATATTTTATTGGTGCTTTTTTAATTAATTTACTTATTGATGTATATTCAAATAACCAATAGCCAGACTTCATCATAAACCAATAAAATAAAGCTCTTGCAGTTCTTCCGTTTCCATCTCCGAAAGGATGAATAAAGCCAATAAAAAAATGTAACAATATTGCTTTGATTACAGGATGTATAAAAAATTCTCCTGCTTCACAATCATGAGGAGTATTAACAAAATTACATAAATCGTTCATCAAATCATTAAGTTTGTCTGCTTTAGGTGGAGTGTAAACAACTTCCTGTAGATGGTTTCTAACATAAATATCATCTGTTTGTCTAAACTCACCACAGACAGCATTATTTTCTATCGCTCCCTCTGTTGCTATTTCATGAAAACTCAGAATTAAATCAATAGATAAACTTTCATTTTTCATTTCCAATGCTTTTTTCATCAATGAATAATTATTCACGATCATAATTTCAGCTTTGTTTTTTGGCTTTCTATCTAATTCAAGCATTTCTTTTGCTATTCTTCTTGTTGTTGAGGCTCCTTCAAGTTGAGCCGATGAAATAGCTTCTTCCATAATTAAAGAATGAACTAAATATTTATTATTAACCCCATCCATCGACTCAGGATTATTCATCCCTATATAACCACTGGATTTTTTATCTATTGTGTGGAGATCTCTTTGTAAAGAATCAGGAACACAAAAACTAAACTGATATCCCCCTATGTTAATTTTTTTATTTGATTGGAGTCTAGACATTTTAGTCGCAGCCCATGCTAAATCAATATTAATATTTTCATCATTTTTTTTATATTTAAAGTCATTCCAATGGAGATACCGACCTTTTGCATCAGTTTCCTTGAATTTACCCATAACATTAATTAAATCAGAAGGATTAATGACCTTCATAATTTCATCGAATGATTTAGCGTGTGATATTCTCATGTTTAACTCAATTTTTTAAAATTGAGTTAAATGATATTATTTAATGACCATAAAGTAAATATTACATTTAATAAAAAATTTAATTTTACTGATAAATAAATACTATTACAGGTTATCTTATAAAATCTTCGGCTTTAGGTAGCCAATCTTTACACATATCTGGGTTTATTTCTAAATTAGTTTTTACCCCTATATTAGTTCGTTTTTTAATGTACGCCTTTCTATTTTCTTTTATGGCGTAATTTAATGATAAACCGAACCCACTCAAGGACAATGGATTATTAAGCCCTGTATTTCGCACATACTCAATATAAGCATGATATAAATATTTTCGGGGGTTAAAGGGCATTATTCCCATATTGCCAATAAACATACCATTGGGATAATCAAGCGCATCAAGATAACTACAAAAATCTACTAAGTGGTCGGATTCGCGTTTAATCGCCGTCGCTTCGTCTGATTGTTGTTGCTGGTGTAGTCTTTCTTTGGCTTCTGCTGGACTGGTAAACTCATTTAATAGCAACCTCACAATTAAGGGGAGTTCTTGCTCTATTTTGCTAACCAAGTTTAAATCTCGCTCTTTTTCAGGGATACCCTCGCCAAAGTGAAAGATAACCCTACGCCGTGATATACCGCCGTTACGCTCGTTAAATCTCATTGCCTCGTTATTGATAACCAAGACTACCGCAGGGATTTTACAAGAGTAGGGTTGCTTGTGTTTTGGGTCTATTGCGACTTCAT
>NZ_LZHH01000043.1 GCF_001690595.1 Gilliamella sp. Choc5-1
TAAATCTAATTTCGATAATGGCAGTTTAATTTGGCTTAATGCCGACATAACAAGCTCTGCTGTTTTATGTTGACCAACATGGTAACCGACAATCTGCCTATCGGATAAGTTCACTAAAACACATAAATAGTTCCAACGTTGCTTAACTTGAATATAGGTTAAATCCGCAACAACAATTTGTTTTTTATCACCTACATCAAATTGTCGTTGCAGGTGATTTTCTGGGGCGGTTTCATTCACTTCCGTATTGTGAGATTGATAACGTTTAACGGTGTATTTTGATACCAGCAATAAGGCTTTCATCACCCGAGCAATGTAACGGCGTGACACCCAAATATTTTCTTTTTGTAAATCAAAACGAATTCGTCTTGTACCATAAGACTGATAGCTCTGATTAAATAGCGTCACGATTTTATCGGCATAAAGCCCTACTGATTTTTGTCTATTCAATTTACACTGATAATAA
>NZ_LZHH01000044.1 GCF_001690595.1 Gilliamella sp. Choc5-1
AGGCAAGTAGCCTAACGAAGAATGTAATCGTTTATGATTATACCAATAAGCATAAGCCGAAAAAGCGCGTTGTAACTCAGCCGTTGAGTTGAAACGTTGGCCTTTTACAAATTCCGTTTTAATTGTTTTAAATGTCGCTTCCGCTACCGCATTGTCATAAGGACATCCTTTCTTGCTTAATGAATGCGTGATATTAAATGTCTTAAAACACGCCTCTAATAACCGATTATCAAACTCTTTACCTCGGTCTGAATGAAATAAATCTAATTTCGATAATGGCAGTTTAATTTGGCTTAATGCCGACATAACAAGCTCTGCTGTTTTATGTTGACCAACATGGTAACCGACAATCTGCCTATCGGATAAGTTCACTAAAACACATAAATAGTTCCAACGTTGCTTAACTTGAATATAGGTTAAATCCGCAACAACAATTTGTTTTTTATCACCTACATCA
>NZ_LZHH01000045.1 GCF_001690595.1 Gilliamella sp. Choc5-1
CCCGCCTCTACTACACTTTCTATCCAATCGGTACCGTTACCTTTTTCTCGGGATTTGCTTTGGCTGGCACAGGCAGAAATGGTAAATCCGTTTTTCTCTACCAAAGTTATAGCCCACGCCCATCGAGCCACTGCTGTTTTTTATTTCATCTTTGTTTTTATCGTATTTTCTTGTCCAATGATGTTAACATCATGGTTTGCTTTGAGCATTGCATCATGACCGCATATTGATATCGCCACTCTCTTTTTCACCATTGCCTGTCGCAATAATGCTGAGGTTATGCCACACTGAGACGCCACTATTGCGTCGATATTGACGTTTTCGTCTTGAAACAAGAAATACTAAAAAAACGCCAAAAAAACTTAAATAGTAAGTAAATAGCGTGTTTTTTATTTTTTTAAATGGAATTAATAAGATATGACACAATGCGCAATGCAACAAGTAGGCTTTATTTTCTACAATAGTGCATAAAAACAATAATACCTAAACCAGTATGAGCTTTAGCTCCATCATCTCTCATATAACCAAAAGCACCATTCCACTTATTAGGATTGTGGTTTGAACTATAACCGTTCGTTGTGGGTATTCTAAAGGCTCATGCCAAAGTTTTGTTGTTTCAACATTAAAATAATCCATCATCGCCACCGGATGAATAAACCACGCCTTGCCGTCTGCGGATAGATTGGATAGTTTAGGCGTATTGGCTTCTGTGTTTGCGGTTGAGTTTTGAGTTTGTGCTTGCGCCACTTTTTTCCACCACAGTGAGGGTTTGATGCGCTCTTCTTTTTCTAGTTGCCAGTTGCTTTTGACATGTTCGTGCGCTTCGTTCAATTTTTTCATGGCAAAGTTTCGCTGATAGGGCTCGGTGATGCCGATTTTATCTAATTCCGCTTCAATAAGCGCTTTTTGTTGTTGCTCTTCTTCAAACAGCTCATCTATCTCATTCCATTTACTTAATGCTTCATCGGCATACCATTCACTTTCATATTTTACCAGTAAATGCCCTATCCGCTCTGCGACCCAGCTTCTGCGTAAACCTTCCTTTAAATAGTTATTTGTAAAAGAAGGTAAGTGTGTTTTTTTTCGCTGATTGGAATAACGCAGAGTTCCCGTTAAGATTTGATGTAATTCCTGCATCGCTGGCGTGTAATCTTCTAAATACAATTTCGCCACTTTATTTTTGCCAATCTTGTTAGATAATTCACCTATCGAGGCTTTTTCTTCTATCGTTTCAAACCCGGGCCAGTGCCATGGGCTACACCGTTTGATATGTGCTTGCGCATTGTCTTTTATATTGACCCAACCGTGTATCATTAGGCTTTGCTTATCCAGTGCTGTCACTTTTACCCATGTTGTGTTGTCTTCATCTATCGCTATCAAGCCGTCATGCGCTAATGCACTGAGCAATAGGGTGCGTGAGCTTAATACCGTATTTTTGTCTTCCTCTGTAGGGATGTTCGCTAATGATAACGGAAAATCATGCCAATAACTTGCGCTTGAATTAAGTTGCCCATCTTCGCCTTGAAGGTGTAATACATTATCTAATTCTATCCAGTACGGCTTGTTTTCAAGCATAAAACAAATTGTAAAAAAATCCTCATTATTCTCGGGCTCAGAATAGACGCTCGGTAGCCTCGTATCTTGTTCTTTTGCGCCACTAACCTAACTAACTCAACTTTATCGGGTATATCGGCTAGGATCAATTTTAGGTAACGCAATCGATAAAATTTGATCAGGTTCGTTTTATCTGCCTGCGTTAAACGTAACCTTTTAACTTTATCCGTCTCATTTTTCAACAGAGTCTACATAGTTCACCGAAATAACTCAGAATATTGAACACTCTCGAAAAATTGATATGGATGTGAGTATCTTGCAAGATTACAATCAAAGTTTGTTTCATGACATGATAATAACTCATATTTATCATTATTTTTCGTGTAAATTTCATCGAGTAGAATAAAATCAAAATCTTTTTCATTCAACAAGCTTTTGGATTTAATAAAGCCAAATTGATGAATACTCTTATCTTTGAGTTTTATTGAAATAAAATAATAAGGTTCTCGGTACTCAATAATTTCGAAAATTAACCCGCCATTGTAACATTCTGCTTTTGGCGTAATATTTAAATTAGCATAAGGATGATTTAAATCATTTTTTTGATAAAGTTCAATTGACCACCATTTTTGAGCTGGATTTAAATAAGCATGACTTAGTGCTTTTTTTAGTAATTCAGTAGATTTATCAAAATATATTTCGCCTTTAGATAGTGGGATACCACATTCCGATAAAATTAAAACACAATAATATGGCTGTTTTGTTGATGTAATTGATAAAGTTTCGATACCTTTTCCGTTATAGAACTCAATAGAATTATAACTATTTACTATGGGTAAATTTAAATTACTACACGCAAAAATATCAACTACATAAAAGAGTAGCATTAATAAAATATATTTAGATATTTTTATCATTAGGAATTAACCTCCAATTTATCTAATTTATAATAATAAAATAAATCTCTCGCAGGAAAAAATGCTTGAAATTGAATTATATAAGCTGTTGGAATTTTATCATAAATATGAGTTACCCTCGCAAAAATATTAGACAGTGCCCGCCTCTACTACACTTTCTATCCAATCGGTACCGTTACCTTTTTCTCGGGATTTGCTTTGGCTGGCACAGGCAGAAATGGTAAATCCGTTTTTCTCTACCAAAGTTATAGCCCACGCCCATCGAGCCACTGCTGTTTTTTATTTCATCTTTGTTTTTATCGTATTTTCTTGTCCAATGATGTTAACATCATGGTTTGCTTTGAGCATTGCATCATGACCGCATATTGATATCGCCACTCTCTTTTTCACCATTGCCTGTCGCAATAATGCTGAGGTTATGCCACACTGAGACGCCACTATTGCGTCGATATTGACGTTTTCGTCTTGAAACAAGAAATACTAAAAAAACGCCAAAAAAACTTAAATAGTAAGTAAATAGCGTGTTTTTTATTTTTTTAAATGGAATTAATAAGATATGACACAATGCGCAATGCAACAAGTAGGCTTTATTTTCTACAATAGTGCATAAAAACAATAATACCTAAACCAGTATGAGCTTTAGCTCCATCATCTCTCATATAACCAAAAGCACCATTCCACTTATTAGGATTGTGGTTTGAACTATAACCGTTCGTTGTGGGTATTCTAAAGGCTCATGCCAAAGTTTTGTTGTTTCAACATTAAAATAATCCA
>NZ_LZHH01000046.1 GCF_001690595.1 Gilliamella sp. Choc5-1
AGCAATAAGGCTTTCATCACCCGAGCAATGTAACGGCGTGACACCCAAATATTCTCTTTTTGTAAATCAAAACGAATTCGTCTTGTACCATAAGACTGATAGCTCTGATTAAATAGCGTCACGATTTTATCGGCATAAAGCCCTACTGATTTTTGTCTATTCAATTTACACTGATAATAAGCATAATATCTTGATAATCCTAAATATTGACATAGCTTTGTTATGCTATAACGATGTCGATTTGCTTTTAGGATAGCGATTTTCGCCCTATTATCAGTGCTGCTTGCTTTAGAATATCGTTTTCCATACGCAGCTGTTTAAGCTTTTTACGCAACGCGATTAACTCTTGTTCTTGTGGACTGCGATTATCTTTTGTTTTAAATGAGCCACTTTGGCTTGATTGCGTTATCCAACGGTCCAATGCGGATGGCGTCAAATCATATTCTGCAACGATTTCACTACGTGATTTACCATGTTGATAAAGACTGACCATTTGCTGTTTAAAATCATCTGTGAATGTTCGTCTTTTGCGTTTAATCTTATTCATATTTGTTCCTTTTTTAGTTGTGATAAGTTTACCTTACCCCTTAAAAAAGTTGTATGAATTAGTGTAGCCGATCCAATATAAATATAAAGTTTTTAGGGCTAAGTATTCTTTAGGAATGAGTAAAGTAGAAATTGAAAAATGTTATTACTCTATAATAAATTCAATGCAGGAAAGTTGGAAAAAAAGTAATGGTTATGTATCCATGGTTTGGATGTTATCTATCGGTATTATGTTAGATGCAGAGCCAGATATATTTGAAAAATTAAAATCTTTGGTTGAAAGGGATCATCTCAATGATTATCTGGTTGATTTTCTTTTACAAAACAGTACCCAATGGGGCAAACAAACGGCAAAGTTTGAATTTCCAAGACCTTATAAAGCAACCCAAGACATTATTTCATTGGCTCAAACAGATAAAACCGCAGCGGTAGAAAGATTAAAAAAATACCTACAAAAAGAGTGGTATAGAGGGCATTCAGATACTGGCTGGTATGATGATCATAAAAGCAAATGGAATATTCATACAGGCTATTGGTGCTTTGAAAGTGGTGCGTTAGCCAAAATACTCGGCTTAGACGACAGCACCCTAAAAGACCAACCATACTACCCTTACGACATGGTGCATTGGGAAAAATAAAATATGGAAATACTTTATACCAACGATTGGGTAAAATTTCGAACCCATCCTAAATTTTGTGTATTTGCAAATAAAGTTGATAGTTAATTCTGTTACCAAATTCAAACAAATCTATTAAATTTTTTATTCATCCCCTCCACAGTTATAACAACCGCTTAATAATCCTATCCACTTTGATGCGAGTTAGTCGCTTTATCAACTTATGAACTTGGTTTGGATAAAATTGGCTTGCTTGGATTTGTTGAAAATGCGTTATCAACGTGGTCTTTTGACGAATGGTGTTCAGTTCTTGGTTGAACTTGTCGCTTAATTCTTGTTTTGGGTCATGTACTAATATGCCGTTTTCAAGGTCAAGGCGCCACGCTCGTGGATTTAGGTTGTTACCCGTTATGAGCGCCCATTTGTCATCTACCCAGATACCTTTTAGGTGATAGGTTTGCGCGCCGTCTTTCCATAATCTTATGGTCAGTTGTCCTTTATCAATAAAATTTTGTAAACGCTCAATAAAGCTTCTTAAGTTGATTTCGTATAAATAAGGCAATCCGCCTGATATGTTAAAGGGTTGATCAGGTGGAATGTAGAAGTCGTTAGCTTCTTTATCGCCAATGATCAATTCGATTTGGCGTCCTTTACGTAGCAGGCGAATAATGTCGCGCACTAGGATGTTAGGCAAATTAAAGTATGGCGTACAAAAAATAATTTTTTGTTCGGTTACGTTGATTAAGTGATGGATGATTTTATTTAGTGAGTTATTACGCCCAAGTCCCATTATTGGGACAACCGATAAGGTGTCGTTATCGGCATTGCCGTCATATTGGTAACTTGCATCCATTAAGTGTTGGCGCAGAGCTTTGATTTCGGATTTGATCTGTTTGCGCGTTTTGTGTGTGCCAGTGTTAAGTAGCTGTATAGCTTGATATGGCATAAAGTGGTCGTTGATAAATTGCACCATGCTATCGGCTAATAACGGATTAGTGATAAAGTGGTAGCGGTCGTAGCGATATTTTTCACGTTTGTGTAAATAGACGTTATTAATACTTGCGCCACTGTAAATGACGGTATCATCAATAATAAAGCCCTTTAAATGCAATACACCAAGTACTTCGCGGCGGTTTACTGGAACGCCATAAATCGGAATGTCGATCTCTGGGTGTTGCTGTTTTAGCTGGTAGTAATAGTTGGCGTTGGTGTGCGCTTTGTCTTCGCCAATTCGTCCACGTTGTGCACGGTGCCAGTCAACAAATATTTTGATATCTAAGTTTGGGCGTTGTTGTTTGATTTGATATAGCTCGTTAAGGATTTCTCTACCAGCTTCGTCTTGTTCTAAATAGAGTGCAACGATATAAATACGATGCTTAGCTTGCTTTATGCTTTCGAGTAAAGCTAGTCGATAAGCTTTAGGATTATATATAATTTGGTATTGATTTGCATTTTGTTGAATTTTAGTTAATTCATCAAGATGTTTTTGATGATTGTATTTTATAAATGGTATTCGCATGATTTATATATTATTATAACTGATCTGTTACGTTAGCGTTTTATCTAAAGTAACCTAAATACGATCAGTAAAAATAACGCTCCTTTCTATTTGTGTGCATTCTTGCTAAGTTGTTTTTAGTTAAATGTATATTTTTGCTTGTGCCACTTTATGTATTAGCAATTTGTTTATGCTTTTTTGTGGGTGATGATAAATGGTTTAAGATTGTTCATCAACCCATGTTTGAATTATTTTATAAGTTAATGCCAGTACTACTGGACCAATAAATAGCCCCATTATACCAAAACCTAGTAATCCGCCAATAACACCAAATAATATAAGTAAAAAAGGTAAGTTAGCGCCTTTTTTGATTAAGTAGGCCCGCATTACGCTATCTAAAGTGGTCAATATAATAGCAACAACAATTAAGATAATACCTGAAACGGTGTTGCCCATCCAAAATTGCCAACAGATACATCCTAGCATAACAACGACAGGACCAATTTGTGCCACACAACAAATGAATAAGATGAGTGTTAGCACACCAGGTAATGGCATTCCAGTAAATACAAAACTTAATCCTCCAATTAGGGCTAAGGTGATAGCGGTAACTACAACGCCAAGCGCTACAGCGCGGATGGATTGACCTGCTAATGTGACTGTAGTTGCGCCATATTGTTTTGATAATCGATTGGCTAGTAGGTAGACATATTTGGTGATGCTTTCACCTTTTAAATAGAGTAATAGGCTAAAAATGATCATCACACCTGCATGAAAGATGAATATACCAATGTTGGTGGCCTGTTCAAGTAACCAACTTATCATTATACCAATATAGGGTTGTATGTTTGATACTAAGTCAGAACCATCAGTTTGAATTAGTGTTAACCATTTTTGGTGTAGTTCGGGACCAAAAGCAGGGATGTTATTTAACCAATCTAGTTTAGGTAATTGTTGATGTGAAAGTGATTTTGCCCATTCAATAAGGTGGTGACCATTTTGTGCTACTGAGCTAATAATTAATATGAAAGGTATGATGCAAACAAGAGCCAATATCATAGCCATAACCAGTAATGATAGCCAGCGTTTATTAAATAATTTTTGTTGAATTTTTATCATTAATGGCCAAGTGGTAATAACCACCATCACCGCCCAGAAGAATCCGAATAAGAAAGCTTCAACAATACGATAGGTAATAATGATTAGTAATCCGATGATTAAAAGGTTTAAAATTAGTTTTAATAAGTCAGTCGTGTTTTTTTCTACTGGCATTTTTTTACCATATTTATTAATTCTGATAGTATTATTATACGCATTATCACTTCAAATTAATATGATGGTGTTTATAATTAATTTTGTTAATGGAGATTTAAAAAATGAAAAAATTAATGTTATTGACATTATTAGGTGTGGCGTTAACTGCGTGTGCAAATTCGCCTAAAATGAAACCTATAGCACAAAATGCCAATGATACGGCGCCATTCCCTACAGCTCAAGCTGGTTTTACACGTTATGCTATTCATTTACCAGCGATTACTAATGAGAACAATACAAAAGTTGAGGTGATTATTGGTAAAGAGATGAACGTTGATTGTAATTTTCATAATTTAGGTGGCGTAGTTAAACAAGAAGAGCTTAAAGGCTGGGGATATTCTTATTATGTTGTTGAAAAGACCGTTGGCAATTTATCAACATTAATGGCGTGTCCTGAAGGTAGCAGTAAAAACGAGTTTGTGACAATTAACCATAATTTAGGTTTATTAAATTATAACAGTAGCTTACCGTTAGTTTTTTATGTTCCTAATGATTTACAAGTAAAATACCGCGTTTGGCAACCTAATAGTAAAACTATGCAAGCTACTGCCGAATAATAACGGTTAATTAATTGCTAAATACTGTTTATTATCTTGTGAGTGGTTAAAACATAGCCACTCAGTTAAGAAAGTTTTAATATTTGATTTTTTAAGTAGACATCTCGAAAAAAAAAGGTATTTTATCCCTCGTAATGCAAGGTTAGCTCTACTTGTTCATTTATTTTATTAATGACTTGTGATTGCCTGATTACCTCGGTTTCGCTAGGCGTTTTATTATGTTGGTGATTTATTCATTGTTAATAACGTCAATAGCAAAATTTGGGGGTCCGTTGTGTCTTTGCAATGGGCTTGTGTCTAACATGTAATATCCCTACAAGAGGAGAAGTGGTGAGCATGTTTACTCAACGTAAAACAATTCTTTCAATCGTGGCTGGTGTTTCACTAGCGTTATCTCAATCTGCTATTGCTAAAGATCGTGTTGTACATTTTTACAATTGGGCGGGTCAAATCGGTTCTAATACTATTTCTGATTTTGAAAAATCAACAGGCATCAAACTTGTTTATGATGTGTACGATTCAAACGAAATCCTTGAAGGTAAATTAATGGCAGGCCATTCTGGGTTTGATGTGGTTTCACCTTCTGATAGCTTTTTAGCTAAACAAATTAAATCAGATGTTTATTTACCGTTAGATAAAAGCAAGTTACCAAATTGGAAAAATCTTGATCCAAATTTAATGAAGTTAATGGCAACGCATGATCCTGACAATAAATATGCTATCCCTTATGTATGGATGACAACAGGTATCGGTTATAACATTGATAAAGTTAAAGAACGTTTGGGTAAAGACGCACCAGTTGATAGCTGGGATTTAGTCTTTAAACCAGAAAACATGGAAAAACTAAAAGATTGTGGTGTGGCATTTTTAGATGCGCCAACTGAAATCTTTGCAAGTGCACTTCGATATTTAGGTAAAGATCCAAACAGTACTGATGCTAAAGATTATACTGGTGCGGCTTACGAGTTGTTAGAGAAAGTGAGACCAAATATTCGTTATTTCCATTCTTCACAATATATTACTGATTTGGCAAATGGTGATATTTGTGTCATTTTAGGTTGGTCTGGCGATATTTTACAGTCACGAGATAGAGCTAACGAAGCAAAAAATGGTGTGCATGTTGGTTATCAAATTCCAAAAGAGGGCGCATTAGTCTTCTTTGATACTTTTGCTATTCCAAAAGATTCTGAAAATCCTGATGAAGCGCATGAATTTTTAAATTTTGTTATGAATCCTGAAATTGCCGCACAAGTCACCAACGATGTGAATTTTGCTAGTGCCAATAAAGAAGCAAATGACAAATTTGTAAAACCAGAGGTGAAAAACGATCCAGCGGTTTATCCAAAACCAGAAGTGATGGAAAAACTATTCACTTTACAAGTTAAAGATCCTAAACTTGAGCGCGTAATTACTCGTACATGGACTAAACTTAAAACTGGTAAATAGTCGATATTTTGTATATCGAATTTAGATAATAATTCTAGACGGATGGGTTATTTAGCCTTTCCGTCTCGTTTTTTTTGGCTTGTTGTTATGAGGAAAATAGAGTGAACAATAAAACAACAAATCAGGTGCAGCCTAAAAAAAAGATGGTAACTCCACTGTTGGAGATCAAAAATTTAACTAAAGTTTTTAATGATGATTATTATGCTGTTGATGATGTCAACTTGACTATCTACACTGGTGAAATTTTTGCCTTATTAGGTGCGTCAGGTAGCGGTAAATCTACATTGTTACGAATGCTTGCTGGTTTTGAACAGCCTACATCAGGGCAAATTATTCTTGATGGTAAGGATTTATCACAAGTTCCGCCTTATGATCGTCCAATTAATATGATGTTTCAATCGTACGCTTTATTTCCTCACATGACGGTTGAGCAGAATATTGCCTTTGGTTTAAAACAAGATAAATTAGATGAGGATGAAATAAAACAACGTGTTGATGAAATGTTAGCCCTTGTGCATATGGAGCAATTTGGTAAACGTAAACCGCATCAATTATCTGGTGGGCAAAGACAACGTGTGGCACTAGCTCGTAGTTTGGCTAAACGTCCAAAATTATTATTACTTGATGAACCTATGGGGGCACTTGATAAACAGCTTCGAGATCGAATGCAACTTGAAGTGGTGAGCATTTTAGAGCAAGTGGGTGCAACATGTGTGATGGTAACTCATGATCAAGAAGAAGCTATGACCATGGCAGGCCGTATTGCGATTATGAATAAAGGTCAATTTGTACAAATTGGTGAACCTGAAGAGATTTATGAACATCCAAATTGCCGTTATAGTGCCGAATTTATTGGTTCGGTAAATGTTTTTGATGGTATTTTGCAAGAAACACAAGAAGACGGTTTGATCATTAATTGTCCTATGATTAAGCGTCCGTTAAAAGTCGATTATGATTCGCCAGCGGTTGAAGGTGTGCCAACACAAGTTGCACTACGTCCTGAAAAAATTAAACTTTGCGACGAAATTCCAGAAGATGGCTACAATGTGGCAACTGGTGAAGTGGTCGAAATTGCTTATCTTGGGGATTTGTCGATTTATCATGTTAAATTACCAAGCGGGCAAATTATTATTGCACAGCTTCAAAATGAATATCGTTATCGTAAAGGTATGCCAACTTGGGGTGACATAGTTAACTTAAGTTGGGAAGTAGATAGTTGTGTTGTGCTTACTGAATAAACAAAAGAGGATATCATAATGCGATCCATTGTATTAGGATTGTTGTTAAATGCATTTGTGTTGCTCAATGTTTATTGGCGTTTTGTGACAACAGGGGCATTTGATAACTTATTTTTAGATGCGCTATTTACCGCGATGACATTAAGTTTTTTGTTGTCATGTGTGGGATTATGTTTAGCAAATTATAAGCCATCTAAATTTGCTTATCGGCTGATTATTGCAGGTAGTGTACTGTTTGTTCCTGCTGGGCTTGTGGCAATTTATTTTGCTTATAAAAAGATGCAGCAACAACGTTCAGATACTGATCTGATGACACTTTATGGGCGTTTAATTGTTATTGCCATCCCTTATTTATGGATGTTATTGTTATTTTTATTACCATTTTTAATTGTCTTTAGAATTAGTTTTTCTGAAAAAATCTTTGCCATCCCTCCTTATACTGATTTATTTAGTTATGATGCTGGGCTACTAAATATTGCTTTGAATTTTGGTTATTATATTAATTTAGTTAATGATAATATTTATTTTGAGTCTTATTTAGAATCATTAAAAATTGCAGCTATTTCAACCATATTATGTATTTTAATTGGTTACCCATTAGCATGGGCAATTTCAAAATGTAAACAATCCACACGAAATATTTTGTTATTATTAATTATTTTGCCATCTTGGACATCATTTTTAATTCGAGTTTATGCGTGGATTGGTATTTTAAATCAAGAAGGTTTGTTAAATCACTTTTTAATGTGGTTAGGGGTTATTGATCAGCCACTTGTGATTATAAAAACCTATTTGGCTGTTTATATTGGTATTGTGTATTCTTATTTACCGTTTGTGGTATTACCGATTTATACTTCATTAAGTAAAGTAGATTCGACGTTAATTGAAGCCGCATTAGACTTAGGTTGTAAGCCAATTAAAACCTTTTTTAAAATTATTGTGCCACTCACCAAAAATGGCATTATTGCTGGTGGTATGCTAGTGTTTATTCCAGCCGTTGGTGAATATGTGATACCTGAATTATTAGGGCCATCCCAAAGCATTATGATTGGTACGCAGATTTGGACTATATTCTCTCGAGATACCGATTGGCCTGCAGCAGCTGCGGTTGCGACTGTTATGTTGTTGATTTTGATAGTACCAATTTACTATTTTAATAAATTTCAAAGCCGACAAATGGAGGGTAAATAGATGAATGATTTACCTGTTATTTTGCGATCTTCTGTGATTGTATTTATCTCATTACTATTGGGCTCGTTAATACTATCAGTACTGATTAGTTCGGCTGGGTTAGGTTTACTTACCAATATAAGCTTATATGTTAATAGTTTAATATTTAGCTTGATTGTGACAGTGATTGTGACATTAGCGCTTATTTTTCGATGCCTTAAAGGGCTTATTTTATTGGTAGTATTTTCATTTTTATATATCCCAATGATTATTTTAATTGTTTACTCATTTAATAGTTCTCGCTTAGTTACGGTATGGGCAGAATTTTCAACTAAATGGTACTTTGAGCTAATGCATAATGAAGAACTATTTAAAGCTGTTGGTCTGAGTTTAGCAATTGCCGCGTGTGCAGCGACTTTTGCAACAGTTTTAGGTACACTTGCTTCTTATGCTATTGTTCGCTTTAAACAATTTAAAGGCGCAAATCTGTTTTCGTTTATGACAACAGCACCGCTTGTTATGCCTGATATTATTACCGGGTTAGCATTATTGCTTTTGTTTGTTGGTATGGGGCAAATTCTTGGGTGGCCAAAAGATCGTGGTGCAATTACTATTTGGATGGCGCATACAACTTTCTGTATGGCTTATGTGACAGTGGTAATTAGCGCAAGACTGCGTGAACTTGATAAATCAATTGAAGAGGCTGCTTTAGATTTAGGTGCTAATCCATTGAAAGTGTTTTTTATTATTACATTACCAATGATTGCACCAGCACTAGTTTCTGGTTGGTTATTAGCCTTTACTTTATCACTTGATGATGTGGTGATTGCTAATTTCGTAACAGGACCTGGGGCAATGACTTTACCTAAATTGATCTTCTCTAAAGTAAAATTAGGGGTTGATCCGCAAGTTAACGCGCTTGCAACTATTATTTTATTGATCGTTGGAATTATAGGGTTTATTTCATGGTTATGGATGCGTAAAACTGAACGACGTAAAATAAATGAAACCCGTATGCATTAATATTCTTCACTTTCTATTATTGCCGCATTTTGCGGCAATATTTCGTTTTAAAATCTCCGTGTGTTTTTTATCATTTTGTATTATAGTGTGACTTGCCAATGTTTTGGCAAAATTCTCAGGGCGGGGTGTAAGTCCCCACCGGTGGTATAGCCCACGAGCGCTTAATTTGTCCTTTTAACTGTGATGATTATTTTATTATGCAGTTAATTATTGATAAGTTAAGGTCAAGCAGATTTGGTGAAATTCCAAAGCCGACAGTTAAAGTCTGGATAAAAGAGAGTTGCTTATCTTTCCAATATTTGTTGAAAAGCAAAACTATGCTGGTCGAGCACTGCCCTGATTCTGGTATTTTATTTATTTGTACTTAATTAATTTTATGGCTAAATAGCATCATCGTTAAACGGTTATTTAAAGTTAATTTAGTAAATAATGAAATGAGCAAGTGTTAAAAAATATAGGTATTTACCATGAATCAGTTTAATTTAAATGAATTTGGAACGCCGATTGAGCGTGTCAAAAAAGCGATTGCCTCTATTAAAGCAGGTCAAGGTGTGCTCGTGTTAGACGACGAAGATCGCGAAAATGAAGGTGATATTATTTGGGCTGCCGAGTCCATTACTAGTGAACAAATGGCTTTAACCATTCGTTATGGCAGTGGTATTGTTTGTTTATGTTTGCCTAAAAAACGCTGTGATGAGTTAAATTTATCTATGATGGTAGAAAATAATACTAGTAAAAATAATACAGCGTTTACCATTTCGATTGAAGCTGCAAATGGAGTTACAACAGGCGTATCAGCTGCCGACCGCGTTACAACCATTAAAGCTGCGGTTAATGATAACGCTAAACCTAGCGATCTTAATCACCCAGGGCATGTCTTTCCATTAGTTGCTAAAAAAGGTGGTGTATTGGTTCGCCGAGGCCATACCGAAGCATCAATTGATTTAGTGACATTAGCGGGTTTAAAACCTGCCGCAGTACTGTGTGAGTTAACGAATGATGATGGAACAATGGCAAGGGCACCAGAGGTCGTTCAATTTGCTAAAAGATATCATATGCCCGTTGTAACCATTGAAGATATAGTTGAGTATCGTAAATCAATGTAATACAACTCACAACAATATTATTTAATTTAGTTGTGGGAAAACGCCGAGTTGTTTACGCATCATGATAAAAATGGTTCTCTAAAAATGAATAATGCGTTTTCCCAAAATCACTTTATTGGTTTAACCTTATTATAAAAGTTAATAAACCACTTAATTTTTGTTTTTTTATCTTTTGAATTATTAAATATTTGCTGATTATCTCACACCTCAATTCAAAGTTTATATCACTCTTTCGGCTTTTTTATTCGTTTATAGGTGGACGAGTTTGGTGAATTCTTGATTAATATGATGGTTATTACGCTATTTATCTAAATAAACAAAAACAGCGCCATTTGTCAAAAACTTTCAGGAACGTATAGTGTTTAAGTAAAAAAACAAAAAAATCATAACAATAATAAAAAATAAATATTCTTTAGTTTGTAGTTTTGTTTGATTTTTAAGTAAAGGTAAACGTTTGGTATTAAGGCGTAGCGTTTTACTTAGGTAGTTTAATCTATATAAGAGATACGCATGAATTATAAAAATTAGCCCTTGCTATTTATGAACCTTCATTATAGAATCATTTACTTATTTGAAAAATAAGAATAAAAGTTGTAACGACTTTCGTAGCATTAAACACTATGGCTTAATGGTTGGGAATATATAACAATTAACATCTTTTTGGTGGCAAATTTTTATTTGCGAACCATCCTTGTTTTGCCGATTTCTATCGGCAATAGAGCATAATCAAACATATATTTAAAGCAAAAATTTGATTACTACGGCAAAACTAAAACAGCAAAGCGAGGTAGCTATGTTTGGCGTAAATAAAGAGTGGGTATTTGTGATGCTGACCTGCTTTTTTGAATTGTGTTGGATTTTGGGATTTAGCATCGCAACGGAACTTTGGCATTGGATTATTATTGTATCACTCATTATTGTCGATTTTACCTTTTTGACTAATGCTTGCAAAACGATTCCCACAGGTACAGTTTATGCTATTTTTTCAGGTGTTGGAGCGATTGGCGCAACAGTAATTGATATGTTGCTTTTTGACAAAGAAGTTAAGTTAATTCAACTTTTTTTTGTTGCACTAATTATTGTTGGTGTTGTTCAACTAAAACGAGCTGATAGTTAATATTATAATAAAGGATAATTTCAATCATGGGATGGCTGCTTATATTGATAGCGTCAGTTTTTGAAGTGCTTGGTGCAATTGGTCTTAAGTTATATGCTGAGGAGAAAAATCCATCTAGACTTGTATTGTATTGGGGGGGATTTTTTGTTTCTTTTGTACTTTTTTACTTTTCACTCCATTATCTTGAATTAAGTATTGTTTACCCTGTTTGGGTTGGTCTTGGTACATCAGGCGCGGTATTAGCCAATATGCTGTTATTTAATGAGCCTAAAAACTTTCCACGTTTGTTTGGGCTTACCATTATTATTATTGGCGTTGTGGGGTTACACGCAACTTTATGATTCTGTTGGATTAGTTTGTTTGTGGATAAAAAAACCGGAGGTAAACTCCGGCAGAAATATTTTAATAAGTAAAAATAAATTAAATTTCGTTAGCGTGTTGTTTTAAGAAACTAGCAACGCCGTCTGGGTTTGCTTGCATACCTTTTTTACCTTTTGTCCATTGTGCAGGGCAAACTTCACCGTGTTCTTCATGGAATTGGAACGCGTCAACAATACGGATCATTTCGTCGATGTTACGACCAATTGGTAAATCGTTAATTGTTTCGTGGCGTACAATACCTGATTTATCAATAAAGAATGAAGCGCGTAACGCAACACTAGCTTCAGGATGTTCAACACCATAAGCTTGCATAATTGAGTGTTTAACGTCAGCAACAATTGGGAATTTAACTTCGCCAATACCACCTTTGTCTTGTGGTGTGTTTCGCCATGCATTGTGCACGTATTCAGAGTCCATTGAAACACCAATTACTTCAACACCACGTTTTTTGAATTCTTCTAAGCGGTGATCAAATGCGATGATTTCAGAAGGACAAACAAAAGTGAAATCCATTGGCCAGAAAAATACAACAGCATATTTACCATTAATATGTTGTGATAAATTGAAATTGTTAACAATTTCACCAGAACCTAGAACTGCGGCTGATGTAAAGTCTGGGGCTTTGCGAGTGACTAATGTCATGCGTTTTCTCCTATATATTATTGCAAATCTTGTCGCTACGTATTATAGCGATTTAAATCTGTTATCCAAGTCATTATAAACAATCAATATCATAAGTTTAACCTATTAAGTTGTGATTTATTGTTCGGTATTATTTATTGATTTTTTGGGTTTACCTTTGTTTTTTGTGTCCCGATGACGTTGTTTTATTTTTTTCTTTTTGATTTCTTCTTTTTTGCCAGCTTTTTTTAATTTTGCTTTTTGCGATGGCTTTTTCTTTGTTGCTGGTTTTGGATCTTTGGTTTTTGGTCGCAATTGGTTAATTGTTCTTAATTTGATTGGCTCTTGAATATAGCGCTCAATTTTTTGTAGTAATTCGTTATCGTGGGCTTCGATTAGCATTATTGCTGTGCCTTTTTTACCAGCACGAGCCGTGCGACCTATTCGATGTAAGTAAACATCGGCTGTTTTTGGCGCATCAAAATTAATAACATGGGTGATATCATCAATGTCTATTCCACGAGCCGCGACATCGGTAGCTACTAGTACATTAACTGTATTGTTGCTGATTCTTTTAATTGCTTCGTTACGTTTGGCTTGTACCATTTCGCCTTCTAAATAGCAACTATGGATACCAGCTTGATGTAGTAAGCTAACTAATTCATGTACACGCTCACGTTTACGGACAAAAACGATCGTTTTTTTAAATTCCTCTTGTTTTAATAAGTAAGTAAGCAGTGCTACTTTATGAGCGAGATCGTCAGCTCGATAATAAAATTGTAAGATTTTTTTACGTTCTTTACGCGATGGGTCAGCGTTGATTTCGACAGGATCGTTCAAAATACGGTTAGCAAAATCATGTAGTCCATCACCTTCAAGTGTAGCTGAAAATAGTAAGGTTTGTTTACGCCAGCGTGTTTCGGCTGATATGGTTTCGACATCTTGCAAAAAGCCCATGTCTAACATGCGATCAGCTTCATCTAAAATAAGCATTTCAACTGCTCGGCAGTCAAAATTCTCTTCTTTTATATATTGTAATAATCGACCAGTTGTCGCAATAACAATATCTTGATTTTTGCTAAATACTTCAGCGTGATTCATATAAGCAACACCACCAGTAATGGTTGCAATACTTAAATGTGTCGATTCGGTTAATAATTTGGCTTGCTCGGCAATTTGCATGGCAAGCTCACGCGTTGGTGTTAATATTAAAATACGCGGTGGGCCTGGCTTTCGACGTGGAAAGTCTAGTAAATGTTGCACGGTAGGAATTAAAAAGGCTAGTGTTTTACCTGTGCCTGTAGGGGCTGAGCCTAAAATATCTTTGCCATCTAAAGCAACAGGGATTGTTTGCGTTTGGATTACTGTCGGTGTGGTTATATTTTGTGCTTGAAGATTGTGAATTAAAATATCGTCTAACTCTAAATCAGAAAAAGTCTGTATTGTCATAGTGTTCTTTTTACCTAAAATGATACGACACATTATAACGTTAATCATTATAACTACAATCGTTATCACCAGAATCTTTATAACTATATTTAAAAGTATTCTATTTTTATTCGTTGTTTTATTGTATATCCGTCTAAAAACGAGGCTTTTGTTCATGTAAAACTTATCACTATTAGTTATTTGTGATAATATTGTGCCTATACGTAATGATATACAAATAGTTATATTATTGATGTAAAATTGCTTAGTTTTATGTTTAACCATTTCGTTATTTAATACAACGTGATTCAAAACTTCATATTAAATAATACTTCTATAATAATCATCAGATAATAACTATGACTGAATGTTTTTCAAATGAAAACTATAACCAACAATTAGAAAAGAAAGTCGATAATTTAAAAGCATTATTATCGGATTTCTCTGTTCCTGAATTAGCAGTATATTCATCGCCTATTAGCCATTATCGTATGCGTGCTGAGTTTAGAATCTGGCATCAGGATGAAGATCTTTATCATATTATGTATGATAAAAAAACAAAAAAACGGGTGCGAATTGATGAGTTTCCGGTCGCAACAAAGTTAATAAATCAAGCGATGCAGGCAATTTTACCTTTGTTACGGCATAACCAAGAACTTCGTCATTTATTATTTCAAATTGATTATTTTTCTACTTTAAGTGGCCAACTGTTAATTACGCTTTTGTATCATAAAAAATTAAATGAAAAATGGACTCTTGAAGCAAAAAAGTTAAAAGCGCAATTAGAAGAACAAGGCTTAGATGTTAATATTGTAGGGCGCGCAAGTAATCAAAAAATAACAATAGATGTCGATTATGTTGATGAAGTTTTGCCAGTAATGGATAAAAAATTTATTTATCGTCAAGTCGAAAATAGCTTTACTCAGCCTAATGCTGCGGTAAATATTAAAATGCTGCAATGGGCTATTTCAGTCACCAAAAACTCATCGGGCGATTTACTCGAATTTTATTGCGGTAATGGTAATTTTTCGATCGCGTTGGCACAAAACTTTCGTAAAGTGTTAGCCACTGAAATAGCCAAAGCATCTGTTTATTCAGCACAACATAATATTGCTGTCAACCATATCGATAACCTTGTTATCGCACGGTTATCAGCCGAAGAGTTTACTAGCGCTATAAAAAAAGAACGCGAGTTTAATCGTTTAAAAGGGATTAATTTGGATGATTATCAGTGCGAAACAGTGCTTGTTGATCCTCCTCGTGCAGGAGTTGATTTAAATACGATTAATATACTCAAATCTTATAAAAAGATTATTTATATATCATGTAACCCTAATACATTACATGATAATTTACAACTTTTAACCCAAACACATTCAATTCAACATTTTGCTATGTTTGATCAGTTTCCTTATACCGATCATATTGAAACTGGCGTTGTATTGTGTAAAAAGTAAAAAAATGTAAAATAGAATATTATTAGTTAATAATGTTCCATTATTTATACCTAACCACTTATTGCTCAAAGTCTGTATCAGCTTACGTCTATTTAGAATAAAAAAAACCCTAGTAAACTAGGGCTGCATTAAATTGCAAGGAATGGATGAAAGGAAATAAAACAATGAAACAATAATGTCTAGCCTCATGAATCATTGTGTAGATACTATAGCAAACTAAATAAAACTAATTGATGACCGGTATATTACAATACAGTAATTTATTTGTCATGATCTGTTTTGTTTTTTCATATATTCTATTATTACATTATGTAATTTTTGATAACCGCCTAAAATAATGAAAGGAATATTAAAAATGAAATTGTTAGTTGTTGAAGATGAACATAAAACTGGTGAGTATCTTCGTCAAGGGCTAGTAGAGTCAGGTTTTATTGTTGATTTGACCGATAATGGTTTAGATGGTTATCATCGAGCAATGACTGAAGATTATGATTTAATTATCTTGGATGTGATGTTACCCGATATTATGGGTTGGAAATTTGTTCAATCTTTGCGTGAAGCTGGAAAAGATACTCAAATTATATTACTCACCGCTATGGGAAGTATTGATGATAAAGTCAAAGGATTTAGCTTAGGTGCAGATGATTATTTAGTTAAACCATTTTCGTTTGCTGAATTACTAGCAAGAATCAAATCATTATTAAGACGTAATGCACCACAAGTAAATAATTATCAATTAAGTATTGCAGATTTGGTAATGGATCTACCTAAACGAACAGTAACGCGAGCTGGAAAACGAATTGATTTGACTAATAAAGAATTTATGTTGTTAGAATATTTTTTGCGTTATCCTGGTGAAGTGTTACCTAGATCACTTATTGCTTCACAAGTTTGGGATATGAATTTTGATAGTGATACTAATGTGATTGATGTGGCTATTAGGCGATTACGTAATAAAATTGATGCAGATTTTGAACCTAAATTGATTCATACTGTACGTGGAATGGGATATAAATTGGATGTATTAGATGAAGTTGACTAAAATTGTATCATTTCGGTTACCATTAATTGTTTGTTTACTTACTTGTGGACTACTTTACTGTTTTAGTTACTTTATTGAACGTTGGTTTGAAAAACTTTCTGTTCACCAAAATGTATCTGAGTTAACATCTGTTATCTCATCCATAGAGCGCGAACTTACTTATTATTCACAGGATGATAATCGTGATGAATTTTTTCAGAGCCTACTATTAATTTTAACTGGCCATCATCGGTTATTTGTCTATATTGTTGATGATTCAGGCAAAATATTATATCGCACACGGGGACCTAATCTTTCTATTGCCTTAAAACCTGCTGATTTTGAAGAAATTATTACTAAGCATACAACAACAGTATCGAATGTGAATCAATCATCTTATCGTATTGCTGCATCAAGGGTCATAACTGATCAAAACAAACAATACACAACTATTGTAGCTGTTGGTCGTGACTTACAGATTGAATTTATCAGGCGATTAAGAAAAGGCTTAAAAATACTTATTGGTATTTCTTGTATCTTGGCGTTAATTGGTTCATTTATTTCTATCTATCTTACTCAAAAACCGATTAATCGATTAATTAAGAAGATTGAACGTATTAACTTAAAAAACCTTAACCATCGTATTTCAACTTCATCTGTTCCAGTAAAATATGTTAGTTTAGTCAGGGCTTTTAATAAGATGCTTAATCGAATGGAAGATGTTTTTCAAAGACAACGTAATTTTACGGCAGATATAGCTCATGAAATGCGTACACCTATTACTAATTTGACAACTCAAACTCAAATCGTATTAAGCAATGCAAGAACGACTGAAGAATATAGAGAAATCTTATACTCAAATTTAGAAGAGTATGAAAGAATGTCACAAATGATATCTGATATGCTCTTTTTAGCACAGGCAGATAATCGTCAATTAGTACCTAATCTAGTTGATATTAATTTACATAACATGATGGTTATGGTATGTGATTATTTTGAGCCACTTGCTGATGAAAAAGCTATCAAATTCGAATTAGAAGGGGAGTGTTGTCATATTCTAGGTGATAGAATGATGCTAGCAAGAGCAATAAGTAATATTTTATCTAATGCCATTCGTTATACGCCAGAAAATGGAATTATTAAAAT
Source organism: Gilliamella sp. Choc5-1 (assembly GCF_001690595.1). GTDB lineage: Bacteria > Pseudomonadota > Gammaproteobacteria > Enterobacterales > Orbaceae > Gilliamella > Gilliamella apicola_M. Next base: position 17,687 of record NZ_LZHH01000046.1, read on the forward strand.
TACTTTAGCTCAAGTTAGTGAAAATCGTGTCAAAGTTGTGATTTCAAATCCTGGTAAAAAAATCGATAGTCGCCATTTTCCTCATCTTTTTGATCGTTTTTATCGTGTAGATGAGTCTCGTCATCGTAACGGCAATAATACTTCGGGTACGGGGATTGGGCTTGCAATTGTTAAATCGATCATTGATACGCATAAAGGTAATATTACAGTTGAATCAGACGAACAGTCCACTCGATTTATTATTAACCTACCAACCGCTATTTAATATCAAAGTCACTGATTAATAAATTAGCCGCTGCATAAGCGGCTTTATGCCGTAATTCTTCGGGAACTTGTTCATTACAAACTACTTCATCAAGAACTCGTATTACTGCGCCTAACGCATCATCAATATAGCCAAGCTCATTACTGCCAATTTGGGCATATTTTTCACGAATTAGTCCACAATAGTTATTCATTTTGTTTATTCCTTTTAATTAAATTGTAAGTAGAAATTCAACTACAAAAAATCACTCAATTTTTGATAAACCTGATTAGCACTAATTGTTTTCATCATTTTATCTGGTGAGATAATGCTGTATTGATTTTTTCCATATCCTCCTATTAACATAGGATCGGTTTTGCCAAATAGTGTAATATTGGGTCTATCTAATGCGGCGGTTAAATGGCTTAGTCCAGTATCAACTGATACGACAGCTTTAGCTCCTACAATGACAGTTGCGATGTCATTAAGTGAAAGTTTTGGTAATACTTCAACATGGTTAAATCCTTGAGCAAGGCGTATTGCTCGTTGCTGTTCATGTGAAGCTCCCCAAGGTAGCTTAACTTTTAAGCCTGTCGGTTCAATAAGTTTGATTAATTGTCGCCAACCGTCTTCAGTCCAATGTTTTTCATCTCGAGTTGTGGCATGCAAAAAAACAAGATACTGTTGGTTATCGCTAGGTAACGAAGATAAAAAGTGGCGAGCAATGGCATAATCACCCATTGAATTAGGTAAATTGCATTGTAGAGTTTGTGCAAATAACAATCTGATGCGTTCAATGGCATGCATTTGCTTGGGGATATTATGTTTTATATCATAAAACCAACTAGCAATAGGCTCTTTGATGCTTTTGCGATCTAAACCATGTTTAATACCTTGAGCTTTACGAGTAATAAAAAGTGCACTTTTAATAAGCCCTTGGGCATCAATAATTGCATCATATTGTTGTTGCTGTAAGTTATTAATAAAGTCGTGTCGCTCTTGGCGAATAGCTTTAGAAAACCAATTTTTTCGCCAACGCCTTATTGCCACAGGGATGACTTTATCAACAGCAAAATGCCAACTTGGAATTTGGGTAAAGCTTTCTTCAACTACCCAATCAAAGGTAATGTTAGACACGCAATTTGCAGCATCGGTTAATGCAGGTAAAGTATGTAGAACATCGCCCATTGATGAAGTTTTAACAACTAATACACGCATTATCTATTACTCTTTTCACAACGCATTATCAGTTTCATCAATGTTTCAAATACGTTCTCAGGTTTAATATCGATTAAGCTTTGATGATAGCCTTGCTCTGCATTACCTTGGCGGATGCGCTGATATCCGGTAATTAAACGAATAACTTCGGCTTTATTTGATAATGGCGGTGTAAAATCAGGGCTGCTTGGTCCATAAAGTGCGACAAGTGGTTTATCTAATGCAGCAGCAACATGCATCAATCCTGAGTCATTAGTAACAATTGCTTTACATGCTGCAATTAAACTTACCGCTTGTTCTAATTGCGTTTGACCTGCCAAGTTTATACATTGATCGCCATGAGTCATTTTGGCAATAATCTGCTCGCCAACATTATGATCGTTTTTTGAACCAAAAATAATAATTTTAGCATGTTGTTGAACTAGCATGTCGGCAAGGGCAGCGTAATGATAATCAGGCCAACGTTTTGCTGGACCAAATTCAGCTCCTGGGCAAAAGCCAATTAATGGTTCATCTTGTGTTATTGTAAAGGTTGAAAGTGCTTGAGCTATTTCATCTTGGTTAACACTAAGTTTAGGCCATAATAAAGGTTGTGATAAATCAGATGCTGAATGTATTTGCTCTTTAGGATACGCTAGCGCAATATAGCGTTCAACCATTAATGGAAAAGCTTGTTTATCGAGTTTACGCATATCATTTAATAATCCATAGCGCATTTCACCTTTCCAACCTGTACGTTTAGGAATCTTGGCAAAAAATGGAATTAATGCTGATTTAAATGAGTTAGGTAACACAATTGCTTGATCATAATGGCTATCACGAAGTGATTTTCCTATTTCGTGGCGTTTTGATAATGCAAATTCACCATGACCTATAGGCATATCAATAGCTTGATTCACTTCAGGCATTTTATTTAATAATGCTTGGCACCAAGCTGGCGCCATAACATCAATTTCATTGTTAGGAGCAAGTTGTTTTAATGTGCGATACAAGCTTTGCGACATCATCATATCGCCAACCCAAGATGGACCAATAATGAGTGTTTTCATTAAATTACCTTTCTTGCTTATTAAGCCATTGCATATATTTGGTTGTGCCTTCTGCGACTGTTTTAAATTCAATCTGGCAACCTGTTTTTCTAAAGTTAGATAGATCTGCCTGTGTAAAGCTTTGATAACGGCCTTTTAAATGATCAGGGAAAGGGATGTAATCAATTTCTTCTTTTTTGTGGTAAGTAAGAACGGCATCAGCCACAGCTTGGAATGATTCAGCACGGCCTGTTCCACAGTTATAAATGCCTGAAATATTGTTTTTCCAGAACCATAAATTGACATCAACCACATCACCAACATAAATAAAATCACGTTTAAAGTTATCGCTACCAGCAAATAACTTTGGCTTTTCGCCTTTATTAATTTGTTCATTTAAATGAAACGCAACACTGGCCATACTACCTTTATGATTTTCTCGAGGGCCATAAACATTAAAGTAACGGAATCCGCAAACTGGTGATTTTGCTTCGGGTAAAATTTCTCTGACATATTGATCAAATAAAAATTTAGAATACCCATAAACATTTAAAGGTTTTTCGTATTGTCGATCTTCGATAAAGTTATCACTGCGTCCGCCATAGGTAGCAGCTGATGATGCGTATAAAAATGGAATATTAAAATCTAAGCAATAATGCAGTAAACCTTTGGAATAATCATAATTATTTTCCATTATAAATTTGCCATTCCACTCGGTGGTTGATGAGCAAGCACCTTGATGGAAGATAACGTCAATATTAAGGTCTTCGTTTGAAATGATAGCAGCAATAAATTCGTCTTTATCCATATAATCGGCAATATCTAAATCAGCTAAATTAGCAAATTTAGTGCCATCAGTTAAATCATCAACGACTAAAATGTCTTTACGACCTTGATCATTTAAGCCTTTAACAATATTGCTACCAATAAATCCAGCCCCACCGGTTACCACGATCATATAATTTTCCTTAACCAATAAATTTATCTGCTTATGATACCGATTTATGGCAAAATTTTCGAGTGATCATTTTAAAAAGCATGAATGAAAGTGGGATATTTACGAATTTATTTTATTTTTGCTGTGACTAAAATATATCTTGCTAAGTGAAGATAAGGTTCTGTTTGGCAGTATTTTTGTTCCAGTTCTAATAGTTGTTCAAAATGGGTTTCTGCTTTGGATTTATTAGTAAGATAATCGTGAAAAATACGAATCCCCGTTTTTTGTAAAATAGTAAAATTAGCTTGAATAAGCCATTGATATACATCGTTCGGATCCCTTGGATAATCGGGCGAAAGTGTCTTTTTTTTGCGTTTAGCTAACCCCGCTTGAGTGTAGCCAAAATTGCCTAATGTCACCGTTTTAAACAAAAGTGCATGATAATTATAAAACATTAACGATAAATAACCGTCAGGCTTAAGGTGATTTTTTAATGAATTTATCAATTCAATTGGATCAGCTACCCATTCCAATACCGCATGGCAAATAACTAAATCAAATTGTTGATTAATTAAACTATCAAGGTGCTGAATAGGGCAGCAAAAGCAATTGATAGTTAGGTTTTCTGCTAGCGCTTTTTGTTTGGTTAGTTCTAGCATTTGTTCCGAAATATCACAAAGCATTACTTGATGTCCAAGTTTGGCTAATCTACAGGCGATTTGACCTTGTCCTCCACCTGCATCAAGTATGGTTATTGGTTTATTGGTGGGGTAGGTCGCTAAGATCTTTTCTAGTTCTTGCCACACTACCGCTTCACGAATTTTACCTTTAGTAGTGCCATAAATGTTTTGAGCAAATTTATTACTGATATCATCAAAATTACGATCTTGTTTATTCATAGTTATTTTTGATTATTTAACTGTTTTGCTTCTGCATTTATTTGTTCTATTTTATTTGTCATTTTATTATGGCATTGTTCCATTAAAGCTCTAGCATCTTCTTTGTTTAATATGTTGGTTTCAATAGGCTCTAGCATTTCAACAATAAAATGGCCATTATTTAAACGGTTTAATTTGATATCATTGGTTTGAGATACACAAATTGGTACAATAGGCACTCCCGCTGCAATTGCTGCTTTAAATGCGCCAGTTTTAAAAGGTAATAATCCACGACCACGGCTACGAGTACCTTCAGGGAACATCCAAATAGAAATATTACGTTTTTGGATTTCATTAACCACTTGTCCAATTGTATCGTGAGCTTTTGATTTATTATTACGATCAATAAGAATATTACCAGTAAGATAGTAAAGCTGCCCAAAAAAAGGAATCCAAGCCAAACTTTTTTTACCAACAGTGACTGTTTTAGGTTGTACAACATCGCTAGCTACAACGATATCATAATTATTTTGGTGATTGGCAATATACACACAGCTACCTATTTTACTAATATTAGGGTGAATGCGAGTATCCACTTTTACGCCAAATATCGGTTTAAAGAAAAATCCAAATAAATGAGCGAATCTTGCAACATTTTTGGGATTTCTTGGATTAAACAAGCAAAAAATGGTGCCTAACACACAAATAGCAATACCAATTATCACAACACTAATTAGACGAAAAAGAAATACCATAATTTACCTCATAAGTTAACTTGCGTATTATATACATAATCAACATTAATATACAGTTGTTAAATATTACTGTTTAAAAGGATATTCATGCATAAATCGACTATTTCTTGGAATGAAAATCAGGCGCCTGTTTCTGTTTATTTTGATGATGTGTATTTTAATACGCAAGGGGCAATTGCCGAAACCACTTATGTTTTTATTGATGGTAATGATTTACTTCAGCGTTTTACTCAACATCAAAAAGATACATTTGTCGTTGCTGAAACAGGTTTTGGTTCGGGATTGAGTTTTTTGATTTTATGGCAAACGTTTTTAAATTTTAGGCGTCAGCACCCAAATCATAAACTTAAGTATCTTACTTTTTTTAGTGTCGAAAAATATCCATTATCATTAGACGAATTAATCAAGATTCATGATAAGGTCATTTCTAAAAACTCGCCTTTATTTTTGTTAGCTAAGCGGCTTCAAACGCATTTAATTGATGCGACTTGTCAGTTTGACAACGTCAGTTTAGCGATATGTTATGATGATATTAGCAATTACTCAGATTTTTTAGTAAAGCAAAATGTATTGATTGATACTTGGTTTTTTGATGGATTTTCACCAGCAAAAAATCCTGATATGTGGTCAGAATGTTTATTTAAACATTGTTTTAAACTAACCGCTCATGGTGGGCGTTTTGCTACCTTTACAGCGGCTGGATTTGTTCGTCGTCATTTAATTAATGCTGGATTTACTGTTCAAAAACGAAAAGGGTTTGGTTTAAAACGTGAAATGTTAGTGGGGTATAAGTGAGTTTGCTTTTTATGTGTAGAAAAACGCCAAATAAATAATAAAATAAAAATTTTTGACAAATTTCAATATAATATTAACGTTATACAAGAGATTTTTTAGAAAAAATAATGCTTAACAACTACAATTATTAAAAATAAACTTTAGAGGCAATAATAATGTTACAGCAAATAGGTAAAACAGCTAAACTTGCTTCATATCAACTAGCGCAATGTTCTACCACTATAAAAAACCACACTTTGATAGTTATTGCTGATTTATTAGAACAGCATAGCGCAAGTATACTCAGTGCAAATGAAAAAGATATCCAAGCGGCAAAAAAACAAGGTTTAAACGAAGCTATTTTAGATCGTCTACTTTTAACACCTGAACGGTTAACATCTATCGCCAATGATGTACGAAAAGTGGTTTCCTTAACAGATCCTATTGGTCAAGTGATTGATGGTTCAATTTTAGATAATGGATTAAAGCTACAACGTCATAGAGTGCCTTTAGGCGTTATTGGTGTGATTTATGAAGCACGGCCAAATGTAACAATTGATATTGCAGCTTTGTGCTTAAAAACAGGTAATGCAGCAATACTTCGTGGTGGAAAAGAAACAATCAATACTAATGCAGCCATAATTGCTGTTATCCAAAAAGCATTAAAACAAGTTGGTTTACCGCAAACAGCTGTTCAATGTATTAATGATCCTGATCGTAAATATGTTCATGAGCTACTTAAACTTGATAAATACGTTGATATGATTATTCCTCGTGGAGGTGCATCTTTACACAAATTATGTCGTGAACATTCAACAATTCCTGTTATTACAGGGGGTATAGGTGTTTGTCATATTTTTGTCGATGAAACGGCTGATTTTGATAAAGCCCTACCAATTATTGTTAATGCTAAAACTCAGCGTCCAAGCACATGTAATACGCTTGAAACGCTATTAATTCATCAAAATATTGCAAAGCAGTTTTTACCTAAATTTAGCCAGATCATGGCAGATAATAATGTGATTTTACATGCTGATGCAAGCTGTTATGACATATTAAAAACCTGTACAGCAACCGTCTTTCCTGTTAAAGATGAGGAATTACAACAAGAATGGTTATCAAAAGATTTGAATGTACTTATTGTTGATTCGCTTGAACTGGCTATAGAACATATTCGCGAATATGGTACAGGTCATTCAGAATCAATTTTAACGCGTAGCTTAATTAACGCAGAACAATTTGTAAATCAAGTTGATGCAGCTGCTGTTTATGTCAATGCCTCGACACGTTTTACTGATGGTGGGCAATTTGGGTTAGGTGCTGAAGTTGCGGTTAGTACACAAAAATTGCATGCTCGTGGGCCAATGGGACTTGAAGCGCTGACGACTTATAAATGGATCGGTTATGGTGATGATTTGATTCGCCAATAAAAAATCAAAATTAGCATAAAAGTTAACATACTGTTCGGTCACCCGAACAGTTATTCTGTTTAACAAAACTAATCAAAATTACGCATCAATAATGCATAATTCAAATCGATTTCTTCAGGGATTGGAATATAAACAATATGTCCATCACCTAATCCAGCAGGTACAGGCTGTCCTTTTTTATTTTCCATACGTTCAATAATAAAGGTTTTATTACCTTTTGGTGTCATCATTTCAATACTATCACCGACCGAAAACTTATTTTTGACAATAACCTCAGCAAGGCCATTTAAACGTTTACCACTAAATTCACCGACAAACTGTTGCCGATCAGATACAGAATGGCTATGCATATAGTTTTGCATATCTTCATGTTTATGGCGACGTAAAAAACCTTCAGTATAGCCTCGATGAGCTAAAGAATCGAGTTCGGCTAATAAACGTGGATCAAATGGTTTACCTTCACTTGCCGCATCAATAGCTTGGCGATACACTTGTGCAGTTCTTGCACAATAATAAAATGATTTAGTGCGCCCTTCAATTTTAAGAGAATGCACACCAATTTTAGTTAAATCGTCCACCAACTCGACCGCTCTTAAATCTTTTGAATTCATAATATAAGTACCATGTTCATCTTCAAAAGCTTGCATATATTCGCCAGGTCTACCTGATTCTTCAAGCATAAAGACCTTATTGGTAGTTTTACCAATTCCTAACGTAGGTTCAATTTCCTGCACAGGAATTGGTTCGCATTTATGGACAATTTGTCCTACTTCATTTTCTTTACCTTCTGTAACTTTATACTCCCAACGGCAAGCATTAGTACAAGTGCCTTGGTTTGAATCACGCTTATTAATATAACCAGAAAGCAAACAACGCCCAGAATAAGCCATACAAAGTGCACCATGGATAAACACTTCAAGCTCCATTTCAGGAACTTTTTCACGGATTTCAGCAATTTCATCAAGCGATAATTCACGGGATAACACAACACGAGTTAATCCCATTTGATGCCAAAACTTTACCGTTGCCCAGTTAACAGCATTAGATTGGACTGATAAATGAATCTCCATTTCAGGAAAATGTTCACGAACCAACATAATTAAACCAGGATCAGACATGATAAAAGCGTCTGGCTTCATATTTACAATAGGTTCTAAATCACGAATAAAAGTTTTGAGTTTAGAGTTATGAGGGGCAATATTAACTACCACATAAAACTTTTTGCCTTGAGCATGAGCTTCATTGATGCCAATAGCTAAATTTTCATGATTAAATTCGTTATTTCGTACACGTAAACTATAACGAGGTTGACCAGCATAAACCGCATCCGCTCCATAAGCGAAAGCGTAACGCATATTTTTTAAAGAACCAGCAGGAGAAAGTAACTCTGGTTTTGCATATAAATTTGTCATTAAAAATGCCTCTGATTTCAGGTCAGTATTACTTATTAGTAATAGGTTAAGCAAAATAGGATGGGCATTTTACGCTTTAGCTTATCAGTTGGCAAATTAATTAAATAGCCCAGTCAATTAATATAAATTGTGATAATAAAACTTTAGGACAACCCAAATTGTTTATACTTCATGATTAAAATAGCTCTCTAAAAACGCACAAGATGCTTTCTCACTTTTGGATCGCTAAATAATTGCTGATTATGCTATATCTGAATTCAAATTTTGCATCACGTTTTCGGTGTTTCCATTGGTTTGTGGGCAAATGATTTTGTCAATTTTTGGTTGAAATGATGGTTATCACCAGTTTGTCTAAACAGACATTTTATCTGAACAAATAAAAACAGCGTTATTTTGTCAAAAACTTTCAGGAGTGTACTACGTTTATGTAAAAAGATTTTAAAAATCAATATTATAAAAATTGCTAAGTATTCTCAGTTTGCTGTTTTGTTTGATTTTTAAGTAAAGGTAAACCTTTGGTATCAACCTGTCGTATTTTGCTCGGATAGGTTTTGTTATCACTTTTAGCTTGCCGGTCTTAATTTATTTTCAATGGGCTTTTCGATTTTAAACAAACATTTAACCCTCTAACTGATGGTTTTATAATGCTCATTCTGACTAGTTAAAAAGGTAAAAAGGTTTCATCGGTTTTTTTATCACGCTATAAATGGTCTAGCGGTTGACCATAAAGTGTTTAGCCAAATTGGTGACAGCTATTTTTCTTTTTGATATCAGCATCCTATCGCTGTCGGTGATAAGCGGTTAGTTGTGCTCTTTTATGTCTATTAATTACAGTATTTTCTCAAATTGCTGTAAACAATGTGAATTATTCTTACATTTTTAGCTTTATTTATGTAAAGCTTTTTTAAGCCTATATTGTATAATGCCATATTTTATTGCGTAATTTAGTATTTGGCTTTATATTATGTCTCAATAGTATCATTTAATTTTATTCTAATCATTTATAAGCACAATTTATGCATAAAAAACGTCTTTCTTTGATTATAGCAATCATTGCCGTTATTGCTATGGTTATTATTATCTATTTTGCTAATCAACCTAGTACCATTATATTACAGGGTGAAGTTGAATCTAACCGTGTTGATGTTGCCGCTAGAGTACAAGGTCGAGTGATTCAATTTAACTATGATGTTGGGGATGATGTTAAAAAAGGTGATACTCTTCTTACTCTTTCAAGTCCTGCATTATTAGCTCAGCTTGCAACCGCTGAAGCACAATTAAATGTGGCAATAGCAAGTCGTGATACGACGTATAGTACTAGGCCAGAAACAATTGATCTACAAAAAGCTCAATTAGATAAAGCAAAATCGGATTTAGCTTTAGCTCAAGCTAGCTATGACCGAATTAATCGTTTAGCCAAAAATGGAACGGTTTCAAAGCAAAATTATGATGAATCTTTTAATCAATACCAAGTCGCTATTAAAGCTTATGAAGCAGCTAAAGCTAATCTGACATTGGCTGAAAATGGCAGTAGCATAGAACAGAAGAAATTAGCTGATGCTCAAGTAGAACAATCAAAGGCTGCTTTAGCGCAAGTAAAAGCAGATGTTAATGAATTAACTTTGGTTGCACCTATTAATGGCCAAATTACGACTCGAGTTGCTGAAACGGGGCAGTTATATAGCCCAGGAACTCCTCTTTATTCTATTATTGATTTAAATGATATTTGGTTTACATTTAATATTCGTGAAGACTTATTAGGCAATCTTAAAGTTGGCGATAAGTTTCAGGTAAAAGTTCCTGCATTAAACAATCAAGTTATTGATGTTAAAGTTACGGTGTTAAATGCTTTAGGGCAATACGCTAATTGGCAAGCGACTAAAGCAACAGGTGACTTTGATCTAAAAACCTTTGAAATGCGTGCAAAACCAATCAATCAAGTGGCAGGTCTCCGTCCAGGGATGAGTGTTACCACAAAATGGCAATCTCATTAACATAATTAATTTGGTGATCTTACACAAAAGGAAACGGCATTCATGTCTAGTTCGCTATTACAAGTGATTAGATGGGAACTGAGTAAATTAGTCAAACAACGATTTTTGTTTTTGCTAGTTTTTATCTATCCTTTATTATTTATTTTTTTATTTCTTTATATGTACCATGCCGGTGTTATTACTCAGGTACCTATTGCTGTTGTTGATCAAGATACAACCAAATCATCACGCTTATTAATTCAACAAGTAGCTGCTTCACCGCAATTGCAGGTAGCTAAACGTTATCAAGATCTTTCTTCAGCTAAACATGCGTTAATTAAAGGGGATGTTTATGCTGTGCTTTTTATTCAGCCTAAGTTTGAAAAAGATCTTATAGCCGGTCGTCAACCAGAAGTAGTTGCTTTTTATAATAATCAATATATGTCTGCGGGTACTATTATTTTTCGAGCTATGAGCACCGCATTAAAAACAGCTAATAGCCAAATCGTATTGCAGGGATTATTAGAAAAAGGGATTGCTTCACCTGTTGCTCAAAGCCAAATGCAAATAGTTCCAACAAATTTACATCCATTATTTAATCCAACATTAAATTATTTATATACATTAATGAGTGGTTTAATTCCTACTATTTTGCAGATTATTATTATGATTGCGATGGTTACTAGTATTACTCGCGATCGCTTTGATGGAACAAGCTATCAAAAAACATTACAATTAGCTAATTACAACATTTTGACTTTCTTAGTAGGGCGCATTACACCTTATTTTGTCTATTTTTTATTTTGTCTAATTTTATTTGATAGTATTTTAATTGCCTATTTTAACTTACCACTAAATGGATATTTGATATTGCTTATATTTGGTGATATAGCTTTTATCTTGACGTCATGTTTATATGGGATTTTTTTTGGTTTAACAGGTTCAACATTAGCACAGGCATATGGCACTGCAAGTTTAGTTGCCTCGCCTAGTTTTGGTTTTACAGGGCTTATTTTCCCTCGTATTGCCATGAATACTTTTGCTTATGTTTGGGGAGCTTTATTACCCGTGACATGGTATATACAGATCCGTCTTGATCAAACACTTAGAGCACCGAATATGATGACTTCATTAGAACCCTTTGTTTATTTACTGATTCAATTCAGTGTTGTGTTAATGCTTATTATGCTTCATTTACGAAAAATTCGTAGGCGGTTAATATGATTAAGTCTTTACTATTAATTTCCTATGATGAGTTAAAGCGGATATTTCAAACCAAAGCGATACTTAGCGTTATGTTTTTGGGGATATTTATTTATTTCTTTTTTTATCCGCAACCTTATTTACATGAAGCGATACGCGATGTTCCTATTGCCGTTATCGACCAAGATAATACCAATTATAGCCGAGAGCTAATTAGGCAGATTGATGCAAATAAGTCCATTGAAACAGACTTACACATTGCAGATTTACAGACAGCTAAAAAACTGATTGAAGAGCGTAAAATATATGGTGTAGTGTTGATACCTTATCGCTTTCAGCAACATATTTTAGAGGGAAAAACAAGCACTGTTTTATATTATGGTGATGCTAGTTATATTTTAATTTATAGTAATGTGGCAACGGCTATTAATACGGTAGCTAGTAATTTTGGTGCTAAAATTTCAATTTCACGCAAAATAGCTCAAGGCGTTGATCCTGCTGTTGCAACCAGTAATGTTTCGCCTTTTAGTACTCAGTTGATTAGTTTATTTAATCCACAATCTGGTTATGCAACTTATATTATTCCTGCTGCCTTTATTTTGATTTTATATCAAACATTACTTATTGGTAGCATATTATGCCGTCTATTTAGCAAAAATTCTGATTTTGAAGCAGCATTTATTAATCAACAAAATAATGCTACATCTTCAGCGCTATTGCTACTTTCAGGTAAGTTGTTTACTTATTTAGTACTTTATTTGGTCTATTTTATTATCTATACCGTCTTTGCTAATTATTGGTATAACTTGCCACGTTTAGGGAATATCTTCGTTTCTTTGTCGTTTATTATTCCTTTTATTTTTTCTACGGCGTTATTGGGTAAAGTGATATCGCATTTTGTTCATACGGTTAGCGATGTTTTTTGTTTAATTATACCGTCAAGTATGATTATATTTTTTGTTACAGGACTATCTTGGCCAAAAGAGTTGATGCCTTCATTGTTCCACTTAATTGGTTATATATTTCCTGCAGTACCAACTATTGTTGGCTCTGTAAAAATTAATCAAATGGGGGCAAATTTTTCTGAATTTAGCTTGCAATACTGGCATTTGTGGGTATTGACGATTATCTATTTTCTTATTGCCTTTATTTTAGAAAGGCGTTGTATCAAGAAGATGATTGTCACGGAAGTTAGAAAAGACAATCAATAATAGTTATCGACGTAATTTGAAGGTACTATACACATAGCCTTTAATGGCTATGTGTAATTAGTTATTGTATTTATTTTGGAATTTGTGGGTAATAACCAAATATTTTAAAATGAGTTTGGATAAATAATGATAAGTATAAAAGTTTTGTGTTGATCTTGAACGATGAATGGTATCGCTATATTATAGCCAACCATAAAGACTTTATTCACTAAAATAACAAATAAATGAGTCCTCATGTTAATTAATGCTAAAACTATTCTTGATAAATTAAACCCACACAATAAAGTAAATTACGATTCCGTTTTAAAAGAGCTGATTGCTGATTGGCAATCGGCAGCCATTCGTCCTAAACTGTTGATTCATAGTTGCTGTGCTCCTTGTAGTACCTATGTTTTAGAGTATTTAGCACAGTATGCTGATATTACAATCTATTTTGCTAATTCTAATATTCATCCTCGTGTTGAATATGAATATCGTAGTGTGGTGCAACAAAAGTTTATTACTGATTTTAATAAAAAAACAGGCAATAACGTTCAGTTTTTAGAAGCTCCTTATCAGCCTGCTGAGTTTATTAAGCAAGTTGAACATTTACGTGATGCTCCAGAAGGAGGGGAACGGTGCCATCTCTGTTATAAAATGCGTTTAGATTTGGCTGCTATTAAAGCGCAAGAGTTGGGTTTTGACTATTTTGCCAGTGCATTAACATTAAGTCCTAAAAAAAATAGCCAAAAAATTAATGAGCTAGGATTAGAAATTCAAGAAATTTTTTCGGTCAATTATCTGCCTTCTGATTTCAAAAAGAATAATGGTTATAAACGTTCCATTGAGCTTTGTAAAGAGTATGATGTTTATCGGCAGTGTTATTGTGGCTGTATTTTTGCCGCTAAAGCACAAGGTGTCGATTTAAAAAATGTGATAAAAATCGCTAAACAAGGATTAGCCAAAGAACTTTAAACAAGGATCGCTGATGTTCTCAATTTATCAATTAAAGCCCAAGTTTCAATCACAACTGCGCCCTTATGTTGAGGGTCTTTATAAAGCCAATATTACAGCTAATCAAGTAACTTTGATTGCCTGTTTAGGCTCTATCGCGATTGCTTGTATTGTTGGGATATTGGCATCATATCAATGGATTTTTTGTCTTATTCCAATATGGATGTTTATCCGTATGGCACTCAATGCGATTGATGGTATGCTTGCGAGAGAATATCAGCAAAAATCAAATTTAGGTGCTTATTTAAATGAAATTTGTGATGTCATTTCTGACTGCGCGCTGTTACTCATTTTTACACAACTTCACGAAATAAATAGCAATTTAGTGATTTTTGTGGTTTTACTATCTATTTTAACGGAATATAGTGGCATTTTAGGTATCATGATTGGCGCGTCAAGGCGATATGATGGACCTATGGGTAAAAGCGATCGTGCTTTTGTCTTTGGGATGATAAGTTTAGGTATTGCAACTTATTTATTACCTTTAAATTGGCTCAATACGCTATTATGGATCATCAGCTTTTTGCTTATTTATACTGTCATTAACCGAGTTCGAAAGGGCATGCAAGAAATACAAAAATAGCGAGGAAAATTATGCGTCAACAGCAACAAAAAAGTTTTATTAGCCATGATGGTTGTCGGTTATTTTATCGTTATTGGCCTGCTACTGATAATAATACAGGCCTTTCTAAAGCAATTGTACTTTTTCATCGAGGACATGAACATTCTGGGCGTATGGCTCACTTGGCTGACGAATTAGAACTACCTGATTATCACATATTTGCTTGGGATGCTAGAGGAAATGGTCTATCTGAAGGCGAGCGTGGCGATGCTCTTAATTTTGCAACATTAATTAAAGATGCTAACTGTTTTATTGAACATATTAAACAAACCTATTCGCTTTGTTATGAGGATATTGCCATTATCGCCCAAAGCGTTGGGGCGGTTATTGCCTCGGCATGGGTACATGATTATGTGCCCAATATTCGTGCTTTGGTATTAGCTTCCCCCGCTTTTAGCGTAAAATTATATGTACCATTAGCCGTACCTAGTTTGAAATTGCTGTATAACTTAAAAGGCAATTTTTTTGTTAATAGTTATGTTAAACCTAAATTGTTGACACACGACGTTGAACGTGCCGAATCATTTACCCAAGATCCACTGATTACTCGCCCCATATCGGTTCGGTTACTCCTTGATTTATATGCCGTGTCTGATCGTATTGTTAAAGATGCCAACGCGATTAACATTCCAACGCAACTATTAGTTTCAGGATCGGATTATGTAGTCAAGCGTAAACCGCAAAAACAATTTTATGATAATTTAGGTACCGAACAAAAAGAGTTTCATGTGTTGCCTGGTTTTTATCATGATACTTTGGGTGAAAAAGAACGAAAACTTGCAATCGATCGTGCAAGACGATTTATTCTCGGATCCTTTGCCACTGAACCAAAGATTCAATCATTTATTAATGCCGATATGCTAGGTTATACAAGACAAGAAGCAGATAATTTATCCTTACCGCCATCAGGTTGGATTAAACCTTTATATTGGCAATTTATTAAAGATAGTTTAGCATACGCTAGCCGACTTTCAGATGGGATAAAATTGGGCACGACAATGGGCTTTGATTCGGGAAGCTCATTGGATTATGTCTATCGCAATGAACCTTCTGGTACTTCAAAACTAGGTCGTTTTTTAGATTACATTTACTTACAATCTATCGGGTGGCGAGGTATCCGTCAACGAAAAACACATCTTGAAGAGCTGTTAAAACTCGCTATCAATCAACTTCACGAACAAAATAAACCTGTCGATATTCTTGATATTGCCGCAGGGCATGGCCGTTATATTTTAGAAACGATAAGCCAAATTGCTAATAAACCCAATTCGGTACTATTACGAGATTATAGTGATATTAACATACAAAATGGTCAAGCATTAATAGAAGAAAAAGGATTAACTAATATAGCCCGCTTTGAAAAAGGTGATGCTTTTAATCGTGAACAGCTAGCCCAATTATCACCGCAACCAACATTAGCTGTTGTTTCAGGCTTATATGAATTATTTAGTGATAACCAGTTACTGCGTGAATCTTTGTCAGGTCTAGCTGATTCAATCGCTGAAGGTGGCTATTTAATTTATACTAACCAACCTTGGCACCCACAACTTGAATTTATAGCAAGAGCATTAACATCACATAGAGATGGACAACCTTGGATTATGCGCAGACGTACCCAACTAGAAATGGATCAACTTGTCGCAGATGCTGGATTTAAAAAGATCACCATGCGTATTGATCAGTGGGGGATTTTTACCGTATCACTGGCTCAACGAATTAAATAATAAAGAATGTATGAGTTAAAATATTGCTTTAATAAGCTAACTGCTTATAAGTTAGCATGGTTAGTTGGTTTAACCGTTTTCTTTTTTACTAGCTATAATTTTGCCAATGAACTTACCGCGATACGAAGTGATGTAGGTAGTTTAGTTTTTGAATGGGAACACTCAATACCTTTATGGCCTTGGACTATTATACCTTATTGGTCAATAGATCTTATGTATGGATTAGCCATTTTGTTGGCTAGTTCTTTCTCTGCTCTTAAAAGGCTTGGCTTCAGACTTTTGTCAGCCCAAATTATTTGTATTTTTTGTTTTTTAATCTTTCCGCTTAAATTTAGTTTTGAGCGCCCACCATTAGGTGGATTTTCTGGAGTATTGTTTGCTGTTTTAATGGGATTTGATAAACCATTTAATCAAGCACCTTCATTACATATCACATTACTTATTATTTTATGGCAGTTTTATGTTAATTATTTACATAGCAAGCTAGCTCGTTACATTTTGCATGTTTGGTGTTTTTTTATAGGTGTGTCAGTATTAACAACTTGGCAACACCATTTCTTTGATATTCCAACTGGATTATGGGTTGGTTGTTTTTGTATTTGGTTATGGCCAGATAATAACTTATCGCCGTTAAAAAACAGACAATTAGCCAAACACTATGTTTGGGCAGGTATCTATTTTATCTTATTTTTGTTGTCATTGAGTTTAGCTGTTTTCTTTAATGGATGGTGGCTTTGGTTGTTATGGCTTTCGGGTTCCTTATTATTGGTTTGTGTCAATTATTTATTTATTGGTGCAATAGGATTTCAAAAACAGACTAACGGACGTTTTAATCTTGCCACTACGATTTTATATCTACCTTATTTTATGATCATGTGGATCAATTCACGATTATGGACATTTAAAAATAAGCCAGCCGATTTAATTTATGATAATGTTTATTTAGGGCAGATACCCTCTAACAATACATTACCAAAAAATTCTTATTCCTCGATTGTTGATCTATGTGCTGAATTACCTATAGGGCATGTTTTGGGTAATTATTGCTCAATTCCAGTGTTAGACATGACACCACTAACTATTGAACAATGTCAGCAAGCGTCTAAAATGATAGAGCAGTATCATAAACAAGGAAATGTATTAGTATGTTGTGCGTTAGGTTATTCACGCAGCGCTACAGCAGTAATTGCTTGGCTATTACTAACAAAAAGGGCTTCTAGCCTTGATGATGCCATTACAAAAGTCAAGTCAAGCCGTCATTCAGTCGTTATTACAACTAAGCAACGTTTAATTTTGTCAGATCTATTTTTACAAATACACAAAGGAAACCTATGCAAAGTAATAACAAAATGAAATCAGCTAAAATTACCAATCAAACTACACTGGTGACATTTTGTAGCTTATTGGCAATGAGTAAGCAATTTTATATTTTTTCATTAGCTATAACCATAATAACATTATGTTTTGGATTGATAGCAAGTTGGTGGATAGGTTCATTGCTATGCGTTATTGGCTGTCTTATCGGTTTTGGGATAGGATTAATAAGTAAATATTATGCCCTGCGCATTGAATTTGATAAAAAGCTGTTTGAATATTTAGTCATTAATGTTGACCAGTTACCAAATAAGTTAATCGAATTAGATGAAGCATTACAACAATTAAATTTAATTAACACCAATCAACTCCCTACAAGATCGATTATTGAACGCCAAAAAGGAACAATAAAGTTATTAAAAAAACAAATTTTTTGGCTTATTTTACAAATGCTACTATTAGTTGGAATATTAATCAGTGGAATGATTCGTTTTGGTTAAATGGTATCAATGTAAAATTGATTTAAATGTATTGCGCTGCAAATATAATTAAGGGGGGAACAATGTCTGATTATCAACGTGATACTTTATTATTGTTTGCGGGTATAGGTGTATTACTCGTTATTGCATCAATAATAGGGTTACAACTAAAAAAACGCATAAAAAGCCCGAATAGTGTCATTGATAATTTAAATACTCGCATTAATTCATGGTGGGTAATGGTAGCAATCATAGGTATTGCATTTTTATTAGGTAAATTGGCAGTTATTTTTTTATTTTTCCTAGCATCTGCTATCGCTTTGCGAGAATTTCTTACCTTAACTTCAGCTAATAGTTATGATAATTATGCTTTAATATTTTCTTATCTTATTGCTTTACCTTTACAATATATTTTAGTTGCTATGTCGTGGTACGGGCTATTTAGTATTTTTATTCCTGTTTATGGCTTTTTGTTATTAGCCATTTTAGCAGCAATCACTGGCTCAACGCATAATTTTCTAGAAAGAACAGCTGAAGTGCAATGGGGATTAATGATTACTGTTTATAGTATCTCTTTCGTGCCAGCATTATTAGCATTAAACATTGAACATTACCAAGATCGTAATTTACTTTTGATTGCTTTTTTAGTCTTAGTTGTTGAACTTTCAGATGTTTTACAATATGTTTTTGGAAAATTATTTGGCAAACATCTTATTAGCCCAAATTTATCACCATCAAAAACCATTGAAGGTTTTATTGGGGGAGTGTTATCGGCAAGTTTGATTGGTGCGTGTTTATTTTGGATAACACCTTTTACTTTTATTCAATCAGGTTTGATTTCACTGATGATTACTTTGCTTGGTTTTTTAGGTGGACTAGTCATGTCAGCAATAAAACGAGATAAAGGTATCAAAGATTGGGGGAAACTCATTGGCGGGCACGGTGGTGTGCTTGACCGTTTAGACTCTATCTGCTTTGCTGCACCCGTTTTTTTTCATATTGTGCGATATTACTGGACATAATGGGTCTAATTAAAAGTATTGTATAAAAATTATAACTAAAAAAGAGAAAAATGATTTAATTTATGATATAAATACAGGCATTGTATTAACGTTAAGATATAAATAAGGACTTTATTATGTTAAAAGAACAAATGGTAGTAAAAAATTCAACTGGTCTTCATGCTCGCCCTGTTACAGCATTAGTTAAATTAGCAGGCCGTTATAAATCTTCAATCGAGCTTGTTTATAATGATAAAGCAATTAAATTAAAAAGTATGATGGGCTTACTTGGTGCTGGTGTTAAAGGTGGTTCAACTGTTGAAATCATCTGTGATGGTGAAGATGAACAAGCAGCAATGGATGAAATCCGTGAATTATTCGCTACTGGTTTTGGTGAGTAATTATAATATTAGCTTAGCTAATAATTATTTTTTATTTGATTCCGTCGACTCAGGTCGACGGAATTTTTTTAAAAGGCGTAACTAGATACTTTTAAGTAGACCTAATTTAAAAAGATCAAATTAATCTTTAATAATCGAATTGAGCTCTTTATGATCAATCGACGGTAATAAGTGAGTAAATCCTCGAGTAAGATAAAGCAAATAAATAAACCCAATTGCTAACCAAACTAAACCAACAATCATTGCTGTTGCATCAAGACTTGTCCACAACCACAATGAAAGTAAAACGCCAATTGCAGGTAATAGTCCGTACTTAAATAACGTTGATGCTGTTTTTGCATTATTACCACCAAGGTAGGTTTTAATCACACATAAATTGACAAAAGTAAAAGCCACTAATGCGCCAAAGCTTATCATTGAAACCACTAAACTAAGATCTAATACTAATGACAGCAATGAAAAGCAAGCAACAAAGATAATTGATAAATAAGGTGTTCTAAAGCGTGGGTGAATTTTATAAAAAATCTGTTTAGGTAGCACCCCTTCACGTCCCATTGCATAAAAAATCCGTGACACGCTAGTTTGCGCAGTCATCGCTGATGCAAAAACTCCCGTTAAGTAGGCTGCTTGGAAGAAATTATACATAAAATCACCGCCTAATTGGCTAATTTTACCAACTTGACGAACCACTTCTAAACTTGCAGTATCTTTATTATCAGCAAAAGCAGTCCACGTTGGGTAAGCTAAGTGAGCACAATAAGAAACCACTAAAAAAATACAACCCGCAATTAACACAGTCCATATAATAGCTTTAGGTAATGATTTTTGTGCATCATTAGACTCTTCGGCTAGGGTTGCAATGGCATCAAAACCCAAAAAAGCAAGACACAATATTGCTGCTCCTGACATTAAACCACTAAAATCGCTGGCATTAACTTGCAATGGTTTCATCATTGCTTCAGGAGTTAAATCCACATTAGTTAAACTCAAAAATATAAATAACCCGATAAAAACCATTTGTACAATGATTAAGGTAAAGTTTACTGAATTAATCAGTTTTATACCAAGGTAATTTAAAAAGCTAACACTAATAAGTGAACCCAATACAAAAACATAAGCAGGAATGCTTGGAAATGCTTCATTAAGATAAATACCTAAAACCAAATAATTTAATATTGGCAAAAATAGGTAATCAAGAATTTGTGCCCAACCCACCAAAAAACCAACTTTTCCACCAAAAGTACGTTGTACATAAGAATAAGCAGAACCAGCAATAGGTAGCTTATTTGCCATACGACAATAGCTTAATGCAGTGAAAAAAATCATGGCAAGGGTGATGATATAGGCTATAGGTAAGTGTCCATTACTGGCAACAGTGACTTCCCCATAAGTGGTAAAGATCCCTAAAGGAACCATATAAGCTAAACCAAATGCAATTAATGCAGGTGTGGTTAAAACTCGTTTCATTTTTATTGCGGACATGACTTACTTTGCTCCTCTGTCCCAAAAAACAATAAAAAACTACTAAGTATAGTTTTGCCTTTTTACCCGCTTAAAGCGGCAGGGAATTCTGACATATTATGATAATTATGCAAGTTAATTTTAATTATATTGACATTAAATTATGTAAATTATGTAGTTAATAACTTAATATGAACTAATTATAATCAAACCCTAGTAAAGTAAAAAATTTCCACTAATTCAATGTCAATTTGTATTTTAAAATAAATAATATTTTAGGGAAAAGTTAGAGTTATAAAACAATAAATACAGTTTTAAGGTAAAAGGAAAATCAAAAAATGAAAAAAATCATTTTGTTATTAATTATTTGTTTAGTTTTGACAACTTGTAATAAAGCACCATTAGAAAAAATATTAAATGATATTGAAGAAAATTCTATTAAAACTGTCAAGTTAACTGATTATACTGATTTTAAATGGGATGAAGTATGGTTAATAAGTGGCAATATCAGCGGATATTATTTAAAGTTTATGCGTGATCAAGGTATTGATGTCAAAAAAGTTCAGTATTCTGATACCAATACTGATTTTGGAATATATCAGAAACATTCTGACACAATCGTGTATGTTTATAATAAAAAAGTTGTTTATTATGAGTTTCCTCCAGATAACAGAGATAGAGAGTTTTATTCTTTAGCTCCCGTTGTACCATATGCACTTCTTGATTTGAAATTACCATTGGGACAAATTATTATTCTTTCAAATAAAAATTCTGAATGTGAAGTAAACCACAAAGAATTAATCCCCCTTAAACCAATTAAAATATATGAAAATATGGATGTAGAATTAAGATGTAGGGATAATTTAAGAAATTACTGTAAATAACGTGAGAAATTCCTACATTTAATTTCAACAAACAGGATTTGTAATGAGTGAAAATCACGCTCTTTTTTAGATAAAAACTGTGTTGCATATTCAATATACTTAAGGCAACAATCCTTATATTTTTCTGGCTTATCGATTATTTCATTCTGATAGAACTGTTTTTGAGCCAAATAAGACTCTTTCCGGATCTCATCAAAATATCTTTCTTGGCAAATGGCTTCTAGCTGTGGTGTGGTTTTAATCGCTGTTGACAAAATAAATTTACCTTTATTGTTATGCAACTGTATATCTTCTTTAAAATAAAATGGTAAAAATTGAATATTTCGTATACCATTAATTAAGTCTTTATAAACCCCATATTCTATTGCGCCAGTTAATAGAAAAAATTGCTACACGAAGTAAAAAACAGACAGAAAAATAGCACCATAATAAAAGCAGCATGGAAACGGTGAGCGCCATATTTATGGTCTAACTATTTTTGTAATTGTACGGCATGTTTTAATTGCTTATATTTCCTCATGGCGTATAGTTTTTAGTTGATATTTTATTTTTTTCATAGTTTTCTCCAAAATAGAAACAAAAACCATAGCAATAAATAAGAACAACATTATCAAGTAAAAATTCTTGTGCTTGTTTTGATGATATGTTTCTCTTTTAATTCATTACATGGATTAAAAATATGTGATATTTCTTTCTTCTTATTTTTTCCAACTAAATTTTTCACCCGATTGTTTTTTTTGCAAACATTCTTCAGTGGTATATTGTTGTGGGCAGGCAAAGCAGTCTTTTGTATTTTCATTGGTAAAATTTAAATCATCGGAGATTTTTATGATGCCATTTATTGGTTTTATCTCTTGACTTAAGCAGATCAAATTTGCTCTTTCATCAGTATAATCATCTTTTGCTATTTCCATTGTAAAAACTATACTATCCCAACTAGTTTGTTTGAAAATTTCCAATTTCTTATTTCTTTCTCGAATAAATAGTTGATAGGCGCTTACGCCCATTCTGTTTTGTATTTCGACAATAGCGAAATCCGATTTATTTATCAGAGAGATTTCAAAAACCCTTTCATAAATATTTTGTTGATTTAAAAAAACTTCGGATTGCAAAATTATCTTATGAGAAAAAACATTGAACGTATCTAAAATATAAGTACCTTCGAAATCATCTTTTATGATGGGTGACATGGTTTTAGCCGTTTCATGAATATTCTTTTTTTCATTGAAGGAACTAACTTCCACATTTTTTTTATTTAATTGTTTATTGCTACAACTAGATAGTAAAACAATAATAAAAATATAGATTATTTTATTTTTCATATAGCTATCGATTAGGACATTTTTTATCATATTCTATAAATTCTTTGATCCATTGAGTATATTTTTTTCTTTCTTCATTGTTAATAAATTTATATTGTCAGAATACTTTTTTATGCGCTGCAATCCATAGTATAAAAATCTAGAATGGTTAAATACCATTTATTATCCAGTTGTGTAAGATAAAATATGAAAATATTTTTTTCATCATTCGGTAATATACCTGGAAAGTTTTCTATATATACAACTTTAACTGTTTTAGAGGCTATTTTATCGGCAATGGATTGGTACTTCTCCCAAATAGGGCTTTTTTCAAATTGATAGTGTTTTAATTCCCAATGATAATAATCAAGCGCTATTTTTAAAGCCTCAATATTTTTTTCTTTTGGATTGGCATACAGACCTAGTTTAGTGACTTTTTCACTACATGGATTAAATGTAGGATATTGTTCATATTGTATTTTAGGATTGCCAGATATTGAAACCCCTAGCAATTCATCTTCTATCCAAGACGGTATAGTATTTTCAATTATTTTATTATTAGATTTTAAATTGTTCAATTCTTCAATTCTTCAATTCTTCAATTCTTCAATTCTTCAATTCTTCTCATTGTTGGGCTGGTACTCGCATTATATACAATGAAAAGTCCTATATCTTTATGAATATATTGGTTAATTCCTTCAAAATCCTTTTTATTAAAAAAAAGTCAATAAGTTGATACACTGTAGGTTCAAACTCTTGTTGTGGAATTGTTTGAGTAACTGCTGGTTGATTTTCTATTTTTTGACTGCATGATAGGTTAGCCAAAGACCATAGAATTAGTAATAATATTCTCATTTTTAATTTTCCAAAAAATGGGCATTTGTTTTATAAGTATCCTTATTTTCGTCATAAGAATAAAAATTTTTTAAACCATCCTAAGTAAACGGTAAGGTATGTAGAATGATGATTTTTATCATTTTTTAATCTTTTTTATGAACTTCAATGATTTTATTATCCATAATGTCCGGTGATTGAAAATAATATCTTTTATCCTTAATAAACAGGGTAAAGATAAAATTGCCTTGCGTTTGTTCTTTTGCTAATCCTTGATAAGCTCTAATACTATCATCCTCTTTTAGAAATAGTGGTAAATCATAATCAAGCGTATTAAGTTTAATCTTAGTATCACTAATAGTAAGTGTTAAATTAGTGGAGAAATAATGCCCATTAAAATCTTTTAAGGTAGTAGGTTGATATTGCAAAATAGTGTTAATTGCTGTTTGATCATGTTGTTTGTACCGTTCTTCTAACTCAGGATGTTGTTCGACTAATGCCTCGGTGACAAAGTCACCGATAAAGTATTGTGAAATTTTAGGATCTCGACAAGAAAAAAGCTGTGATTTATCGGTATGCTTTTCGGTAAGTAAAAACCAAGATTCTGAGTCTAACAGAACATCATAAAGTTTATTATTTTTTGTTAATTCAGCTTTAATATAGATACTATCAGGGGTAAAACCATAAAAATGTCCAAAATCAACATCATTGGGTAAGTACTCTTCGTGCTTATTTTGAATAATTTCCAGGATATTGTCTGCACTTAAATTCCAATCTAAACACATTTGATAATAAATTAGGTTTCGAAATTTTAAATCATTACATGACTTAGAAATATTGGTTATCTCATCTTGTGCTTTACAAGAGAAAATTATTAATAGGCTTGTTATCAATATTAAAAATTTATTCATTATTTCCAATCTATATTGTTATTTTTTAATCATACTCGGAATGACCACATTTTCAAACAAAAAAATGATAGAGGTGGGCATTGTCTAATATTTTGTCGAGGATCGCACTGCTCGCTTTTTAGATTATATTTTTGTAAAAAATATTCAGGATTCTATACCGTCTAAAGATTAAAAAAATGATAAGAGTGATACGAACTTTAAATTGAAATATGACATGGCCAAAAATATTTAGCAATTTAAATGATATAAAATAGAAGCTTAAATGATTTTTTAAATTTTATTACAGTTAAACCGCATAAAACGATTTCGGAAAAAACACATTATGCATTTTAATTTTCATATTTGTGATCCAAATCTATTATTTTCTAAACAAAAAATGTCAGCATAAATAAATTATTGTATATTGAATGAACAAAGTGAAATAAAAATTAGTTTATTTTGTATAGTTATCATTAATTAAAGAGAGTCTATTTATGCAGTCAATTCCTGTTTTATCGGTTGATTTGACTAGTGATATTACTAATCAAAAATCTTCCGTTATTAATTTAATGGCTAAAGCTAGCCAAGTTTATTTAACAAATGTTAAAAGTTTTTTTGATGATGTGATGGCTCATGAGCAGGAAATGGAAACAGATATGTTACCAGATATTGCTTTGCCTCATGCCAAAAGTACAGCAGTTAATACGCCATTTATTGTTGTCGGTAAATATATTGATGGCATAGTTTGGAATAATGATAATAAAGTCAAATTAGTAATTTTAATTGGTGCGCCAGAGCATGCTAATAAAGAACATCTATCTATTATTGCTAAATTAGCATCAAATTTAGCTGATGATGATTTTATTCAGGATTTACTTAACAGCGATATTCAAATTGTAGCTAATAAAATCAGAGGATTATATGAGTAAAAAAAAGATTGTTGCGATTTGTGCATGCACAGCTGGCATGGCGCATACTTATATTGCCAAACAAAAAATTGAAAATGAAGCGAAAAAACGAGGTTGGGATTATAAGGTTGAAACACAAGGTGCTGCTGGAATTGATAATCTATTAACCGAGCAAGATCTTAAAACTGCGGATGTTATTGTATTAGCTACCGATATTTCAATCGAAAATGCTGATAGACTAGAACCTTATAAAAATATCATTAAAGTTAGTACTGGTGAAGCTGTAAAAAATACCGTTACAATTTTTAATAATGCGGATCAAATATCAACCAAAGAAGTTAAAGATAGTATAGGCAAAGAAATATTTAGAGCGTTAAATACAGGTATTAGTAAATTTTTACCAGTTATCATCGCATCAGGAATACTTTTTTCAATTGTGTTAATGACAGGCGATGTTACTAATGACGATATCTTACCAAGCAATCAATTTTTTGTCGATTTAAAACAGGTTGCACTATATGGTTTTGCCATGATGGTTCCCGTACTAGCGGCCTACATGGCTTATTCCATTGGAGGAAATGCGGCTTTAGCGCCAGCATTTATTATGGGCTATGTGGTTAATAATCCAGTTGGTTACAATCAAGTCAGTACAGGATTTATTGGTGCAATGATTTTTGGTATTTTAATCGGCTATTTCGTGAAATGGTTGAAAACGATTAAAGTCCATCCGGTAATTGCCTCGATTATGCCAGTGATGATCATCCCTACGGTGACGATATTAGTGATGGCACCACTTTATATTTATGGATTATCTTATCCTCTCGATTGGTTTGTTAAAGTTATGGTCGCTACTTTAAAAGGGATGTCAGAGGTGAATGCCGCATTTTTAGGTATTGGAATCGGAGTATTAGCGGCGCTTGATATGGGAGGACCATGTAGTAAAGCGGCGACTGCATTTACCCTAGCAGCAATGGCTGAGGGGGTTTATGGTCCAAATGGCGTGTTTCGTATGTGCTGCGCTATTCCACCATTAGGTTTAGCGGTGTCATCATTGATTATTTCACGTTCAAAATATACTAAAGAAGAAAAAGAGTTTGGAATAACAGCTTTTTTCTTATCGTTAGCTGGGATAACCGAAGGTGCCATTCCTTTTGCCGCCAAAGATCCTAAACGCGTTATCATTGCAATTGTTGTTGGTACAGCGGTTGCAGGTTTGTTAGGCATGATAAATGGCATAGATTCGCTTGTCGCATTCGGTGGTCTAGTAGCGTTAGGGGGAGTGACTAAGGGAGCCATATGGTATGTGATTGATATGTTTATCGGAGCATTGATTATTGCTGCTATCTTACATTTCACAAAAACGACAGCGGTGGAAACAGAAAAATCAAAAGCAATTGAAGTTGATTAAAGCTTGGATAATTATTTATGCTACACCACTAATAATTGTGGTGTAGTAATTTGACATAAAAAATTTAAATTTTAAATTACATCATTTTGATAAACCGTTTTACCGCCAACAATAGTTGTTAACACGTTAACGTTTTGGATATCATTAGTTGGTATGGTAAATGGGTTGCGATCTAAAATAATTAAATCAGCAAATTTACCTTTTTCAATTGAACCAATATATTCATCTTGTTTTAATACATATGCAGAATTGATAGTAGCACTACGCAATACTTCAGTAATAGTTAAATTACGATCGCTGTCTAATCGTGGATGATCAGCATCAATTTGTCGAGTCATAGCAATTTGGAAATCATACCATTCGTTTAAAGGATCAATTGGCCAATCGCTACCAAATGCACAGTTTACACCAGCATCAATGTATTGCCCGTGTGCTTCTAATCCATTATAACGTTCTGGACCAAATAGAGTTTGATACTGCTCAACCATTGCTGAACTACAACCAGCCCACTGGAAAGAAAATACTACGCAAGCATTTAATTGTTTATATCTGGCAAACTGGTGTGTTGCGCTTAGTTCGTTATGTGCAGTGCTTGGACGGATATCTGCATCAGGTAAGGCTTTTCGCATTTTTTCAATAGCATCAAGTACCACTTCAATTGCCCCTTCACCAACAGTATGCATATGTGGGTGAAAACCTGCTTTTGCGGATTCAAGTATTAATGTATCTAACATTTCAGTGGAATAATAAAGATCACCGTAACGATCTTTTTCGTTTTCTAACTGATATGGTTTAAGTAATCGTGCAGTCATCAAAGGTGCTTGCATTACGCCATCTACAAATAACTTAGTATGTGATATTTTAATGCCTGGTTTAGGTTGCCAGTTTTTATCATCATAACGAGCGGCAAACTGTTTTACTTTCTCAATGACATTTGGAATATCGGCAATTGATGACACATCATCAGGTGGCAATTCCCGTGCGCCGAACAGGCGGATAGAAAGCCCATCTTGTTGCTGTAGTCTTAAAAAGGCATCGGCTTGAGTTTCAGTAATTCGAGCATCCATAACAGCAGTAACGCCTTGTTTATTTAATTCTGCTTGCGATAATTTAGCAATATTAAGTGCTTGTTCATCAGTTAATTTAGAAATACTATCAAAAGCACGCATGGCTGGAGCATCTTCTAATATACCATTTAATTCACCTTCATCAGTACGACCAATTTTACCATCCGATGGTTCCGGTGTGTTTCTATCTAAACCAAATTTCTCTAATGCTATACTGTTAGCAACCAAAGTATGACAATCATTTGAAAACAAAATAACAGGGCGTTTTGTATTGAGTTTATCAAGATCAAAACGAGTAATATCTGTACCAATTGGTAACACTTCTTGGCGTAACCAACCACGGACTTGCAACCAATTAGCGTTATGATTGGGATTATCTTTATCTAAATAGTCTTGAATAATAGCTAAAGTTTCATCAATAGTTAAACTTTGGTAATTTAAATTACATGATGATAATTGCATGCCACCCCAAAAGGTGTGTAAATGTGAGTCAATAATACCTGGCATCATTGTTTTGCCTTGCAAATCATAAATTATTGTATGATTATCAACATAGTGACTGTTATTTATTTCTTGCGTGGAGCCTGTTGCAATAATATAGCCATTTTCAATTGCGATAGCTTCACACACGCTGTCTTGCTTATCTGCGGTGTAAATATAGCCATTAATATAAATAACATCAGCTTTAGCCATTATGTAGAATTCCTTAAATAAAGATCGAAATGAAAGGCTCACGATAACAGATTTATAAAAAATTTGTCAAACGCAATAATTTTCTTTATTGTGTGAGCAGATTATGCTACAAATAGCTATTTAGTTACAGCGTCACAAGGTGAACGGATGAAATATCAACAGTTAGAAAACCTTGAATGCGGTTGGAAATGGAATTACCTAGTTAAAAGGCACTTAGAAGGCGAGTTAATTACACGCTATATTGAAAAAAGTGCTGCGCAACATGCGGTCAATGAGTTATTGTTGTTGGAACATAACCCAACTGGTGTTGTTGATTGGATAAAACAGCATTTAAATCCTGACTTAGATAATCGCCTGAAGCAAACTATTCGGGCAAGGCGAAAGCGTCATTTTAATGCAGAACAACAAAATACTCGAAAAAAATCCATTGATTTGGAATTTTTAGTTTGGCAACGATTGGCTAATTTAGCTAAACGCCGTGGATGCACGTTGTCACAAACCATTACTCAACTAATTGAAGATGCAGAGCAGAAAGAACAATATGCAACGAAAGTATCAACAATTAAAGATGATTTACTGTCACTCCTAGATGTAAATATTGATAGTAAATAATACAAACAACAGAATAGAAAGGTTTAATTATGGGAAAATCCCTTGTTATTGTGGAATCACCAGCCAAAGCAAAAACGATCAATAAATATCTTGGCAAAGATTTCGTGGTTAAATCAAGTGTAGGTCATATTCGCGATCTACCTGTAAGTGGTAGCAGCCAACGAGCTGAAAAATCAATAAAAGACAAAAAAGATAAAGTTGAGAAAAAAGTTAAACGTTCAGAAAAACAAGTATTGGTTGATCGCATGAGCGTCGATCCATATAACGGTTGGAAAGCGCATTACGAAATTCTACCAGGTAAAGAAAGAGTAGTATCTGAACTGAAAAAACTGGCTAAAGATGCTGACATGATCTATCTTGCAACCGATTTGGATAGAGAAGGAGAAGCCATTGCATGGCATCTTAAAGACGTGATAGGTGGTGAAGATAGCAAATATCGTCGTGTTGTTTTTAACGAAATTACCAAAACGGCGATCAAAAATGCTTTTAATGAACCATCGATGCTTGATATGGATCGGGTTAACGCCCAGCAAGCACGTCGATTTATGGATCGGGTAGTTGGCTTTATGCTATCGCCATTACTTTGGAAAAAGGTTGCTAGGGGCTTATCAGCTGGACGTGTACAATCTGTTGCTGTACGCCTTGTTGTTGAGCGTGAACGCGAAATTCATGCTTTCATTCCTGAAGAATACTGGGATCTGTTTGCTGATTTGAGCACGGCTAAAAATGAGCCATTAAGTTTACAAGTTACTCATTATAAAAACGATGCATTCGAACCTAAAGATAAAGTTGCCATTGATATTGCGCTAGCTGAACTTAATAAAAACCAATATCAAGTAACTAATATTGAACAAAAGCCAACTAAAAGTAATCCAACAGCACCTTTTATTACCTCAACTTTACAGCAAGCAGCAAGTACTCGTCTTGGTTTTGGTGTTAAAAAAACCATGATGTTGGCTCAAAGATTATATGAAGCAGGTTACATTACCTATATGCGTACTGACTCGACCAATTTAAGTCAGGATGCGCTAGCGATGGTACGTGATTATATTGGTAAAAATTTTGGCGATAAATATCTACCAAAATCGGCTAATATATACAGTAGTAAAAAGAACTCGCAAGAAGCGCATGAAGCGATTCGCCCATCAGATGTTACTATCTTAGCTGATAATCTTAGTGATGTTGAAGCTGATGCCGCTAAATTATACCAACTAATTTGGCGCCAATTTGTAGCTTGCCAAATGACATCGGCTGAATATAACTCAACAACAATTACGGTTAATTCAGGTGATTTTACTTTAAAAGCCAAAGGTCGGACATTGCGTTTTGATGGTTGGACTAAAGTGCAGCCACAGCTAGCCAAAAATAATGAAGATAAAATATTACCATCACTATCGATAAACGATAAGCTTGATTTGATTAACTTAAATCCAAATCAACATTTTACCAAACCACCAGCAAGATATAACGAAGCATCTCTTGTTAAAGAGCTTGAAAAGCGAGAAATTGGGCGACCATCGACTTATGCAACCATTATTTCGACAATTCAAGATCGTGGTTATGTGCGTTTAGATAATCGTCGGTTTTATGCTGAAAAAATTGGTGAAATTGTTACCGATAGACTTAGTGAAAACTTTAATGATCTAATGAGTTATGATTTTACAGCACGTATGGAACATGCTCTGGATGAGATTGCTCATAAAAAACAAGAATGGCGTGAAGTGCTTGATCAGTTTTTTAGTGACTTTAGTCAGCATTTTGAGGTTGCTGAACAAGCACCAGATAAAGGTGGAATGCAGCTTAATCCATTGGTGCTAACACCTGAAATTAAATGTCCAAATTGTGGGCGTGAAATGGGTATTAAAACTGCCGGTACCGGTGTATTTTTAGCTTGTTCAGGCTATGCGTTGCCACCTAAGGAGCGTTGTAAACAGACCATTAACTTAATTCCTGAGCACGAAACATTAAATATTCTAGAAGAAGCTGAAACAGCAGAAACTGATGCTTTAAGAGCCCGTAAACGCTGTCCAAAATGTCACACGGCTATGGATAGTTATCTACTTGATAATGAACGAAAACTGCATATCTGTGGCAATAACCCGATTTGTGATGGTTTTATTGTCGAAAAAGGTAACTTTAAGGTTAAAAGTTATGAAGGGCCAATTATTGAATGCGAAAAATGTGGTTCAGAAATGCATTTAAAATCGGGGCGATTTGGCCTATATATGGGCTGTACTAATCCTGATTGTAAAAATACGCGTAAGATCTTAAAAAATGGTGATGTTGCACCACCAAAAGAAGACCCAGTTGATCTGCCAGAACTAAAATGCACCAAGTCAGATGCACATTTTGTATTACGTGACGGTGCTGCGGGTATCTTTTTGGCGGCGCATAATTTTCCAAAATCAAGAGAAACACGCGCACCTTTGATAGAAGAGTTACAACGTTTTAAAGAACGCTTGCCCGAAAAATTCATTTATTTGACCGAAGCACCAAATAAAGATCCTAATGGTAATCCATCAATTGTTCGTTTTAGCCGTAAAAATAAACAACAATATGTTACTTCTGAAGTTAATGGAAAATCGACAGGTTGGGTGATGCAATATGTAGATGGCAAATGGATCAATAGCAAAAAATAGGTAGACACGTTTGAATTTTGTTAAAAACTTTCAGGAAAGCATGTGGTTAAGTATAAAATAATTATTCTTTTGTGCTAGGCTGTGAAATTACTTACCTTAGCAATTTTTCCTTTTGGAGTTTTATAGAAAGGAAGAAGAGCATACAGTTAGAGGAGCGTTTGAGTGTTATGAAATTGCAACAATTACGCTATATTGTTGAGGTCGCAAATAACGACCTCAATGTATCGCTAACATCCGAAAAACTGTATACCTCTCAACCCGGTATAAGCAAACAAATAAAATTATTAGAAGACGAGCTCGGCGTTCAGATATTTACTCGAGTGGGTAAACACCTTTCTCAAATCACACCGGTTGGTGAAAAAATCATTGCTTTTGCCCGAGAGATCCTCAATAAGTCCAATGATATTAAGATTATCGCCAAAGAGTTTAGTCAACCAAATCAAGGCTCATTAACAATTACCACTACCTATACTCAAGCTCGTTATACATTGCCAGTTGTGATTCAACAGTTTATGCAGCAATATCCAAGTATTACATTGCATATGGAGCAAGGATCATCCCCTCAATGTATTTTACAAACTCAAGAAGGTATGGCAGAATTTGCTATTGTGACCGATATCTCACAGCTTAGCGATGATATGATAGCCTTACCTTGTTATCACTGGAACCAAGCTGTGATTGTGATGAAAGATCATCCGCTTGCCAAAAGTAAATTAATTTCTATTGAAGAGCTTTCAAAATATCCGTTAGTTAGTTATGATTTTTCTAATGATGGTTCAGATTTAAATCAAGCTTTCTTGCGTGCTAACCAATCACCTAATATTGTTTTTAGCACAACGGATGCCGAGTTAATTAAAACTTATGTTAAATTAGGTGTCGGCGTTGGTATTGTGGCAAAAATGGCGGTGATCAATACTTCAGATGACGATTTAGTTGTACTTAATGCTGGACATATTTTTCCTTACAGCACGACCTATATCGTTTTTCCTCGCTCATTATATTTACGCAGTTATATGTATGATTTTATCAGTCAGTTTTCGCCTCATTTGAATCGACAAGCTGTAGACAAACTTATGTTATGTGAAAACAATTCCGAAGTATTAACGATGTTTAACGGGGTTAAATTACCGGTTTACTAATTTATTCTATCTTTTTTTATGAGAATAAAAAATTGAAACAAAGTGCGACATAACTCGCACTTTGGATGGGTTATAACTATTTATGTCTTGCTTTTAAAATACCAATGACATCTTGTAAAGACAGATTCTGGTCTTGGAGTAAAACTAATAAATGATAAATTAAATCGGCAGATTCATTTTTTAGTTCCTCGCTGTCATGAACTGTTGCTGCAAGGGCTGTTTCAACGCCTTCTTCTCCCACTTTTTGAGCTATGCGTTTAGTGCCGTCATGATACAGTTTTGCGGTATATGATGATTTAGGATCGGCATTTTTACGCCCTGCAATTATCTGTTCTAATTCAAATAAAAATCCCCATTGAGTTTTAGTCGAAGCAAAACAACTTGTTGAGCCGGTATGGCAAGTTGGGCCAACTGGATCAACTAAAATCAATAACGTATCATTATCACAATCCGTTGAAATACTCACAACATTAAGAAAATTGCCAGAAGTTTCACCCTTTGTCCAAAGGCGCTGTTTGGTTCGTGAATAAAAAGTGACTTTGCCGCTATTTTGTGTTTGTGCTAACGCTTCTTGATTCATATAGCCAAGCATTAACACATCGCCCGAAACATAATGCTGAATAATGACCGGCATTAAATTATCCACTTTTTGCCAATTCAGTTGTTGTAAATCTAATTGGGTATTGCAATTTTGCGTTAACATAATCGAATATTTACTCCATGCTGTGCCAAATATTGTTTAAGTTCACCAATATTAATAATTTGTTTATGAAAAACTGAGGCAGCTAATGCTCCATCAACTTGTGCTTCATTAAATGCCTGTAAAAAATGCTCAATAGTACCAGCACCGCCTGAAGCAATTAGTGGCACGTTGCATACTTCTCGAACGGCGTTTAGTTGAATAATATCATATCCATTACGAACACCGTCTTGGTTCATCATATTAAGAACAATTTCACCTGCACCACGTTTTTGTACCTCCTGTACCCAGTCGAGAGTGTTCCATTTTGTGGCAACGGTACGTTTTTCGTCACCAGTAAATTGATAAACATGATAATTGTTTGACTGTTTGTCATACCAGCTATCAATGCCAACTACAATGCACTGTACTCCGTAACGATCTGCAAGCCGTGTAATTAAACTAGGATCAGCAAGGGCAGGGGAATTAATCGAAATTTTATCAGCTCCAAAGGTTAATATTTGACCTGCATCTTCAACCGTTTTAATACCACCAGCAACACAAAAAGGGATATCAATCACTTCGGCAATTTTTGCGATCCAACTTTTATCGACAACACGACCATCTGACGAAGCGGTGATATCATAAAAAACGAGCTCATCTGCACCTTCTTCTGCATATTTTTTTGCTAAGGGGACTATGTCTCCAATAATTTCATGATTACGAAATTGTACACCTTTAACCACTTGTCCATCGCGAACATCTAAACAGGGAATTATTCTTTTGGCCAACATGAAATTGCCTCCTGAACTGTAAATTTTTCTTCAAGTAAAGCACGGCCAACAATGACACCTTTAACACCACTGTCTTTCAGTGCTTTGACATCACTCAATTGACCAATTCCGCCAGACGCTTGAAAAGCAATCTGTGGGTATTTACGACTAATTTCCTGATACAACTTAACGTTTGAGCCACTGAGTGTGCCATCTTTGGAAATATCTGTACACAATACATGCCTTAAGCCATAAGGAAGGTAATCATCAATCACTTGTTCTAGTGTCTGACAGGAATCTTCTTGCCATCCATGAATAGCGACATATTTATTTCCTTGGTTGTTAATGCGGACATCAAGAGCCAATACTAGCCTTTCTGCACCATATTTTGAAAACCACTGTTTGACCAATTCGGGTTGCTTAATAGCTGTCGAACCAATTACTATGCGAGCAGCGCCGGCAGATAGCAATGATTGTATATCTTTTTCAGTACGAATTCCTCCACCAACTTGAACTGGTATTTGCACACCATTAATCAGATTTTGTATTAGTAAAATTTGGCGTTTTTGGGGATCTTTCGCACCTGTTAAATCAACAAGATGTAACAGTTTAGCACCTTGTTTTTCATAATCCTGTAAGCGTAAAAGTGGATCGTTGCCATAATCACGTTTTTGCTTATAATCACCTTGATGTAATCGCACAACGGAACCATCGATTAAATCAAGTGCAGGAATGATTATTGGAAAAGCTGTCATAGTTACATCTCCAAAAAGTTTTTTAGCAATTTTGCACCGGCTAAGCCAGAACGCTCGGGATGAAATTGCACGCCGTAAAAGTTTTCTTTTTGTACGGCTGCGGTAAAGCTTTCGCCGTAATTGGTTTCTGCTATTGTTGCTGAGCATAATGGCATCGCGTATCCATGTACAAAGTAAAAATAAGCATCATCAGGAATATCTCGAAATAGATGATGACCGGCTTTAGGTGAAACCTGATTCCACCCCATATGTGGTAAAGGTAAACCACAATCAGGAATTTCTCTAACTTTTTCGTGAATAATTCCCAATGTGTTAACATTTCCTTCGGTACTATAATCGGCTAGAAGTTGCATACCAAGGCAGATCCCTAATACAGGTTGAGTACAAACTCTTATTAGTTCGGTTAAATTACGCTCTTTTAATTTTTTCATTGCCGAACTTGCAGATCCTACTCCTGGTAAAAACAACTTATCTGAGCTGAGCACGATATCTGGGTCAAGGCTAATTATTGGATCATAACCTAATCGTTGCACGGCATATTTGACCGAAGATAAATTAGCACAGCCAGTATCTAGGATGACAATCTTCATTTATAGTACTCCTTTTGAGCTTGGTAATCGGTCACTTTCAATTTTGATGGCTTGTTTTAATGTTCTAGCAAAAGCTTTAAATAAACTTTCTACTTTATGATGATCATTATCGCCTTCTGTTTCAATATGCAATGTAATAGCCATAGCATAACTAATTGAGTAAAAGAAATGTTCTACCATTTGCGTGCTCATATCGCCAACTTTAGGGTGAGTAAACTCTGCTTTAAATTTTAGATAAGGGCGTCCTGAAATATCTATTGCACATTTAGCTAAACACTCGTCCATAGGGATAACTGAGGCATAACGGGTAATACCACGTTTATCATCGAGTGCTATTTTTAGTGCCTCTCCTAAAGCTAGTCCAGTATCTTCTATGGTATGATGATCATCAATATGTAAATCACCATCAACTTGGATATTGAGTTTAATTCCACCATGAGTCGCAATTTGATCGAGCATATGATCAAAAAAACCAATTCCAGTATTAATTTGACTGCCACCTTGGCGATCAAGCCACACTTCAACAAGTATTTTAGTTTCTTTGGTATTGCGTTTAACTTTTGCATAACGATCTTTAATGGTTAATCGTTGGGCGATTTCGTCCCAGTTTAAATTTTCAGGATGATATCGTAATCCTTGGATTTGCATGTTTTCAGCTAATTGAATATCTGTGACCCTGTCACCAATAACATAACTGTTTTGTTTATCTAATTTACCACTAGTAAGATATGGCAAAACTAATTGGATTTTCGGCTTACGACACTCACAATTATCTTCTGGAAAGTGTGGGCAAATTAAGACATCCTCAAAATTAACACCTTGCGATTTAAAAATCTGCATCATCAAATTGTGTGGACCATCAAAATCAGCCTGTGGATAGCTACTAGTCCCGAGCCCATCTTGATTAGTGACCATCACTAAATGGTATCCCGCAGTTTGTAGCTTGAGTAGTGCTGGGATCACATTAGGTTCAAAAGCCAATTTTTCAAACTGATCAACCTGAAAATCAACCGGAGGCTCCGTAATTAATGTGCCATCTCGATCAATAAATAAGTACTTTTGTAACATTTTTGCTCCTATTTAATTTTTTTGAGCGCAGAAATGACAGCTTCGCACTCGGCTTGAGTACCAATGGTAATTCGAATTATATTTTGTTGCCCAATAGATTTACTTTGATTGCGTAAAATAATGCCTTGGCACCATAAAATATTAAATACATCTTTATCATGTTGAAATTTAACACACAAATAGTTGGAATAACTCGGATAAATTTTTTCGACAATTGGCAATTGTCGAAGTAAATTGGCAAATTTTTCCTTTTGATTATTTAAATTTACCACATGTAGCTTCATGGTATTCACGCCATCTTTACTCAGCGCTTGAGCCGCAATATCGGCAACGGGAGTTGCAAGAGGATAAGGAGCTATAACTTTTTGTAATGCATTAATAACGGGTTTATTTGCGATGGTAAAGCCACAACGTAATCCAGCCAAAGCAAATGCTTTTGATAGCGTGCGTAAAATTACTAAATGCGGATAGTCAGCAAGCCAACTTACAACCGTTGAGTCAAGAGAAAACTCAATATACGCCTCGTCAATAATGACCAAAGCACGATCTTTGGCAATATTAAGTAAAGCTTTGATATCATCAGGATTAATTAAATTACCGGTCGGATTATTTGGTGAACAGACATAAATTAATTTTACAGTATCAAGATTTTGTTTTATGCCATCAAGATCAAGCTGCCAATCAGAAGTGGTTGGCACAGTTTTGGTTTTAATACCTAATGTCTCAGCACTTACTTGGTACATGCCATAAGTTGGTGGACAATATAAAATACTATCGTGCTGAGGCTCACAAAATGCACGCATTAAAAGCTCAATGGCCTCATCAGCTCCTCGGCTAACAAGCACTTGTTCAGTTTTAACCCCTGCATATTGTGCATAACGCTGAATTACTTTTTCAGGCTGCGGTTCTGGATAACGGTTTAAGGTTTGATCGGTCAAGTCAAAATGAGGTGCTACCGGATATTCATTGGCATTTAGCCACACATCGCCTTGACCACCAATTCGCCGAGCAGATTGATAAGGTGTTAATTGCTGAACATTTTTTCGAACTAATTTATTAATATCCATTTTAACTACCTATTTTTGATTTATTGAATTTAATACCGATAAACGAAGACTAACTGCTTGTTTATGGGCGGTGAGTTGTTCAGCCTCTGCCATAAGCTCAACGGCATTACCTATTGCTTTTAATCCTTCTGGTGTTAATTTTTGCACCGTCATACGTTTTTGAAAATCAGCAAGCCCAAGACTAGAATATGTGGCTGTATAACCATAAGTTGGTAATACATGATTGGTTCCTGATGCATAATCACCTGCTGACTCCGGTGACCAATCCCCTAAAAAGATTGAGCCAGCACTAGTAATTTGCTCAACTAATTCATCCGCATTTGCAGTTTGAATAATTAAGTGTTCGGGACCATAGCGATTACTAATAGCAACACATTCATCCAAATCTTTAGTTACAATAAGGCGACTTTCTTGCAATGATTTTTCAGCGATATTCTGGCGGGATAGTTGCGTAAGTTGTTTATCGACTTCAATCGATACTGCTTGTGCTATTTTTTCATCAGGTGTTAACAAAATAACTTGTGAATCAGGACCATGTTCAGCTTGTGATAAAAGATCGGCAGCAATGAAAGCAGGATTAGCCGAACTATCTGCAATGACTAATACTTCAGATGGACCTGCAGGCATATCAATGGCTGCGCCATCAAGGCGTTGGCTAACTTGGCGTTTGGCTTCGGTAACGTAAGCATTTCCAGGACCAAAAATCTTAGCTACTTTAGGCACTGATTCGGTTCCAAATGCCATAGCTGCAATTGCTTGGGCTCCACCAAGCTGGTAAACTTCGGTCACGCCACAAAGTTCAGCCGCATATAATATTTCATCAGCAATCGGAGGCGGCGAGCATAAAATAACTTTACTACATCCTGCAATTTTTGCAGGGATTGCTAGCATTAATACGGTTGATAATAAAGGTGCTGAGCCACCAGGAATATATAGTCCTACAGATTCAATTGGGCGAGTCACTTGCTGACAATTTATACCTGGCATTGTTTCAACTGTAATAGCTTGTTTTACTTGAGCTAGGTGGAATTTTTCGATATTAGAAACAGCAAGTTGCATAGCTTGTTTCAATTCTGAATTAACTCGGCAAGTTGCAGCTTTAATTTCATCTTGAGTTAATTTAATTTGCTTGATCTGAATTTTATCAAACTTGTTACTAAGCGTTTTTAATGCCTCATCACCATTTTGTTTAACTTGACCCAAAATATCAGTTACCGATTGACTAATCGAATCAGAAGCAGTAATTGCTGGGCGAGTAAGTAGTTTCCTGCGTTGATCGTCAGTACATTGTTGCCAATAAGAGAGTTTCATATTATTACTCCATCATTTTTTCAATTGGTAATACAAGAATTGAACTTGCGCCTAATGTTTTTAATTTTTCCATGGTTTCCCAAAAAAGAGATTCACTACTCACCATATGTAGCGCAACACGATTTTGCTCGCCTGTTAACGGTAAAATGGTTGGATTTTCGGCACCCGGCAATAGCGCAACAATATCATCTAACACCTCAGTAGGGGCGTGGAGCATAATATATTTGGATTCACGAGCTTGAATAACGCCTTGAATGCGTGTCATGATTTTATCGATTAACGCCTGTTTTATTGGCGACATTTCACCTTGACGTTGAATTAAGCAGGCTTTTGATTTATAAATAACTTCGATCTCTTTTAGTCCATTGGCCTCAAGCGTTGCACCACTCGAAACCAAATCACAAATTACATCGGCAAGCCCAGCCCGAGGGGCAACTTCGACCGAACCATTAAGCAAACATGTTTTAAAGTTAACATTATATTGAGCAAGATAACGGCGGAGCAGGTGAGGGTAAGTGGTGGCAATACGCAAATCATTTAAACATTCTGGTCCTGTATACTCAAAATCACGAGGTGCTGCGATCGACAATCGACAGCCACCAAAATCTAAACTACGCAATTTTTTAAATTGTGGATCTTCGCCTTCGGCCTGCCTATCTAATACTTCCTCTTCTAAAACATTTTCGCCGACAATCCCAATATCGACAACGCCATCAATAACCAGTCCGGGGATATCGTCGTCACGAACACGCAAGATATCAATGGGCATATTTTCAGCAAAAGCAATCAAACGCTGTTCCTGAAGATTAATTTTAATACCACATTGGGCAAGTAACTTTTTTGATTCGTCACTTAATCGACCTGACTTTTGCATAGCAATGCGTAAACGCGAATTATCCAACATATCTTTCTCCAAAGTTATCTAAAAATTTATAAACTACAAACAAAAAACCCTCGGAAGTTTGATCTTCCGAGGGTTTCTGCTTGCTTTTGCGACATCACCGGAAGACCAAAGTCTTCCAGCACCAATTGCCCGAAGACTATTCAGGAATGATGGTGATGATGATGTGTACTAATAGCATTAGTAATAAAAACGCAAAAACAATTCATAAAAATAAAAACCTTTAACTGAGTTGATAATTAAAGCTACTGAACAAAATATAACAGAATTTACATGCTCGCAACTTTTTTTTGTTTTTTATGTAAAAAATCTTTATACAAAAAATAGTCAACAAGTTTAGGTGTAAATTTTTAAAATAGCGTTATTTAATCACTTTTGACTGATGACTAACTTTATAACGGCAATAGAGCTCAAGTTTGTCTAAAAAATGTGGTAAGTTTTGGTCTGTAAATTCACTTTTTATAAAATAACACCCATCGCCTGTGATTTTATAAAATTCGATGATTTCTTTAAACGACATGACCATGTTTTCGAACGAGGTGAATTGATTTGAATTCATATAAATCGTTATAAACTGAAGCTGATTTGTTTTTTCTTTAATAGTAAATTTTTCAATAATATGATTATCATACAATTCTTGAACTCGCTGTCCAACAGCCTGTCCTGACAAATATACTTTTTCGCCAATTTCTTTCCATGATTGACGACTATTTTTTTTAAGTTCATCTAAAATAGCGCGATCTTTTTTATCCATACTTGTTTATCTTTTTCATTTTGAAAGTAGGTAAGTAATAATACTTTCAATTCATTATGTAACAGATAGCGTAATTATCGCATAATTATCAACTCAAACATAATTTAAGGACAAAACAATGAAACAAGGGTTAATAATTATCGACGTACAAAATGACTATTTCCCAACGGGTAAATTTACTTTAAACAATACAGAATTAACTTTACAAAATACCTTAAAACTACAAAAACACTTTAGAGCACAACAATTACCGATCTTTTATATTCAGCATATAAAGTCTGATCCTCATGCGGATTTTTTTGCTAACGGAAGTTTAGGCGCTGAAATTCATCCAAGTTTGTTACCGCTTGGTAACTTGCATGAGTATCTTGTCAAAAAAACATTCCCTAATAGTTTTTATCAAACTGAGCTACAAAAAAAATTACAACAAGAACAGATCCAGCAGATGGTTATTTGTGGAATGATGAGCCATATGTGTGTTGACTCAACAACACGTCACGCATCCGAACTAGGTTATCAACCGATATTAATCCACGATGCTTGTACAACTTGTGATCTCGAATTTGATGGTAAAACGATTCCATCCCAAGTGGTACATAACAACTTTATGTCTGCCTTAACCAATTTTGCATCGGTTGTAAGTTGTGAAATGTTTGTTCAAACCAAACTGGCTATTTTATAAATTATAGCATTGTAATTAAATGATTATGGATAATGGATGCCAAAAAAGCGATAACATATTTATAAACAATCTAAATTGGCTCGATCACAAACCGAGCCTTTTACGCTGTATTGCAATTTTAATTATAAAGATAACCAATATTGCCGTGCTGTCTACTTATATCAAAAAAATGCGTATATTGATTACACCTACGTTTTAACTGAAATACAAAAAAATGAATTCACAACAAACCCACAAAACTATAGTCAGTCTTACATGGACAAACAAATAGCTGCAACTCAAAAAGCCCATAAAATTGTCACATCAATTTTTGATGAAATGCGTATAGAACAATAAGGGGAATGATTTTGGGTGTAGATACTATTGGCATTTTTATCATCAAAATAAAAATATTCAAACCATCACACCAGTTATATTAAACTTTATAAGTTGCAAACTCAAAAACTCGAAAGTTTGATCTTCCTTATTTGGAAGTTAATAGGTAGTTTTACTATTTATTGATTTGTTAATTCTATCTATATTTGGGAGTAATTAGAAAGTATTTTTGCTTAATCGGAATCACTATAAAAAAATAGCAGTGCGACTGGTTAGTCGCACCGTTATTGCTTATATTATTGTTAGTGTCGTTGAATTGATTTAAATTGTTTTGTAGTTTGTTTTAATGCTACTTCTGTTGGTAAGCGCTCCATTGAGCTTGCCCCATAAAATCCATTACAATCAGGGCAATTATTTAAAATATATTCGGCATCTTCAGGAGTGGCAATAGGGCCGCCATGGCATAAAATAATAATATCAGGGCGAATTGCTTTAGCTGCTTTGGCCCATTGATTGATTAATGGTACACAATCTACAAGTTTTAATGCTGTTTCTGCACCAATACTACCACCTGTTGTTAGTCCCATATGAGGTACTAAAATATCAGCACCCGATTTAGCCATATCGATTGCATTTTGTTCACTAAATACGTAAGGTGTTGTAAGTAGATCTTTTTCATGTGCTTTACGAATCATTTCCACTTCTAAGTCGTATCCCATGCCTGTTTCTTCTAGATTTGCTCTAAAATTACCATCAATAAGTCCTACAGTTGGAAAGTTTTGTACACCAGCAAATCCTGTTTCTTTAATTTTATCTAAAAATTGGTCAAACTGGCAAAATGGATCAGTACCGTTTACACCTGCTAGCACTGGTGTGTGTTTGACTACAGGCAATACTTCTTTTGCCATATCCATAACAATTTCGTTAGCATTGCCATAAGCTAGTAATCCTGCTAATGAACCTCTACCTGCCATACGGTAACGTCCTGAATTATAGATAACAATAAGATCGATTCCACCTGCTTCTTCACATTTTGCTGATAATCCTGTCCCAGCACCACCACCAATAATTGGTTGACCTTTATTAATCATATCGTGGAATTTTTTTAACAATTGAGCACGTTGACTACTCATTATATTCTCCAAATATTTATTTCATTACATTTGCAAATTCGTTGCTGATTAGATCACAAAACTCTGCTGAATTTATGTGATAAGGGGTTTTTATTAACTTTCTTTTGTCAGTTTGAATAAAAGTTTTTTCAAATTCATCAATAAATGCTTGATTAGCTTGTGGTAACCAAAAAGCTCCACCTTCAATATCTAACGCTGAAAACCCACCTTCTGGAATAATAAAAGTCACATGACCTAGGCATTGGTTAAGTTTATTTGCGATCCAATTAGCCATTTTTTTGTTTTCTTCTGGCGTTGTTCGCATTAAAGTCACTTGGGGATTATGTGGATAGAATAAACGATCTTTATATTTTTCAGGAATTGTATCAGGGCTTGCAAAATTAACCATATCCAGTGCACCACATGAACCAATATAAGGTATTTTGCTTCTAGCTATTGCACCAAAACGGTCTTCATTACAAGCTAAAACTCCGCCGAAAAGATAATCGCATACTTCGGTTGTTGTGATATCAAGGACACCATGTAATAGGTGACTGTCGGCAAGTTTTTCCATGGCTTTACCGCCACTACCTGTTGCATGAAAAACCAAACAGTCATATTGTTTATGTAATTTTGCTGATACGGATTGAACACATTTAGTTGTAACACCAAACATAGTCAATCCTATTGCCGGCTTATCTTCAATAATATCTTGGCTTTTAAAAAGAACCGAACCTGCAATAAAGTTTGCAGCATTGGTTAAAACTTTTCTAGATATGACATTAATACCTGCAATATCTGTAA
This sequence comes from Gilliamella sp. Choc5-1, assembly GCF_001690595.1. Lineage (GTDB taxonomy): Bacteria > Pseudomonadota > Gammaproteobacteria > Enterobacterales > Orbaceae > Gilliamella > Gilliamella apicola_M. The sequence goes on from NZ_LZHH01000046.1 coordinate 61,931, forward strand.
CTGAATACATCATCGCAATATCACTTGCACCAATATAACCAGAAATATCGCCTGATGCCATTGTAGATACCATCAGTTTAGGAACTCCAACAGCTAGTGATTGCATAGCCGGAGTAATTAAGGCTGTTCCACCTGAACCACCTAACCCTAGTATGGCTTCTACATCATTTTGAGCTATCAAAAATAATTTAAATGCATCAGCCATTGCAACAATTGCTTTACCTCTATCTCCACAAAAAACAGCTTGTTTACCATTTGGATGGTAATTAGCAACGGTTTCAGCCTCAACAGTAGCTAAGTGATTAAATTGATGATGTTGTGTAGAAATATCGACAATTTTACAGTCAAGTTTTTTTAAATTGAGGAGCTTTTTAATATAAACAATTTCTTCCCATTTGGTATCTAGTGTAGTGACCAAATAAATTTTACCAGTTAATGCCATTTATTACCCCTAACTAAGTTAATTGTTGAGTACTTATAACAAAATTCTGATTAGTTGTTGTGCATTATATATCAAAATGAGAACTAAGTCTCATTTTTTTTATCAAATGATAAATTTTAACTAATTTATTAAAATGATGTATTATGTTACTTATTAGTAAATATTGAATATATGCTCAATGATTCAAAACAATTTAATATCTTCTTCCCCAACATATGCAGGTGTAAAAAAACGGACTTATGAACGTTTAATTAATACTGCATTAGAAGTGTTAGAACAAGGATGTGAACTCACTATAACTGAATTAGCTGATAAGTCAGGTATTTCTAGAGCAACGGCATATCGTTATTTTCCTACACAAAGTGATTTAATTGCAGCAGTGGTTGAAAGCTCATTAGAACCTATTTTTAATTGGCATTCTACCAAACAAAATGTAGATGAACGTATTAATGATTTTTTAGCTTTTGCGTTTCCTCAAATGTTAAAACATGAAGGAGCGCTACGTGCGGCATTAAGGATTTCATTACAACAATGGGCAACAGCACGAGCCTCATCATCATTGCAAACTGAAAAATTGGTTAGAGGTAATCGAAAAGAAATCCTTTCTACAATATTATTGCCACTCAAAACTGAGTTACCTGAGGAAATTTATAATAAAGTTATTTATGCTATATCAATCATTTATGGCTCAGAAATATTTATGGTTTTAAAAGATATTTGGAAATTGGATAATCAAAAAATTGTATCGTTAACACAGTGGATAGCAAAAGCTGTAATTAACCAAGCTCGGCAAGATGCATCAAAAATGTAATTTAGCCATAAAGTAATTTAGTATTAATTTTATACAGCTACGATAAAATAGTGATGATTAATAGATGAAGATTTTGATTGAATTGCTTAATTATCTCCTTTTCCCTATATACAAGCCCAATTTTTGCCAGTTAAAACAGTCTTTACAACATAAGACAATTATTATTACTGGCGCTAGTTTTGGAGTTGGTGAGGCATTATGTTATCTTTTGGCTGATATTGAGTGTCAACTTATTTTAGTGGCTAGAACAGCAGATAAATTGCAATTAATTAAGCAATCGTTATCAGGCAAAAAAGTAAAAGTTGCACTGTTTAGTGCCGATTTGCGTGATGCTAAACAGTTAGATAATTTTATTACTTATTTAGAACCTTATCATGTTGATATCTTTATCAATAACGCGGGTATATCAATTTGTCGCCCAATTATGCAATCGTTAGATCGTATGCATGATTTTGAAAGAACCATTAAACTAAACTATTTGGCACCAGTTAAATTGTGTTTGGCATTAATTCCTAAATTACAACAATCGAAAGGGCACATTGTTAATGTTTCGGCAATAAACGTTTTGTTAGCACCAACAGTTAATTGGGCGGCTTATCAAGCATCTAAAACCGCTTTTGATCAGTGGCTACGTTGTGCTAGTAGTGAGTTTGAAAACCAGCAGATAGTTGTTTCGACAGCTTATTTACCTTTGGTTAAAACCCGAATGATAGCGCCGACTAAAATCTATAAAAAACTTCCTGCACTGCAACCTAACCAAGCGGCAACTATTATTAGTCGTTTGCTTGTTACTAAAAAACGTCAATATAAACCATGGTGGGCGATTTTGGGACAACTGGCCTCTGTTATTTTTAACGGTGTTTGGTGTAAATTAAATTATTATTATATTAAGAAAAAACAATGATAAAATCGATTTTAGCTTTGTATAAAACGCAATTACTGACCTTTAAAGGCATTGGGTATTTATTTACTAGTATTCGTCTTGTTGGTATGAATTTAATGGCTTTGCTATATATTCGCCAAAGACTTTGTCCTGAGCAAATTGCGATTAGCCAAGAGGGTGTTTGCATTAATTACCGCATGCTTTATTGCCAATCTCAACATTTGGCAATGCAATTAGCGTTACATTGTGGTATTAAACCTCATCAAAAAGTCGCTATTATGGCAAATAATCACGCAATTTTGGTTCATACTTTATTTGCAGTGGCAAGGCTTGGGGCTGATATTTATTTATTAAATACTGAGCTATCGGCAGCACAAGTTAATGATATTAGCAATAATGTGAAATTTGATTGCGTCATTTATGATCCTGATGTTACTGCGCTACCACCTATAAAAAACAGTTTGCCGACTTATCATGAAAGCCAAACTTCAGTTTATTCTTTATTAACCGCTTTGCCGTTAGCGCATCAAACTAAAATTAAAGTAACGCATTTTGCTAAAGTGACCGTTTTAACCAGTGGTACAACGGGGCGCTTTAAGATGGCAGGGCGTAGCAGTAAAGCGCAGAATTTTATGCGTCCATTTTTGCAGTTATTAGTAAAATTGAAACTTAGCCATTATAAAAAAATCTATATTGCTACACCGATTTATCATGGTTTTGGCATAGCGACTTTATGTATGTCGGTATTATTAGGAGCAACCATGTTTTTAACTAGACGGTTTGAAGCTAAAAAATCATGTCAATTAATTGTTGATAATCAAATTGAAGTGGTGACATTGGTGCCTTTAATGTTAAATCGAATGCTGACATATTCTGTTGATCAACTCAAAAGTCTAAGTTGTATTATTACTGGTGGGGCACCGATTACTGCGATGTTGGTTAAACAAACATTAGATCAGCTTGGTAAAGTTTTATTCAATTTATATGGCACGTCTGAAGCTGGCGTTTGTATGATTGCCACTCCTGATGATTTAGCTATCAAGCCAACGACAATAGGCAGGCCACTTAAAGGTCTTTGCGCTAAATTAGTAGCAAAAGAAGATAAAAAGGAGCTTTATATCAAATGCGCTTGGTCAACATTGGGCAATCGTTGGGTTGCAACTGGGGATTTAGCAGATAAAGATGCAGAGGGATTTTATTACCTAAAAGGTCGAGTAGATGACATGATTGTTTCAGGTGGGGAAAACGTTTATCCGTTTGAGCTAGAGCAACATTTACTGTCGCATCTTGAAATTAAAGATACCGCTGTTATTAGTGTTCCTGATACGGAATTTGGGCAACGGTTAGTAGCTTTTGTTGTTTTAGTACCTAATAGTAAACTAACCGAAACAGTATTATTGGGTTGGTTAAAGTCTCAAATTGCCCGTTATCAAATGCCGAAAAAGATCAATATTATTGATCAATTGCCCATGACAAAGATCGGTAAAGTTGATCGAAAACGACTAACTCAACTGTATTTGTCTTGTTAGTCATATTTTGTAATTTAATGATATTGAATTGGCTGTTCGTCGTTGACTAAAAGTAGACAGGTATTACTTGATAATACGGCTTGCTGTAATCGTTGTTTGTCTTGTTCATTGAGATTGTTGATGCATGCAACGATATAACTACAGGTTTGGCTTCGTAAAGCCTTTTCTATTGTCGATATTAGATTTTCATTTTTTAAATTACTTAAATGAATAACTTTTTGTTTGTCTAACCCTGCAGTATTGATCCATGAACGTTTTAACATTGGGCGTTCAGAAAGCCATAATTGCCATTTTTTGGCTTTATTAAGTGATTTTAATAAAGGGCGTTGCTGTTGTAGCAATTGTTGAAAAGGTGATTCAAAATGAATTGCCATAAGTTGTTGTGATGAATGCTCGATTAACATAATAACCTCAATACTGTCTCTACATACAGTGTATATTAATACAGTGTTTCGGTATTGTAAACTCTATTTATGATTATTTTTTGTATTATTTGTTAATTAAATCACTTTAAGAACGCAAATATTGATACGATAAAATCCCTAAAAATGTCATTAAAACTGAGCCAATTACATGAATCAATATGGCTGCTAAGCCCCAAGATATTCGACCTTCTTGTAAAAAGTTAACAATTTCGGCTGAAAAAGTTGAAAAGGTTGATAGTCCTCCACAAAAACCAGTTATCACCATTAAACGCCATTCGGCAGAAAGGCTAGAATGGTTAAAAAAAGCAATGGCAAAACCAATAATATAACCAGCAATCAAATTAGACAGTAATGTGCCTAGCGGAATAGCAAAAGCAATAATATTTAATTTAAGCGATAAAAACCAACGCAACAAACCACCCGCCACCGAACCGACCGAAATAGCTAAAATCAGTTTTAACATAATGATATGTCCTTGCTTATATACTGAAATAAAAAGTTACTTTATAAAATTGAAATATGAATTTGCTATCAATATTAATAATAATTGATCAATAAACATTTGAAACGATCATACCAGTAGAAAATAGAAATAGGAAATTCTAATCAGATTGAGATAGAATATTTAGCATTATCAAGAATTGAGGTTTATATATGTTTACAGGTATTGTGCAAGGTGTTGGTCAGATCATTGATATTGAAGATAAAGATAAATTAAGAAAATATAAAGTTAAATTACCCCATCAATTGGTCGATAAAATTGAAATTGGTGCTTCAATTGCTAATGATGGTTGTTGCTTGACAGTGACAAGTTTTGAGCAAGATTGGGTAACGTTTGATATTATGCAAGAAACCCTAGCGTTAACAACATTAGGCAATAAAAAAATCCACGATTTTGTCAATATTGAACGTAGCGCAAAATATGGCGATGAAGTGGGTGGGCATATTATGTCTGGTCATATTTCTTGCACAGCAACTATAATTGATATTCAAAAAACAGCAACCAATTGCCAAATGACATTACAGTTGCCAGCACAATTTAGTAAGTATGTATTATATAAAGGCTTTATTGGGATTGATGGTGCAAGCTTGACAGTTGGCAAGGTTAGCGATAACTGTTTTCATATTCATCTAATTCCCGAAACACTCGCTGTTACTACCTTAAACGCAAAAAGAGTTGGGGACAAAGTTAATATCGAAATCGACTCACAAACTCAAGCAATTGTCGATACGGTTGAGCGAGTGCTTGCCACTAGATAATCTACTTATATTAAAAATATTTGTGCTAATTTTTAATTATTTGCGTTACATAAATATTCCATTTTTATTATAAGGATATAGAAAAAGCCTATATTTTTATTAAAAGTTTAGTTTTTGCTATAATTTTATACTTTGTCATCGATTCCTTGCGGTGCAACGGCAGTAATTAACTGATCAAACAGAGGCGTTTTTTGAATTAAATATTTTTCTTCCAAAGTACTTGGAACTTTTGTTATATTTACTAACCCTAAATAAGATAAATAACGGTCAAAATTTCTAAAATAATAACAGTACTTAAGGCTTTTTTTATTGTGCCTAAACTGCGAGTTGTTATTATTATCGATTAATAATTGAGGGAAAGCTTTAAAATACTTATCTGTATAAAACTCAGCTGGTTGTGGTTTGTCGCCATATTTCGCTAGCAATACTAGGGTAAACCCAAATCCCAATTGGCCAATTTCAAAATTACCATAACCATCAAAATATCCCCAATTAAATTGATAGGTTAAAACATGTAATATGCCATGCAGTAACGCAGGCTTATTATTAAGTAGTTTCTTGCCATGATGAGTTAGAGAGAGTTTGTTGTGGCGTTGTTTACACAAACGATAAATCTTTAATATTATTCTGGCTAACTGTACTGCAATAGTATCTTGCTCTTTAATTACGTTTTTGGAACTCATTTCAATTGCTAATTCAGGTGGGCCTAAAACATAAAGTGCTTTTACCCATTTGGGCGGTAAATTACCGACTTTTGTTAATAGTAGGTTTTCCTGCTCTTCTAAAATAGACATAAGCAAGCAGGTTTGATTAAGTAAAGGAATCTCTTTGTAGGCTTTATCTGAAAGTACATTAATCTTAAGCGGGGAGCGAGGATCATTTAAAAAATTCAGCAAAGATCCCATTTCATAAGGGGAATAACCCTCAAAATCCTCATGAGGTAAATTATTAACCTTATCAATAAGTGTATCAATATGTGATATTATCCATTCATTTTCTTGGTTTATCATAGTTAATTCCTAAAAATATTTATCGATACTTATAATACCTAAAATCAGCACTTAAATAAAATTACTGTATTTTCTAATCTTTCTATAGTGTTTTATCGATCAGGCTTTGGGCGGTTTTAAGTGCTACGATTTGATTATCATAGATTATTACGCCCAAATCTTAAATGATTTAGTTATCTTTTAATAACCTTGCAATTTCGGTAATATCGCTTGGTGTTGTTTGACAGCACCCCCCAATTAACGTAGCCCCTAGTTTTGTCCATAAAGGTAATTGGTTGGCAAAGGTACAATCGTGATGGTGATTTTTATGCCATTGTTTGGTAGTTGGATCGTATTGCTCGCCAGAATTTGGGTAGACAATCAGTGGTTTTTGCGTAAGTTTTTGCAACGATTCTAACGCAGCGGTAACACTTTCTAAGGCAATGCAGTTAATACCAATACTAACCACTTGTTGGCAGTGATTTAGATATTCGATTACTAAAGGTAGTGGTGTGCCGTCGCTAAGATGATTGGCATCTTTTAATGTTAACGAAAACCAGCTTGTTACTATTGGAAATTTTTCAAGAAGTTTTGTGAGAGCTTTGATTTCAGCAAAAGAGGGCAATGTTTCGCAGGCCAGTAGATCGACTTTTGCATCAACTAATGCTTTGATGCGGTCATAGTGAAAATCAATAAATTCTGATTCAGAAAGTTGATAATCGCCCGTATATTCAGAGCCATTTGCAAGATAAGCACCATAAGGGCCAACCGAACCTGCAATTAGTAACGTTTTATTTTGTTTTGTTTCGTCTAGATATTGGCACTTTGCTTGCTTGGCAAGCTCGACACTGGTTTTTATGAGTTTTATGGATTGATCTAGTGTGATCCCCTTTTTAGCAAATCCTAATGGTGTAGCTTGATAACTGGCGGTAATGGCGCAATCTGCGCCAGCACTAAAATAGTCATAATGGACTTGGCGAATCAGTTCGGGTTGTTCTATTAACACTTTTGCTGACCATAAACTGTCGTTAAGATCGCACCCGCGGCGTTGTAACTCGCTAGCAAGTGCACCGTCAACTATGATATGTTTTTTTTGTTTTAGTAATGCGTTAATAGGATTGTTATTGATCATTCTTTTCTGCTCGCTTTGGATTAGATTGAGTAAAATGGTGTGCAATAAAACACAATACTACAAACGGAATACCACAATATAGCGCAATGCGTTGTTCAGGATCGAATGCTAAACCAATGCAAGCAATCAAACACAAAATAAATCCTAAAATTGGCACCAGTGGGTAAAGTGGCGCTTTATATTTTAAGGCACTGAGTTCCGTTGCCGATAGTTGTTTTCTAAAAAAGTAGTGTGAAGCACAAATACTTAGCCAAACGGCTACTACGGCAAAGCCTGAAATTGCGGTTAAGGCGACAAAAACAGTGTCAGGAGCAATAATACTTGTAAGTAGTGCCAGTAACCCACCTAACATGCTAACCAGAATAGCAAACGCAGGGATACCTTTCTTAGTGAGTTTGCTGAAGCTTTTAGGTAAAGTGCCCTGATTAGAAAGCGACCATAACATACGCCCAGAAGCATAAAGCCCCGAATTTGCAGCCGATAAAATGGCGGTTAAAATCACAAAGTTAAGAAAATCAGCCGCATAAGGTAGGCCGATATTTTCAAAAACGGTCACAAAAGGACTTTCGATAACGCCGGCTTGATCCATTGGTAATAAGGCGGCCAAGACAAAAACGGTACCAATAAAAAAGATGATAAGCCGTAAAATTGTGGTTTTAATAGCTAATGGGATTGTTTTTTCAGGCTCTTTTGTTTCACCTGCGGCAATACCTATAAGTTCAGTTCCTGAAAAGGCAAAATTGACCGATACCATCGTCATAATAATCGGGGTGATGCCATTAGGGAACCAACCATTATCGGTAATATTGTGTAAAAAAGGCGCAGGGATGTCGTTTTTCATTGGGACAAAGCCAAAAATAGCTGCGGTACCTGCAATAATAAAGATAATAATGGTGATCACTTTGATAATCGAAAACCAAAATTCACTCTCAGCAAAAAATTGTGCCGTAATGATGTTTAACGCAAAAATGACTGCGCAAAAAATAGAACACCATAGCCAAATAGGTGTATTTGGAAACCAATGTTTCATACAAAAGCCTGCTGCGGTAATACTTGAACCGAGTGCGACAGTCCAAGTTAACCAATATAACCACGCAACTGTGTATCCTGTTGCTGGGCCAATAAATCGAGAAGCATAAGTATGAAATGCTCCTGTTTCAGGCATAGCAACAGCAAGCTCGCCAAGACATAACATAACTAGGTAAACCACTAATGCGCCAATTAAATAGGCGATAATTGTGCCAATTGCTCCTGCGGTTGCAATAATATAGCCAGTGTTAAAAAAGAGACCTGTACCAATAACACCACCAAGTGATAGCATAATAAGATGCCGAGTTTTCATGGTGCGTTTGAATTGGTTTTCGTTTGATAAGTTTGTTTGTTGTGTATTCATAGTCTGTGTTATTTAATTTGTATTAATTGTTTTTAAGGATTTTTTGTAAAAAATCGGACTTTTGCAATGTTTGGCCATTTAATTTGACCTCTTGTTTATCTTTAGCATAATCCACCTCAGAATAGAGTCCTTCAATGTTATTTTTTTCAAAAGTAAATAGTAGTATTTTGCTAAATTCATCTTTTATTATTGATTTTATTGATAAATTTTCTTTTTCAATTTCTTCAGGTGTTAGTGCTTCTTTATTTGGGTTTTTTAGTTGAGCTACGGTATAAGCCAATACGTTAAAAGGTGCATCAACGTTTAGTTTAAGACTATCAATATTGTCAATATCAACCATAAAACGTTCTAGTCTTGATCGTATTCCTGATAGGGTGACAAAAGCGTTGGCATTAACTTCGCCCATGGTGTTTCTAAAATTGAATTTATTTAGTGAAATTTTGGGATTTAATAATGTTTGTTCGTCATCAAAATCAGTATTATCAAAACGATTAAATAGCATTGAGACAGGAATATTTTGGTAACTAAGATCTAAACTAACACTGCCTAAATTTGGCAAACCGAGTAATAATGATTCTGCATTGGCTTTTAATAAACCATCAATGGTATTGTTTGTTGGAGTGAAAGTATTTTCTTGATCGACCGTTAAATTGTTAATGATGAGCTTTTGATCATCTGGAACGGATTCCGAAGAGGCGTTAATTATAAATGTGATTTTGCCTATTTCAGTGTGATCATTCGGAATTATAGCACCAGTTTTATGAAAAATATCGCCTTGGTATTTCAGATTATCAAAAGTAATATGCGGTTCGGTATAGTGATTGTGAGTGCCGAATGCCATTTTATCGGCGTTGAGATTGTAATGTATTCCTGTTTTGTCTGAATTTGGGTAGGCTGATAAATTAAATTTCTGTAAGGTGACTTGCGGTTTTGAGAAGTCTTTATCGTTTTTATAAATAAATTTATCGATATTCACGTGGGCATATAATTGAGAAAGATCCTTATTGAATTCAATATTAATATCACCATCAGACACCTCTAACGAACCACCAATAAACCTCCAAATTTCAGTATTTTTATCGGAATCTGAATTAACAAGATTGAGCGCTTTGTTGGCTAATTTTATGGAAAGATCTTCTTGATAGTTCATGCCGATATTGGCGGTAATAAATGGCTGATTACCCGCTAGTTGCCAAAGTTCTGGCGATAGGGTTTCGCTCATTGCATATTTCATCCACGCCATTTGTGGGGTGAATTTCCATTCTGAAAGGGCAGTAATTGGAAATGGGCCATGGTGAATGGTAATGTCGTCATTAAAAAGTGTCTTTGTATCGTCAATCAATAAACTTTTTGATGCTAGTTTTACGGTAAGGTGTAATTTTGTTGAAAAAATCGATTGTTGATAATCGCTATATTCAATCATTATATTGAATAAATCTTGGTCATTGTCAATTTTTTGTGTAATTTGTTCTATTTTTTTGTCGATGTTATTTTTGATTATATTTCCTGTATACCAAGACGAGCCAACGTACCCTAATATTGCAATAATACCTATAGTAATTATGCTTTTCTTCATTGTTTTCTCATTTTTATTGGGGAATTTTTAACAATTTTAATTGATTTGCTTCTTATAGGCGATAATTTTTTGATTATTTTAAGTTATTTCATTAAAGGAAAATATAAGCCTTTATGAATTTGTATTTTAACGGCAGTCGATCACATCCACCAGCATAGCTGGCGGATCGTTAGGTTAGTTGATTGTTCAGCTATAAATTATTAAATAATTGGTTTTTTAACACCTTTTTACCATTAACACTAACTTCATCACTGTCTTTAGTTAAGCTAATATCTAAATAAAAGCCGTCTGTTTTACCGTTGGTTAACGCTAAAAATGGAAAATTATATGTCAGTGATGCTGCTACCGATTGTATCAATTGATTACTTTTTGTTATTTGTTGTTGTGTTACATTGTCATTGTTAGAATTTTCTATTTGTGCTGATATACGTGCTAATACGTCAAATGGTGCTTCAAGCTTGAGTTTTAGCGAATTAATTCTTTCGGAATTTTTTTGAACAAGAGACATATTGTCTATATCAAATAGATCCAACATTAGACTAATATTTATATCGCCAGAAGGGGTGTGCCAATTGAATTTTTTGATCGATAATTTGGTATGCTGTTCTGGATTAACACTACTCAAATCTGTATAATTCATATCCAATTGGCTGCCGAGCCAATATTTATTTAACCTTTGAAGGTCAAAATCGATCGCAATATTACCTAGATTCTGTTTACCATAAATTACCGAATCAATATTGGCAAAACACGAACTATCGATGATATTAGTTACGTTATTAAAGACATTTTTTTGATTCATTATAATGTTATTAAAAACCAGAGGTTTAATATTTGCGGTGTATGGCGATGGGAATTCTAATGTCATTTTATCAATACTGCCTTGCGAATCGCCATTTTGCGTTTTGTAGTTAAAATTTCCCGTTGATTTGATGTTATCAATATTAACCTTAGTTGGTGAATAACTGATAATACTGTATTTCATATTACCAATATTTGATTGGTAATCAATATAGTCTGAAGTGCTAAGTGATTTTAGGGATAGATTTAAATCACTAAAGCTAATATTAGCGCTGTTTTCTGAAAAAGATATTTTATCTAACTGCAATTTAGCCATCATATCAGAACCATCAATATAACTACTAAAGGTAAAATAACCTTTACCTATATCAAAGTCCTTGCTCATGGTTTTAGTTGCTTCACTTGTTAGTTTAGCAATTATATATTCGCCATAACTTATTCCCATATGCCCAGTAATAAATGGCCGATTACCTACTAATTTCCAAAGTTTTGGATTAGTTTGTTCGGTCATTTCGTATTCTAACCAAGCCATTTGTGGGGTAAATGTACCTTTTGTAAGGGCTGCAATAGGAAAAGGACCATGATGAATGGTAACATCATCATCAAACAGGGTTTGGGGAGTAGGGGCTTCATCGGAAGATTGATTCTGTGACGCGGTCACCTTTAAGTGGAGTTTAGTTGACAATATCCCTTTGTCATAATTACTTTTTTCAACTGTAAAGGTGAAATTGTTTTGAATATGGTTAATGTTGTTTGTGATTTGAGATAATTGGTTGTCAATATCTCTTTCAATTATGTTACCCGTGTACCATGCTGTTCCAACGTAAGCGATTCCTAATACGGCAACGATTCCTATAGCGAGTGTTGTTTTTTTCATTACTATTCCCTATTTGTTAATTATTTATTTTATTTTAAATTATAACTCTTGATGATCTGCAAAATTAGGTAATATATTTTCAATATAATCATTCGTTATAAATTTTACTTTTGCAATTCTAATTGATTTTAAATTGTTAGGCGATTAATTTTTGAATTAATTTGGGATATCAACTATCTATTGATAGGTTTCTTTTTAAGGGGAAAAGGGGGAAAGGAAAAACAAAATTCCACCAATAGTATTGGTGGAATTGGTTATTTTGGAAAGTAATTTGGTAAGTTATAGGTTATCAAAAAATTCTTCTTTTGACACTTTTTTACCATTTACGTTAACTTCGTCGCTGTCTTTGGTTAGACTAACATCTGAATAAATACCATCGGTTTTACCATTGCTTAATGCTAAAAATGGGGAATTATGGACAAGGAAGCCTGACATTTGTTGTATGTTTTGCTTTTCTTCAGCAATTTGTGAAGTTATATCATTGGTATCAGGAGACTTAATTTGTGCTGATAAACGAGCTAATACGTCAAATGGTGCTTCAAGCTTGAATTTTAGCGCGTTAATTTTTTCGTAATCTTCTTTATCAAGGACTTCACTATTAAAATCAGAGATATCAAACATTAGGTTAGCATTAATATCGCCACTAGATGTTTGCCAATTGAATTTGTTTAATGAAAATCTGATATTATGTTTTTTGTCGATATCATCTAAGTCAGAATCAGGGTAGTTCATGCCTATTTGATAAGTAAATAGTTGTTTATCAAATCCTTGGAAATCAAAATCTAACGAAACGGTTCCCAAATTGTGTTGACCATAAATAATTGAATCAATATGACTAGAAAGCGACCCCTCAACTGTATTTGTGTCGCTATTTAAATTAGCATTCTGATTCATAACGAATTTATTAACCACCACCAAAGTAGGATCAGCTCTAAATAATTGGAAATGGTTAAATGAAAACTTATCGATCTCTATTTTAGATCTAATGTCCTTACCACTAGTATACCCGCTAAAGGTGTAACTACCTTTGCCAAGAGACAATGTACCATTGAGAATTGGAATTTCGTTTTGCCCGACCTTGATGGCTTTGTTTTTTAACTTAACAGTGAGATATTTGCCATAACTCATACCAACATGCCCAGTAATAAATGGCTGATTACTGGCTAATTTCCAAAGTTGTGGGCTGATTTGTTCACTCATTTCGTATTCTAACCACGCCATTTGTGGAGCGAATGTCCCTTCAGCAAGAGCCACAATAGGGAAAGGGCCATGGTGGATGGTGACATTGTCATCAAATAGCGTTGTTGGGGTTGCGTCTTCACCATAAAACGAATTGTTTTCTGACGCTGTTACAGTTAGGTGTAATTTAGTTGAGAAAATTCCCTTTTCATAATGACTTTTGGTAATAGAAAATGTTAAGTTCTTTTCAAGTTGATTGGCTTTGTTGTTGATTAGTGCTAATTGGTTGTCAATATCTCTTTCAATTATGTTACCCGTGTACCATGCCGTACCAACATAAGCGATTCCTAATACGGCAACGATTCCTATAGCTAAAGTTGTTTTTTTCATTTTCGTTCTCTTAGTTATATTTTAAATTATCATTCTTGATGCTTTGCAAAATTAGCCAACAAATTTTTAATATATTCAATACGTTCATTTCGTTGTAATTCTGATTTTTGTAATTTTAATCGATTTGAGCTTTCTAGGCGATAATTTTTGGGTTCTTTTTGTATTATTTCAATTAAATAATCAACTGACACTTTATTATTACTGCCAAATTCAATATAACCGCCTTTTTCGCCAAATTCGATTTTAGTAATACCTAGTTGATTTGCATGATAGCGGATTTTGGTTGTTTCTAACAAAAATAGTACCGCATCAGGTAATTGTCCAAAGCGATCACGCATTTCAACTTGAATGTCGGTGAGCTCATCAAGGCTATCAACGCTAGCAATGCGTTTATAAAGCGATAGCCGTGTGTTGACATCAGGAATAAAGTCATCGGGAATTAATGTTGGTAATCGTAATTCTACTTCGGTTTGTTGGCTATTAAGTAACGATTCTAGTGTTGGCTCTTTGCCTTCTTTTAGTGATTTGACGGCCTCATCAAGTAGCTCAATATAAAGGTTAAAGCCAATGGTCTCAATTTGACCGCTTTGATCGCTGCCTAATAACTCCCCAGCACCTCGAATTTCAAGATCGTGTGTGGCTAGAGCAAAACCTGCACCTAAATCTTCAAGTGAGGCAATTGCTTCTAGGCGTTTTTTGGCATCTTTAGTGAGTAATTTAGGATGTGGCGTTAATAAATAAGCATAGGCTTGATGGTAAGAACGTCCAACTCGCCCCCTGAGTTGATGTAACTGAGCTAAACCAAATTTATCGGCACGATCAATAATAATGGTATTAGCGTTAGGAATGTCGATACCCGTTTCAACAATGGTAGTACAAACAAGTATGTTAAAGCGTTGATGATGAAAGTCATTCATCACACGTTCTAAATCGCGTTCATGCATTTGCCCATGTCCAATGGTAATGCGTGCTTCGGGCACCAGCTCTGCCAGTTTTTCGCTTACTTTTTCGATATCAGAAATATCATTGTGTAAGTAATAAATCTGACCACCACGTAAAATTTCACGCAAAATGGCTTCTCTAATCACGAGATCATCATATTCTCTAACAAAGGTTTTCACTGCTAAACGGCGAGCTGGAGGGGTCGCAATAATAGAAAGATCCCGCATACCACTCATTGCCATGTTGAGGGTTCTTGGAATTGGCGTTGCGGTTAGTGTTAGAATATCAATGTTTGCTCGCATTGCTTTAATTCGTTCTTTTTGGCGGACGCCAAAACGATGTTCTTCATCAACAATCAACAGGCCTAAATCTTTCCATTTGATATCTTCTTGTAACAATTTATGTGTGCCAATTACAATATCAATTTTGCCTTCACCAAGAGCTTCTATAATACTTTTTTGTTGTTTGGCGGTTTTGAATCGAGACAGGCTTTCTATGCGAATTGGCCAGTTTGCAAAGCGATCACAAAAGCTTTCGTAATGTTGTTCTGCAAGTAAAGTTGTAGGAACTAAAACTGCTGTTTGTTTATGATTAATAACGGCTAAAAAAGCAGCTCGGATCGCTACTTCTGTTTTACCAAATCCAACATCACCACAGACTAATCTATCCATGGCATAAGGAGAGCACATATCGCCAATTACTGTCCCAATGGCATTTTGTTGATCATCAGTTTCTTGATAAGGGAACCCTTGGCAAAATAGTTCATACTGCTCTCGGTCTTGTTTAAATTCAAATCCGGGTTTACTTTCACGTTCAGCGTAAATATCTAGTAATTCAGCTGCAACATCTCGTACTTTTTCGGCCGCTTTTTGCCGTGCTTTACTCCAAGCATCAGTACCTAATTTATTCAATGGTGCGTTTTCTTCATCGCCACCAGAATAACGGCTAATTAGATTTAATGATGAAACAGGAACATAAAGCTTGGTGTCATTGGCATATAATAGAATAAGATATTCAGCCGTAATCCCACCTGTTTCTAATGTGGTAAGTCCTGCATATCGACCAACGCCATGTTCTAAATGGACAACGGGTTTGCCGGGTGTTAGCTCAGCTAAACTACGAATAAGTGAATCAGTATTGATAGCTTGTTTATTTTCTTTTTTGCGACGAACTACTCGTCGTCCTAATAGCTCATTTTCAGTAATAAAGGCAAAATTATCTTGCTGATTGATAAAGCCTTGTTCACTAGCTCCAACGATTAAATAAAATCGGCTATCACTGTTTTTTCGTTCATCAAGTAAATTGATGGTAGTGGGATGAATACGAATTCGTCCAAGAATTTCTTGTAAAGCCTCTTTGCGTCCTTCTGATTCAACCGAAAAGATGATTGTTCCTGCAAAATTTTCAACAAATTTTTGAAATTGTAAATAAGGATCTTTTTGTTGGATCTCAATAGCAATATTAGGTAATGCTACATAAGGCAAATTAACGTTTTTATTTGATTCAGTCGTTATTGCATGCGATAAAACCATTCTTGGGTAGTTTTTGAAATTGGCAAAAATCTCGTCAGTTTTAGACCAAATAACATTTGGTGCAAGTAATGGTCGCATAGGATCGACTTTGCGGCTTTCATAACGTTGGGTAATATCTTGCCAATATTTGTTAGCATATTGCTCAATATTAACTGTATTGATAATTAAGCTATTTGTTAAAAAATAAGAAAATAGAGGTGTTAATGGTTCGTTAAAAAACAGTGCTTGCCAATATTCAATACCGGTTGGCAAAATATTTTTACTAACTTGTTGATAGATGCTTTCTGAGTCTAATCTAACCTCAAATTGTTCTCGCCATTGACTACGAAACAACTCAATAGCTGTTTTATCGAAAGGAAACTCATGGGCTGGTAGCAATTGTATTTCAGCAATTTCACCAAAGGTACGTTGAGTTTCGACATCAAAAGTACGGATACTGTCGATTTCATCATCAAAAAAATCGATGCGATAAGGCTTATCACTGCCCATGGGGTAGATATCAAAAAGTGCTCCACGAGTAGCATATTCGCCATGCTCCATAACTTGGCTGACTGAACGATAGCCAGCATTTTCAAGTTGTAGGCGTAAATGTTCTCGGCTAATTTGTAAGCCTTTTTTCATCATAAAAACATGTCCACCCAAATAACTTTGTGGACAGACTTTTTGCATTAAGGTATTAATGGGTAAAATTAACGCCCCTTTGGTTAAATGTCCAAGATGATAAAGGCAAGATAAGCGTTCTGATACGATATCTTGATGAGGAGAAAAGCTGTCATAAGGCAATGTTTCCCAATCTGGAAAGATAATAGAAGGGAAGGATGTAAACTGCTTTAGTTCTTCATGAATGCGCGAAGTTTGTTGCATATCATCAGTGACAATCACAACTATACCTTCATGTGCATCTATAGCTTGAGCGCAAAATTGTGATAAGGAAGAGCCAACTAGCTGCCCAATTTGCTTTACTTCACCTGATTTTTGAGGAATTAAGTTTGAAATATTAACTGTTTTAGACATGATGAGTTCGTTGATGTCGCTGAAAATTTATTGTCAGATTATAACGTAAGTATGAGGTTGTTTTCTATAACTGTTTAATCCTGTATGATAAGCACCTTGCATTTAACTAGCAAAACTTTGTAAAAAAGTTTCAGGTAATATATACGTTTATGTCAAAAATATTTCGTCCATTAGTATTTTTTATTGGTTTGCGCTATGTATACGGGCAAAAAACAGATGGGTTTGGTCGCTTTGTGTCATGGTTGTCGATGATTGGGATTATGTTAGGTTCAATTGGTCTAATTGTGGTCTTATCAGTCATGAACGGGCTTGAAGATCAGATGCAAAGTAGTATTTTAAAGTTTTTACCTCAAGCCCAGATCACAACACCACAAGGTAGGATAGATCCTAAGGTCATTACTCGTGAGCAATTTAATCAGATTCAAGGTGTTAATCGTATTAGTTCTTTGGTGTCGAGTGATGTGGTTTTGCAAAGTGAGCAAAGTATCACTGTAAGCACACTAATGGGCATTAACCCAGAAGATGATGATCCTATTAATGATTATATCTATAGTGGATCGCTATTAGATCTTCAAGCAGGGCAGTACAATGTTATCATAGGGCAAACGTTAGCTAATCAATTAGGTGTAACCGTTGGTGATAAAATACGTTTAATGGTAACAGATGCAAGTCAAATTACCCCAGTTGGGCGTATACCTTCCCAACGTTTATTTAATATTGTAGGACTGTTTACGGTTAACCACGATATCAATCAAACGCTTATTTATGTCAATCAATCTGACGCTAAAAACTTATTACGTTATCCTCCTAATATGATTAGCAGTTGGCGTCTATTTTTAGATAAACCACTGGATATTGCCTCGATAACTAACACCCCATTACCTGAAGGATTAGTCTTTAAAGATTGGCGAGCTAAACGAGGTGAATTATTTCAAGCCATTAAAATGGAAAAAAATGTCATGGGATTACTCATTAGTCTGATTGTGATTGTTGCGGCTTTTAACATTATTACTTCATTAAGCTTGTTGGTGATGGAAAAGCAAGGCGAAGTCGCTATTTTAAAAACACAAGGTCTGTCTCGCTTTAAAATTATGTTAATTTTTATTATTCAAGGTGCAAGTTCAGGAATAATTGGCACGTTATTAGGTAGCGCCTTAGGACTGTTACTTGCTATTAACTTAAACGAAATCATGCAATTGTTAGGTTTATCTTTAGCTGGTATCTTGCTACCTTCATTGGTTGAACCATCGCAAATTATTTTAATTATTATTGGATTGCTTATGTTATCGCTAATTTCAACTCTTTATCCTGCATATCGTGCAGCCAATATTCAACCTGCCGAGGCTTTACGTTATGAATAATTCACAAATATTACTAAGTGCCAAAAATCTTTATAAAACTTATAACGAAGGTAAAATGGTGACCGAGGTTTTAAAAAATGTCTCGTTTGATATTTATTCACAATCATTACTCGCCATTATAGGTAGTTCAGGATCAGGTAAAAGCACTTTACTGCATTTGCTTGGTGGCTTAGATAATCCCACATCTGGCGAAATTATTTTTAAATCACATCAGTTAAATCAATTATCTGAACAAGAAAAGGCACGTCTACGCAATCAAGAAATTGGTTTTGTTTATCAATTTCACCACCTATTGCCTGACTTTACCGCACTTGAAAATGTAGCGATGCCACTATTAATTGGCGGCGTTTTACCCAACGAAGCTAAAAAACGGGCTATGGCAATGCTAGAGTCGGTTAATTTAGTCAAACGAGTAAATCATCGTCCTTCCGAGCTTTCTGGTGGAGAACGCCAACGAGTGGCAATAGGGCGTGCATTAATTAATAACCCCGCTTTAGTAATGGCTGATGAGCCAACAGGTAACCTTGATAAATCAACAGCCGATTCTATTTTTGAGCTACTGATTAAATTAAATCGTGAACACGGAACTGCGTTTTTGGTTGTTACACATGATCTTGAGCTTGCCAATAAACTTGATAAACAAATGGTGATGAGAGATGGTCAACTTTCTGATAGCGCATCATCAGATAACAATTAATGGATAATTAATATGAATTTATCTTTAATTACCGCCATAAAATTTCGAAAAGGGCGTCGCAAAAGTGGTATGGTGTCGTTAATTTCGATTATCTCAACACTCAGCATTGCTATTGGTATTGTGGCATTAATTATTGGCTTAAGTGCCATGAATGGCTTTGAGCGTGAATTACACAATCGAGTGTTATCGGTAGTGCCACATGGACAATTCTATCCAGAGTACGGCAATTTAGATAATTGGCAACACGTTCAACAAGAACTTAAAAACAATAGTAATATTGTATCAGCCTTACCATTTGTTAATTTTACTGGATTAATTGAAAACGGTAGCAAACTTGGTGCTGTGCAAGTACAGGGTCTTGACCCTGAACAAGAAATGCAAATCAGTTCACTACCGAATTATGTACTGAATAATAAATGGCAAGATTTTAAGCCCGATAACCAACAAATTATTATTGGAGCAGGGCTTGCTAAAAATTTATCAGTGAGAGAAGGGGGATGGGTTTCTTTATTAATTCCTGTTTCGAGTAGTCCAAATCAACTCAAACCACCTAAAAGAGTCCGTTTGCAAGTAGTAGGGATTTTAGAATTAAGTGGCAGCTTGAGTAATAACATGGCTTTAATTCCATTAACAGATGCACAGAAATTACTAAATATGGGCGATAGCGTTACAGGTATTATGGTAAATGTAAAAGACGTTTATCAATCCAATAACCTTATTGGTCAAGCAGCATTAGGGCTTGACGAAGATCTATTATTTAATAGTTGGGAACAGACGTTTGGCTTTATGTATCGTGATATTCAAATGATTAGGCAAATCATGTATCTGGCCATGATTGTAGTGATTGGCGTGGCCTGTTTTAATATTGTATCCACTTTAGTCATTGCCGTAAAAGATAAACAGCGTGATATTGCCATATTAAAGACCCTAGGCGCAACTAATCGTTTAATCAAACATATTTTTATATGGTATGGAGTGATTTCAGGGTTAATTGGCAGTCTAATTGGAGTTATTTTAGGCGTAATACTGTCATGGCAACTTTCTAACATCATGGGCTTTATTGAGTCATTAATGGGACATAAAATCTTAAATAGCAATATCTATTTTATTGATTTTTTACCATCCGAAATTCATCTGTTTGATGTGGTCATTGTGTTTATTACTGCCATGTTACTAAGCTTAATTGCTAGCTACTATCCTGCTAAACGGGCTTGCAAAATCGAACCTGCACGGATTTTAAATAGCTTTTAGTTGTATCGATTTTGCATAAAAAAGGCGCGGTTTGATGATAATCAGCGCCTTTTTATTGCTAATAATAGATGTAATAACTACTTGGCAAAGCATAGTGCATATATTGCGCATAAATCCCCAATATTGTTACAACAAATACAAGGCTAATCACAAGTAAACTTAGTTTACTTGGATATTTGAATATTTTAAGACATAAACAAACCGCTCCACCAAGCACAAACCCAGCACAAGCACCACCAATATGCGCCATATTATCAATTGAAGGCAATAACCCTATCCCAGCGGTTAACACTAAACTAATTAGCATTGCTTTAACGGGCATTTCTTGTATATTGGTTTTAAACACCGAACAATAAGCTAACAATGCGGTAATAATACCTAAAATTGCTCCTGATGCCCCACAGCTGATTACATTTTGACTGATAGTCGCAATATCGCTCGATAAGCTTCCTATTATGCCTGAAAGGAAATAAATACCAATAAAAGCAAGGCTAGGAATGCGCTGTTCTAAAATCGGTCCTGTACTCCATAAAGCGAGCATGTTCATCGCTAAATGTGTTACACTGACATGCATAAATAAATTGGTAAACATGCGCCAATACTGGCCAGAAAAAGTTAACTCCGCCATATCGGCGCCCCAATTAATCAAAAAACGGTTTTCATAAAGTGACGAAAAACCATCACTATCAAGCATCCTAAAGGCAAAAAAACATAGAATATTAATGACCACTAGTGTCGTGGTAATTTTAGATTGACTAGCGTAATATTTGATATCATTTAACGTACTCATTAAAAAGGTCCTTTTTAGTGTTAAATTGTATTGACAAAGCGATTGGTTAATCTAGCCGTTTGCCTAGTATCACCAAATCACGCTGAATATTGTCAAGCTCCGCAACATTTGGAAACAAGCCCCATTGTTGATACTGCATTTTTTTAAATAGATTGATACTAGGCGTGTTATGACCAAACACATAACTCAGTATGGTTTGTATGCCTGCTTGCTTAGCAAACTGCTCAATACGGTTAATCATAAACTGCCCAATTTGCTTACCCCGATAATCTTGATGAAGATACAAGCTGATTTCAACGGTTTTATTATAGGCAGGGCGACCATAAAATGAAGATAAACTTATCCAACCACAAGGCTTATCTTGATAGTTTATTAGCCAAAGTGGGCGGTTTTGTGGGTTATGCTGATTAAACCAATCTAATTTACTTTCAACAGAAACAGGCTGAGTATCAGCAGTAACTTGTCGGCTAGCAATAGTTGAGTTATAAACATCGACAATAAATGACAAATCTTCTAATGTAGCATCGTGGTAAGTGATCATCTTCTTTGTAGTAAGTAATTAAAAGGAGGATTATTGTAATTTTATTATGGGTTATAGGCAATAAGGGATATTTTGATTAAAAAACAAACAAAAAATAATGATTTTTGTCTCAAAAAAATTTCAATAAAATCAATATCTTTTCTGACTGATTTTTATGTATTAAAAATAGTTATTTTATTCGTTTTTTGTTTAAAAAATACACTTGATTTTTTCTTAAATCGGCGGTTATATATACAGTGATAAGCATTGGGCTTGTCGCTTATTTAATTTGGAGGGTCTTAGAATGGTACACAAATTTGCTCCATATGGTAGTGATGTTTCGTCAGGCACTTATAAATGCGCTGACTGTGGCTATATTTATTCAAACCAAAGTAAGAAATCGTTACCTCCTTGCCCTGATTATAATAAAAAACCGCATAGCAAAAATGGTTGGTATATTATGACTGGACAGGGTGATTCTGTTAAAGATCCGCATCCACATAAAAAGTGATTTTAGTTTGTTAATGCAATTAAAGGCAGCCATTAGGTTGCCTTTTTTGATTATATTTTTGTAAAAAATATTCAGGAATCTATACCGTTTAAAACTTAAAAAACGGGAAAAAGTGATATATGCTTTAATTGATACACTAATTAATCATTAACATTCAATAGGTTAAATTTAAAAAGGAGATGCCTTGTGTATTTTTGAGTTTTGTTACTTACACTTAATTTGATATTAACCTACGCAATAGGTTTATCTACTGCGTAGCTGCTTAAAGCATAATATTGTTTTTAGATTTTTTAATCCAGATGACTAAAAAGAGTGTTCGCCCTGCGCTAAATAAAATATAAGAGAGCCATAACCCATGGTTGCCCCAAATTGGCACAAATAGATATTGTGCAATGAACCATAGCAATAGCGCTAAAATCATTGAGTCGCGAATGGACGATGTGTAGCTAATACCTGAAAATACGCCGTAATAAATAAGCCCACCAGCAACCACAATAGGGAATACAATAAGCCAGTATTGATATTCAGTACATAGGTTAATAATGTCGGTTTGATTAGTAAGCAACCGAATAATCATTGAATCAAATCCCAACCAAATCGCTATCAAAACAACAGGACAAATAAGGCACGATAGCAATGACCAACGTAGTGTTTGATTGTATAACGTGATGTCTTTTGTTCCCTTAGCTTTTCCACTAAAAACACTTGATGCATTGGCAAAACCATCAAATAAGTAAGCCATTAAATAGTGGATTTGAAATAAAACCGCATTAGCGGCTAATACTTCAGTATTAAAACGAGAGCCAATCGAGATAAAATGATTGGTAACAATAAGTAAACAGATAGTTCGAATCATTAAATTGGTATTAACTAAAATTACCCCTTTTAAAGATTGCCAAGATAATATGGCTTTGAAATCTGTTTTTTGCTCAGTTTTAGGTAGATAGGCATAAATAAACCAAATACCCAATAGTGTACAGATGATTTGTGCGCTAAGCGTAGCAAAAGCGACACCTTGAATATCAAAATGAAAGCCCCAAACAAGCGTGGCAGCCATAACAATGTTAAGTAAATTGATTAATACTTGCAAAAACAAAACCGCTTTTATTTTTGCCATGCCCATTAACCAACCCACTAAAACATAATTGATTAAAACAAAAGGTGCTCCCCAAATTAGAATAGTAAAATAGGTGTGGGCGTGGTGTTTTACTTCTTCATTGGGTTTTATAAGCTGCATGGCGGTATTAAATATTAGGCTTTGAAAAATAATAAAAACAATGCCTAATAAAATGGCAATAAAAAGCGGACGAATCAGCGAAGACCTTAGTAAAATAGGATCATCTAAAGCTTGCGCTGAAAACCCTGTGGTGCTGACTCGTAAAAAGCCAAATAGCCAATAAATAGTATTAAAAATCACGGTGCCCACAGCAATACCCGCAATAAAGGCAGGGTTAGGTAAGTGACCAACTAAAGCAGTATCAACCACGCCAAGTAGTGGCGTTGTGATTGTTGAAATAATAAAGGGGATAACTAGCGCAAGGTAGTTTTTAAAATGGTATTGTTTGTTTGAATTTGAAGATGTGGTCATAATCTAAAATCCTAAAATAGATTCAAGAAGTTGTTTAGAATAAGGATGATTGACTTGGCTTAATTGAGAAATATTGTCCACCTGTTCAACAATTTGTCCTTGATAAAAAAAGATCACCTTATCGCACAAATAAGTGATAGTCGTTAAATCATGAGTGATAAAAATCGTGGTTAGGTTTAGCTGTTTTTGTAAATCTGCCAGTAAAGATAAAATTTGAGTTTGTACTGATATATCTAACGAACTGACTGCTTCGTCAAATAGAATAAATTTAGGCGAGCAAGCAATCGCCCGTGCAATACAAATTCGTTGCAATTGACCGCCACTCATTTCATGAGGAAAGCGATGATAAAAGGAGTGATCTAACCCGACTTGTTCCAACAGCGCATCAATTCGTTTTTGGCGTTCTTTGGTTGATATTTTTTCGTAAATATCAATAGGTTCGGCAATAATCTCAGCGGTAGTAAAATAAGGGTTAACAGATGCATTATAATCTTGAAATACGGCACTGATATCACGCCGCATTGAGGATTTTCGCCAAGCGCGTTGAGATGTATCAAATCCATTAAAGTAAATGTTTCCACTATCTGGCTTTTCAAGCCCTAAAATCAGTTTACCTAGGGTACTTTTACCACTGCCACTTTCCCCAATAATTCCCAAACATTGCCCTTGATATAGTGAAAACGAGACATCATTAATTACCGATATTTTTTTGCGACCAAGTAAGCCTTGATTGGGTTGTAAAAACAATTTTTTTACATGCTCAAGTTGTAACAACGGTGGCATTTAGATTGTCTCCGAACTGGGTGTTATATAATTGGGTTGAACAACACAATTAAATTTGGCTAATAATTGCTTACGAGCATTAATTAAATATTGAGTATAATCATTTTTAGAATGATAAAAAATATGATCTCGACTTCCTTGTTCAACAATGGTGCCTTTATTCATTACCAAAATGTGATCGGCTATATGGTGAATAACGCCTAGATCATGTGAGATAAATATCATGGATGTTTTAGATTGTTGTTTAATTTTTTCAAATATTTTTAGAATATGAAATTGGCTAATTGAATCTAATGCAGTTGTTGGTTCATCGGCAATAATCAGCTCAGGTTCAAGCATAAGAGAAATCCCAATCATTATTCGTTGTAGCATACCGCCACTTAATTGATGAGGGTATCGATTATAAATTTGTTTAGGATTATCAAGACCAATATCTGCAAGCATATTAAGCGTTTTAGTTATGGCTTGATTTTTACTGATTGGTTGGTGAGCCAATAACGTTTCAACAACTTGGTTACCAACACAGTAAAGCGGATCAAAAGCACTCATTGGGTGCTGTAAAATGACCGAAATCACATTACCACGAATAAAACGTAATGTTTCGTTATTTTGTTTTAACAAATCGCCATTTTGTTGTAACTTGAGTTGTGTTTTTTGGGGTGAAAACAAGATTTGCCCTTGAACTGAAAAATAAGGTTCTAACAAACCCATAATCGCTTTGCATGTTAAGCTTTTGCCACTACCACTTTCACCAACAATACCTAAACATTGATGATGTTTTAGATGAAACGAAATATCATTTAATAGTGGCTTGCTGTTATCTAGTGTTACGGTGAGATTGTTAACTTTAAGCAATGTGTCACTCATGCTGTTTTTTCCTTTGGATCTAAAATATCTCGCAAACAATCCCCTAGCATATTAAATGCAGCAACCACAATCAAAATAGCCATTCCTGGAAAGACCATCTGCATCGGGTGCTGAATCATTACATTTTTGGCTTCGCTTAACATCAATCCCCATTCTGCGGTGGGTGCTTGTACGCCTAATCCAATAAAAGAAAGTGCCGAAATATTTAAAATAACCCACCCTGTATCGAGTGTAGCAAGTACAACAAGTTCAGACATAATATTAGGTAGCAAGTGGCGCCGAATAATAAAAAAATGAGGCGCACCAATTGTGCGTGAAAAAAGAATATAGTTTTTACGGCTATACTTGATTACAGAACTACGAATCATTCGGCTATACCAAGCCCATTTGACAACAATATTAGCAATAATCACGTTTTCAATACCGACTCCAAGCACGCCGACAATGGCTAGTATCATTACCTGACTTGGAAAAGAAAGCATAATATCGCAAAGGCGCATAATACATTCGTCAAGTTTACCTCTATTATAGCCCGAAATAAGCCCAATGATGGTTCCAATAACAATTGTTATTGCCATGGTCAATATCGACAAAAATAGTGTTGAGCGAATGCCATAAAGTAACCGAGAAAAGATATCCCGACCTAAATGATCACAACCAAACCAATGCTGAGCAGAAACTGCTGCATATTTGCGCACAATGCGAACTTTATTGGGATCAAATGGAGCAATATAAGGGGCTAAAATACCTAAAACAATAATCACACCAATAATCGTTAAACAGCATAATGCTATTTTATTTTTGAACAGTTGCTTAAGTTGGTTCATGAAAGACTACCACTCTCTTTTAATCGTGGATCGAGTAATAGGTGTAAAACATCCACAATAAAATTACAAACAACAAATAAAATAGCCATCAATAAGATATAAGCTTGAATAACAGGGTAATCTCGATTCATTATTGCAGAAATACACAACCGCCCAAGCCCTGGCCACGAAAATATATACTCAACGACAAACGAACCCGCAATTAATTGCGGAATGGTCATCCCTAATGCGGTGATGGTGGTTTGTAATGAATTGACTAGCACATGTTTTAAAATGATTGTGCGTTCTTTTAATCCACGGCTACGAGCATAAAAAACAAAATAATTATGCATGTTTTCAATCATGTTATTACGAATAAATCGAATATAAGTAGAAATATACACAAACGATAATGTAATTGTAGGTAAAACTAAATTTTGCCAAGAACCATAGCCATTAGTTGGCAATAGATCAAGATAATTGGCAAATAACCAAATAAATAACAGCCCCAGCCAATAACTTGGCATCGCTGTGCCTAAAAAGATAATGATGCGCAAAATCCGATCAAACGCAGAATTGGCAAAAATGGCACAGAGTATGCCAAAAATTAAACTAATTATAAGCGTAAAAATAAAGGATGATGTAGCTAAAATAAGTGTTGGTTTTAAACAGCGAATCATCTCATCCCAAACAAATCGGTCACGATGAATAAATGAACGACCAAAATCAAGATGAAAGACATTATACAGGCAGTTAAAATAACGATACCAAAAAGGTTCATTTAAACCAAGCTCTTGGCGCATACTTTCAATGGCTTCAGGCGTTGGCATGATTTCGTTTAGGCGTAATGCAACTTCGGCAGGATCTGAAGGAGCTAAATTAATCAGCAAAAATGCAATAAATGAGATACCGATAAGAATCGGTATCATCATAATTAAACGTTTAAAAATATAATTTAACATTGTTATTAAATAATAAAATCAACAACCTAATAATGCATTTTATCAAATGGAATATCAAATTGTGACGGTGCAAATTCAATGCCTTTTAATGACTTAATGGCAATAGCTCGGTTACGTTCATAAGTTAAAGGAATGTATACCGCTTCGTTATGAAGTGTTTCTAGTACATAGCGGTAAAGTGCTTGTCGCTCTTGTTCATCGGTGGAAATAAGCGCTTTGCTAATACTTGCGTCAATTTGAGCTTTTTCTGCTAAGCCTTGCTGAGCAATATAATCACCATAAACAGGCAACTTCATGCCAGATAAGAAAGACTGCGGATCATAAGGCATCCCCCACGAAATATCAAAAACCATATCAAAATCACCGGCTTTTTGGCGATCGCGATACCCTTGCTCTTCTTCACCGTGAATGTTTAATTTTAAACCAACTTGCTCAAATTCATCTTGCATATATTGAGCAATGGTTTTTTGCGAAGCTGTGTTGCTATCATAGTAAAGAGTGATTTCGAACGGTTTGCCTTCTTTTTGACGATATTGCTCGCCATTCACTTTAACCCAACCTGCTTTATCAAGTAGTTGCGCTGCTAAGTTGGTATCATACTCATAAGGTTTTAACCCGATATTAGCATAAGGAATATTAGTTGCCATTAAAGTATCGGCTGGTGCTTCGCTATTATTAAAAATACCCTCAGAAACATCTTTTTTACTGATGATATGCTCAATAGCTCGGCGCACATTGGCATCTTTAAGTTGTGGCCTTGTTGTATTCATCAGAACGATTCGGCTTGAAACCGGTTTTGACATTAATGTTTGAAACTTATCCATTTTAGCAAATCGTTCATACGAATCAGCATCGACCATATTTTTACCGTAAATAAGATCAATTTCACCTTTTTCAAGCGCCATCAAACGGCTTTGGTTATCAGCGATCACTTTCATTGTGACTTTTTTAATTTGCGGTTTTGTGCCCCAGTAGTTAGGGTTTTCGTTAAAAATGGCATACTGATCTTTTTTATGATCGTCTAAAATATAAGGGCCAGTACCAATATAAGATTTAACACCATTTTTAGTTTCGCCATCAATCATAGAATTTGGTGAAATAAAGCGCATTGGTCTTGTAACAGCAATTTCAATCAAAAATGGGTAGTAAGGTTCGGATAGATTCACTTGTAAAGTATAATCATCTACGGCTTTGATTTCGGTAATTAGGCGTACCATTTCAAGCCAAGTATGACGTACTTTATTTGAAAGCACCGCATCCCAGTTTAGTTTAGCGCTATGGGCATCAAATTTAGCACCATCACTAAAAGTAACATCTTTTCTTAACTTAAAAGTATAAGTTTTACCATCGTTAGTAATGGTCCAGCTTTCAGCTAGCCAAGGCGAAAAGGTACCATCCTCATTGTAATGAACTAGCGACTCATAAAGCATATTTTGCGCCCACATTTCGCCACCATAAAGATGTGGGTTCAAATCACGAATATCGCGAAAGTTTGCAAAAGTAATATCATCTTTAGCAAAACAGTTAAGACTAAGGGTTGTTAAAAGCAAAGCAATGAATAAACGTTTTATACCGCTAAGATTAAAATGCATACAAAATCCATTAATTATCAAAGCGAAAATAGTAGCATAAACACAAATGATAATAAATATCATTTGATTTTTTTATTATAGATCTCCTGAAAAATATTATTTATAGAAAAACGCTGAGTTATTTACACATCAATAATTAAAATAACTCTCTAAAAACGCATAAGACGTTTTCCCTTGAATCGCTAAATAATTGCTGATTATACTAAATCTCAATTCAAAATTCGTATCACGCTTTCGATTATCTTATTTGTTTGTGGATAGGCTAGTTTGATGAATTTCTGATTGGTACAGTAGGGTATTACGCAGTTTACTTAAACAGACATTTTATCTAAACAAATACAGATTGCATCATTTTGTCAAAAAGTTTCAGGAGTGTACTACGTTTATGTAAAAAACTATTTAAATTTAGATAGATAGAATAACGCATTTGATGTAATAGCGATTTTGTTTATAAAATTAGTTAAGCGCTAATATTATTTAAATAGTCAGACATTTATTATTGAATTGCTTTATAATGGATATGAATAATTTATTTTTCATTTTAGGAATATTTCATGTCATTTGACTCTCTTGGTTTAGATACCGAGATTTTAAAAGCAATTCACGAACAGAACTACACAACACCAACTCCCATTCAACAACAAGCTATTCCCGTTATTTTATCAGGCAACGATCTGATGGCCAGTGCGCAAACAGGAACAGGAAAGACGGCTGGCTTTGGTTTGCCCATTTTGCAAAAACTGCTTATTCAACAAGCTCAAAATAGCAATAAAGCAGGTGCCCAAAAAGGCAAACGTCCGTTATATGCCTTGATTTTAGCCCCAACGCGCGAGCTGGCTGCGCAAATAGGCGAAAATATCCGCGATTATAGCCGTTATTTGCCCATTCGTTCGTTAGTGGTCTTTGGTGGTGTGAGTATTAATCCACAAATGATGAAGTTACGCGGTGGTGTTGATGTTTTGATTGCAACACCAGGGCGGTTGCTTGATTTAGTACAACAAAATGCGGTGGATCTTGCTACTGTTAAAATATTGGTATTGGATGAAGCCGATCGTATGTTAGACATGGGCTTTATTCATGATATTCGCCGTGTGATCGCTAAGTTGCCTAAAAAACGCCAAAATTTAATGTTTTCAGCGACTTTTTCAAGCGAAATAAAAGCCTTAGCCGAAACAATTTTACATTCACCAAAATTGATTGAGGTTGCTAAAACTAATAGTGCTTCAGAGCAGATCACGCAATATGTGCATCGGGTTGATAAACGTCGTAAGCGTGAGTTACTATCTTATTTAATTGGTAAAAATCAGTGGCAACAAGTGCTAATCTTTACTCGCACTAAATACGGCGCTAATCATTTGGCAGATCAATTAACCAAAGATGGCATTAAGGCCGCTGCAATTCATGGTAATAAAAGCCAAGGTGCTCGCACTAAAGCGTTAGCCGATTTTAAAACAGGGCAAATTAGGGCGTTAGTGGCAACCGATATTGCTGCTCGTGGGCTTGATATTGAGTTATTGCCTTATGTTGTTAATTATGAATTACCACAAGTTGCTGAAGATTATGTGCATCGTATTGGTCGAACAGGACGTGCGCAAAATCAAGGACAAGCTATTTCATTAGTTTGTGTTGATGAACTTCCACAACTAAAAGCGATTGAAAAGTTGATTAAAAGGTCAATTCCTGAGCTAACCACACAAGGATTTGAAGTCGATCCTAAAATAAAACCAGAGCCTGTTAAAAAATCGTCAGCAAGGCGAACTGCGCCAAAAAGAGCAAGTTCAACAACAAACCGATCGTCGCAACCGAAGCAAAGTAGTGTAAAATCCGCTAACAGACAACATTATACTAGAAATAAACAAACGAATATTTAATAGAAAAGAAGGAAATAATTATGGTTAATCGTAGTAGACGTTTACGAAAAAAATTACACATCGACGAGTTTAAAGAATTAGGTTTTACTGTTAGTTGGTCGTTTGAAGAAGGTACAACTGAAGAAACCTTAGATAATATTGTTGATCAATTTATTCTTGAAGCTATTCAACCAAATGGTTTAGCTTATGAGGGTAGTGGTTATTTGAATTGGAAAGGTATTATTTGTACTCAAAAACTCGGCAACTGTACTGATGAACATCGTGACATTGTCACAAAATGGCTTGAAAGTCACGGCTTAAAAAATGTCAAAACCAGTCCACTTATCGATATTTGGTGGGATGAGTTAGAGTTTTAATTTGCTATTAATTGAAATAAGCTAGCCACTGATGTGGCTATTTTTTGCTAATTAGATTGATAAGGTGAGAAATATCATTATTCATAATGATAACGGCAAGAGAGTATAATAATACAGTTATTTTCAATTTTATAAATTAACCTGTGTTCTCCATCAATTCTTCGCGACCAATAACCTAATAAGTTAAATTTTAGCACCTCTGGCTTACCTAGACCTGAAAATGGCGTCCTGCTGATATCTTTAATAAGTTCATTGATGCGTTTAATTACTTTTTTATCTGTTTTTTGCCAATAAAGGTAGTCATTCCACGATTCATCTGAAAATAACTTATTCATCTTGTAGATCATGTTCCTGCAGTTGGCCGTTGTTAATTTGCTCTAGTGAACGTAATAAATGTTTTGCATTGGCTGGTGAACGGTACAAGCGAGCGGTTTCTTCTAAAGATGTAAATTCATCATATGACATTAAAATGCAGTTATTGCCATTTTGGCGTGTAATGATTGTTGGCATTCGGTCGTTAACAACTTCATCCATTGTTGCTGCTAGATTTGCCCTTGCGGCTGAATAGCTAACGTGTCTCATAATATTCCCCATTGAAATGTAATTACTGAGAATCATTGTACACTTAAGTTGTACAATGTCAATTAATGTCAATTGAGGTGTGATTTATTTTACTGAATATTATTTAAAAATGGGGGGAGACTCATCTTAACGTAATGTAAGAAAATAATAGCCACATTGGTATTTGTGGCTATTTTTATTAATAACTGATTATTCAATCCCTTGGCTACGCAAGTAATCTTCATAATTACCTGTATAATCAATGACTTTTTCAGGTGTAATTTCAACAATGCGTGTTGCCAACGAGCTAACAAATTCACGATCGTGTGAAACAAAAAATAGCGTGCCTTGATAAAGCTCTAATGCCATATTGAGTGATTCGATAGATTCCATATCTAAATGGTTGGTTGGCTCGTCCATAACAATAATATTTGGGCGTTGCATCATCAATTTACCAAATAGCATACGTCCTTTTTCACCACCTGATAGTACTTTGACTTGCTTTTTAATATCATCTTGTGAAAACAGTAATCGACCTAAAATACTACGTACGGCTTGCTCGTCATCGGTTGGCTGCTTCCATTGGCTCATCCAGTCAAATACAGTTAAGTCGCCTTCAAATTCGTATTCGTGATCTTGTGCATAATAACCAATATTGGCATTTTCAGACCATTTTATATCGCCCTGTTCGGGAGTAAGCTCGCCCATCAGTGTTTTTATTAATGTAGTTTTACCAATACCGTTAGTCCCTAAAATAGCGACTTTTTCGCCCACTTCGACCATTAGGTTTAAGTTTTTAAATAGTGGATCATTATCAAAACCTTTGGTCAGGTTTTCAACAACAAGCGCATTACGGAATAGTTTTTTATCTTGTTCAAAACGAATAAATGGATTTTGGCGGCTAGAGGCTTTGACTTCTTCAAGTTTAATTTTTTCAATTTGTTTTGCGCGCGAAGTTGCTTGTTTTGATTTAGACGCATTGGCACTAAATCGACTAACAAAAGATTGTAGCTCACTGATTTGTGCTTTCTTTTTGGCATTGTCAGCTAATAAACGCTCTCTCGCTTGCGTTGATGCTGTCATATAATCATCATAGTTACCAGGGTAGATGCGAAGCTCACCATAATCCATGTCTGCCATATGGGTACAGACCATATTTAAAAAATGGCGGTCATGCGAAATAATGATCATAGTACTTTCACGTTGGTTTAGGGTGTCTTCAAGCCAGCGAATTGTATCAATATCTAAGTTATTGGTTGGTTCATCAAGCAATAATATATCAGGATTTGAAAATAGGGCTTGTGCCAATAATACACGCAGTTTCCAACCAGGAGCAACTTCGCTCATTAAACCATAGTGTTGTTCAATTGGAATACCAACGCCTAATAATAATTCACCTGCACGCGCTTCGGCACTATAGCCATCCATTTCAGCGTATTGAGTTTCTAAATCAGCCACTTTAAAGCCGTCTTCTTCACTCATTTCAGGTAGTGAATAGATGCGGTCACGCTCTTGTTTGATTTGCCATAATTCGGTATGTCCCATAATTACCGTATCAAGCACGGTAAACTCTTCAAACGCAAATTGGTCTTGACGTAACTTACCCAGTCTTTCATGCGGATCTAAAGCTACATTGCCAGAGGTTGGCACTAAATCACCACCAATAATTTTCATAAAAGTGGATTTACCACTACCATTGGCGCCAATTAAACCATAACGATTGCCATTACCGAATTTAACCGAGATATTTTCAAATAATGGCTTACTGCCAAATTGCATTGTGATGTTATTTGTACTTAACACTAGAATATACTCTCTTTAACATGCGTTTCACTCATAAGTAATAATTAGCCTTTGAGTAAAGTCGCGGAAATATGAATTGACACATATTATGCCATAATAAAACTTTTTTGAGGATATTTGATTTGTTACAGGTGTTTATGGTAGTGATTTTAATTTGCTAACTACTTATTAACCAATTTGAGTTGAAATTTTGACAAAAAAATAAGAGAATAGCCCCCGAAATTAGTAAAACTTAAATTAGTTTAAATAGTTAGTGAATGGATAGGTGTAATTAGTTATTTGTCAGTTATTTTTTATTTAGCACCACATCATTAGTTAGGGTCAGTTTTCTTTTTATAATAGGTTAAATTATTTATATAGCTTGGTTTACCTATTAACAGAAATTGATAATTGCTTACGAACAGCGGTAATTCTATTATTCAACATAATTATATATATCATAAATTAAATATATAAATTTCGAAAACAATAAGTCTGTGCTGTATTAAAACTTAACTACTAGACAGTGCAATATGCAAAACAAAATGGTAAGGATAGAAATAGTATGAAATACCACTTAGATAATTTTGTTAAATTAATGAATGATTCAAAAAAAACGTTATTTGTTAGTTGATAAGCTAAGACCTCTACCCGATTATAACTTAATATCTGTTGATAATATTCCTGAATTCTTTTTTTGCAAACAAGCTGATAAAAACAATAAAAAAGAACGAATAGTTCCTGTTTTAAGATCTGATTTAAGTCATGATATAAATAATTGTCCGCATTTAATATTAATTGCTGAGCAAAATGAAACATTAAATCCTAATTTATTGGCTCTTTCTCTTAAAGAGGCCAATAGTGAGTTATTTATGGATAAGCGCTATATCAAACGATATCTAAAAATCAGATAAGCGCAAAAAAATTATTTGAAACAGCAGTTGATTATAATCGTAAAAAAGATAACTATACAGAGCTTCCCCCAGATTCGGTACCATTACAACCAGAGCTAGTATTTGATGATCTAACAATCACAGGATTTGTAGTAGCTCAAACTTAATCTGACAAACACATATTACTCATCGGCTTTCATTTTAACAAAATGCGTGCCCGATGAGCAAAATAAATTCTCCAATTGCGTTTCCTTAACCAACCCCTTTGCATCATTCCATGTTTGCCATGGTGTCTTCCCATAACAATATTTTCCAGAGTGTGCTCTTTCTCGATTGTAAAATTCAAGCCATTGCTCAATATCGTTTTGTATTTCACTCAATTGCGTGTAAATCTTACGCCGAAATAAAATATCATAACATTCTGTTTTCATCGTCTTATGGAATCGCTCACAAATACCGTTAGTTTGTGGGCTGTAGGCTTTGGTCTTGGTGTGTTCAATATCTTCTAGATTAAGATAAAGCTCATAAGCATTGCTCTCCTTATGGACATTATATTCCGTACCTCGGTCTGTAAGAATGCGTAACAGCGGCACTTGTTCCCTGTCAAAGAAAGGAAGGACTTTATCATTGAGCATATCGGCAGCAATCAGACTGTTTTTCTCGGTATAGACTTTAGCAAAAGCGAGTCTGGAATAGGTATCAATAAATGTTTGTTGGTATATTTTCCCTATGCCTTTAATGTGTCCTACATAATAGGTATCTTGTGCACATAAATAACCCGGATGATGTGTCTCAATTT
>NZ_LZHH01000047.1 GCF_001690595.1 Gilliamella sp. Choc5-1
GGGCTTTATCGGGACTGGTAAATTCAAGGGTATAATGCCACGGCTGGTTAAGCCGCTCATCGCCTTTAACCTGTAACACCGACACCGGCGAACTTAGCCCCTCAACGGCTAAGGTATAGCGATTATGGCTCAGTTTTTTTAAATGACCCAATATCCCGTCATCAAGCTGCTCTAAAAGACGCTCTAACGCACTTGCCATGTTTTTTCCTTTCCTTATTTATTAATTTAATTAGAACAAAAGGGAATACCTTTGGTTTGTTGTTATGATTTAAATGGTTAATATTATTGCTTTTAGTTATTAAATATAGCTATCAAATATAGCTATCGAATGTAGTTATCTAATATAGTTATCTAATATCGCTTAGCTACCAAATATCGTTATTTGATTGATAATCTAAATAAGTTAAACAGCACCAATCATAGCGCATTTTAGGGCAAAATTTAACTCATTTTTAACTATGTGTTGTTTAATATTAATAATTTTAGTCGCGTTGTTTTGGCGGTGAAATGGTGGTTAGAAAAGCAATAATAATAACGTTACCCTTGTTTATTTATGCATGATTTTTTAGGATTTTTTACATAAACGTAGTACACTCCTGAAAGTTTTTGACAAAAATGGCACTGTCTTTATTTTTTTAGTTAAAATATTTGTTTAGATAAGCTGTGTAATAACCGGCATATCAAGAAATATTTACCAAACCACCTGCCACAAACGAATAGGAAAGCCGAAATAGTGATGCGTACATTAATAGAAAGTTACATAATCAGCAAATAGTTAGTGACGCAAAAAAATGACAACTAAAGCCTAAGCGGTTTATTAGCTTTTATAATACCGTTAAACCGCATAAAGCGATTTTAGGGAAAACGCCTTATGTTTTTTTAGATATGATGATTCGTTTTTTGTTTGCTGTTGTCGTGGTTTTTTCTTTCAATATATAACACCACGTTATTATTTGCTCTTATCTAAAAATAATTCTTATCTTACTTGTTTTATGGTGATATTTTGTTTTAATAGATAAAAATATTGCTTTATATAACCTCTACTAATTGGAAATAAATTATGAAAAATGTTGGTTTTGTCGGTTGGCGTGGAATGGTGGGCTCTGTGCTTATGCAACGTATGGTTGAAGAGCATGATTTTGATTATATCAATCCTGTTTTCTTTTCTACTTCTCAAGCAGGTCAAGCAGCCCCAACTTTTGGTGGAAAAACAGGTATATTACAAAGCGCAGATAATATTGATGCTTTAAAGGCATTAGATATTATTGTCACTTGCCAAGGTGGTGATTATACCTCAGAGATTTACGCAAAATTACGTGCAACAGGTTGGCAGGGTTATTGGATTGATGCAGCTTCAACGTTACGCATGGAAGATGATGCAATTATTGTTCTTGATCCTGTAAACAAAGCTAATATTCATGCTGCTTTAAATAGAGGTATTAAAACTTTTGTAGGCGGTAACTGTACGGTTAGTTTGATGTTAATGTCATTAGGTGGGTTATTTGCTGAAAATCTTATAGATTGGGTTTCTGTTTCGACTTATCAAGCGGCATCTGGTGGTGGTGCTCGCCATATGCGTGAGCTATTAACTCAAATGGGTATGCTAAATGCCGAAGTAGCAAAAGAGTTACAAGATCCGCATTCCTCTATTTTGGATATTGAGCGTAAAGTGACACAAAAAATGCGTGATGGTAGTTTACCTACTGATAATTTTGGTGTGCCATTAGCAGGAAGTTTAATTCCTTGGATCGATAAAGCGCTAGATAATGGGCAAAGTAAAGAAGAGTGGAAAGGGCAAGCCGAAACCAATAAAATTTTGGGAACAAGTCAGATTATTCCTGTTGATGGACTTTGTGTTCGTATTGGAGCTTTGCGTTGTCATAGTCAATCGTTTACGATTAAATTGAAAAAAGATATTAGTGTGCCAGAAATTGAAAAGCTTCTTGCTGTGCACAATGATTGGGTAAAAGTCGTTCCTAATGATCGTGAAATTTCAATGCGAGAATTAACTCCTGCAGCGGTTACAGGTACGTTAACCACACCTGTTGGGCGTTTACGTAAATTGAATATGGGTAAAGATTATTTGTCTGCTTTTACTGTAGGTGACCAACTATTATGGGGTGCTGCAGAACCACTGCGTAGAATGTTACGCATTTTAGCTTAATTTGTCGTAGCTCAAACTTAATTAAAAAAGCCCGAATTATCGGACTATCGGGCTTTTTATATATGATAAGGTATACTATAGATTCTCTTCGAGTAATGTCATCAGTAGTGAACCATTAAATAAAGCTTGTTGTACTAATGCAAATGCACCAATTGCCGACCTATCATCTAGCGGTGAGCAAGTAATGGTAAGATTTTTGCGTAGTTCTTCTAGACTTTGTGCATTTAGCGCACTATTTACTGCATTTAGTAAGATTTCGGGTGATTTAGTTATTTCACCTGCTAATACGATGCGTTGAGGATTGAAAATATTAACCATAATAGCAACCGCTCTGCCAAGATTTTCACCCGCATCTTTGACAAGTTTGATGGCAAGTTCATCGCCTTGATTAGCATATTGACAGATATGATTGATATCGCATTGCTCGGCAGTAAGTTTTGAAATATAACCTTGTTCAATCATCTGTTTAGCACGGTGTTCAATAGCTTTATTAACGACACGATTTTCTAAGCAACCGAAGTTACCACAATGACAACGTTCACCTAATGCATCTACTTGAATATGCCCTACTTCACAAGCGCTTTGATTGTGATTTGTTAATAATTGCTGATTAACAATAACACCAGAACCTACTCCCCGATGAACACGAATTAATATAGAATCATCGACATTTTGGGTTGATCCAAAATAACTTTCAGCTAATGCTAAGCTTTGAATATCATTCCCAACAAAAATGGAAACATTAAAGTGTTTTTGTAGTATGTCGGCTAAAGCCCATTCTTTTACTTGAATATGTGGCGTATAACGGATAATACCATTGACTGAATCAATTAAGCCTGGTAATACAATCGATATTGCTACTAAACATTTTATTTTCTTGCTATTCTCTTGAATAAAATCTTCAATTAATGCAATTAAATAGTCTTGTACCTGTTGCTCGGTAAAGTTAGTAAGCGGATATCTTTTTGATACTAAACATTTTGCACCTAAATCAAATAGCTCTATTGTGACATGTGAACGACTTAATTGCACCGCAATAGCTTGATATTGTCCATATTTTGCTTCAATTGAAACCGCAGGGCGCCCGCCCGTTGATTGCTGAGCATCGACCTCTTTAATTAGTTTATTTTTAATCAGTTGGCGAGTTATTTTGGTAATACTTGCTGGAGCCAATTGGCTAATTTCAGCCAATTGAATACGAGAAAGTGGTGCTTGCTGAACAATTAAGCGATAAATCATTGCATAATTTAGTTGTTTAATTAATTCAGCATTACCCACTAAGTTCAGATAATTAAATGTCATATATTGCTCAATATTCTTAATCAATTATCTGATATTTTAGCGACTCATCTCTCCGTTAACAACCGTTTTAACGATTGAAAAATCACGATTAAAAATAACAAGATTTGCAATTTTTCCTTCACTAATACTGCCAAGCTCTTTATCCACACCGATTGCTTTAGCAGGGTAAAGTGTTGCCATTCTTAATGCTTCATCTAAGGCAATACCAACATATTCAACTGCATTTTTTACCGCTTCAATCATGGTTAATGATGAACCACCCAATGTGCCATTTTCATCAACACAACGACCATCTTTATAATAAATGATTTTACCTGCAAATACGCCTGATTCTAAATTAGAAGCAGCAAGCAGCATCGCATCAGTAATTAAAATTAAGTGATCTTGTTTGATTTTATGACTATTGCGAATATTTGCCCAACTAACATGTTGACCATCGGCAATGATACCAACATAAACTTCTGGTTCATCATAAATTGCACCAACTACACCAGGCTCTCGCCCTGAAATATAAGGCATAGCATTAAATAGATGCGTTCCTAAACGAATACCATCATTAAAGCCACGACGGCAGTCATCATAATGACCATTTGAATGACCAACCGAAACATGAATGCCTGCATTAACCAATTGCTTGATGAAATGGCTTTCAACTCTTTCTGGCGCTAAAGTAATGATTTTAATTACATCAGCATTTTCACAAAGGAAATCAATCATTTCTTGTGACGGCTGTCGAATAATATTTTCGTCATGAATTCCCTTTTTTTCAGGGCTGATATAAGGTCCTTCAAGATGCAACCCAAGTGCTTGATTAGGATGCGTAGCTAAGTATTCACGCATCACGTTAACTGCCTTTATCATAAATTCATCAGTTGATGTAATTAACGTAGGCAAATAGCTAGTACAACCAGAAATAAGATTTGTGGCCTGCATGGCTTGTAATGTTTCAACGCTTAGTGCATCAAGCGTTTCATTAAATTGTACACCACCACATCCATTAACTTGGATATCAATAAATCCAGGGGCCACAATTGCGCCTTGTAGATTTTCAATTTTGATATCTGTAGGTAATTCGTTTTGTTTACAGACTTTTGTAATTTTATCACCATCAATAATAACAGCGTGGTTATCAAGGATTTCATAACCTGTATAAAAACGGCAATTTGTTAATGCATACATTGAATTATCCTTTATAAAACGGTCACTTTAAGATTATCAGCTTCCATTTGTTTAAAATATTTTAGTGTTTTCACTTTAAGATCATCAGTACTTGGTTCATCACAAACAATAATTGATGCAGGATGCATTTGTAGCGCAGTGACAGTCCAAAGATGATTAACAGACCCTTCAACACCAGCTTGTAATGCTAAACTTTTATTATGACCACAAACTAATAAAATAACTTCCTGAGCATCCATTAAAGTTGCAACACCAATGGTTAACGCATGTTTTGGTACTTGATTCACATCATTATCAAAAAAGCGAGAATTAGCAATGCGTGTATCTTCAGTTAATGTTTTGATGCGTGTACGTGAACAAAGTGAAGATCCTGGTTCATTAAAAGCGATATGTCCATCTTGACCTACCCCCCCAACAAAGATATTAATTTTACCGTAAGCTTTGATCTTCGCTTCATATTGACGGCACTCTTGATCAATATCTGGTGCATTACCATTTAATATATGGATATTGTTCTTATCAATATCAATATGATTGAAAAAATTTTCGTACATAAATGTGTGGTAACTTTGAGGATGCTCTTCTGGAATACCAACATATTCATCCATATTAAAGGTTACAACATGCTTAAAGCTAACGTTACCTGCTTTATATTGTTTAATCAATTGTTGATACATAACTAATGGTGAACTACCTGTTGGCAGCCCCAATAAAAATGGACGATCTGCGGTAGGTTTAAACTCATTAATTTTATTAACAATGCGCTGTGCAACCCAGGCACCGACTTCTTGTGCATTTTCTAAAGGAATAAGTCTCATGTGCTGTTACCTCTTGTGATATAATTAAAAAACTTTTTTCTTGAAATAAAATATGTTGTCTTTATTTTACTATATTAAACTAATTAATCAAAAAAAATGGTGATTTAAATCACAAAAAAAGAATAATTAATTTGCGAAGTAAAATAAATAATATAGAGTGAAATAATAATACTTAATTATCATCGCTTAAAGATGTAAAATTTTATTACTTTTTATTATATACCCCTAATAACTATATGAGGTTAAACTTATGGGAATTTTAGCTTATATGCAACGTATCGGGCGTTCATTGATGGTGCCTGTAGCAGTTCTACCTGCTGCTGCAATACTACTAGGGATTGGGTATTGGATCGATCCTAATGGCTGGGGGCAAAATAGTATTGTTGCCGCCTTTTTAATTAAATCGGGTGGTGCTATTATCGATAATATGCCAATTTTATTTGCTATTGGTGTTGCTTATGGAATGTCTAAAGATAAAGATGGCGCAGCTGCACTTTCTGGTTTAGTTGGTTTTTTAGTGGTAACCACCTTACTTTCTCCAAATTCTATTGCATTATTTAATGGTATTGACACAAAAGCAGATGACTGGTTAAAGCAAGTTCCTGCTGCATATGGTAAAATAAACAATCAATTTATTGGTATTCTTGTTGGTATTATTGCAGCCGAACTTTACAATCGCTTTAGTCGGGTTGAATTACATAAAGCACTATCTTTTTTTAGTGGAAAAAGACTAGTACCAATTGTTGTTTCAGTTGTGATGCTATTAGTTTCAGCTGTTTTATATTTTATCTGGCCAACTATTTATGACGCACTAGTTGCTTTTGGTAAATATATTAAAGAATTAGGATCTGTGGGTGCTGGTATTTATGGATTCTTTAACCGCTTACTTATTCCTGTTGGTTTACACCATGCCTTAAACTCAGTATTCTGGTTCGACGTAGCTGGTATCAACGATATTCCTAACTTCCTAGGTGGGCAAAAATCAATTGAAGACGGTTTAGCTACAGTTGGAATTACAGGTCGTTACCAAGCTGGATTCTTCCCTGTTATGATGTTTGGTCTGCCTGGTGCAGCACTAGCTATGTATCATACGGCTAAAAAAGGCAATAAAGATAAAACTGCATCAATCATGTTAGCTGCTTCTTTTGCTGCATTTTTTACTGGTGTAACCGAACCGCTTGAATTTGCTTTTATGTTTGTTGCACCTGTACTTTATGTTTTACATGCGATTTTAGCGGGTATTTCACTTTATATTGCAGCAGCAATGCAATGGATAGCAGGATTTGGCTTTAGCGCTGGCTTAGTCGATATGTTACTTTCAAGCCGTAATCCGCTTGCTGTCCATTGGTATATGTTGATCCTTCAAGGTCTAGTATTCTTTGTGGTCTACTATGTAGCATTCCGTTTTGTAATTGTAAAATTCAACCTTAAAACCCCAGGCCGTGAAGATGAAGATACGACTGTTTCGTCAACTGAAAGTACCCAGAAAAAACAAGTCATTGGAGATACATCTAAACTTGCTGAACAATATCTAGCGGTTGTTGGTGGGAAAGGAAACCTTACTAACATTGACTCTTGTATTACACGTTTGCGTTTAGGTGTAAACGATTCAGAATTGGTTGATGAACAAGCAGCTAAAGCACTTGGCGCGATGGCTGTGATCAAACTCGGTAAAACAGGTGTACAAATTATTGTAGGCACTCAGGCCGAAAAAATTGCCGATGAGATTAAAAAACTTGTTTAGTCAATTAGTATAAAATAAGAACCAAATTAAATAAAACTAATATAACAATCCACTCTATTTAAATAAGCAAAAAATAGAGTGGATTATTTATTTGATTTAACTTTACAGACTCTTTGCTTTATTTATAAACGCTACAGTATATTTTTCATTAAAAACAATCAAATAAAAACCCCAATAAAATCAATCTCTTTCCTAACCGATTTTTTTAGATATAAGCTTGTTGTTGTGGTATAAGGTTTTGCTTTCAATATAAAATTAGAATCGCAAAATCACATCTTTAGTTGTTAATAGTTGATTTAATAACTGGGTATTAATGACTTTACTCGGGATGTTTCTACTTATTTGAATTAAGCTTCTTGATTTCAGTGAGGATTCACAGACATATACATCATCAATATCATAAAGTTCAAGCATGTTTAATGTCGCAATATAATCTCGCATTAAAATGCGATCAGGTTGTTGATTTGGTAATAAATGAAAGACACCATCATCGACAAAAAAAACAGAAACATGATTAATAGCTGATGTGGCTAATGCGATATCAAGTGCTTCTCGACCTTTGGCATTTCCATGAGGTGGTGAGTTGATAATAATTGCTAGTTTTTTCATTTCAGTCTTAATTTAAAATTGAATGGTTCGATCGGTTGTCGCTATTGATTCGCTAAGTTCACCAAGACCAGTTAATTGAAAATGATCTGCAAGATTGTTTTCGATAATACCGCGTCGCTGTGCAGCTGCAACACAAATAGTTAACGTTAAGGTGTGTGTTTTTGCTAGTTCTTGCCAAGCTGAAACTAAATCAAACTCATCGCTAGCAGGATCTGTATAGCTATTGCCATTATAAACACCATCGGCATAAAAAAAGATGTTTTTAATCTGATGAGGAGTATTAGACAGTAAAGCTTGAGCAAACTGGTATGCGCAATAAGCAGATTGGGTCCCATAAGCAGGACCCATAATAATAAGCGTGTAACTTAATGAATCAATCAAGTGAGTCAGCTGCTTGTTATTCTGCTTGTTCTGGTTCTGATGCAGGTTCTTCCCTTGGTGCTTCATTTGTGTCATTTTTATCACCATCAATGCCAAGTAATTCAACTTCAAACACTAATGTTGATGCAGGTTCGATTCCTGCTTTATTTTCTTGACCTGGAATGCTTTGATCGCCATAAGCTAAATCTGGTGGCACGACAAGTTTAATTTTTCCACCAACACCAATCAATTGAATTCCTTCAGTCCAACCTTTTATCACACCATAAAGAGGAAATTTAGCCGGTTCATCACGATCATAAGAACTATCAAATTTACGGCCATCAGTTAAAGTACCTGTATAATGAACGATAACGGTATCATTTTCTGTTGGATGTTTCTCAGAACCTTTTTCTAA
The DNA here is from genome assembly GCF_001690595.1 of Gilliamella sp. Choc5-1. GTDB lineage: Bacteria > Pseudomonadota > Gammaproteobacteria > Enterobacterales > Orbaceae > Gilliamella > Gilliamella apicola_M. Next base: position 8,592 of record NZ_LZHH01000047.1, read on the forward strand.
AATTTGATAAAGCAGGCCTGATTTAGTTTTTTTAACGCCATCTTGTTTAGCAAATTTTTCACGGAACTTGTCACCAGTAGCTGTGTTTTCGGTTTTTTGTTTTTCAAAACGCGCTTTGCTTTCTTCTTGAATTCGTTTGCCAAACGCATTTAAAATGCTTTTAACTTCATCTTTGCTTAGTTGTGATGCACCATTAAATGTTTCATTAAAACCGCTGATTAAATATTCTTGATCTGGTTTAACTTCATTTTGTTCTAAACTTTCTTTCATATATGTTGCAAACGAAGAACCTAATGCATAGGCTTCTTTTTGTGAATCAGTTGAAAGAGTTACCTTATCTGATTTTTTATCACAACCCACTAATGCCAATACAATTGCACCACTTATTAAGGTCATTTTAATTAATGATTTCATTATAATTCTCCAAGTTAGAAATTCTTTTATATAGTTAATTGAGTTATTATATATTATTTAATGCAAGATAATATAGCGTTTACAAATCATTTATTTAATAAAACTATGTCATTGTGCTTCTTATAAAATAGGATAAGTCATATTTTGTAATTTTAAATCATCCTTGAGTGAAAGCAGTATCCTCAGTTATAATGTGAAAAATTTATAGTAAATAATGTATAAGGATAGCTATTTTGACTACCGAACTTAATACCCTTGATGTTGAAGAAATCATCAGCCTGTTACCTCATCGTTATCCATTTTTAATGGTAGACCGAGTTCTTAGTTACGAAAAAGGTAAAACATTAAAAGCAATAAAAAATGTTACTGTGAATGAGCCATTCTTTCAGGGGCACTTTCCAAATAAACCTATTTTCCCAGGAGTTTTGATTTTAGAGGCAATGGCTCAAGCTACAGGAATATTGGCTTTCAAAAGTATTGAAGAGCTATCACCAGGTCAACTTTATTATTTTGCTTCCATTGATAAAGCACGTTTTAAACGCCCTGTAGTGCCGGGAGACCAACTTATGCTCGATGTTGAATATATTAAAGAGCGCCGTGGTATTGCATTATTCCATGGTGTTGCAACTGTCGATGGTAAGTTAGTTTGCGAAGCTGAAATGATGTGTGCTCGTAAATAATTGCTTGTTTTTTAGCATTTCCCTAAAAATAGTATTAAGGAATAACTATGGCAATGGAGATACATCCAAGCTCAGTGATTGAAAAGGGAGCAAAAATTGGCGATAACGTCAAAATCGGCCCTTTTTGTTTTATTGGTGAGAATGTAGAAATTGGTGACGGGACTTTTTTAAAATCACATGTTGTCATCAATGGGCATACAAAAATCGGTAAAGATAATCAAATTTATCAATTTGTCTCGATTGGTGAGGTAAACCAAGATTTAAAATACCGTGGAGAGCCAACACGCACTGAAATTGGCGATCGCAATATGATTCGTGAAAGCGTAACTATTCACCGTGGCACTGTTCAAGGTGGTGAATTAACGCGTATTGGTAGTGATAATTTATTGATGATTAATGCACATGTTGCTCACGATTGTCATATTGGTGATCATTGTATTTTAGCAAATAATGCCACTTTAGGTGGGCATGTTCAATTAGATGATTATGTAATTATTGGCGGAATGACAGCCGTTCATCAATTTTGTGTGATCGGATCACATGTTATGGTTGGTGGTTGTTCAGGTGTTGCTCAGGATGTTCCACCTTATGTTATTGCCCAAGGTAATCATGCAACACCTCATGGCGTAAATTATGAAGGCTTAAAACGTAGAGGGTTTAGCAAAGATGCTTTGCAGGCGATTCGCAATAGTTATAAAATCCTTTATCGAAATGGCTTATCGTTTGAAGAGGCAAAAGTTGAAATTGAAACCATTGCCAAGCAACACTCTGAAATCCAATTATTTATTGACTTTTTTGCCCGTTCAACGCGTGGCATCATCCGTTAATGACCAATAAACCATTAACTGTAGCTTTAGTCGCTGGAGAAACCTCTGGCGACATTCTTGGAGCAGGTCTAATTCGTTCACTCAAACATCATTATCCTAATATTCATTTTGTTGGTATTGCAGGTCCTAAAATGCAAGCCGAAGGCTGTGAAGCTTGGTATGAAATGGATGAGTTATCAGTGATGGGCATTGTTGAAGTTTTGGGGCGATTACGCCGAATTTTAGCAATTCGCAAAGATATTACTAGACGTTTAATTGCACTTAAGCCTGATATATTTATTGGCATTGACGCACCTGACTTTAATCTTTCTTTAGAAGGTAAGCTAAAACAAGCAGGCATTAAAACAATCCATTATGTGAGTCCATCGGTTTGGGCTTGGAAACAAAAACGCGTTTTCAAAATTAAGCGTAATACTAATCTTATTTTAGCTTTTTTACCTTTTGAAAAAGCCTTTTATGATAAGTTTGATGTTCCTTGTCGTTTTATTGGCCATAAAATGGCAGATGATATCCAACTTAATCCAGATCAAACAGCAATGCGCAAACAATTAGGTATTCCACTAGATTGTCGTTGCTTAACTTTATTGCCAGGTAGCCGTCATGCTGAAGTAACATTATTATCAGCTCCCTTTTTAAAAGCAGCACTGTTATTACGCCAACGCTACTCAGATTTGCATATTTTAGTACCTTTAGTTAACGCAAAAAGACGACAAGAATTTGAGCAGATTAAAACAGACATTGCTCCCCAACTTGAAATGAAGTTATTAGATGGTCATGCCCGCGAAGCAATGATTGCAAGTAATGCGTCAATCTTGGCTTCGGGTACTGTGGCATTAGAATGCATGCTAGCTAAATGTCCAATGGTTGTTGGCTACAAAATGAAGCCATTTACCTTTTGGCTTGCTAAAAAATTGATTAAAACACCTTATGTTTCATTACCGAATATTTTAGCGGGTAAAGAGATTGTACCAGAATTATTACAACAAGATTGCACTCCTGAAAATATTGTTAAGCGCATTATCCCTTTTTTAGAAGGTGATAATGTAGAGCTAAAACAGACATTTTTATCTTTGCATAATCAAATTCGTTGTAATGCTGATGAACAAGCTGCTAAAGCTGTGCTCGATGTATTAAAGGAGCCACATTGCTAGAGTTTACCTATCCAGATGCCACCTTAATCGCAGGGGTTGATGAAGTTGGGCGAGGTCCGCTTTGTGGCGATGTTGTTACCGCTGCAGTTATTTTAGATCCTAACAAGCCCATTAAAGGCTTAACTGATTCTAAAAAACTAACCGAAAAAAAACGAGAACATCTATTTGATATTATTAAACAAGAGGCATTAGCTTGGTGTATTGCAAGAGCATCGGTTGATGAAATTGATAAATTAAATATATTACATGCCACCATGCTTGCTATGCAACGGGCGGTATCAGGATTACCCATAAAACCCAATTTTGTATTAGTTGATGGCAACCGTTGTCCTGATTTTGGCATTCAAGCTCAAGCAGTTATTAAAGGAGATTTGTTGGTTGCAGAAATTAGTGCTGCTTCAATTCTAGCTAAAGTTATTCGTGATCGTGAAATGGTTGAGCTTGATAAATTATATCCACAATACGGTCTTGCTAAACATAAAGGCTATCCAACCAAAGCACATTTAGCTGCAATTGAGCAGCATGGTGTTAACCATTTGTATCGTAAAAGTTTTGCACCAGTCAAAAATTTAACGTTATTTTGATATATTACCATTGCTTATCAACCGTTGTTAGCAGTGGTGAATTAAACATAGAAACGGGTGAAATAACTGTTTCTTGATAGGGGATCTTATTTCCATAACGTTCTTTTATTTTTTGTTTAACTGCTGGTGATGAAAGATTAAATTCTTTGATAGTTTGCAATTGGCCTATTTTTAATTTAAGAGCTCTATTATAGATCTTCCAGACTAATTCTGAGCAATAAATATAACGATCGTCCCATCCAAACCAAATATCATATGGTTTATTTTCAAATGTTTGTGCAATTTTTTTTAAATTATTAACCTCATTCTTAGACAGATTATGATCTTTTAAGCGCTTAATTATATACTTTTTATTTTTGCCACGAGAAATCCAACTATTCAGTGGTGTATAAACGACTTTGTTGGCAGCTTCGAAAACATATGTTTTGCCATTTTTAATCAAAATAATGCCCATATGGCTATATGGCGAGTTTGTTGCTTGTTCAACAGCTAGACTTTGTCTTGATTGTGAAGATTGAAAAATAATATCCCCATCTTTAGGCGTATAGTTAGCAATACTCATAAAACTAGCACCCAACAAAATAAACATAACAATAGAACGCATTAGGTTCACCAAGGAAACATTATTAATATATTAAATTATAAAATAAATTAGCTATTTATAAAATATTTTTTATAAGTAGCTAATTAAACCAAACAACAAAGGGGTAAATTAATTAACCTTGATGAGTAAAAATAGAGGCAAATTTATTTTTATACACCTCTTTGCTAGCTTTAACAAATCGAATTGTTTTGACAATACCTAACAGACTTGCTTGATGCATGCGATACAACAAGCGATGGATCATTAAAGCAAAGAACCCTTTAACTTTCATTTCGCCTTTACCAGCAATTTTAACCACACCTTGAGCTGTATCATGCAAAGAAATAATTGTACCATTATCTGTATATTTAAATAACTTCATTGGTTTATTATTTAACATGTTAATGATATTTTCATAACATATTTTTGCCATTTGATGTGCGGCTTGTGCTGTAGCAGGTGAGGCTCGGCCGCTGTCTTGCATAGCATAAGCACAATCACCAATAACAAAAATATTATCATCGCGCGTTGTTTGTAATGTTGGTTTAACCACCAGTTGATTCGAACGGCTTGATTCTAAACCAGCAATATCTTTTAAATAGTCTGGCGCTTTTACACCTGCAGTCCAAATCATAATATCTGCGCTAATAATATCGCCTTCCTTTGGATAAAAGCCGTTACTTTCCGCTTTGGTGATCATAGTTTTTGTTAATACATGAATACCACGTTTTTGAAGGGTATTGGTAATATTTAATGCCGTTTTTTCAGGTAAAGCAGGTAAAATACGGTCAGTTGCTTCAATAATAGATACATCAAGCAAATCAGAACACATTTTATTACGACCACAGTTGCCAAATGTTTCAACCATATGAGGTAACTCAGAAGCTAATTCAACACCTGTTGCGCCACCACCAACAATAGCAATACGAATTTTATCTTCAGTCGTTGTTTCATGTTCATCAATAATTGAACAAAAACTAGCAAATTTTGTAATCAGTGTTTCACGTAGACGAATTGCAGCGTTTTGGTCATCTAAAAAGATACAATGTTCTTTAACTCCAGGTGTGCCAAAATCGTTTGAAGTACTTCCTATTGCCACAACTAATGTATCATATGGTACAGAAATAGATTCAATATTTGAATTCTCAATAATAACATGCTTTTCTTCACGATTAAGATTAGTAAACGTGCCTTGAATAAATTGAAAATGGTGTTGTTGTCCTTGTTCAGCATAATCAATTTTATCAGCTTGCTCATTTAGAATACCAGTAGCAACTTCATGTAATAAAGGTTTCCAAATATGATAAGTATTTTTATCTATTAGTGTAACCTCGGCTTGATTACTTTTCCCTAATTTATCGCCGAGATCAGTTGCTAATTCTAATCCTCCTGCGCCACCACCAATAATAATTATTTTAACCATATTAAATACCTTAAATTTTTATTTTTTAATAGTTTACTAAATAAGTAGGTTTTTATCTATTTTATTTGACTAATATCACTTATAAATAAAACCTATTAAAGTATTACTTTATAATTAATAAAAATTATTTAAAGTAGATATAAAAAATCGCTCGCTGCTATAATAATCTATAATAACTTAGTATTGATATTAATTCATTTTTAAATTAAATCGACATGCTTTGTGTTAATAAAGCAATTTTCGTATAATGGGGGAGGGTTAATTTTACATATGCTTATTTTACAAAGGATATGATAATTTTAATTCTCTATTTCTTATCTCTTTAATACCACTCTATACAAAATTTTATGAACAAAAAAGTTTTTACTATTATTGCGTTAATCGTTATTTTAATATCAATGACGATTTTAATTCGCTCACACAATAGTCAGTTTATCTTACAAGGAGAAGTTGATGCACCGAATGTTAGCGTTGCTTCTAAAGCCAAAGGTAGAGTGCAATTTATTCATGTTCATCGAGGTGATGACGTTAAACCTGGTGATATTCTTATTACTCTCGATAGCCCTGAGCTTTTAGCTCAAGTCAAAGCGGCTGAAGCAGCGAGAGACCAAGCAAAAGCTCAATTAGCGCTTTCGGAGCATGGAACTCGAGAAGAAAGCATTCGTTATTATGAAGCAATTCTTGAGCAAGCAAAGGTAACATATGATAATGCTTCCAAAGAATATGAGCGTAACAAAGCTATTTCGGCCAAAGGTTATGTTTCTCAATCTTTCTTAGATAATGCTCTAAAAACACGCGATTCAGCGTTTCAACAGGTTCAATCAGCACAAGCTAATTTAGACCAAGCTAAAAATGGAGATCGTATTGAGCAACGTGAAATTTATGCCGCCAAATTAGAAGAAGCCGAAGAGCAACTTAAACAGCTACAAATACAATATGATGATTTACAAGTTAAAGCGCAAGTAGCAGGTGAAATTGGTTCTATTCCTGCTGAAGTCGGCGAATTGTTTAACGCTAACAGTCCATTGTTAACAGTGATTCAACTACCTCAAGCTTATTTTGTATTTAACTTGCGTGAAGATATTATGTCTAATATTCGCAAAGGCGATCATATTATACTTGAAGTACCTGCACTCAATCACAAAGAGATTGAAGCCGAAATTCGTTATATAGCACCGATGGGCGATTATGCAACTAAACGTGCAACAAGAGCAACAGGAGATTTTGATTTGAAAACCTTTGAAGTCAGACTCTATCCTATTGCACCTGTTGAAGGTTTACGTGCAGGTATGAGCACATTATGGAAGCTAGACAAATAATGTTAGATTTCTGGCATCGTTTTAAAGAGGCATTTAACGCCGAAATACCACAAATTTTTAGGCGATTTACCTTTCACTGGTTAATGTGGATTATGCCACTAATTATTTTTGTATTAATTAGTAGTATTTTTTATCGAGGTGTATTATATGATTTACCAGTAGGTTATATTGATCAAGATAAGAGTACTTTATCACGCGAACTCGTGCGTAATCTTAATGCTGCAGCACATGCCGATCTTATCAATTATGATAGCCAACTTTTTGATGCTGAGCGTGATCTGCAAAAAGCAAAAATTTATGCGCTACTTTATATTCCACCTAATTTTGAAGCGGATGTATTATCAGGTCACCAACCTACACCAATGCTTTATTATAATGCGTTATATTATAGTGCTGGCTTATATTCGATCATGGATTATTCTGGGTTGATAGCAACAATCAATACCCAATATCGAACCACCATGGCTACTAGTATTGGTATGCCAGTTCCCCCATTGGCAAAAGTTAATTTTAATTATGATGGTTTATTTAATGCTAGTGGTAACTCAATGTACTTCCAACAATTTTCCGCAGTAGTGCATTTATTGCAGCTATTTGTTGTAACCACAACAATTCACATTCTAGCACAGTTGCCAAAGCGAACTCGTCCTAGCTACCCTTTTGTTTTAGGGAAATTAGCACCTTATACAATTTGGTTTACTATGCTGCTTATTTTTGAAATTGCTATGCTCGTTTTGTTTTCTAATGCGCGTGTATCGGGTTCTCCTTTTGCCATGATGATAGTGGTATTTTTCTATGTTATTGCTGCACAAAGCATTGGTATTTTGCTATACACTTTTACTAAAACTCCTATTGATGCCTATACTTATATAGGTATTTTAGTTGGACTTGCATTAACTTATTCTGGTGTTGTTGTACCTGAACTATCCATGCCATGGATTGCTAGATTTATCTCTTCGCTTGAACCATTAACTTATGCACTAAATAAACTGTTCGATCTGTTTTTGCGTCACTCTAGTTATTTGTCGGTGTTAAAAACATGCGGAATTTTAATGATCTATCCAATTATTATTACCGTGTTAGTCAGAAAGCGTCTAGTAAGACGTTTACATTCACAGTAAGAGGATAAATTTAGATGATTAAAATATTTTGGTCTTCATTTATAAAAATATTCTTTTATCTGTTAGGACGACCAATGTGGTTATTGTTACTATTGTCAGTATCATTAATGAGCCTTGTTTATATTAATGGAACTATCACTAATTTACCGATAGCAATTGTTGATCAAGATCATACTCCAACAAGCCGTGGTTTAATCCGCTCATTAGAAACAAGTTCAAAAATTGATACAATTATTTATGAAAGCTCTCTTCAGGCTTATGATGATATCAATAATCGTAAACTTTTTGCTGTGATCACAATTCCAAGAGATTTTGAAAAGCGTCTAATAAATGGTGAAGAAGTTACAATTCCTGCATATGGTGATGCTTCAAGTCGTTTAGCTAATGGTTTAATACAAGTTGATATAAAAGGGATATATCAGCAGATATTGACTGAATATAATACTAAAATAATGCGTAATAACGGATTTTCAGATAAACAGATCAATATTATTTTATCACCTATAAAAGGTCAAACCGAACCACTTTATAATGCAGGCATCAGTTTTGCCGCCATTACCTTTCCAGGTTTGTTAGTCATGTTGCTACAACACTCTTTTTTAATTGCTTCAACTCGTACTAATATCACCTTAAATTCGCTACCTCAAGGCAAACCGCCTAAAATTGTTGTCTTTGGTAGTTTATGTGGGTTATTACCTATCTGGTTATTTTTATCTATTGTATTATTTGGTTTATGGCCTTGGATACTTGGTTATCGGCAATTGGCTAGCATTCCCGAAATATTAATCATGACATTTCCATTATTGCTTGGGGCGCTAGGTTTGAGTAAATTACTAACAGAATGTTTACGCCGTACTGAGATGATATATCTTACATTAGCATTTTTAACCACACCTGTTTTCTATCTTTCAGGAACCATTTGGCCTATTGATGCAATGCCATTATGGGTGCAATGTGTTTCTTATTCTCTACCTTCAACTTGGGCAACCAATATGATTGCAGGAGTGAATCAAATGGGGTTAAGCTTATCAGATAACTGGCTAAATATATTTATGATACTTTTACTAGGAGTAATATATAGCTCGTTAGGTATTTTCATATCAGCCTTACGAGAAGGAAAAGTTAGAAGTATATTTAGAAAAATGAAAACGTTTCGATATTTAAAAATGCGTAGCTAAATGATAAATATGGGTAAAGTGCATATACGGAAAATAATCTGAGTTTTACTGAAGGAGCTTTTTATTACTAACACAGTGAATTGATTCAGTATTCCTGTTATTATGATTTATAGTTTTCACTAAAAATAATACCGTTATTGAATGTACAATAAATTTTACCCATGGATTATTAGTTTACGGTTAAAAACCATACCTCTTTCTCTTTCTGCGATATTAGTAGGTAATGCACTAGCTTATTGGCAACATCAATTTAGTTTTTGGATACTACTGTTTTCATTAATTACAGCATCATTGTTACAAATTCTTTCTAATCTAGCCAATGATTACGGAGATGAAATTAAAGGTAGCGATCAAAACAATCTTACTGCCCATAATCGAGGTATACAATTAGGCTTAATTACACTTAAGCAGCTAAAAATAGCGCTATGGATTAATATTTTTTTATGTATTTTATTTGGGCTGATTTTGCTTATATTTGCTTGTAATAATATTTATGAATTATTTATTTTTATATTATTAGGATTATTATCTATTGTTGCCGCAATAACTTATACCATGGGTAAAAAACCTTACGGCTATATTGGATTTGGCGATCTATCAGTACTTACTTTTTTTGGTTTGATTGGCGTCATGGGTAGTTTCTACTTGCAAACTAAGGTATTCTCTTTATCCATTATTTTACCTTCTTTAGGCTGTGGTTTGTTATCCGTTGCTGTGCTTAATATCAATAACCTTCGTGATATAGAACTAGATCGAAAAAGTAATAAGCGTACTTTAGTGGTAATGATTGGTAAATGTATGGGGCGATATTATCATTTATTGCTATTACTCATAGCATTTTGTTTGCTAAGTTTATTTGCATACAATAAATTACAAACAATCTGGAGCGGTTTGTTTATATTAACATTACCGTTATTTATTAAGCATATTTATATGGTTTTTCAATTTAATACGCACAAAGAAGGGGTACCTTTATTATTACAGATGGTCAAACTTGCTTTATTGACTAATTTACTTTATTGTTTGGGGATTATTTTGAGCTAGTTCACGTTTATTTAATTTTAATATCATTTTACTTGGTATTAGCGTTATACTAAATAAACTTATATATCACAGCAAAAGGAGACTTGATAATGGAGTTTGATACTTCAATTCTTTGCGATTATTACCCAGAAGATGTTAACGTAGTTGAACCAATATTTAGTAATTTTGGTGGCGTAGCATCGTTTTCAGGTCAAGCTGTAACAGTTAAATGTTTTGAAGATAACGGCTTACTATACGAAATTTTACAATCAGACGGCTCAGGAAAAATCCTTGTTATTGATGGGGGAGGCTCTGTTCGTCGAGCGCTAATTGATGCAGAGCTAGTAGATATTGCTGTTCAAAATCAATGGGAAGGAATTATTGTTTATGGTGCTGTTCGCCAAGTTGATTATCTAGCTGAAGCCGATATTGGCATTCAAGCTCTAGCTGCTATTCCTGTTGGTGCTGAAGATCAAGGCATTGGTGAAATTGATATTCGTGTTAATTTTGGTGGAGTGACTTTCTTCTCAGGTGATTTTGTCTATGCTGATAACACAGGTATCATCCTATCTGAAATTGCTCTTGAAATTGAAGATAAATAAAAAATAGTGTGAACCGCCGGTACTTATCGGTGGTTTTTATACTTAAACGTATAATTACCGGAAACTTTTTAACAAAAAATCTTTAATTTTAAATCACTCGATTACGAATATAACCACCTGTTACCGTCTTTACTAAACCTTCTAGTTCCATATCTAATAATTTGACGCTCACTTCTGAAATCGACATATTTACTTGTTGAGCAATAATATCAATAGGGATAGGTTGATGATGAATCACAGCAAAAATTTCAGGATACAAAATAGAATTATTCTGTTCTTCTTTAAGCTGATTACACGAGCTATTTACTACTGATAAATAACTATAATAATGCTCTAAAATATCAACTGGTTTAGAAACTAAATAAGCGCCTTGTTTAATTAAATAGTGAGTTCCACTACAGTTTTCATTGTTAATATCACCTGGTAAGGCAAATACATCTCGATTTTGTTCAAGTGCATAGCGCGCAGTAATTAACGAGCCGCTTTTTTCTGAAGCTTCAACCACGAAAGTTCCTAAACTTAACCCGCTAATAATTCGGTTCCGACGAGGGAAATAGACGGATCTGGCTTTTTCAAATGGAAAAAATTCGGACACAATAGCCCCACCTTGCTCCAAAATATCATTGGCTAAGTTTAAATTTGATCTCGGTGCAATTTTTGCTAAACCGCTGCCTAACACTGCGATGGTATGACCCGATACTTCAAGTGCGCCACGATGGCAAATAGCATCTAATCCAAGCGCTAAACCGCTGGTAATTGTTAAACCATTAATAGCTAATTCACTAGCAAAATATCGTCCCCACTGTGCTCCATATTCACTAAATTCACGACTTCCAACCATGGCTAATTGAGGTGAATGTAATAACTGCCGATTACCTAAAACAAACAACAATAAAGGCGGAGAACAAATTTGTTTAAGTAATAAAGGATAATCGTTATCACAATAAGCAATAAGATGTTTTTGTGGGTGGGGTGATTCTAACCATTGAAGTATTGGTTCTAAATGAAGATATGATGTTTCATAAAAACGCACTATTTGAACATCCGACAATCCTAGTTTATTTAACAAACAAGGCACATTTTGTATGCTACTTGGTAAACCGTTAGCAAAAAACTGTCCAATTTTTTCAAAAATATTTTGTTTTCCATATCCAACCATTGAAATTCTTAATAAGAATTCATATTTACTCATCATAATCTTTCCGCACTCGTTTTAAATGATTTAGATATCTTGAATTGATAAGATAAATGCTACCAATAGCCAACAAGGGCTATTCATCAGTATGATAAATGTTTACAATGAGCAATAATTTGAATAAACCCGAAATTTGAGGAGTAGATCGAAGAATTTATGGCTATTTTACCGGTATTACGTTTTCCTGATGAGCGACTTCGCAAAGTTGCTAAGCCTGTTACCAAGTTCACCCCTGAGCTACAAACGATCATTGATAACATGATCGAAACCATGTACGACGAAAACGGTATTGGGCTTGCAGCAACCCAAGTTGATGTACATAAACAAATTATTGTTATTGATGTATCAGAAGATAAAAGCCAAGTTTATGTGATCATCAATCCTGAAGTGATAAGCCAAGAAGGTGAAACGGGTATTGAGGAAGGGTGCTTATCGGTTCCTGATTGTCGTGGATTTGTGCCAAGAGCAGAAAAAATCAAAATTAAAGCACTAGATCGCCATGGCAATCCTTACGAAATTGATGCCGATGAGTTACTTGCTATTTGTATCCAACACGAAATGGATCATTTAAAAGGTAAACTCTTTGTTGATTACCTTTCACCATTAAAACGTCAACGAATTGAACAAAAAATGAAGAAACTTGCTCGTGAGGAGCAACGGAATCAATAAAATTAACCGCCACAGTGATTGGCGGTTAACCTATCTAAAGATAACTATTTAGCAACAATTACCATCGCAGGACGAATTAACCGGCCATTTAAGGTATAGCCTTTTTGGATGGTATTTACTATTTGACCTGATTGATGTTCTGGTGATTCAACCATGCTAATTGCTTGGTGCACATCAGGATTTAGTTGTGAATCTTCAGTATTAATCACTTCAATACCAAATTTTTTGACAGTATCTAGGAATGATTTTAATGTCAGTTCTAACCCTTCAACAGTAGCTTTATGCTCAGGGTTGGTTTTATCTGTAGATTCTAAAGCTCGTTCTAAATTATCAATAACGGGTAATAATTCATTAGAAAATTTTTCTAGCGCAAATTTACGAGCTTTATCAACATCTTGTTCAACACGTTTACGAACATTATCAATTTCAGCTCGCGCACGAATCATGGCTTCGCTTTCATTTTTTTTAGCTAACTGTAATGCTTGTTCTAGCTCTACAATACGTGCATCTTTTGCGTTTAATTGCTCTTCTAGACTTGGTTGCACTGGAGCTTCTTGCTCTGTTGTTTCTTCAGCTGGTGTGTCAATGTTAGTTTCATTTTCTGACATATTTTTATCTTGCTCTGTCATAAGGTACTCCAAATAATGTAGTCGAAAACTTAGTGAATTACGGTTATTATGGGGACAATTTTTATGATTACAAGCTTATCAGTAAATTGATATGTAATTTTTTGACCTGTGACGAAAAAATACATATCGTTTATATAAAAGAATAACAAGGATATTTTATGAATACACCTTTTAAATGCATTGGTCTCATTGGGCTTCCTCGTAAATTAGAGGCAATCGAAACTCATCAAGTGCTTTATGATTGGCTTGTTAGTCTTGGTATTCATGTGCTAGTTGAAGATCGCTTAGCGGATCATATTCAATTTCCAGTTAGCCATTACGCTTCGTTAGAAGCAATTGGTGAACAAGCTGACCTAGCCATTGTTGTGGGGGGTGATGGAAATATGCTACGTTCGGCTAGGTACTTGTCACACTATAAAATCAAAGTGATTGGTGTTAATCGAGGTAATCTCGGTTTCTTAACGGATATCTCGCATGAACAAGTAATTGAACAATTAAGTCCTGTTATTGCCGGTGAATATGAGGAGGATCCTCGTTTCTTATTAGAAGTTTCCATTTATGATAATGGTAATTTGATTAATTCGAGTTTCGCCGTAAACGAAATTGTCGTCACTCCTAACACTGTAGCGCATATGATTGACTATGATGTTTACATTAATGAACGTAATGCGTTTTCACAGCGAGCTGATGGGTTAATTATTGCAACGCCAACAGGCTCTACCGCTTACTCGTTATCGGCTGGAGGTCCTATTTTAGCGCCTCATTTAGATGCATTAATTATTACGCCAATGTTTCCGCATTCGTTAGCAGTTAGACCTTTGGTTATCAAAGGCAATAACCCAATTCATCTTAAATTTCCAACTACTGCGCTTGATTTAAATATTGCCTGTGATAGCCAAATTATTTTACCGGTCAAACCAACGCAAGATGTGATTATTCGCCGATCTTTATATGAATTTAATTTAATTCATACCAAAGATTATGATTATTTTAATAATCTTTCGACTAAGTTAGGATGGTCGCAAAAGATGTTTTAATCTATTTTTGTAAAAAACTTTCAGGAAAGTATGTATTTTAGTATAAGATTACATTTTAAATAACCAATGTCATGATATAAACGGTGAATGATGAAAAGATAGCTGCAATCACATCATCCACCATAATACCAAAACCGCCAGGTATACGTTTATCAAACCAACGAATTGGACACGGTTTTGCCATGTCAAAAATCCTAAATGCTACAAAGGCTATCGCAATCCACATAACAGAAAGTTGTGGAATAAAAAATAGGGTGATCCACATGCCAACAAATTCATCCCATACTATATACCCTGAATCGTGCGTATGGGTATCATCCGATGTTTTTTGGCAAATAAAACAACCAAAAATAAAAGTCACTAAAATAAATACCCAGTATAAAGCTGGTTGTAAACCATAAAATAATAACCAAAGTGGAATCGCCATTAACGATCCCATTGTTCCGGGCATAATTGGAGATAAACCACTACCTAGTCCTACAGCTAAAAAATGAATGGGATTGGTTAACTTGAGGAATTTTTTAAAATCTTTATTTCGTTCTTGTTTTGTCATAATCCAATATTCTTTTAAATAAAATTTGCCAACATTAAGCCGGCAAAAAGAAAGTGCCTAATTTTTTAGCTAAGCATTTAAGTATTGATTATGACAATATTATTCATCTTTGGCTAATGTTGCAACCATTACCGCTTTAATGGTATGTAGCCTGTTTTCGGCTTCATCAAAAACAATACTATGTTCAGATTCAAACACATCATTAGTCACTTCAAGTCCATTGGTTAAACCATATTGAGCTGCCATCTGTTTACCGACGGTAGTGTTCATATCATGAAAAGCTGGTAAACAGTGCATGAATTTGACATTTGGATTATTGGTAAGTTTAATAACATTTTCATTCACTTGATAAGGTGTTAATAATTTAACACGCTCATCCCAAACTTCCTTAGGCTCACCCATTGATACCCATACATCAGTATATAAAAAGTCGACGTCTTTAACTCCTTTGGCAACATCTTCGGTTAAGATAATTTTTGCCCCCGTATTTTTTGCTATATCTTGGCACTTTTGTACGAGTTCGGCTTCGGGATGACAGGCCTTTGGTGCAACTAAACGAATTTCCATTCCCATTAAAGCCGCACCTTCCATTAACGAATTTCCCATGTTATTACGGGCATCGCCTAAATAGGCAAATTTAATGCTACTTAATGGGCGATTGTCTATATGCTCTTTCATTGTCATAAAATCGGCTAAAATTTGGGTTGGATGTGCTTCGGTCGTTAGGCCATTCCATACTGGTACACCAGCATATTGGGCTAATGTTTCAACGATCTCTTGGCCATAACCACGATACTCAATACCGTCATACATTCGACCCAGCACGCGTGCGGTATCCGCAATTGATTCTTTATGACCGATTTGACTACCACTTGGTCCTAAATAAGTGACATTTGCACCTTGATCAAATGCACCAACCTCAAAAGCACAACGCGTACGGGTGGAGTCTTTCTCAAAAATTAATGCAATATTTTTACCAATCAAATGTTGTTGTTCTTGCCCTTGTTGTTTGGCTTGTTTTAATTCGATAGCAAGATTAATTAATTGATTGATTTCGGTAGAGGTAAAATCAAGTAATCGTAAAAAATGACGCTGATAAAAACCGTGCATGATATAGCTCCTAATAACCGTAATGATTTAAATGATTCTATTTGAATAATTATGCAAATTCAAGTTAAACATCATAATAACTCTAACATTTTACCTTTATGCTGAGGTAAGTCTCAAAAATTAGACTTAATTATTAAAATAATTTTTATAATATTACTTTTTTTGTACAAAAAAGTGTAATAAAATGACCAAATATTGTATCTTTGTAGCTAGGTAAAATTGAATTTTTATTCAAAATTAATGGTAATTCATTCAAAGGATCTTTTAGTCATGCAAACTTATGCCCTCCTTATGTTACAAGATGGTTCGCAATTTATTGGGAAATCAATTGGTGCTGATGGTCAAACAGTTGGGGAAGTGGTATTTAACACCTCAATGACAGGTTACCAAGAAATTCTTACCGATCCGTCTTACTGTGAGCAATTGGTTACATTAACCTACCCGCACATTGGTAATGTAGGAACGAATGATACCGATGCCGAATCGAACCAAGTTTATGCAAAAGGTTTGATTATTCGTGATTTGCCATTATTAGCTAGCAACTATCGAAGTGAACTCTGTCTTTCTAGCTATTTAAAAAAACATAATGTTATTGCCATTTCGGATATTGATACGCGGCGCTTAACCCGTATTTTGCGTGAAAAAGGTGCACAGCATGGCGTCATCATAACAGCAACGGACAAAACGACCTTACTTGAAAAAGCCGAAATAGCTAAACAGCAGGCAATCGATTTTAAAGGATTAAGTGGGCTTGATTTAGCTAAAGAAGTGACTTGTTTGACAAGTTATATTTGGTCACAGGGCATGTGGACAAGGCAACAGCAACAGCCTGCTCCAAAACCAGAAAGCCAATTACCATATCATGTTGTTGCTTACGACTTTGGTGTAAAACGTAATATTTTGCGAATGTTAGTTGAGCGTGGTTGTAAATTAACCGTTGTACCAGCAAAAACGACAGCAAAACAAGTCATTGCTTTAAAGCCCGATGGGATCTTTTTATCTAATGGCCCAGGAGATCCTGCACCTTGCAGTTATGCGATTGATGCCATTAAGCAGTTTTTAAACACAGATATTCCTATTTTTGGCATTTGTTTAGGTCATCAACTTCTTGCGCTTGCTTGTGGTGCTAGAACTATCAAAATGAAGTTTGGTCATCATGGTGGTAATCATCCTGTTAAAGATCTAGAAAATAATAAGGTAATGATCACTGCACAAAATCACGGCTTCGCTGTAGATGAAGCAAGCTTACCAGCTCATTTACGAGCGACGCATAAATCACTGTTCGATGGTTCATTACAAGGCATTCATCACAATCAAAAACCGGCTTTTAGTTTTCAAGGTCATCCCGAAGCCAGTCCTGGGCCTCATGATGCAGCATCGCTTTTTGACCACTTTATTGAGTTAATTAAAATTTATAAGCAGGAGCAATAATCATGGCTAAGCGAACAGATATAAAAAGTATACTAATTATTGGTGCTGGTCCAATTGTTATTGGTCAAGCATGTGAATTTGATTATTCTGGTGCTCAAGCCTGTAAAGCGCTGCGTGAAGAAGGTTATCGTGTTATTTTAGTTAACTCTAATCCAGCCACTATCATGACAGATCCTGAAATGGCTGATGCCACTTATATTGAACCCATTCATTGGACAAGCGTTCGTAAGATTATTGAACAAGAAAGGCCAGACGCCATTTTACCAACCATGGGCGGTCAAACAGCATTAAACTGTGCATTAGAGCTTGAAAAACAAGGTGTATTGAAAGAATTTAATGTTGAAATGATAGGTGCAACAGCCGATGCTATCGATAAAGCCGAAGATCGAAAACGCTTTGATGAGGCGATGAAAAAAATTGGTCTTGATACCGCTCGCTCAGGGATTGCTCATTCGCTTAAAGAAGCTTACGCCGTTCTTGATCAAGTTGGTTTTCCTTGCATTATTCGTCCATCATTTACCATGGGGGGCACCGGTGGCGGTATTGCTTATAATACCGAAGAGTTTGACGAAATTTGTACTCGAGGACTTGATCTTTCGCCAACCAATGAACTACTTATTGATGAATCATTAATAGGTTGGAAAGAATATGAAATGGAAGTAGTTCGAGACAAAAATGATAACTGCATTATTGTTTGTTCAATTGAAAACTTCGACCCAATGGGTATTCATACAGGTGATTCAATTACGGTGGCTCCGGCACAAACCTTGACTGATAAAGAATACCAAATCATGCGTAACGCTTCGATCGCGGTACTGCGTGAAATTGGTGTTGAAACTGGTGGCTCCAATGTACAATTTTCGGTTGATCCAAAGACAGGGCGATTAATTGTTATTGAGATGAATCCACGGGTGTCACGATCATCTGCCTTAGCTTCGAAAGCAACGGGCTTTCCTATCGCGAAAATCGCCGCCAAACTGGCTGTCGGTTATACGCTTGATGAATTATCTAATGATATAACAGGCGGAAAAACCCCCGCTTCATTTGAACCGTCAATTGATTATGTTGTCACCAAAATTCCACGCTTTAATTTTGAAAAATTTGCTGGTTGTAACGATCGTTTAACCACACAAATGAAATCAGTTGGTGAAGTGATGGCCATTGGGCGCACCTTCCAAGAATCAATACAAAAAGCGTTGCGAGGACTTGAAGTTGGCGCTTCAGGATTTGATCCTAAAATTGATAATTATGCTGATGAAAAAAATATCACCAAAATTCGTTATGAGCTCCAAGAAGCGGGCGCTGATCGGATTTGGTATATTGCTGATGCTTTTAGAGCAGGATTCAACTTAGAAGATATCTTTTTACTAACCAATATTGATCGTTGGTTTTTAGTACAAATTGAAGAGTTGGTTAACCTTGAAAACAAGCTAAAGGAACAATCACTTGCGCAACTTGATCAAGAAACATTATGGCAATTAAAACGTAAAGGTTTTTCAGATTTACGCATTGCCAAACTACTTAATACCACAGAACAAGCTGTTCGCGATTTACGTCATCAATATCAAATTCACCCTGTTTATAAACGTGTTGATACCTGTGCGGCTGAATTTGCAACAGATACCGCTTATCTTTATTCAACCTATGAGCAAGAGTGTGAAGCTAATCCTCAATTTAGCCGTAAAAAAATTATGATCCTTGGTGGTGGTCCTAATCGGATCGGACAAGGTATTGAGTTTGATTATTGCTGTGTACATGCGGCATTGGCACTGCGTGAGGATGGTTATGAGACCATTATGGTTAACTGTAACCCCGAAACGGTTTCAACCGATTACGATACTTCTGACCGCCTCTATTTTGAATCTGTCACGCTTGAAGATGTGCTTGAAATTGCACATGTTGAAAAGCCAAATGGTGTTATTGTGCAATACGGTGGGCAAACACCGCTAAAACTTGCTCGTGCGCTTGAAGCAGCAGGGCTACCAATTATTGGTACCTCACCTGATGCTATAGATAAAGCCGAAGATCGTAAACGCTTTCAAGAAGTCGTCGATAAACTGAAATTAAAACAACCTGTCAACGCCACAGTGACCGATATTAACGAGGCTGTCATTGAAGCAGAAAAAATAGGTTATCCATTAGTGGTTAGACCTTCTTATGTATTAGGAGGTCGAGCAATGGAAATTGTCTATAATGAACAAGATTTAAGGCGTTATTTTAAAACAGCGGTAAGCGAATCAAATAATGCACCAGTCTTACTTGATCACTTTTTAGATGATGCAATTGAAGTTGATATTGATGTAATTGCTGATGGTGAGCAAATCCTGATTGGTGGCATTATGGAACATATTGAACAAGCAGGCATTCACTCTGGTGATTCCGCTTGCTCACTACCAACACACACATTAACTGCAGATATTTTAGACAAACTACGACAACAAGCCAAACAATTAGCACTTGAACTCAATGTAAAAGGTTTAATGAATGGGCAATTTGCGGTGAAAGATAATCAAATTTATTTGATCGAAATCAATCCTCGTGCAGCTCGTACTGTACCTTTTGTCTCAAAAGCAACGGGTTTACCACTGGCGAAAATAGCGGCTCGTGTGATGACGGGGCAATCACTTGCCAAGCAAAATGTGACTAAAGAGGTGATTCCTCCTTATTATTCGGTAAAAGAAGTGGTATTACCGTTTAATAAATTCAGTGGTGTCGACCCAATATTAGGTCCTGAAATGCGCTCAACAGGTGAAGTAATGGGAATTGGTAAAACCTTTGCTGAAGCCTTTGCTAAAGCTCAGCTAGGTAGTTTATCCAATATGAAAAAATCAGGGAAAGCATTATTATCGGTTCGCGATCAGGATAAAACAAGGCTGTTAGAGGTAGCTAAACGGTTAATTACTCATGGGTTTAGTATTGATGCAACTATTGGCACGGCAAAGGTATTACAACAAGCAAATATACCATGCCAAGTCGTAAAAAAAGAAAACGAAGGGCGACCAAATATCCATGACCATATAAAAAATGGCGAATATAGCTATATTCTTAATACCACCTCTGGGCGAGCAGCTATTGAAGCCTCAAAAGTATTACGTCGAAGTGCCATTCAATATAAGGTACATTACGATACCACGATGAATGCTGCTTATGCTACAACTGCAGCGCTAGATTACGATCCGGCACAAACTGTAACGCCATTACAGCAACTTTATAGCTAATCACAAAGATAAAGACGAGTATCACTCGTCTCAGATTGATGACAAAGAACTCGCTTTTTGGCGAGTTTTTTGATCTAATAGAGAAGAGTCCATGATAAGAGGAATTCTTCTATGCTAAAAAAACCAACGCTAGCGACACCCGAAAAAATAGAGCAAATCTCGTTAGATGCGCTTGTCCCTCAAAATCACCTTGTTCATAAAATAGCTAAAGTAATTGATTTTGAATTTAATTTACAATAGTCCTTACTTAATCTGACAATATATTTTTCGACTTTAACCAGGCGTTTAATACCATAACTAATGGTTTTATAACGTTCATTTTTACTGGTTAAAAGCACAAAAAGCTTCAATCGGGCTTTCTTCAGTACATTATAAATGGTAGGACGACTGGCCATAAAGCGTTTTGCCAAATCAGTGACCGTTATTTTTTCTTTATGATATAAGCGCCATATCTCTTGTCTGTGATAAGGCGTTAGTTTTGTTTTTTTATGTATATTCATTACAGTAGTTTCTCAAATTACTGTAAACAACGCGAGGAATTTCTACAAATTATTACTCAGCTCCCAATGAATCACTCATCCGGCGAATGGGATACAAATTGTGACGGAGAATTTGAAACCCATGACAGGAAAATGATAAAGATGAATGCGCTGAACAAATTATCAATTTACCAAATAAAAGAACTTTTTTGCACTATAACGGTGTGGAATATCCTATAACCACTTCTGTAAAATAAAATTGAATATAAATTTTAATCAGTTTTCAAATAAAAAAACCATATAATAAATTCAGAAAGATACATAAATTAAGAATAATTAAAAACATATTTATGTATTCTTTTTCACCATTTTCTTTAATATAGATTTTTTGAATAAAAAATGGCATTATTTTTGCATATTTTATTTGTTACACAATACTTAATCTTAACTATCGTTATATCCGTGTTAAAAGTTATTTTTAATAAAAAGTCGTAATCTTAATTGTGGTGCATAATTGCACCATATTTGTGCGAGTGATGGAGGGTACGAATTTAAACAAAATAAAAGTTAATTAATATAAAAATTAGAACATTTTACTAAATCTATATTTAAAAAATATTAAAAATACGACATTCTTACCTGTGTTTAAATGTTACAAAATCGGTTTACAGTTAAATAATTGGAGTGGTTTTATGAGTAATCTAAGGAAATATAAACGTAAATTCTTATTGAGTGCAGGACTAATAACAATGCTTGCGAGTGCACAACTTCATGCTGCTGAAACATTGGTTTATTGTTCAGAGGCTTCGCCTGAAACATTTAATCCACAATTAGCAACAAGTGGTGTATCAATGGATGCAAGTGCAGTTCCTGTTTATAATCGTTTGGTAGAATTTAAATTAGGTACTACCGAAATTGAACCTTCTTTAGCCAAATCTTGGGATATCAGCCAAGATGGTTTAACCTATACTTTTCATTTACGCGATGATGTTAAGTGGCATAGCAATAAAGAATTCAAACCAACACGAAACCTAAATGCTGATGATGTTATTTTTACATTTATGCGACAAAAAGATAAAAATCATCCTTATAACAAAGTTTCTGGTGGACAATATGAATACTTTGAAAGTATGGGATTCCCAGATTTAATCAAAGAAATTAAAAAGATTGATGACCATACTGTTGTATTTGAATTAAACCATCCAGAAGCCCCTTTTTTAGCAGATTTAGCAATGTCATTTGCATCAATTTTATCAGCTGAATATGCTGATGCTATGCTTAAGAAAAACACACCAGAAAAATTAGACTTAGTTCCTGTTGGTACGGGCCCATTTACTTTTGTACAATACCAAAAAGACTCCAGAATTCTTTATAAAGCAAATCCCGATTATTTTGGTCCAAAAGCCAAACTTGATCGCTTAGTGTTTTCTATTACACCAGATGCCGCAATTCGTTATGCTAAGTTACAAAAAGGCGAGTGTCATGCGATGCCATACCCAAATGTAGCCGATGTTGAACGAATGAAATCAGACAAAAATATTGTTGTTAAAGAAATGGCTGGCGTTAACATTGGCTATTTAGCCTACAATATGGATAAGCCGCCACTTGATAAATTGCAAGTTCGTCAAGCATTAAATATGGCCGTGAACAAAGATGCGATTATAAAAGCTGTTTTTCAAGGTGCAGCTGAACCAGCTAAAAACTTTATTCCTCCATCAATGTGGAGTTATAACGATGAAGTGAAAGATTATCCTTATGATCCAGCGCAAGCAAAAGAATTATTAAAATCAGCGGGATTAGAGAACGGGTTTACTATCAATTTATGGGCAATGCCAGTACAACGCCCATATAACCCAAATGCACGCCGTATGGCCGAAATGATTCAAGCGGATTGGGCTAAAATTGGCGTAACAGCTAAAATTGTTAGTTATGAATGGGGAGAATATCTATCTCGTATTCGTGATGGTGAACATGATGCTGTATTAATGGGCTGGACTGGAGATAATGGCGACCCTGATAACTTTTATTCTGTCTTGATGAGCTGTGATGCGGTTAAAGCAGGTTCAAACTATTCACGCTGGTGTTACAAACCATTTGATGATTTATTGCAACAAGCGCGTATTGAGTCAAATCACGAAAAAAGAGTTGAGCTATATAAACAAGCACAAGTTGAAATGCATAATCAAGCACCTGCATTGATGATTGCGCATTCAATGGTTTATATGCCATTACGCAAAGAAGTTAAAGGCTATATTATGGCGCCTCTGTCATTACATGACTTTAACCAAGTTACGCTTGAAAAATAGTATTCCTAACGATTAACCACCAATGTGTGGTTAATCACTACGTTGGGTTTTGCTAAATTTAGAGCTATAAATCTATTTTTTAATAATAATAAAAATTTTATCTATTTTATAAACGATAGTTTAAAAGCAATATTTAAGAGCTACTACATGTTTCAATTTATTCTAAAGCGGTTAGGTGTACTTATTCCAACGTTTATTTGTATCACACTGCTTACTTTTATTTTTGTTCACCTTATTCCGGGTGATCCCATTATGGTGCTTGCAGGAGAGCGAGGTTTAACCCCTGAACGCCATGCTGAATTAATGACTCAACTGGGTTTAGATAAACCACTGTATCAACAATATTTTCAATATATTATAAACATGCTTCATGGCGATTTAGGAACCTCTTTTAAAAGCCAAATTCCAGTATGGGATGAATTTGTACCCCGATTTAAAGCAACGTTTGAACTTGGATTTTGCGCAATGTTGTTTGCAGTTAGTTTTGGGATCCCAATCGGTGTTCTTGCCGCAGTGAAACGTGGTTCAATATTTGATCACACAGCAATAGGGCTATCTTTAACAGGTTACTCCATGCCAATTTTTTGGTGGGGGATGATGCTAATCATGTTAGTCTCAGTGCACTTAAATTTAACCCCTGTATCTGGTCGTGTTAGTGATATGCTTTTCTTAGATGAAAGTAATCCTTTAACCGGATTTATGTTAATAGATACTTTATTATGGGGTGAAACGGAAGATTTTATCGATGCAGTTACTCACTTAATTTTACCTGCAATTGTGTTAGGAACCATTCCATTAGCAGTAATTGTCCGCATGACTCGTTCTTCTATGTTAGAAGTATTGAGTGAAGATTATATTCGAACCGCACGAGCTAAAGGCGTTAGTAGAATGCGAATCGTCCTTGTTCATGCATTGCGTAATGCAATGATCCCTGTTGTTACCGTTATCGGTTTACAAGTTGGTACAATGCTTGCCGGCGCCATATTGACCGAAACAGTCTTTTCATGGCCAGGAATTGGTCGTTGGTTAATTGAAGCGCTACAGCGTCGAGATTACCCCGTTGTACAAAGTGGCGTTTTAATTGTTGCGGTCATAATTATTTTAGTGAATTTATTAGTTGATATGTTGTACGGGGTTATTAACCCACGTATTAGACATAAATAAGAGTGTTTTTACAGATGAATAAACAGGTTATTACTGAACCAACCAATACGCAAGACACCAGTTTAGTCGTACCTAAACCATTAACGCCTATGCGTGAGTTCTGGTTCTATTTTTCAAAAAATAAAGGAGCAGTCGTTGGACTGGTCTTTATTATTATTGTTGCATTACTCGCTATCTTTGCTAATTTTGTTGCACCACATTCCCCTTCTGAACAATTTAGAGATGCATTACTAACACCACCCGTTTGGATGAAAGATGGCAGTTGGCAATTTATTTTAGGAACTGATGATGTGGGACGAGATATCCTATCCAGACTCATTTATGGTGCCCGTTTATCCTTATTAGTCGGTTGCTTAGTAGTCATTATCTCATTGATTTTAGGGATTACATTAGGATTAATTGCTGGTTATGCAGGTGGTTTTTTAGACAATATAATTATGCGTGCAGTGGATATCATGCTTGCATTACCAAGTTTACTACTTGCACTTGTATTAGTTGCAATATTTGGTCCATCAATTATTAACGCTTCAATAGCATTAGCTTTTGTTGCATTACCACACTATGTTCGCTTAACACGCGGAGCAACGATTGCTGAAATTAATAAAGATTATGTCATTGCCTCACGAGTTGCTGGGGCGGGAGCCTTACGACAAATGTTTATCAACATCCTACCAAACTGCTTAGCACCATTAATTGTACAAGCTTCATTAGGATTTTCGAACGCAATTTTAGACATGGCTGCATTAGGTTTTTTAGGCATGGGCGCACAACCACCAACACCAGAATGGGGAACAATGCTTGCTGACGTATTGCAATTTGCACAATCTGCATGGTGGGTTGTTACCTTTCCTGGCTTAGTAATTTTAATGACAGTGTTAGCTTTCAACTTAATGGGAGACGGTTTGCGTGACGCACTTGATCCTAAATTGAAACAGTAATGGAGATACAGTCATGGCACTATTAGAAGTAAAAGAATTATCTGTTCAATTTGGTGGATTTAAAGCAGTAGATCACATTAGTTATGACGTTGAACAAGGGCAAGTTGTTGGTATTGTTGGTGAATCAGGTTCAGGAAAATCAGTGAGTTCACTCGCCATAATGGGATTAATTGATTTTCCCGGTAAGGTCAATGCAAATGCATTACACTTTGATGGCAAAGATCTTCAACAAATCTCAACTAAAATGCGCCATAAAATTGTAGGTGCAGATGTGGCAATGATCTTTCAAGATCCGATGACTAGCTTAAACCCATGTTTTACCATAGGTTACCAAATCATTGAAACATTAAAAATCCACCAAGGTGGCAGTAAAAAAGCGCTCAAAGCAAGAGCGATTGAATTGCTTAAATTAGTCGGAATTCCTGATGCTGAAAATCGATTAAAGGTTTACCCACACCAGTTATCTGGCGGAATGAGCCAACGAGTAATGATTGCAATAGCCATTGCATGCAATCCAAAACTCTTAATTGCTGATGAACCAACAACAGCACTAGATGTCACAATTCAAGGGCAAATTATTGAGTTATTACTTGAGTTACAACGCAAAAATAATATGGCATTAATACTTATTACTCATGACTTAGCGTTAGTTTCTGAGGCTGCACAAAAAATTATTGTAATGTATGCTGGACAGGTGGTTGAAATAGGCGATGCTGAAATTATCTTTAAAAAACCATTACACCCTTACACACAGGCACTATTACGATCACTGCCTGAGTTCACTCAAGACAAAGAGCGATTAGCATCATTATCAGGCGTTGTACCAGGAAAATATGATCGACCAACAGGCTGTTTACTCAACCCTCGTTGTCCTTATGCTACTGAACATTGTTATACCCAAGAACCAGCACTAGTTAGCTATGGTGGAACTAGAAAAGTAAAATGTCATTATCCACTATCAAGCGAAGGGATACCACAATATGAACAATAACATGGAAAATAATGAATTACTGCTTGATGCCCGAAACTTGACAAAATATTATCATGTTAAAACGGGACTTTTTTCTGAAACCAAGCAAGTTAAAGCCGTTGACGGTGTATCTTTTACATTAGACAAAGCTAAAACACTTGCGGTTGTCGGTGAATCAGGTTGTGGTAAATCCTCATTAGCAAGATTACTAACAATGATTGAAAAACCCACATCTGGAGAAATTTATTTTAAAAATCAGAATTTGTTGGATAATGATCAACTAGCTCAAAAATTGCGTCGCCAAAAGATCCAAATCGTTTTCCAAAATCCATACTCATCATTGAACCCTCGCAAAAAAATTGGTTCCATATTAGAAGAGCCACTAATTATTAATACTGATCTAACAGCAAATGATCGTAAAGCAAAAGTGCTATCAATGATGCAAAAAGTTGGATTAAAAGAAGAGTTTTATAACCGTTATCCCCATATGTTTTCAGGAGGACAACGTCAACGCATTGCTATCGCAAGAGGTTTAATGCTTGATCCCGAAATAGTGGTTGCAGATGAACCTGTTTCAGCATTAGACGTTTCTGTACGAGCACAAGTGCTAAATTTGATGATGGATCTACAGCAAGATCTAGGTTTATCTTATATTTTTATTTCTCATGACCTTTCCGTCGTTGAACACATTGCTGATGACGTAATGGTAATGTATTTGGGACGTTGCGTTGAACAAGGACGAAAAGATGAAATCTATCGTAACCCTAAACATCCATATACTCAGGCACTATTATCAGCAACCCCAAGATTAAACCCTGATCTTAGGCGAGATAGAATTAAATTAGAAGGGGAATTACCAAGCCCTCTTAATCCACCTATGGGTTGTGCATTTAATGCTCGATGTCGTTTAGCATTTTCACGTTGTACAACAGAACAACCACAGCTTATTAATTATAATGAACATAAAATTGCGTGTTTCTGTATAGAGGACAATAATAAAGGTGACAGTTAATTCTGTCACTAAATTAGATACTAAAGCTATCCATTGCATTTTTCTTTTCTTAGAAGATAACAAATTGTCATATTAATAGTTTTGTGCTAGTTTCGTACTCATTATTAACTTACAACCACGATAGCCCTAAGATTACTTATGTCCAATTCATCAGCTAAAAAAGTCGCTTTTGCCGCTTTTATTGGTACGACCATTGAATGGTATGATTTTTATATCTATGCCTTGGCATCAGTATTAATATTTGGTCAGCTTTTTTTTCCTGATGATAATCAATTTGTGCAAATCTTAGGATCTTTTGCCACCTTTGCCGTGGGATTTTTATCACGTCCTTTAGGAGCGTTACTATTTGGTCATATTGGTGATCGTTTGGGGCGTAAAAAATCGTTAATTACTACGTTAGTTTTGATGGGGTGTGCCACCACCTGTGTTGGTTTATTACCCTCTTATCAACAAGCAGGCATTTTATCACCAATTTTATTGGTTACATTACGCATCTTACAAGGGATTGCGGTTGGTGGTGAATGGGGCGGTGCCGTGCTTATGACCAATGAACATGCCCCCAAAGGGTTGAAAAACTTCTTTTCCTCCTTTGCACAGTGGGGAAGCCCAGCAGGAAATATTTTAGCA
This sequence comes from Gilliamella sp. Choc5-1, assembly GCF_001690595.1. Lineage (GTDB taxonomy): Bacteria > Pseudomonadota > Gammaproteobacteria > Enterobacterales > Orbaceae > Gilliamella > Gilliamella apicola_M. The sequence continues at coordinate 36,835 of NZ_LZHH01000047.1, forward strand.
TTATTGGTCTTTTCTTATATTATCCGTTCACCTATAGCTGAGCTTATTAATAGTGGCTATTGGCGTATTCCATTTTTAGCCAGTTCTATTTTATTAATTATTGGCATTATTGCTAGAGTCACCTTAACCGAGTCACCTGTCTTTATCGAATCATGCAAAAAGCAAGCAAACTTAAAGCAAGAATCAACGCCAGTTATTGAAGTTTTTAAAAAATCAACACCGCTATTAATTTTAGGCATTGGCGCTAATGTATTGTCATTTAGTGGAATATTTTCTAATACATTAATGATTGGCTATACCACTATTGCACTAGGTATTGAAAACAAGATAATTGTTGATGCCCTGTTTTGGATTGCGATTGTGCATTTTGTTGTGCAACCTTTTATTGCCTATTTTTCAGAAAAATACTCGGCAACACGATTTTTAATTTGTTCGGCAATCTTAGCAATGGGATCGGTATTTTTATTATTCCCAATCATTCAGATAGGCACAAAAAATAGCTTTATTATTGGTATTTCGCTCAACGTAATTTGCTACAGTGGCTTTTATGGCGTAATAGCGGGCTATTTAAGTCGAGTTTTTCCTACCAGAATACGTTACACAGGGTTATCTATCAGCTATCAAGGTTGCGCTGCCATTTTTGGTAGCCTAATTCCGATGATAGGGGCATATATTATTTATACTTACAAAACTTTTTGGATACCATTAGCCTTGTTTTATTGTTGTTTAGCATTGATATCTATCATCTGTATCTATCTCCTAAACCGCTATCATTACTATGACGAATAATAAGGCAAACATATGAAAACAGTATTATCAATTCAATCAAATGTTGTTTATGGTTATGCCGGTAACAAGGTATCGACATTAGCCATGCAGCTACAAGGCGTTGAAGTTATGCCGATCCATACCGTGCAATTATCCAGTAATACGGTTTATCCTCATTATGATGGCATAGTGCTTGGTGCTAAACAAATCACACGAATAGTTAATAGTCTAGAAAAAATTGGGGTTTTAAAGTCTATTGACGCCATTATTTCGGGCTATATTGGTCTTGCTGAACAAGGCGAAGAAATCTTAGAAGCAGTCAACAAAATTAAATACTATAACCCTAATGCTATCTATGTTTGTGATCCTGTTATGGGTGGCGATATCAATAAAGGTAGTTCACTGCCACAAGGTATTATTGATTTCTTCACTAAGCAAGCGGTTAAACAAGCCGACTATATCACACCAAATTTATTAGAATTACAAATACTTTCTGATATCGAAATTAAAACATTTAACGATGTACTAAATGCAATAAAAAAACTACAAAAACAGTATATTAAGGCTATATTAGTAAAAAATTTGGTGCACGCTGGCAAAACAACCGACCTATTTGAAATGGTGTTAGCAACGCCAACCCAAAACTATCATCTTGCCCGTCCACTATATGACTTTCCACATCGTCCATTAGGTGTGGGTGATTTAATTTGTAGCTTGTTTACAGCGCATCTAATTAATGGGCAATCCCAATTAATGGCGTTTGAATTAGCCGCCAATGCCGCTAATCACGTACTGGAAATCACCAAACAAAAAGAGGCTCGAGAATTGGCAATTATTGATGCTCAAGCGTGGATTAAAAAACCAGATTTACGGTATCGGGGGATGGAGTTGATGTTATAAAAGAATATCATTTCTATGTTATTCTTCTAAACAATAAGTATTTTGTGCTAAAATTTTATATTAATATTTTGATTGATCCTATAAATAAATTTGTGTATTTGCTCATTTTTAAACTACTCTATTGAGTAAAAAAGAAGTAAATACAAATGGACGAAAAAAGACTAAGAGAAATGGCAGCCGAGCTTGCCAAAGGAATAAAAACCCAAGAAGATTTAGGTAAATTAACCGGTTATTATGAATAAACTGGTGATCGAAACGGCCTTAAATGCTGAAATGATCGAACATCTTGGACATAGCGATACAACAAGCATCTAAAAAATGGACAATGCCGATTAAAAATTGGAAAAGTGCGATGAGTCGATTTAGATAGAATTTGGTGACCGAGCTCACCGTCACCTTTAACTGGTAAATACACAAAATTTGGGATGGGGTCTTTGCCACAGATCTTGCATTTTCACATGCTTGTGAATTTTTATCTATTTCACCATTACGGCATTTTTTCAAAAATACTTTAAGTTCATCTTGATGCTGTTTTCAGTATTTCACCGTTTTAAAATCCTCACTACAGGCAAATAAAAAAGCAGCTAATGGGACTAAAAATAATATTTTTTCATTGGTTATTCCTTGTGAATATTGATTAGTTAAAACTATATTTTTTTATTTTTAATTTTTAAATCAATTGATCAGTTTGATTTATCAAAAAAAAATTCCTTGATTATGACCTATTTTCCCAAATTAATATATTATATACTGACGTTAGTTTATTGTTTGAAAACATCTTGTCATTCCAATTTTTCATTTCATTACATAATAAGTTTTAGGCTTTACTACATGAAAATTTATAAATAAGGGATATAATATATTATGAAAATAGCGCAATTAAAATTATTAAATTTCCGTGGATATGAAGATGTTACCATAAAATTTGCTAACGATTTTAATCTAATTATTGGAAAAAACGATATTGGAAAATCAACTATTCTTGAGGCAATGGAAATATTTTTTAACAATGATGTAGTAAAGGTTGATATAAATGATCTTAATGTTTTTAGTGAAAACAAGACAATGTCTATTCAAATTTCATTTATACCAAGTAATACGACTTATACTATTGATACAATACCAACAAATATTAAAAATGAATACCTTTTGGATCAAAATGGCTATTTAACCATAAAAAAAACTTGGGATTGTAATAATGAAAAATTATCTAGCTTAAAAACGACAATTATATCAAACTATCCAAATAATTTTACTACACCTTTAGTGAACTTAAAAATAACAGATTTAAGAAAATTATTATCTGAGAAATATGCTGATGTAATTGATCTTGACTCTATAAATAAGAATAAAAGTTCAGAAATAAGACAAGCAATATATTGTGCAACTCCTCATTTAACTCTAGAAGAAACGGAAATTGACATAAATAAAGAAGATGGAAAGAAAATTTGGACAGCATTACAAAATGATCTGCCTTTATTTTTCTTATTTCAATCAGATCGAGAAAATAGAGATTCTGATAAAGAAGTACAGACCCCATTAAAAACTATTACTAAAACAGCTATTGCTGAGCTTGAAAGTGAATTGAATCAAGTTAAAGAGAAAATCATTAATAAAGCAATTCAGATAGGTAATGAAACCCTAGATAAGTTAAAAGAAATGAGCCCTGAAATTGCTAATGTATTGAAACCAGAAATGACAAATAAAGCATGGGATACTCTTTTTTCATTCTCATTTAGCTGTGATGATGGGATTTCAGTCAATAAAAGGGGAAGTGGTGTAAGAAGGCTTATCCTGTTGAATTATTTTAGAGCTGAAGCAGAGAGAAAAACATCAGGGAACCGCAATACTATTTATGCTATTGAAGAACCTGAAACTTCTCAGCATCCTGAATGGCAAGTAAAACTTTTTCATGCATTAATGGATTTACCCAAAAATGAAAGAACTCAAGTTATAGTAACGACTCATAGTCCATCATTAGCAAGCCTGTGCCCAATAAATAACATTATTTTTCTATTTAAGAAGAATGGAAAAATTAACATTCAAATAGAAGATAATGTTGATTTGACTGAAGTTGCTACAACGTTAGGTATTCTTCCCAATATACCTGTTGAAACTAGCACAAACCTTAAAGTTATCTTATGTCTTGAAGGACCAACAGACGTAGAATTTTTTGATAATATTTGTAACAACTTTGGTATAGATATTAACTCTGATCCGAAGATAATGTCTTTGTCTCTAGGGGGTGGGACATTGATCTATTGGGTTAATAAAAATTATCTTAGAAAGTTAAATCTCCCTGAAGTTCATATCTATGATAGGGATGTAGCCAAATATGCTCAAGCAGTTGAACTAGTCAATTCTAAGCCAAATTGTTGGGCTGTACAAACACAAATGTTGGAAATTGAAAACTATATACATCCATCTTTATATAAAGAATTTTATCCGATAGAAGATCGGTTTGTTAATTCAACTCCCGATTGGAAAAACTCATGGTCAAATAAAAATATTCCTGAGGAGCTTTCTGCATTTTTAAAATCTGAAAAAGAAGCAGGAAATCAGGCAATTAAAAATGAGAGTGCTAGTAAAATTAAAGAAGTATTTGCAACTCAATTATCTAAAAAGATGAAAAAGGAATTATTCGAAGAGTTGAATGTTTATGATGAAGTAAATGGATGGTTTGAGCAGATAAAAAAACATCTTTAAAATTTAGTTACCATATAGAACTAGGTGTTATTTCACCTAGTTTTGTAAATTTAATAAAATTGTTACACTACTCCTCGCCAAAAGATTAGACAGTGCCCGCCTCTATCATTTTGGAATGGCAGCACATTTTCAAACAAAAAATTAAGGGGTAAGTGTTTTTTAAATTCAACGGGAGGCAAGTAGCCTAACGAAGAATGTAATCGTTTATGATTATACCAATAAGCATAAGCCGAAAAAGCGCGTTGTAACTCAGCCGTTGAGTTAAAACGTTGGCCTTTTACAAATTCCGTTTTAATTGTTTTAAATGTCGCTTCCGCTACCGCATTGTCATATGGACACCCTTTCTTGCTTAATGAATGCGTGATATTAAATGTCTTAAAACAATCCGCTAATAACCGATTATCAAACTCTTTACCGCGGTCTGAATGAAATAAATC
>NZ_LZHH01000048.1 GCF_001690595.1 Gilliamella sp. Choc5-1
ACATAACAAGCTCTGCTGTTTTATGTTGACCAACATGGTAACCGACAATCTGCCTATCGGATAAGTTCACTAAAACACATAAATAGTTCCAACGTTGCTTAACTTGAATATAGGTTAAATCCGCAACAACAATTTGTTTTTTATCACCTACATCAAATTGTCGTTGCAGGTGATTTTCTGTGGCGGTTTCATTCACTTCCGTATTGTGAGATTGATAACGTTTAACGGTGTATTTTGATGCCAGCAATAAGGCTTTCATCACCCAAGCAATGTAACGGCGTGACACCCAAATATTGGAATGGCAACACATTTTCAAACAAAAAAATTAAGGGGTAAGTGTTTTTTAAATTCAACGGGAGGCAAGTAGCCTAACGAAGAATGTAATCGTTTATGATTATACCAATAAGCATAAGCCGAAAAAGCGCGTTGTAACTCAGCCGTTGAGTTAAAACGTTGGCCTTTTACAAATTCCGTTTTAATTGTTTTAAATGTCGCTTCCGCTACCGCATTGTCATAAGGACATCCTTTCTTGCTTAATGAA
>NZ_LZHH01000049.1 GCF_001690595.1 Gilliamella sp. Choc5-1
CCTTTACGAGCCGGACTCCTACCGCCCATTAGCCCTTGTGCACGGCAATGCACAGCAAGATAATATCAAACTCTACTGGTACCAAAACGACCACCTCGGCACCCCCATTGCCCTAACCAGCAACATGGGTGACACCCTCTATGAATGCCAGTATAATGCTTATGGGCAGATAATAAACGAAACCTACCATCAAGACGATTTCCAAACCCTGCCGGATAACCCGTTAAGATTCCAAGGGCAATATTATGATGAAGAAACAGGACTTCATTATAATCTAAATCGTTATTACGACCCATTTACAGGCAGGTATATCACCCAAGATCCGCTCGGTATACTCGGCGGACTAAATAGTTACCAATATGCCGGTAGTGATCCGATAAATTGGATTGATCCGTTAGGGTTGATTAAGGTTGAAAATAGTGGGTTTGAGGGAATAAACGCTGCCAATAATATTAGTTCTTCCCTAAAATTAGGTGAAACGCAAGTAATTAACGGAGTAAGTGTCACAAGAGTTGGACGGTGGATGTCTCCTCAAGAGCTAGAACTCATGCAAAGTACAGGAAAAGTTGTCCAAGGTGGAGGTGGACAAACATTTGTCTCTATTAATGGAGCTAATGATTTTAAAGGCGTTGCTGCAAATGGTTCAGTTTATGTAGAATTTAATGTTCCAACTAATAGTTTAATTCAAGGAGGTAAAGAAGGATGGTATAAATTGTTAGGCCTTGAAGCAAAACTTTCACAAAAATACCTTTTAAATAAACAAGGTGGAACCCTGACACCAAATGTAAGTAACATTAAAATAGTCGACAAAAAATAGAAGGTATAAAATATGGATATAAATTATTTTAAAAAAGAATTTGCGCCTAGATTGAAAAATTATAAATTAACTTATAGTTCATATCCCAATGGAGATTTTGGTTCTATGGAACGAGTGGTCATAGAAGGAAATAATAAAATTGCTGGCATTGATTTTTGGTCGAAAGGTTGGTTAGATATCGATATTTATGATTTAATTTTAGATGATCAAATAATGAATATCTTGTTGGGTCCATCTGAAATAAGGCAACAAAATAATGCTATCCTAAAATTTATAGAAATACTTTTAAATGGAAAATAAGATTGAAATTATATACGGCGATATTACTAAAATCACAGTTGATGCTATTGTAAATGCAGCGAATAGCTCTCTATTAGGTGGAAGCGGTGTTGATGGGGCTATTCATCGTATAGGTGGTAAACAAATTTTAGAAGAATGTCAAAAGATACGATCTAAACAGGGAGGTTGTAAAGTTGGCAATGCTGTTATTACAACAGCTGGAAATTTACCTGCTCAATATGTAATTCATACAGTAGGGCCTCGTTGGAGTGGAGGACATAATAATGAAATTGAATTATTGAGAAATTGTTATTTAAATTGCTTTAAACTTGCTGATGAGAATAATGTAACAACTCTTTCTTTTCCTAATATAAGTACAGGTATTTATAAATTTCCCAAAGATAAAGCTGCTGAAATAGCATTGCAAATAATTAAAGCTAGTTTATCTAAATATCATAATTTAGAAAAAATAAATATTGTTTGCTATGAAGTTGATAACTATGAAATTTACTGTTCATTAATGCAATGGAATGGCAACACATTTTCAAACAAAAAAATTAAGGGGTAAGTGTTTTTTAAATTCAACGGGAGGCAAGTAGCCTAACGAAGAATGTAATCGTTTATGATTATACCAATAGGCATAAGCCGAAAAAGCGCGTTGTAACTCAGCCGTTGAGTTGAAACGTTGGCCTTTTACAAATTCCGTTTTAATTGTTTTAAATGTCGCTTCCGCTACCGCATTGTCATATGGACACCCTTTCTTGCTTAATGAATGCGTGATATTAAATGTCTTAAAACAATCCGCT
>NZ_LZHH01000050.1 GCF_001690595.1 Gilliamella sp. Choc5-1
CATTATATTCCGTACCTCGGTCTGTAAGAATGCGTAACAGCGGCACTTGTTCCCTGTCAAAGAAAGGAAGGACTTTATCATTGAGCATATCGGCAGCAATCAGACTGTTTTTCTCGGTATAGACTTTAGCAAAAGCGAGTCTGGAATAGGTATCAATAAATGTTTGTTGGTATATTTTCCCTATGCCTTTAATGTGTCCTACATAATAGGTATCTTGTGCACATAAATAACCCGGATGATGTGTCTCAATTTCACCATGCGCTTCTTTTGATGCTTTGGCTTTTTCAAGGGCCTGTAATTGATTTTCCGTGAGCACACATCCTTCTTGTGCCACTTTGGTTTCTAGGGCTATTAAGCATTTTTTAAAACTTTCTAAATCATGACGTAGCCAAATAGAGCGTACACCACTCCCTGACACCATGATGCCTTCTTGGCGGAGTTGATTGGCAACTCGATGTTGCCCATAAGCTGGATATTCATAAGCCATATTGACAACGGCTTGTTCTATATGTGGCTCTACCCGATTTTTTTCGATAGGCTTTTTACGACTGATTTCTTGAAGCGCAAGCTCACCACCTTGCTCATACAATTTTTTAAAGCGATAATAGCTATCTCGACTGTATCCCATGACTTTGCAAGCTTGTTGAACGTTACCGAGTTGCTTAGCTAATTCTAGTAGTCCTAATTTTGGTTTAATAATTTTGGCTGTTTGATTCATTTCTGCCTCTCCTTTTTGTGTTATAAAATAACTCAATGTCAGATTAAGTAAAGACTGTTGCAGTCAACCCGTATTATTATATTGTGTTCAGTATTAAATCGTGCTAACCTGTACATGTACAGGAGAACGTATGAATAAATATACTTACACTAATATGAGATCTGAACTTTCAGATATTCTTGATAAACTAAGGTCTGGAGAATCAGTAATAATAACTCAAAAGGGTAAACCTGATGTTATTTTGCAAGGTTCTTCCATTTCGCAAATTAACGATAATATTCATAAAGAAGAGAGCTTATTTGTAGATCTCCACAAGACATGTGAGTGTGAGAAAACTTCAGCTACTTCTTCAGCTCAATCATTGGCTGTCTCATTACCGCTGAATGCAGAGGTTATAAAGTTAATGCAATCACATGCTTTTAAACAACTGAGAAATGTAGTTGAATTACCAGGTTTTAAACAAGCTACAAAAACCATAAAGGAAATACAAAAGTCTAAATCTAGTTTGTCTCCAGAATTTTTAGAAGCACTAATTTTGACGCAAAAAAAACATGCTGAAGTTATCAAAAAATTGGAAGATAAGTAATGAAAGAAATTAAGTTTCTTACGGTTGATCAGGTGATTGCAATTCAAAAATCAACACTTCCAAATAGCGGAACACCAGATATTGGTAGGTTAGAAGGGGCATTATTTAGAATACAAACTTTAAAGGACTATGAAGGTTGTCAAGATGTTTTCAAATTTGCGGCAATGTATTTAATTGCAATAGCAAAAGCTCATGCTTTCATGGATGCAAATAAGAGAACAGCTTTTCAGGCGACTAGCATTTTTTTGCTTTTAAACGGATATGATTTAAATCCATCTGATGAATTAGTTAAACTGACATTATTTGCAGCAACGGATGAGGCTAATATTGAAGGGGCTGCTTTGGCATTAAAGTTGCTATCTAATTATAAAGCTGATCTTTTACTTGAGACAACGGAACATTATTCTTAATTTATAAGCCGACGAAAGTCGGTTTTTTTATGTCCAAATTTCATGCATGTCGGCGACATCGATGTCGTCGAGTCATAACTGTGCCTAAACTTCTGTAATCACGTTTAGGTCTATTTATTTCCACAGAATCGACAGCAAAGCTAGACACACACTTAACTAATATTTAGCTAGTACGCTGTCACATCATTAACTAACAAGAAGAATTAATTATGCCAATCAAAGATCCTAATAATTATGATTGGCTATACCAGTTAATAACTGCTGTTGTCGGCTCTATTGCAAAAATAGCGTTTGATATTTTAAACGGTAAATCATTTACGCTAAAAGTAGTCATTTGTCAAGTGATAGTCGCATTATATGCAGGGCAGCTAATGGCTTGGATAGCTACAAGTAGGCACTGGATAGATGAAGAAAAATATTGCGCTATAAGCATTGCGAGCTGGCTAGGTGCTGAAATGATAAAGAATATTGCTGATAGATTCAAAGATAAATCAGGAGGGAATTAATGAAGCTAACAAGATTAAAAACAAGCGAGCATAGTACGTTTGGTAAACTACAACTACCGTCAGGTACGGTTTTGTCAACCTTAGAACTGCCGTGGAAAGATAATCAACGTCAAATTTCATGTATTCCTGCTCCTATATATCAATGCGATATCGTTAATTCACCAAAGTTTGGTCGCGTATATCAAGTTAAAGACGTTCCTAATCGTTCCCATATTTTAATCCATGCAGGTAATTGGACCAAAGATACACAAGGCTGTATTTTGGTAGGCATGAGCAATAACGACACCCAGTTATTTGAAAGTAGAAAGGCGTTAAATTTGCTGATGAACGAACTTAACGGGCAGTCATTTAAGTTGGAAATTGTAGAAGCTTATGAATAGATATATTTGCACGTATGGAATAAATTCTCGCAATCCGTTTGATGTTCGTCGGTTAGTGATGCTCATAAGAGCGTTAAGTAAAGATGAAGCGTTAAATATAGCAATGAGTAAAGTTAAAGATAGTGATAAGTACGGGTGGGATATTCATCAGGTTATTGAAACTGGAAGTAATATTGATGCAGTTATCGTGGTTTGGGCTTGAGTATGCATAAATTGAATATGTCACATATAGACTTTCTTATTCTTATCTGTTTTGCATTTGCTGTCCATTTCGGTTACAACAATTATCAAGAGAAGAAACAGCTACAAAAAGATAAAGCTGAACTGTTCGGAAAAATCGAACAGTTGAACCAGAGAATCGCTAAAAACAATCAAATCATATCTGATAACGAACAAAGCAAGCGTGAGTTAGAAAACCAATCACTAGAACGGCAGGAGCAAATCAATGAGCAACTTAAAAATAATGACTGTGCTAATGAGCGTGTTCCTAGTGTTATCTCTAACAGCCTGTACAACAGAGCGAAAGGTTTACGTCAATCGACCGATACCAGCAAATCTATTAAGTGATTGCCTACCAAATTTACCGCCTAAATTAATGACTTTCGGCTATAGTCTCAGATATAACGAGCATTTGCTAAATATTATTGAGAAGTGTAATGCGGATAAAAGGGCGATAAAAGAAATTGCTAATGAATAAAAGCGCATCGGCTGAGTGTTGGCGCAGCTAAATAAAAAAACACTCAGCCAATTTTAAATAACTATTCACTTTTACCGCATAAAGTATAAAAATTCCGAGCAGTTATAAAAAATAACTGCATATTTAATCAAACCGCTTAATTGCGGTTTTTTTATACCTAAAATGTTTGAAACACCACAAACCCAATTCACTTTTCAATCAATCATAATGCCATCACACGGCAAATATTAACCAAGAGCTTTACAGAATGAGCCTGAGAGAATGACAGCTAATGTCTTAACTCTTGGGGCTGTTTATTCTGTGTGACTTAGGCTCATTCTATAGAGGACATTCAAATGCAATTAACTCAATTCAAATTTGAAAACATGGTTACTTTACAAGGTAATCAAGTAATGACCACATCTTTAAAGGTGGCTGAGTATTTTGGTAAACGGTACGATGTTAAAAAAATGGTTTTTTATTATTATCGGTAGTCTTTCATTTATATTGGGAACAGTAGGCATTTTTGTACCACTCTTACCAACTGTACCATTTTATTTATTAACGGCTTATCTTTGGTTGAATAGCTCAGATCGTCTTTACCGTTATTTTACTAAAAGTCATTAATATCAAGATTATATTAAAAAAATATTGATAGAAGAAGAGAACAACAAAACAAAATTAAATTTATTAAAAATGATAATCATGGTATTTGTTGTTTTACTTATTCCTTTTATTCTTTTTGATTATTTACATGTCAGAATTATGTTAGCGATAGTATTTTTAGCACATCTTATTTTGGGTTATTCTTATTTTAAAAAAAGTGATTGCCATTTTGTATTTATTAGATCATAAATACAGGGCAAAATGCCCCGTACTTTTAATATTTATTAGTTAAAGTTAAAGACTCTTTTTTATTTCTATCGCAAGGAGTGGATTCCACATAGCACCAGTTGCACTCATAACTGCATCAGCACCATTTTTTATAAATTGATGATAATGTTCACTAGAACTAACTCCACCGACGCCGACAATAGCAAATTTTAGATCCATTTGTTTACGATATTTAGCTAAACGATTCACCATATCTAAACCAGCCCAACGAATTGCATCGCCACAGACACCACCTTCTTTTCTATTTTCACCTAAAGCAGGGTTTCCTTTAGCATCAACAGGTTTAGCTGATAGAGTGTTGATTGCACTTAAACCGTCGATAATAGAACCTACGCGGGTTAATAAAGAAACGATCCTTTCATCATCAGGAAAATAAGCTAACTTTAATATAAGTGGACGATCAGGTACTGCAGTTTTAATTTCATTAACAATTCGTTCAACTTTATCAACATCAAAGCAAAGTAACTTGCTAGCACCTTCATTTGGGCAACTTAAATTTGCTTCAAGAATAGGAGCATTTGTCTCGCGGACTAATTTTGCTGCCAAAGCATAATCTTTTTCAATTTCACCATTACCTTGTGTACCTTGAAAACTACCAATAACACATTGTCCATGACCCGCAGATTTTACTGCATCAGCCATATCTGGTTGCCAAACATCAGGCAAAAAAGAGGGAACTCCAAACGAATTGGTTATTGATAATGGTTGATTGTAATTGGTATCGGCTAGCACAGTATCTAAGTTAGATGACAATTTACCGTTAGGATGGACTGACAAAACATTAGGTAATGGGTGACATTTATGTAATTTAGTTCTTACTGTCTTATATACACATAAGTCGAATCCATAAGCAAAAGCAGCTTTGATATAGTTTGCGTTTAGTAGTGGGCCTGCTGGTTGACCAAATGGTAAATTAACCTCAACATTTAAAAAATTTGAAGGTTTTGTTGAGACTTGTTGTGCTTTATCTAATTGTTTAAAAAGTCCAAATGGACCTTGAGCATAATTATCTTCATAACTTATAGTTGGATCATAAAAAGGGGTTAAAGATTTCATACTGTCTCCTGATTGTGCGTATTCTCAACGAAAAATTGACTATTAATATGTAATAAAAAAAAATGGATAGATATGAGGTTTAAAGCCAAAAAAAATCCTCCATAAAGGAGGATTAAAAAATAGAATAAATAAAAAATCGAAAGTTGATTTTAATCTGTTAATTGGTATTACAAACATTCCTATAGTCCCTTGGCGTTATACTTCAAAATATTCTATCTCAGATAATTTAAAGTTCAACATAAAAATCACAAAAAATATATAACTAAATGAAAAGGTTAAAGTGTTTTTTTTTAGATTTTTTAATTGTGAATTTGACAATTAAAGCGCAATAAAACATCAAAAATTGACAGAATTTTACTTTATTTATATTAATAATTTTTTAATTAACTAATAAAACTAAAAAAATTTTGTCGAAAAAATGATACTAATCACTATTTACTATTAGTAAAACAGGCATTAATGAAATTAATGTAATTGGAGAATAATTATTGTTAATGTTATCATTATCGGTAGTTATGAAGATTGAATAATAATGATTAGGTATATAAAAATGAAAAATGAAAATATTTTTAAATCGCTGACACTGCCTAATGGTGCTGAACTAAAAAACCGTATTATGATGGCTCCAATGACAACTTGTTCCGGTTTTTATGATGGTTCTGTTACGCATGATTTAATTGAATATTATCGAGCAAGATCAGGAACAATCGGCACTATTATTGTTGAATGTGGATTTGTTGACGACAAAGGATTAGCTTTCCCTGGTGCTATTGGTTTAGATAGTGATGATAAGATTGAAGGCTTAGCTAAAATTGCTAAAGTGATCAAAGAAAAAGGATCGAAAGCCATTATTCAAGTTTATCATGGTGGAAGAATGGTTGAACCAAAATTAATTGGAGGTCAATCACCAGTAGGGCCTAGTGCGATTGCAGCCCCACGTCCAAATGCGCCTACACCAATTGCATTAACGGCAGAAGAAGTAGACGAAATGATTGACAAATTTGGTCAAGCAGTACGTCGTGCAATTCAAGCAGGATTTGATGGGGTAGAAATCCATGGAGCTAATACTTATTTAATTCAACAATTTTATTCTCCTAATTCAAATCAACGAAATGATAAATGGGGTGGAAATCGTGATAATCGTACAAGGTTCCCTCTTGCTATCTTAGATGTTACCCATAACATGGTTAAGCAATATGCAACTCCTGAATTTATTGTTGGATATCGTTTTTCACCAGAAGAGTTAGAAGTGCCTGGAATTCGTTTTGATGATTCTATGTATTTGCTTGAAAAATTGGCTGAAAAGAGGCTTGATTATATTCATTTTTCAATGGGAACAACACTTAGGCCATCCATTGTTGATACACAAGATCCAACGCCATTAATTAAAAAATATGTGGCAATGCGATCTGAAACATTAGCGAAAATCCCTGTTGTTGGTGTCGGAAATGTTGTTAATCAAAGTGATGTAGAAGATGCTATTAATAATGGTTATGATTTAGTTGCGGTTGGCCGCGCTTGTATTGCTTATCCTGATTGGATTGACCGTATTGAAAAAGGTGAAAAGCTTGAACTTTTTATCAATAGTGATAAGCGTGAAGAACTAAATATTCCTGAACCTTTATGGCATTTTTCGCTTGTTGAAAGTTTGATTCGGGATGTGAACCTTAATGTTAAAAAATTCAAACCTGGTAATTATCAAGAAAAAGTTAATGATGAATCTTATGAATTTTTGATTAATGTTGAATTAGGAAATGATTTTATCAAAGATATACAACTCGTTAATGCTAACAACTTTGATAGAGAAGTATTAAATAATTTTACTGAAATTAAGCATCGAATTATTGACTCTAACAGTCCACATGTTGATGCTATTTCTGGCGCAACGACACAATGTGAGGCATTTAAAAAAGCTGTAACTAAAGCGATGGCAAAATCTAATAAAGAAGCAATTATTGCCGAAGGTGGTGATCCTAATGATCGCGCTTTTGATGTTGTGGTTGTTGGTAGTGGCGGAGCAGGGCTTTCTGCGGCGATTCAAGCACATGATCTTGGTGCAAATGTCATTATTATCGAGCAAATGTCTGTGATTGGTGGTAATACTAATAAAGCCTCGGCAGGTATGAATGCTGCAGAAACCAAATTCCAAAAGCTAAAAGGTATTGTAGACAATAAAGAGCTCTTTTATAAAGAAACAATGGCTGGGGGAAAAAATAAAAATAATCCCGAGTTACTGCGTTATTTTGTTGAAAATGCGCCAAATGCAATTAATTGGTTAGATGATAACGGTATTGAATTAAGTGGTATTACCACAACGGGGGGAATGAGCATTGATCGAACTCATCGTCCTGAAAGTGGTGCTGCTGTTGGTGGTTTTTTAATTAGTGGTTTAGTTAAAAATATTAATAAACGTAATATTGAAGTTATGCTTGATACTGCTGTTACTGAAATTGTAACCGAAAACCATAAAGTTATTGGTGTTAAAGTTTCAGAAGAGGATGGTTCAACTCATTTAATAAAAACCAAAGCCGTTATTATTGCAACAGGCGGATTTAGTGCTAATACTACAATGGTTGAAAAATATCGCCCTGATCTTAAAGGATTTGTCACTACCAATCATAAAGGGGCAACCGGTTCTGGTATTATGTTATTAGAGAAATTAGGCGCAGGAACTGTTGATATGGGTGAAATACAAATTCATCCAACAGTTGAACAAACAACATCATATTTAATTTCTGAATCTATTCGTGGTGGTGGTGCAATATTGGTATCGCAAAAAGGTCAACGTTTTGTTAATGAACTTGATACAAGAGACAATGTTTCAGCTGAAATTATCAAATTACCTGAACATTATGCTTATATCCTATTTGATCAACAAGTTCGAGATGAAAATAGATCTGTTGAGGAATATGTTTCAAACGAACTTGTAAGCCAAGCTAATATGCTTGAGGAATTAGCCCAAAAACTATCGATTGATAGTAAAACATTAGCGAAAACGGTTGAACGCTACAATCAATTTGTGACAGCTAAACACGATGAAGACTTTGGGCGAACTACTGGTATGCGTCATCCAATTCAAAAAGGACCTTTTTATGCAATAAAAATTGCACCAGGTGTCCACCATACAATGGGAGGGGTAACAATTAACACTCAAACACAAGTATTAGATGCTGATAAACAGATAATCCAAGGTGTATTTGCAGCTGGTGAAGTTGTGGGTGGGGTACATGGTGCCAATCGTATTGGTGGTAATGCTGTTGCTGATATTATTATATTTGGTACACAAGCAGGTAAAAAAGCGGCTGATTATATTAAACATTAATTTGTTACAACTATTTGAGCTTGTTTAGCATGGTAAATGCAAACTATGAATATACTCAACATTTAATGGGAACAACGGTTTCATTAATGCTTTTAGAGCCTAATGAAACCGCAGTGAAAACTGTTTTTGAGGCTATAAAAATACTTGAGGACAAACTAACAGTTAACAGATCGCTATCTGAAGTTATGTCAATTAATTTAGCTGCTGGACAACATCCTGTTACAGTAAGTCGACCTGTTTTTTCTTTGATTGAACAAGCTCAAAAAATAAGTTTACACTTTAATAGTTGTTTTAATTTAGCTATTGGCCCTTTAGTTAAACTTTGGAAAATTGGCTTCCAAGGCGATCAAGTTCCTTCTGTAAAATTAATTAAACAACAACTTTTATTAACAGATCCTAAAAATATTGAACTTGATGCAAATAAACAGACTGTTTTTTTAAAAAAAACAGGAATGGAAATTGACTTAGGTGCAATTGCTAAAGGGTATATTGCTGATGTTATCAAATCGATTTTACTTCAATATCAAGTTTACAAAGGGATCATTAATTTAGGTGGTAATGTATTTGCGTTGGGGTCATCTTTAACAGATGATAACGGCTATTGGCATATTGGGCTTCGAAAACCATTTTCAACAGATGATAAGTTATCAGGTGTAATTAAAGTTATAAATAAGTCGGTTGTCACATCAGGAATTTATGAGCGATTTTTTATACAAAATGGTCATCTTTATCATCACATATTCGATCCACAAACAGGCTATCCATTAGATAATGAATTAGAAAGCGTGACTGTAATTTCAGATTCTTCTTTAGAAGGTGATATTTATTCTACGGTTTTTTATGGATGGGGACTTGATAAAAGTAGGGAATATTTGCAAAAGCATCCAAATTTATCAGCCATATTTTTGTTAAAAAATAAAACAATAGCATTGGTAAATCCTAATAATTTTATTTTTCAAAAAAGTGATAAACAATACACAATAAAACTAAATTAAACATAAATATAGCAACAAAAAACCGTCAGGAAACGTATTGATTTTATTGAATTTTTTTTGATCTTTATTTTGATGTATTTTAATTAAAAGACAAGCAATTCTAAATAAAAATGGTTAGAAAAGCTATTGATTCTATTAGGTTTTTATTTTTTCAAAAGAATAAACTTAATAAATAATCAAATAAAAAATAGAATTAAATCTTAACTTATTAAAAATATTTAAATTCAAAAGGAAAATACTATGAACGTAGTAAAAAAACCGCCAGTAAAATGGCTACCGCTCATCATTATTGCGGCAATTTCTGCAGTACTTTGGTTGTATGTGACTCCTCCAGAAGGTATCAGCCAACAAGGTTGGCAAACCAGTATTATTTTTGTGGCTACTATTGCCTGCATTGTGGCCGAAATAATGCCAATTGGAGCTATTGGCTTATTGGCAATTACCGTTTTTGCTGTATTAAGGCCATCTGGTGCAGAAACAGCAATTGCTTCGATAAAAACATCATTAAGTGAATTAAATAGCAACCTTATTTGGTTGATTGTTATTGCTTTTATGATTGCTCGTGGTTTTATCAAAACAGGGCTAAGTAAACGCATTGCTTATTATCTTGTGAAGATTTTAGGTAAAAATACATTGGGACTTGCCTATGGTCTAGCCGTCACTGATGTAGCTTTAGCACCTGCGATTCCAAGTACAACTGCACGTGCTGGTGGGGTTATTTATCCAATAGCCGAAGCATTAGCTATTAATTTTAATTCAAACCCTAAAGATGAATCACGAAACCGAATTGGTACCTTTTTAATGCTAACAATTAGCCATGTGAATGATATCACTTCGGCGATGTTTTTAACGGCCTTTACTGGAAACTTATTAATTGCTAAATCAGTGTTAACATCACCAGGTATTACATTAGGTTGGGGGCAATGGTTTGTTGCCGCTATTGTGCCATGTTTAGTTTCATTTATTGTGATTCCTTTAGTTATTTATTTTTTAACTAATCCAGAACTTAAAAAAACGCCAGAAGCTCCTAAACTAGCAGCAGAAGAATTAAAAAAAATGGGGGCAATTACCGCTAAAGAAATCATTATGGCTGGTACCGTTATCCTATTATTAGTGCTTTGGATTTTTGGCAAAAATTTTGGTATTGACTCAACAACCACAGCATTCATTGGTTTGACTATTTTGATCTTAACGGGTGTATTGAGTTGGGATGATATAAAAGGTGAAAAAGCCGCTTGGGACACATTAATTTGGTTTGCAGCATTATTAATGATGGCTGATAAAGTGAATGATCTTGGTGTAACAAAATGGTTAGGTGACACCATAGGTGGTGCTGTAGAAGGATATTTAGGCGAAAGTAGTTGGGTACTTGTAATAATTGTTTTAAGCGTTGCTTATGTTTATTTACATTATTTTTTTGCTAGCGGAAATGCCCATATTGCAGCTCTATTTCCAGTATTTTTATCTGTCGCTATCGCACTAGGTGTTCCACAACTAATCGCCATTTTTGCATTAGTTATTTGTACTAATTATTTTGGTTCTATTACTCAATTTGCTAATGCAAGAAACCCGTTATTATTTGCTGAAGGCTTTGTTCCCGTAAAAACATGGTGGAAAGTTGGATTTATTTGTAGTGTTGTTAATTTAGTAATTGTTTTTACTATTGGTATTTTATGGTGGAAGATTATTGGTCTTGGTTAATAACAAGCAGATAATGATATTTTTAATTATTGTTTATACCGCCAATTTGGCGGTATTTTTATCTATAAAATAGATTTTATAGCTAATTAATTAATTCAATTGATAGTTTCCAATCTTTAATTTCTTTCCAATATTTTTTTTCTTGTTTTAAATCAAGTAATATCAATTTATTATTTTCAACAAATTCTTGATTAATTTCTAACGTGACTTTAGTAAGTTTATTTTTTAATAATTTTAATTGAAATGCCTGTAAATCAATTTCGGAATTTCTTTGATTATTTATTAGGATAGATAATCTTAAAATTTGCATTAACGATATGATATGTTTGTATTCAAACAAACTAAAATAAGGTATAGCATCAATATTGATCGACTTTCTATGGTAACGAACAAGCGTAGATAATAGTAATTGTTGTTCTTCATTGAATCCTGGTAGATTACTATTTTTTAAAATATAACTTGAATGCTTATGAATTGAAGAAAAGTTAATCGTTAACCCCACTTCATGTAACAGGGCAGCCCAATATAAAATAGATTCAGTATTGGGGGGAATGCTAATTGACGCTTGTTGTTGCCATTGTGAAAAAAAATATTTTGCAGTTTTAACAACTTGTTTTGCATGGCGTTGATCTATGTTGTAATGTTCTGAAAGCGATTGTGCCGTGTTTTGTCTAATATCTTGGCAATTAGGACCGCCAATTAATTCATAAAATACACCCTCTCGTAATGCGCATGGGCTAAATTGTAAGGTCTTTAACCCCAATGCATTAAAAATACCACTAAATATAGCTAGCCCACTAACAAAGACATTTTTCCTTTCTTGGGACAGTGAAGGGTAGTTAATATCGTGAAAGGATTCAAATTCTAAAATATAACCAATTAAATCATCGAGCCTTTTAGGTGTAATAATGCCATCATAGACACCAAGATCTAATAATATTTGATAAATCGATTTTATGGTTCCTGATGTACCAAATGCGACAGTAACATTTAATTTTTTAATAGTATTAACCATACCTTCAATTTGCTGTTCTGCAGCAAGTTTTGCTCGTTGAAAAGAGGCTGCATTAATTTTTTGATCATGAAAAAACTGTTTTGTATAAGTGACACAACCCATGGGACGACTAGCAACTATCAAAGGTTTTAAATCATTTCCTTTTCCTATTGCAATTTCAGTCGATCCTCCGCCGATATCTATTACAAATTTTGTATCAGTTGAGAATGTTGATTCCGCGGTCATTGTGCCTAAATAAACAAGACGAGCTTCTTCTTGACCGGAAATAATTTCAATGGGGAAAGGGAATACTTTAGCTGTAGCCATCAAAAACTTCTGTTTATTTTTTGCTACTCTTAAGGTATGAGTTGCAACAACTCTAACATGCTCTGGTGGGAATCCATTTAATCGCTCAGCAAATAGCGCAAGGCACTGTGCTCCTCGCATTATACTTGATTCACTTAGTTCATTATTAACATTAAGCCCTGTTGCTAGATGTATATTTTTTTTATTTTTATAAATTACCTGTATCGCACCATTAATAACACGAGCAATTACCATATGAAAGCTATTTGAACCAAGATCGACTACTGCATATTCATTGAATTTTTTCATTTTAAAATCCTTATTCAAATGATTCTATCTGTTTCAAATAATCATAAATAGCATATTGAGCTCTAGTTTTTTTCTTATTGCCTCTTTGTACATAATTATTTGTTGCATCTTTATCAATGATGCGGGCTTTTACATTATCATTGCACTGTATGTCAAAAATATTATGAATAGTTGATTTTATTATTGGATCAAAGATTTTTACACCTACTTCAATACGATTATCTATGTTACGAGGCATCCAATCGGCAGAAGAGATATAGGTATCTTTTTTGCCATCGTTTTCAAAAATATAAACACGAGCATGTTCTAAAAATTGATCCACAATACTGGTTACATAAATATTCTCACTCAAATTAGGGATTTGTGGTACTAATACACAAGTTCCCCGTACAACCATTCTAATTTTTACACCAGCACACGATGCACGATAAAGCTCATCGATCATTTCTTTATCGGTAATGGCATTTAGTTTTAGATAAATTCCTGATTTTTTACCTGCTTTGGCGTTATTTATTTCTCGTTCAATAAATTCATTAAAGCGTAATCGTGTATTTTGTGGTGAAACAAGTAAATGGTTGAAAGTTACCGGTTTAAATGGATTTTCGATAAAATTAAAAACTTTTTTAACTTCTTTTGTAATTGCAGGATCAGCTGTTAACAGTGAAAAATCAGTATAAATTCGGGCGGTTCTTTCGTTAAAGTTACCTGAACCAATATGAGCATAACGAACAATTTCGTCGTTTTCTTTACGATCAATCAAAAACAATTTAGCGTGAATTTTGAGCTTCGGTTGTGAATAGATAACTTTAATTCCACTACTAATTAATCGTTTTGCCCACTTTATATTTGCTTCTTCGTCAAATCGGGCTTGTAGCTCAACCACTACGGTCACTTTTTTACCATTATTAGCGGCATTAATTGCAGCATGGATAAAGCGCGAGTCTTTGGCTACTCGATAAATGTTCATTCGAATATGAGTAACAGAGGGATCAAACGAGGCTTGCCGCATAATTTCTAGAACATGACCAAAAGAGTAGTAAGGGTAATAAAGCAATACATCTCTATCTTTAATTGCATCAAATGCATTACGAAACTGTTTAAATCGATTATAACTTAGGCTTGGAATTTTTTTATTTAATAACCTTTTTTGTCCAAAATCAGGAAATCTGACAAGATCTTTAAAATTAGGATAACGACCTCCAGGCATTGCATCTTGTTCGGTTAATCGTAACTTATTGATCAATAATTCAAATAAAGCTTTGGGCATGTCTTTTTGATAAGTAAAACGTACGGGCTGTGCTGTTAAGCGCTGTTTTAAGCCTTGAGACATGAGTTCAAGCAAGCTATCTAACTCAGTATTTAATTCATATTCCGCATCTCTGTTGATATTAATAGAATAAGCATTTAATTCTTTAGCATCAAAAAACTCTTTAAAAATTTCTGATAAACAGTAGCGCAATATGTTATCTAGAAAAATAATAGATTTATTCTTAGTTGATACTTCTGACGGTAATAATACAAAACGAGGGATATTATCGGTTGGCAGTTCAAGAAGTGCATAACTGATGTTATCTTGACAAATAATTTCTACAGCTAAATAGGCATGATCATCTTTTAAAAATTGAATAAGTTCGGTATGACTATCAAGCAAAATAGGCGTAATATATTGCCTAAAATTTTGTTTATAATAATTTTTTATCCAGTTTTCTTGATACGATGAAAGTTGCCTTTCATTAATTAGGAAGATTTGATTCCTAGCCATTTCTAATAATAATTCATTATAAAGCTGATCAAATTGCAATTCTAATTGAATAACTTTTTGATTTACTTGTCGTAATAAATTTTTAGCATTAGATGAAGCGTGAACTTGTTCTTGCTCAATAAGTACATATTTTTTTAAGTTAGCAAACTGTACTTTATAAAATTCATCAAGGTTACTTGAGTATATACCCAGAAAATGTATTCGCTCGATAAGCGGATTGCTTTTATCGGCAGCTTCTTGCAAAACTCGCTGATTGAAAGATAACCAGCTAAGTTCTTTAGGTAAATATACTTTTTCTTCAATCATGGTCGTGTGTTAACTCTATCAATAATATTTCATACAGAATAACTTATGTAAATAAAAAAGCTAGCAGGTCGCTAGCTTTTTTTATTTTATATAAAGAAAATTTAACGTTAAATGCGATGAACCGATGTTGTGTTAGTTGTTCCACTTGGTACCAATGCACCAGACACCATTACAATAATTTCGCCTTGCTGTAAACCACATACTTTTACAGCCATCTCTTTACCTAAACGGTAAAAATCATCAGTTGAGTTAATTGAATCAATTAAAATTGGTTCTACACCTTTAGTTACAGCTAATTGATTAACTGTTTTTTGACTTGATGAAAGCGCTAAAATACGAGCTCTAGGGAAGTAATGACGGACTTCACGAGCAGATTTACCACTGCGAGTTGCAACCACAATTAACGGCGCATTTAAACGTTCTGCGATTTCTACAGCACCACAACAAACTGCTGAGGTTATACTTAATTTTTCATCTTTTGATGTTAATTCTAACGAAGCAGGAATTGTTTTGTCGGTGCGTTTACAGATAGTTGCCATGACATTGACTGTTTCAAGCGGATATTTACCTTTAGCACTTTCCCCCGAAAGCATAACCGCATCTGTACCATCAATAATAGCATTAGCTACATCTCCAGCTTCCGCACGAGTAGGGCGAGGGTTTTTAATCATTGAATCAAGCATTTGTGTTGCAGTAATAACTGGTTTAGATGCTTTATTACATTTCTTAATCATCATTTTTTGAGCAAAAATAACTTCTTCAACAGCGATCTCAACCCCTAAATCACCACGCGCAACCATAATGCCGTCAGAAGCGTCAAGAATTTCATCAAAATTATCTAAACCTTCTTGGTTCTCAATTTTAGATATAATTTTAATGTTTTCACCACCATGAGCTTTTAAGTGAGCACGAATATCTTCTACATCAGAACGTTTTCGAATAAATGATGCAGCAATAAAGTCAACACCTTGTTCACAACCAAAAATGAGGTCATTTTTATCTTTTTCTGCTAGTGCTGGCAATTTAATTGAAACACCCGGTAAATTAATACCTTTATTTTCACCAAGTTCACCGTTATTTAAAACAGTACAGATAACTTCATTACCTTTGATTTCTTTAACATCCATTGCAATTAAACCATCATCGACAAGTACACGATTACCAGGTTTAAGATCATGTGCAAAGCCATCATAAGTTACAGCTACCCGTTGGGCATTTCCAACAACGGTTTTGTCTGTGGTAAAGGTAAATGTTTGACCTGCTACAAGTGATACATCATTACCACCTTCTAACTTTATGGTACGAATTTCAGGTCCTTTTGTATCTAGCATAATAGCAGCTTTTAAACCTGTTTCTTGCATCACTTCACGTAAGTTTTTAATACGGTTGCCATGTTCTTCATAATCGCCATGAGAAAAATTTAAACGCATAACATTCATGCCTGCATTTAATAATTTTGCTAACATTTCTTTTGATTCAGATTTTGGCCCAATAGTACAAACAATTTTTGTCTTTTTCATAATATTATCTACTAATAGTTAAGGTTAATGTTTAGATTTTAAATAAACTGAGTTTGCGCAAAAAAAAAACCAATGCTGACGCATTGGCATATAAAAAGGTATAAGTACCTGATGGAGGTTACTTTTTTACATACAATATTTGAAAAATTAACTACTTTCATCAAAAATTTGGATCCTTTAAAAACTGAGTATATTATAGCCTTAACTACATTTTAAATAAAGTTTTTTATCATTAATTGGGATTGTCTTTGATGAAAATTAAGAAGAGAAACATCTTAGCGTTGATATTTGTTTATAAGATGTTTCTAAATGGATTACATTAAATCTTTGAGTTGATAAATAAGTTCGTTTTCCTGGTTCTTTAAAGTTAACTGTCCATTATCCAAGCTTACTGTCGCCCCTTCTGTTATTAGTTTTGTGATAATACCATCTAAGTTATCTAGCTGATCATCATTACAAATCATTTTAGTCATACCAACACTAGGAGCTTTGATTTTTTCGTTTTCCAATGTCACTTTAGCAACAAATCTGTTACACATTTTTCCAATAACGTTCATATTTTCGCCAAATTCTATTTCAGTTTCTTTATCAGCAGGAACATCTTGCCCATTTGCTTTTATTAGCACAAAACGATGGTGAGTAAGATCTTCCGCTTTTATTTTGTTAGTTTCACCGCAGCCAGACAAAGTTAAGGTACTAGCAAATAGTATTGTGGTAAGTATTAATGTCTTTTTCATATTAACTCCTAATGATAGGTAAAATTTGTTATAATTAATCTTATAGAAAATTTCATGATATTTATTTTACTCTTTATGTTATCTCAACAGCAATTAAAATTTTTAGAATCAATGACTTTCTTAGATAAGAATAAAATTTTAAGATCGTCTAAAAACAGCCAGAATAGAGTTGGAATGGATTTAGATATAACTCAAGCAGTGTTACATTATCAAACTAGGTTAAGATTATTACCAAGTCAAATTATATTTCCTAATAATTTACCCGTTGTTGAAAAAAAACAAGAAATTTATAACGCAATTAAACATCATCAAGTCGTCATAATTGCGGGTGAAACTGGCTCAGGTAAAACCACGCAAATTCCCAAAATCTGTTTAGAATTAGGTTTAGGCGTCAAAGGCTATATTGGTCATACGCAACCAAGACGATTAGCAGCACGTTCAGTAGCTAACCGTATAGCTGAAGAGTTAAAAACAGAAATAGGGCAGTTAGTTGGCTTCAAAGTTAGATTTTCAGATCATGTTAGTGATACAACACTAATCAAATTAATGACTGATGGCATATTGCTTGCAGAAATCCAAAAAGATAAGCTGTTATTACAATATGATACCATTATTATTGATGAAGCGCATGAACGTAGTTTAAATATTGACTTTATTCTTGGTTACCTTAAACAATTATTACCGAAGCGCCCTGATTTAAAAGTTATAATAACATCAGCAACGATTGATGTTGAACGATTTTCAAAACATTTTAATCAAGCGCCAATTATTGAAGTATCAGGAAGAACTTATCCTGTTGAAGTGAGGTATCGTCCACCGATATTAGATAACGATGATAATTCGGATGATAAAAATAGCGATTTTCAACCTATTATTAATGCAATTGATGAGCTGTCAGCAGAAAGCTCTGGCGATATACTGATTTTTTTAACAGGCGAAAGAGAGATTCGAGATCTTGCTGATACATTGAATAAATTAGATCTTCGTCATACAGATATTTTACCTTTATATGCAAGATTATCAGCATCTGAGCAAAATCGAATTTTTCAGTCACACACTAAAAGGCGAATAGTTCTAGCGACTAATGTGGCAGAAACCTCTTTAACTGTACCTGGAATTAAATATGTTATTGATCCTGGTTTAGCTAGAATTAGTCGCTATAGTTACCGTACTAAAGTTCAGCGTTTGCCCATTGAACCCATATCCCAAGCATCAGCTAATCAACGCAAAGGACGGTGTGGGCGAACTTCTGATGGTATTTGTATACGTTTATATGATGAACAAGATTTCTTGTCACGTCCTGAGTTTACTGAACCTGAAATTTTACGAACCAATTTAGCATCAGTGATATTACAAATGACTTCTTTAGGCTTAGGTGACATTGCAGCCTTTCCTTTTGTTGAATCACCTAACGCAAAATATATTCGTGATGGTATCCGATTATTAGAAGAGCTCGGCGCAATATTTACCAAGCATCATCGATATCATTTAACCGAAATAGGAAAAATTTTAGCGCAATTACCAATTGATCCAAGATTGGCCAGAATGCTTGTTGAAGCAAGACGATTAGGTTGCACCAAAGAAATCATGATAATTACTGCAGCTTTATCGATTCAAGATCCAAGAGAAAGACCTTTTGATAAACAACAAGCTTCAGATGAAAAACATCGTCGTTTTATTGATAAGGAATCAGATTTTATTTCTTTGATTAATCTATGGAATTATATTGAAGAACAGCAAAATATATTATCAGGAAACCAATTTAGACGATTATGTCAAAAAGAGTTTCTAAATTATCTTCGTATTCGAGAATGGCAAGATGTTTATACACAAATAAGACAAACAATAAAACAATTGGCTTTTCCTATAAATAGTCAATTAGCTGATTATCGTTCACTTCATATAGCTTTATTGAGTGGTCTACTATCCCATATCGGTATGAAAGATCTTGAAAAAAACGAGTATATTGGTGCTCGTAATATTAAATTCGCAATTTTTCCTAATTCAGCTCTTTTTAAAAATCAGCCTAAATGGTGTATAGCTAGTGAATTGGTTGAAACAAGTCGCTTATGGGGAAGAACTGTCGCTAAGATAGATGCTGGATGGATTGAATCGATAGCAAAACATCTGGTTAAGTATAGTTATAGTGAACCAAGATGGTCAAAAAAGCAGGGCACCACAATAGCGAACGA
This sequence comes from Gilliamella sp. Choc5-1, assembly GCF_001690595.1. Classification (GTDB taxonomy): domain Bacteria; phylum Pseudomonadota; class Gammaproteobacteria; order Enterobacterales; family Orbaceae; genus Gilliamella; species Gilliamella apicola_M. Next base: position 19,371 of record NZ_LZHH01000050.1, read on the forward strand.
AAAAGTAACTTTATTTGGTTTACCAATTGTTGCAAGTAGAATTGTAAATTATAGTAAAATCGATCCTATTTTAAGTCGCAGCTTATTTATTCGGCATGCATTAGTTGAAGGTGATTGGCTAACAAATCATAAATTTTATAAGCAAAATCAAAAATTGATCAATGAAGTTGAAGATCTTGAACATAAGTCCCGTCGACAAGATATTTTAATTGATGATAATGAACTTTTTGATTTTTATGATAAACGAATTGATAAGTCTGTCATTTCATCAAAACATTTTGACACATGGTGGAAACAAAAACAAAAATTGGTTCCTGACTTTCTTAATGTTGAAAAAGAAATGTTGATCAAACAATCGGTTGAACTAGTTAATTTAAATGATTTTCCAGATTTTTGGTATCAAGATAATTTTAAGTTAGCATTGAGTTATCAATTTGATATCGGACATAAGCGTGACGGTGTCACAATAAAAATACCACTTGATCTATTAAACCAAATTAAAAATAGGGGATTTGATTGGCAAGTACCAGGTTTTAGAAAAGATTTAGTTATAGCATTAATAAAATCATTACCAAAAGCATTGCGCCGAAATTTTGTTCCTGCGCCAAACTATGCTGATGCATTTTTAGGTAGGGTGGATACCACAGAAAAACCGCTTCTTGAATGCTTAGAAAATGAATTTCACAAAATAACCGGTGTGAAAATTACAACTGAAGATTGGCAGCTTAATCAAATTCCTGATTATTTAAAAATAACTTTTAGTATTGTTGATCAAAATAATAAAGAAATTGCGGCTAATAAAGACTTAACTTTCTTAAAAGAACAACTTAAAAATGAAGTTCAGCAAGCGTTATCCTCTTTAACAACTAAAAAAGCATCTCAACTTGAACGAACTAATTTAGTTGACTGGAGTTTTGGTTATTTGCCTAGTGTCTATGAAGAAGCTAACAATAATTATACGATAAAAGCTTATCCAGCAATTATTGATAATCAAAATTCCGTAAGTATAAAGTTAGTTGATAATCAATCAGAGCAACAAAGATTAACTAAATTAGGTTTAAGACGCTTATTAATGCTTAATATTCCCTCTCCAATCAAGTATTTACATGAAAAATTACCCAATAAATCGAAATTAAGTTTATATTTTAATTCATTTAGTAACGTTTTAATGCTTATTGATGACTGCATTGCTTGTGGTATTGATTATTTAATTGAAAAAAATGGTCAACTTATTCAAAGTGAAGATTCCTATCAGGCATTATTGGATTATATCAAAGGTAAGATTAATGAAATTGTAGTTGATATTGCAAAACAAGTGGAAGCCATTTTGACTTTACATTATAACATTAGTAAAAAGTTAAAAGGGCGCATTGATTTATCATTGGCCTTTGCGTTATCAGACATAAAAAAACAACTCGATCATCTTGTTTATAAAGGATTTGTTGCACAGTCAGGTTACAAGAGATTGCCTGATATTTTTCGATATTTATCTGCAATTGAAAAAAGAATTGAAAAATTGATGTTAAATTTCACTAAAGATAGACAATCGATGAATGTAATTGAAGAGATCGAAAATCAATATGAAAAATGGCTTAATAACTTATCAGAAAGTTCAAAATTACAAGAAAAAGTAATAAATATACGTTGGATGATTGAAGAATTAAGGGTAAACCTATTTGCTCAGCAATTAGGTACACCATATCCCATTTCAGCAAAACGTATTAAGCAACAAATCGATACGGTAAAATCAGAATTACAATAATCAAATAAAAAATATTTTATTCGATAAAAAGAGGGCGCATATGCGCCCCATTATCTATGTAAATTATCGATAAAGATCAACAAAAACAGTTATGTTTGGGCCATTTGAATCATGAGCAATTCGAGCTATATGATAATATTTAGCACCCGCATCAATAGCTCGTTTACCAGCCTGATAAGAAATTTCTTGATCAGTAACATAGTATCCTCTAAACTTTATTGTATCAAATGCAACCATTTTTGCTGCCGTTGCATCATTCAATTCTTGAATTTTTCGTCCATCAGGAAGTGTGACAGTGTAACGATTAACGTGTTGAGGTTCTGATACTGGAGTAGCTTCAGATTTAGTGGTGCTAGTTGATATAGATGTTTCAGATTTGTTACTTGGCTGGTCAACAACTTTTACTTTATTATTAAATTTATCCGCATAAAATTTTTCATTAAAAGCAGAAGGGGAATAGTAACCTAGTTTTTCAACTTGCATTGCTGCATCACCACCTTGAGCAAGAGCTTTTTGCCCTGCCTCTGAATCGTATGGAATAGCATCTTCTGGTTGGAGTTTACGTTCTGGTGCATCTTTCTTAAACAAATAAGCAGCAACTTGTATATTACTACCAAATTCAGAACGTGAATCAATATAATAAGCATAAGCACCTTTTGATGAGGCTTCTTTAGCAACAGCCTGATTTATATCATATTCATTAGGAAAATATCCACGAATACGAACAATATTAAAAGGTTCTAAACGGATTGCTTTAGACTTTGGATATTCATATATACCTTCAAATTTACGCAAATTTTCAGCTTGCTCTTCTGCTTTTGGGGCATCAGCTTTATATAATTTAGCGTAAACAATGCGTAAAGTATCATTAGAGGGGCTAATATTGGTTGTAGTTATAAAAAAGGAAGCTGCACCTTCTTTATCTGCAGCTTTTGACATAGCTAAAACATAATCACTATCAGTATAAAATGCACCACGAATAGTTATGCTCTTAAACGACTGTAAATCTTTAGCTTGTTGCTCAGTTAGTTGTTGAGCCGCAAACGAGGAAAAAGAGACTGCTAGAGCCATAGTTCCTAAAATAAATGTTTTCTTTAAACTTGTCATACATTAAGACCTTACAATAAAATATTGTGATTATTTTAACATAAATAAATTTAATTACCTAAATTCATCAAAGCATTTAAATCTTTAATAAATATATGTTTTCCTTTAGCTGATAAAATATTTTGCTCTTGTAATTTAGTTAAATTTCTACTCACTGTTTCAATTGTTAAACCTAAGTAGTTAGCAATATCAGCACGATTCATCATGAGCTTAATATTTAATGAAGAATGTCCTTTTTGTTCATAACGTCGATAGAGAGAATAAATAAAAGTCGCAAGTCTTTCATCTGCTTTTTTCTGTGAATAGCATAATACCAATTTTTGATAATTATAAATATCGGAGCTTAGTAAATTAAATATCATATCCCTAACATTTTTTTGTGTATCAATTAGCGACATTAATTCATCATAATAAAGTTCACAGACAAGAGTATTACTAAGAGCTTGAATATTATTGTTATATTTCTTTGTTGAAATTGAATCTAAACCAACAATATCACCAGGTAAATAAAGGCCATTAATTTGTTGGTAATTATCTGAAGTTGTGACAAAAGTTTTTAATGCACCTGAATGTATAATATAAAATTTTGTAAAAGGTATATTTGCTGTAACTAGTATTTCATCTTTGGCATAAGGCATTTTTCGATCTAATATATTACCTAAATTATTATTAAGTAACCTAGGAATACAAAGAGAACTTATACTACATAATTCACATGGGACGGAATAGCTTTTTGAACGTAATGTCTTAAAAATATTTTGCATAGAAAAGTATAATCATATGTACTAGGCGATTAGGTTATCATATTTTATGAATAAAACAAAAATTACTCACTATTATTTGATTGTTTAATAATGTTAACTAGTAGGAACCAATAATAAGAAAACAATTTCATAACACTACGCATTATTTAACATAATATACATTATTTTAACATGTTGATTTTATTGATTTTATTGTTTATGTATTATTAATTTGTAGATTAATTATAGGGTTAGTGGGTTTGGTAGCTTAATTTAAATTGACGGCATGATTTTATGGCTTACATCCACAGAATTCACGTACGTTTATCGTGGTTCGCATAATGTATATTATGTTAAATAATGCGTAGTGTTATGAAATTGTTTTCTTAATTTATCATAAGATATTTTTATTCAAATACTTTATTTCTTTGCCATAAATATAATCTCACTTCCAGGAAGTGGCATTTTTAAAATGTGTTTTTTTATTTTACCCCATACTTGCATTTCGCAAGCTTTACAATTGAACTTTAGCAATAATTCTTCATTATTTTGAATTAATTTCATTGGCGTAATTTTAGTTTTAACACCTTGAATTCCTTTTGCTTGTTTTGGACATAAATTAAACGCAAACCGTAAACAATGTTTGGTTATCATTAAGGGCGCATCTTCTTTAACTTCATGTGCTTCATAGGCACTTTCAATTAATTCAACTCCATGTTGTGTATAAAATTCTCTTGCTTTGTGATTATAAACATTTGCCAAAAAACTCAAATGATTTTCAGGATAAAACGAAACTGGGCTTTGTTCTGGTTTACGTTTTTGGCGACAATAACTTGTTAATCTTTTAGCCGTCAATTTATTAATAGTATCCCTTCGAAGCTGATTTAGTTGACTACTTGAAATAAAATAAATTTTTGATAAATTTAAATCAAAATCAGTAAGATAATATATAGTTTTTCCTAATTTAGATAAATTATCTCTAATATTTTTTAATGATTTATCTGGTTGTTCCGCAAGTTCGAATTCCCCATTAAGTTCTACCTTGACACAAACGCCCTCTTCGCTTTTTGCAATTAGCTCTATACCTTTTTCAATATTATATAGTTTAAATGACACACCAATTCTGCGATTACTTGATTCTTTCAATAAATTTTGTTGCCACACATGATCGAGATTTCGATTCACTCTATAAGGTAATTTAACTGAAAAAAGCGGCTTAGGAATTTCATTTGGATAAATTCGATATTGATTAGCCGAAAGTTTCTCCACCTTATCAGCTCTAAACCCAAAGATCTCTCGTTTTATTAGTACATTTAAGCCATCTCCATTAGTTAATATTTTCTCAGATTTAATATAGATAGTTTTAGGTGTAATTTGAGTTATCTCACCAATTTGCAAACCAATGAATTTAGGTGAATCGAATGCGCCTATATTGGATTTTCTTCCATGTACAAAATAATCTGTACTTCCTCGATGAAATGTTTGGTGAGGATCTGGTATAAAAAAGTGCTCAGTTCGGCCACTTGACGCTGATTGTAAATCAGGCGAATTTGACAAAATAGTATCTAATTTTTGACGATAAAAGGCTGTAATGTTTTTAACATAACTTAGATCTTTATAACGTCCTTCTATTTTAAAAGATCGTACACCTGCTTGAATTAATTCGTTCAAATTATCTGATTGGTTATTATCTTTCATTGATAATAAATGTTTTTCATAAGCAACAATGCGCCCTTGATCATCTTTTAAGGTAAAAGGAAGTCGACAAGCTTGGGAGCAATCTCCTCGATTTGCACAACGCCCTGTCTGTGCATGTGAGATATAACACTGTCCTGAAAATGCCACACAAAGCGCACCATGTATAAAAAATTCTATTTTTGCATCAATTTGCTCATGAATTTTAGCTATCTCAGTTAAATTAAGCTCACGAGCTAATACTATTTGTGAAAAACCAACATCAGATAAAAATTTGGCTTTTTCAGGTGTCCTTATATCCATTTGAGTGCTAGCATGTAAATCAATAGGAGGAATATCCATCCTCAAAATGCCCATATCTTGCACAATTAATGCATCAACACCTGCATCATAAAATTGCCATATAAGTTGTCTTGCTGGTTCTAGTTCATTATCGTGAAGAATGGTATTTAAGGTTACAAATACTTTTGCATAATAATGATGAGCAAATTCGACTAACTGAGCAATATCACTGACCGAATTACCAGCATTATGTCTGGCACCAAAATTTGGTCCACCAATGTAGACTGCATCTGCGCCATGTAAAATAGCCTGTTGTGCAATCTCAATATTTTTAGCGGGACTAAGCAATTCTAATTTATTATTGGTGACAAGATATGACATTATAAACTCTTTGAAAATCTAACTAGCGAATAATTTGGCTTTTATTTTACAAGCATTATTATAATATTAATAATACTTGTAAAAAAATTTCAGGAAAGTATGTGTTTGAATATAAATTTGATATAGATCATCTAGTCTTAGTTTCGATAAGTTTCATTCCTTAAAGCCTCTATACGTTTTTCTAATGGTGGATGAGACATAAACAATTCAGAAAATTTTGCTTTTTTCGCACCATTAATGCAGAATGCTAAAATTGAAGTATCTTCACTTGGTTCATGGCTAGTTTTTAGTTTTTCTAACGCGGCAATCATCTTTGTACTGCCTACTAATTTAGCCGAACCAGCATCGGCGTGAAATTCTCGATAACGAGAAAACCACATAGCTATAAGGCTTGCTAAAATACCAAATACGCTTTCAAAAACCATAACTATCAAGAAATAGGTTAACTGTGATAAACCACGATTACGATCATCCAATGCTTGGGCTACAACAGATGCTAACATTCTTGAAATAAAAATAACGAAAGTATTAAGAACTCCTTGTAATAGAGTCATTGTGACCATATCACCATTAGCAACATGGCTCATTTCATGACCGATTACCGCTTCAGCTTCATCTTGAGTCATAGTATTTAATAAACCAGAACTTACTGCAACAAGAGAACTATTTTTAGTTGCACCGGTTGCAAAAGCATTAACATCTTGAGCATGATAGATGGCAACATCTGGCATTTTTATATTAAGTTCAGTTGACAATCGACGAACAACATCAAGTAACCATTGTTCTTGACTATTACTAGGTTGACTAATGACTTGTCCTCCTACTGACCTCAAAGCCATTCTCTTAGATAATAGAAGAGATATAAGAGATCCTCCAAAACCGAAGATTGCTGCAAATATAAGTAATCCTAAAGTACTATGCGCATCAACACCTAAAATACTTAGAATGATTCCAAATACAAACATAACGGCTAAGTTAGTTAGAATAAATAATCCAATTCGCATCATTATCTTCTCTCTTTATTTAAACTAATTTTCAAATGATTAAATTAAGTGAAATCGCAATATCTCGATTGTTAAACACGTATGATCGCAAAAATAATACATATATACAACTATCAATAGATAGTATATTTAATAATTATTTGAAATGTGCTCGTTTATTAAACAACAATATTAATAATATATGTTTATAAGTATAAGACATTTGATAATAAATTGATGAGGTGGGTGGAGACCCTATCAGCTGCATCCCACACACATATATTTTACTTTGGCTGCTTCCTTCCGGACCTGACCTAGTGAGCAAAAAAATGTTGCAAGAGAACCCATAGAGCCTCCATAGAAGCGAAAATATTATGCTTGAATTATTAATTTTTTACAACTACTTTTTAGCATAAAATAGTTGTTTGGCTTTTCTTTAGATGTTATATCAAAAGGAAAGCCATTATTTGAAATGATATTACGTAATTCAGAAATTAGATTACTAAATTTTTTTCAACACGCTCTCTGAATTTTATACCAGGTCTGAATGTAACAACTCTACGAGCTGAAATATCAACACTTTCACCTGTTTTTGGGTTTCTACCTGGGCGTGAATTTTTATCACGTACTGTAAAATTACCAAATCCAGATAATTTAACTGGTTCTCCTTTTTCTAAAGCTACCCGAATCTCTTCAAAAAATAGCTCTACAAGGATTTTAGATTCTTGTCGATCAATATTAAATTTTTCGGCAAGACGATCTGCAATATCTGCTTTAGTTAATGTCATATTATTATTCTCTTAATAGGGCTTTAAAACGATTTTGTAAGGCAGTAACGCATTTGCTTACAATGTTAGTTATGTCTTCTTCTTCAAGCGTACGTGATTTATCTTGTAAAATCAAACTAATAGCAATGCTTTTTTGATCTTCTTTGATATTTTCACCTTGATACACATCAAAAAGAGTCACTTTAATAAGTTGCTCACCACCCGCTTTTTTACACTCTAAAATAATATCCGCTGCTGGTATTATATTTGAAACAATAATAGCTATATCACGTTTATTTGACGGATACTTGGATAAATCTTGAGCTACAGGTACCTCTTTTTTACTAATTTTAGCTAAATTTATTTCAAAAACAAGCGTTTTACTATTTAAAGACAATTTTTTTTCAATTTCTGGATGCAAGACTCCTAAATGACCTAATAACTCATCATTTAAATAAATCGCTGCGCTTTGTCCTGGATGTAAAGCAGGGAGTTCAGATTTTTTAAACTGTATTTGATCACCGCACCCTAAAAGAGAAAAAATTGACTCAAGATCACCTTTGAGATCATAAAAATCTACGTTTTTTTTAGGGAGTTGCCAGTGTTCTTCATATAAATTACCAGTAACAATACCTGCTAACATTAACTCCTGACGTACGCCAAATTCACAATTTTCATCAGGAATAAAACGCAATCCAGTTTCAAATAATCGGGCACGCGTTTGTTGACGATTTTGGTTATATAGTATCGCATCTAATAACCCAGACCAAAGCGATAAACGCATAACTGACATTTCACTTGAAATCGGATTAGGTAATTTAATTTCTGGATATTCAGGATATAATATTTGCTGAACTTTTGGATCAACAAAGCTATATGTCACCGCTTCTTGATACCCTCTATCAACCAATAAATCCTTTACTCTACGTAATGGGATTTGACTTTCTGGTTTCGGTTTCATTACTGATTCAATTTTCAAATTGGCATTTGGGATATTGTTATATCCGTAAATACGGGCAACTTCCTCAACTAAATCTTCTTCAATTTGCAAATCAAAACGCCAACTTGGTGATTTTACAATCCAAACATTGTCTTTATATTCAACTTCACAACCGAGTCTAATTAAAATATCGGTAATCTTTTGTGTTTCGATTGTATAACCAATAATGCGATCAATTTTATTACGTCGCAATTGGATAGTTGCTTGTGCAGGAAGTTCAGCTTCATGTGTCACATCAATAACTGGACCTGCTTCTCCACCACAAATATCAATTAATAATTGGCTTGCTCGTTCCATTGCTGTAAATTGTAAGAAAGGATCAACTCCTCGTTCATAGCGGTGTGACGCTTCTGTATGTAAACCGTATTCACGTGCTTTACCTGTTATAACTAATGGGTTGAAGAATGCTGCTTCAAGAAATATATCTTTGGTTGTTTGTGTTACACCAGATTTTTCACCACCCATAATCCCCGCTAGCGCTAAGATTTTTTGGTGATCGGCAATTACTAAAGTTTTATCATTAAGTTTAACGTCATTACCATTAAGTAAAGTCAGTTTTTCATCTTTGCTTGCATAACGAACAATTATGCCCTTTTCAATCTGCGATAAATCAAATGCATGCATTGGATGGCCAATTTCTAATAATACAAAATTAGTTATATCAACAACGGCATCGATTGAACGAATTCCACCACGACGCAATTTTTCTTTCATCCATAGTGGCGTTTGAGCATTAACATTAATATTTTTAATTACCCTACCCAAATAGCGAGGTGATGCTGTGGGTTCATCTATTTTTATTGATACTGTGTCGGAAATTGTTGCCTGTACACTGTTAACTTTAAGTGCTTGCATTGGAATATTGTTAACTGCAGAAATATCTCTAGCAATCCCAACAATACCAAAGCAATCAGCCCTATTAGGTGTTACACTAATATCAATTGTGACATCGTTTAAATTTAAATATTCACGAATATCTCGTCCCAAAGGAGCATCATCAGGTAATTCAATAATACCATTATGTTCATCAGCAATCCCCAGTTCTGAGTATGAACATAGCATGCCTTCTGACGGTTCACCTCGTAACTTAGCTGATTTGATTTTAAAATTACCTGGTAAAACAGCCCCCACTGTAGCACATGCAACAGTCAAACCTTGTCGACAGTTTGGCGCGCCACAAACGATATCAAGTAATTCTTCTTTGCCTATATCAACTTTTGTTACACGAAGTTTATCAGCATTCGGGTGCTGCATACATTCAACGACTTTACCAATAACGACACCTGTAAAGTCACCTGCTACTTTTTCGACATCATCAACTTCTAAACCAGCCATTGTTAATTGATCAGCTAGCGTTTCGCTACTAATTTCTGGATTGATCCATTCACGTAGCCAACTTTCACTAAATTTCATGTTTTGATCTCCAGAATTAATTAAATTGCTTTAAAAAACGTAAATCATTTTCAAAGAAAGAACGCAAATCAGTGACACCGTAACGTAACATAGTTAATCGTTCTATCCCCATACCAAATGCAAAACCACTATAAACTTCAGGATCAATGCCTACATTACGTAATACATTAGGATGAACCATTCCGCAGCCTAAGACTTCTAGCCATTTACCATTTTTAGCTTTAATATCAACTTCAGCCGATGGTTCTGTAAATGGAAAGTAACCCGGCCTAAAGCGTATTTCCATATTATCTTCAAAAAAGCAATGTAGGAAATCGTGTAATAATCCTTTTAAATGAGTAAAGCTGATATCTTTATCAACAAGCAACCCCTCCATTTGGTGGAACATTGGTGTGTGAGTTTGATCGTAATCATTACGGTAAGTCCGCCCTGGAGCAATAATTCGAATCGGTGGTTTTTGATTTTCCATTGTACGAATTTGTACGGTTGAGGTTTGTGTTCTTAATAATCGTTTTGCATCAAACCAAAATGTATCGTGATCAGCACGAGCAGGATGATGAGCAGGAATATTTAATGCATCAAAATTATGGTAATCGTCTTCAATTTCTGGGCCTGTTTCAACAACAAACCCTAATTCACCAAAAAAATCGACTAAGCGATTGATTGTTTTAGTAACGGGATGCAATCCACCTAATTCAAGAGTTTTACCTGGTAAAGTAATATCTATTGTTTCATTAGCTAATTTTGCATCAAGAGCCTGACGCTCTAAAAAATTGCGCTTTTGATTTAATATTTCAACGACTTTTTGTTTTGCGTCATTGATTTTTTGACCGACAGCTGGGCGCTCATCAGCAGGAACATCACGTAATGAGGCCATATGCATTGTAAAATGGCCTTTTTTACCAAAATATTCTACTCGAATTTGTTCGATCATATTAATGTCATTAGCACTTTCAATAGCGGATTTGGCTTTATTTACCAGTTCAACTAATTGAGACATACAGTTCTCCTGCTTATTGTTCATTATATAAAAAAAGCCTCTTTTTGAGGCTTTTATAATCATTTTTTGTTTTTTCTTTGCCTCACGAATTAGTATTACTAAAGAAGCCAAAAAAGAAACAAAAAACAACTAAATTCATAATTAAATTACTCTTTATGATAAAAATCAAAAATTAAAATAATAAAAGCCGAGATAACTCGGCTCTCATAAATATTATAGTGCAGCCTTAGCTTTTTCAACTAATGCAGCAAATGCATTTTTATCAAATACTGCAATATCAGCAAGGATCTTACGATCGATCTCAATTGAAGCTTTCTTTAAACCATTAATAAAACGGCTATATGAAAGACCACATTGGCGTGCTGCAGCATTGATACGCACAATCCATAATTGACGGAATTGACGTTTACGTTGACGACGGTCACGGTAAGCATACTGCCCAGCTTTGATTACAGCTTGGAAAGCAACACGATACACACGTGAACGAGCACCATAATAACCTTTTGCTTGTTTTAAAATTTTCTTGTGACGTGCACGAGCAATAACACCACGTTTAACACGAGCCATAAACTATATCCTCTAAATAATTAACCAATAAATTAAGCGTATGGAACACACGCAGTAACTAAACCTAAATCGCCTTTTGACACAGTTGTCAAACCACGTAAATGACGTTTACGTTTGGTTGATTTTTTAGTTAAGATATGACTCTTGTTAGCTTGCTTATGCTTAAAGCCACCAGAAGCTGTTTTTTTAAAGCGCTTTGCTGCGCCTCTTACAGTTTTAATTTTAGGCATTTTATTAATTTCCACTTCGCATTGTTAATAAAAATAAAATAATGGTGTAACTTTCAATAAATCAAAAATTAGCTTGTAAAACCATTATTTCTTCTTCGGCGCTAGCACCATAATCATTTGTCGACCTTCAATCTTAGTTGGATAAGATTCAATAATCGCCAAATCAGCTAAATCCTTTTTAATACGATCAAGCATTTCAGAACCTAACTGTTGGTGAGCCATTTCACGACCACGAAAACGTAACGTGACTTTAGCTTTATCGCCATCTTCAAGAAAGCGAATCAGGCTGCGGAGTTTTACCTGATAGTCGCCTTCGTCTGTACCAGGTCGGAACTTAATTTCCTTAACCTGAACAACCTTTTGCTTTTTCTTCTGCTCTTTTGTTGCTTTACTCTTTTCATAGAGGAACTTGCCATAATCCATAATTCGACAAACAGGTGGCTCTGCATTAGGACTTATTTCAACTAAATCTAAAGTTGCTTCTTCAGCTTGTTTTAAAGCTTCATCTAAGCTTACTATACCGAGCTGCTCACCATCGACGCCGGTTAACCTCACCTCACGAGCTGTAATTTCATCATTGATTTTATGTGCTCGTGTTGACTGAATTCGTTTACTGACTTTAATATCTCATTCCTCCAAATTAATTTATCATTAATTCATTTGTTCTAATGAACGACTATGAATTTCGTTAAGCAACAATTCTATAACATGTTTCACTTCAAAGCTACCAAGATCTTTACCTTGACGAGTTCGAACTGAAATTGTTCCTGATTCCATTTCTTTGTCTCCACAAACAAACATATAAGGAACACGTTTCAATGTATGCTCACGAATTTTAAACCCAATTTTCTCATTTCTCAAGTCTGCTTTTGCTCTAATACCAACTTTTTGTAATTGTTCGGATAATTGTTTGGCATATTGAGCTTGATTATCAGTAATATTGATTACAACAACTTGTAGTGGAGAAAGCCAAGTAGGGAAAAAACCTGCACAGTTTTCAGTTAAAATCCCCATAAAACGCTCCATTGACCCTAAAATAGCTCTATGGATCATAACAGGAATATGACGTTCATTATCTTCACCAACATAAGTTGCGTCCAAACGCTCAGGTAGCATAAAGTCGAGCTGAACTGTACCACATTGCCACGCACGACCTAAACAGTCATGTAGTGTAAACTCAATTTTTGGTCCATAAAAGGCACCTTCGCCTGGTAGATATTCAAATTCGATACCATTTTCAGTTAAACATTCAGCTAAATCTTTTTCAGCAAGATCCCAAGTTTCATCTTTACCAATTCGTTTTTCTGGGCGAGTTGACAGTTTAACCGTAATATCGGTAAAACCAAAAGTACTATAAGTATCATAAACCATTTTGATACAACTATTCACTTCACTACGAATTTGACTTTCAGTACAGAAAATATGAGCATCATCTTGAGTAAAACCTCGAACCCGCATTAAGCCATGTAAAGATCCTGAAGGCTCATTTCGATGACAACTACCAAATTCAGCCATACGTAATGGTAAATCACGGTAAGATTTTAACCCTTGATTAAAAATCTGTACGTGTCCTGGGCAGTTCATTGGTTTAATACAATATTCGCGGTTTTCTGAAGATGTTACAAACATTAATTCTTTGTAGTTACCCCAATGTCCTGTTTTTTCCCACAAAATTCGATCCATCATAAATGGACCTTTTACTTCTTGGTAATCATATTCCTTTAATTTGGTACGAACAAAAACCTCAAGTTCACGGAAAATAATCCAACCATCATTATGCCAAAATACCATGCCTGGCGCTTCTTCTTGCATATGATAAAGATCAAGCTGCTTACCTATTTTACGATGATCTCGTTTAGCGGCTTCTTCAAGAAATTGCAAATAATTATCGAGTTGTTTTTTGTCTGCCCATGCAGTTCCATAAATACGTTGTAACATTTTATTATCACTGTTACCACGCCAATAAGCACCAGCTACTTTTTGTAATTTAAAATGATGACAAAAACGCATATTTGGCACATGCGGCCCTCGACACATATCAATATACTCTTCATGATGATAAAGTGCTGGTGTTGCATCTTTAGAGATATTTTCATCTAAAATTGCAATTTTATAAGGTTCATGACGATTCCAAAAAGTTTCTCTAGCTTGTTCCCAACTAACGACTTCCTTTTTTACATCGTAGTTTTTCTTTGCAAGCTCAAGCATACGTTTTTCTAATGCATCAATATCTTCCTGTGTTAATGAATGTTCTAAATCAACATCATAATAAAAGCCATTATCAATTGTTGGACCAATTGCCATTTGTACATTAGGCCATAGTTGTTTAATTGCGTGACCCAATAAATGTGCACAAGAATGACGAATAATTTCAAGCCCATCTTCATCTTTAGCTGTAATGATAGCTAATGTTGCATCTTCAGTAATGACATCACAAGCATCTTTACGTTCACCATTTACACGCCCTGCTATACAAGCTTTTGCAAGTCCTGCGCCTATACTTTGTGCGACTTCTAAAATGGTAACGGGTTTATCAAATTGACGTTGACTTCCGTCAGGAAGAGTAATTATTGGCATAATAAATCCTTAAACAGTGGTGCGCCACACGAAAGCGCACTTGCATACATAAAAAATAGACCAAATATACTATCACTTATCATCAAGATTTTAAATAAAAAAATCATTTTCATACCGTTCTAAATAAATTCAGAAACATAAACTAAAATACATAGTTACTTGAAACATTTTACAAATATAGAAATTACTCACGTTACTTATATTATTTAAGAAACGCCTAAGTTAGTAACGCAATTTTCTACCTAAGTTTTATCTTTTCATGAGTTATTTACACAATTGTTCTCTTTTAGATTATATTTCTTGTAAAAAATATTCAGGAGTCTATACCGTTTGGAGATAAAAAAAGAAAAAAAATAGTAACATGCATATTTAATTGAGATGTGGCATAATCAGCAAATATTTAGCAACTCAAAAAATATAAAGCAAAAGCTCAAGGTTATAATATACGTAAAGCACATAAAGCCGTTTTTGGTAAAACATCTTATGCGTTTTTAGTGGATTATTTTAGCCATGAACGAATCTTGAGCAGATTGTTTTTTATACGGATTAATAAGATATAACTACTATGAATATTTGGATTGATGCAGATGCATGCCCTGCCCCAATTAAAGAGATTTTATATCGAGCAGCAAATCGCAAAGCAATTAATACCACATTGGTTGCTAATCAGCGGCTAACTATCCCTTTTTCGCCTTATATTAAGGCTTTACAAGTAGAGAAAGGGTTTGATATTGCTGATAATAAAATTATTGAGTTAGTCAAAACAAATGATTTAGTTATTACATCTGACATCCCACTTGCTGCAGATGTTTTAAATAAAGGTGCTTTTGTGCTTACTCCGCGAGGGGAAAAATATACACTTGATACAATTAAAGAACGATTAACTATACGAGATTTCATGGAAACCATGCGTGCCAGCGGAGTACAGTCTAAAGGACCTGCTACATTTAGCAGTAAAGACCGAGAAAAATTTGCAAACCAACTTGATATATTACTTAATCAAATATCCAAAAAAGTTTAACTATTTTATTAAACTTTTTTTAAAATTAACAAAACTAAATTTTTAAAAATAACTCTCTGCTTTTAAAAGGTTTTGACCCAACATAAGGCTTTAACGCCATTCGGGTAAAACGTTTAGCTGCTTTTAGTGTCTCTTCATTATTAAATTGACGTTTTCCTAAAGCTAAAACTTGTTCACCTGTAAAACTAGTACTATTTTGTAATAAACTACTCATAAACCCTTTTTCAGATTGATATTGATAATGAATGGATTCAATAATGGCATCACCAGTAACATAACAATGGAAAAAATCAACTTGGTAGCCTAAGTTTTCTAATAATGATAATTCAAATGTACGCAATACATTTTCAGCGGGTATTTGCTGAGCTAATTGTTGTAGACTTTTTAAATAATCATCAAAAAGAGTGGGGATTTCAGTCTCTGCAACTAAAACCCGATGCAATAACTCATTTAAATAAAATGCACTATATAAGAAAACAGAAACTAACGGCAACGCAAGAGACATAGCTTCAACTTTCCGCAACGTTTTAATATTCCCTTGTCCTGAATATTGTACAATTAACGGTGTAAAAGGTTGTAACATTCCTTTTAATGAAGAGGTTTTACGTCTAACCCCTTTTGCCAAAACAGTAACTTTGCCTACATTTTCAACAAACAGATCGGCCAGTAAACTGCTTTCTGTATAAGAACGAGTATGTAATATAAATGCTCTTTGCCAATTTTCCATCCATAATGCCTTTTAATTACATCACTATTTTTTGATTAATAATTGTATTTGACTAAAATTTAAATCATTTTATAAAATTTTCACCTGAAATTTGACTAAAGATCCGATATAATCAATGCAAACAATAGGATTATAGGATAAATAAAAGACAAACTATGGAACTTTTTTCAATAATTTTACTTCTAGTGTTAATTGTATCACTTTCTGGTGTCGTTGTTAAAATGTTACCAATACAAATTCCACTACCTCTAATGCAAATATTATTAGGTTGCATGCTGGCTGCCTTTGGTGTTTATGTAGAATTTGATCCTAAACTATTTCTTGTTTTATTTATTCCTCCTTTACTTTTTGCTGATGGACGCAAAACCTCGGTAAAGGATTTCATCTATAATGGTAGAGAAATTGTTGGATTGGCTTTAGTATTAGTTGTTATCTCCATTATTGCATTAGGCTATATTCTTCATTGGATATTGCCAAAAGTTGAATTAGCGGCAGGATTAGCTTTAGCGGCTGTACTATCGCCAACTGATGCCGTAGCATTAAGTGGTATTGTGGGTAAAGGTCGTATCGAAAAAGAAAAGATGGAAATCATTGAAGGCGAAGCTTTAATGAATGATGCATCTGGTCTTGTTTCATTAAATTTTGCCATTGCAATCGCGGCTGGTTTATTACAGTTTGATCTATTACAAATTAGTGTTACATTTTTTGTTGTTGCGATTGGTGGGTTAGCTATTGGTGTTGTATTTACTTGGCTATATGCTCGTATCTTACGTAAAATAAATCAACTGACTCACAATGATCCTGCAATTCAAATTGTATTATTATTCTTGCTTCCATTTGCGGCTTATATTATTGCTGAAGAATGTCACTGCTCAGGTATTTTAGCAGCAGTAAGTGCTGGCATGACCGTAAACCATTCAGGCATGATGCGAAACGCTCCATTAACTACACGTTTACAATCAGATAGTACGTGGTCAATGTTAACCTTTGTGTTTAATGGATTTGTATTTGTTTTATTAGGTATTCAACTACCAAGCATTTTTAATAATACTTTTGTAGAAAACCAAATTGATACCTCAATTGAGGTATGGCAACTATGTTTAATTGTTTTATTCGTTTTTGCTGTATTAATGGGGACACGCTTTGCTTGGCTATGGGCAATGAAGCACATGCCAACAATGCCATTTGGAAGCAAACGACCTCTTGCATTTAAATCCTATTCTAATCGAGACCTACTTATATCAACATTTGCGGGGGTTCGCGGTGCTATTACTTTAGCAGGTGTATTATCTATTCCAATGACAATTGCCGGTCGATACCAACTTGTTTTTATTGCAACAGGTATTATTTTAATCTCGTTAATTGTAGCAGTAATTGTCTTACCTATTTTATTACGAGGTAGTGTTATTTTAGATAATTCAGAACAAGATAATGAAATATTGACAGTAAAAGGTCATATGGCCGAAGAGGCAATTATTAGTTTGGAAAAAATGCAAAATAATTTGCTACAAGAAACAGCTGAAGACAGAATGGATCAAGAAATTATTCATGAAGTCGGATCACGTGTTATTGGTTCATTACGTCGTAGAACTGGCCTTAAAGATTTAGAGCAAAAAGCACTTGAAGCAGAAAACTTAGAAAGACGTATGCGTTTAGTTGCTATAGGAGCAGAACGAACAGCCCTTTTACAAATGAAAGTTCGTAATGAAGTTAGTGAAGAGGTTTTTGAACATTTAAATACTGACTTAGATATTTATGAAAAAATGATTTCTGGAGATGTATAAATGATAGAAAATCATCAGTTTCTAGGCAAGATACATTCAGCATTTGTAGATAAAGCCCCACAAGCATTGGGGCTTACCTTACGTTGTATTCCATTTAACTTGAAAAAACAGGTTATTGAGCAGTTATTGCAATTACAATTTAAACATTCTCTGGAAGATGGCGATCTTGATTTTTTAGAAAATCGCTGGCTTAAAATAGAAGTTACCGATCTAGGACTTATCTGGTTTGTTAGCTTGATCAACTATAAATTGGTTGTGAGTCGAGAAGAGATTCCCGATGTAAGTTTTACTGGTAATGCTAATGATTTAATTATGATAGCAACCAGACGACAAGATCCTGACACCCTATTTTTTCAACGTCGCTTAATTGTTGAAGGCGATACTGAATTAGGTCTTTACGTTAAAAATTTAATGGATTCAATTGAATTAGATACCATGCCTAAATTTTTAAGACTAACGCTTGAAAAGCTTGCAAACATCATTGAAAGTGCACCAACTAATTAAGTTTATTTTGTCCACTTTATCTTAAGAAGAATATAATCACTCTTGTTGTCATTAGGGCCGTAAGGCTAACAATAAAATGATTTAGCCAAATCAGGAACTTTATATATAAGCACCCTATCTTTTACATATGATAAGGTGTTAGTTTTTTTATGCATTTTTATTATTGTATTTTCTTAAGTTATTTAAAAAATATAAATAATGCATACATCTCACTTTGCCTTGGCAATTTGTGCTTTTAACATGGCTAATCGGCTTTGTCCTTGTTGCATTTTTTTTTCGGGTGATAATTCGTTACGTTGATCTTGCCATACTAAATCATCTTGAGGCAGTTCTAATAAAAAACGGCTAGGTTCGGTATATATTGTTTCACCAAATTGTTTACGTTGCCGACTAAATGAAAAAGTTAATTCTTGCTGTGCGCGAGTAATACCAACATAAGCGAGGCGACGCTCTTCTTCAATATTATCTTCATCAATACTGTTTTGGTGTGGTAATAAACCTTCAGACATACCAACTAAATAGACGTAAGGAAATTCTAATCCTTTAGATGCATGCAGTGTCATAAGCTGAACTTGATCTAGCTCTTCTTCTGTTTCGTTACGTTCTAACATATCACGCAAGGTAAACCTTGCCACCGCTTGTTCAAGGGTCATACTTTCATCAATATCATCACCTTGCAACATGTCATTTAACCAGCTAACGAGCTGCTCGACATTACGCATACGCATTTCACCTGATTTTGGGGAGGTTGAAGTTTCATAAATCCAACTTTCATAATTGATGCCATGCAACAGTTCATGAATTGCGTGCATTGGTTCGCTGTGTGATTTTTGAATTAGTGTATCAAACCAATGGATAAACGTATGCAGCGTTTCCATCCGTTTACCTGAAAGTAATTCAGTTAAGCCCATGTCGTGGCTAGCTTGGTATAAGCTAACACCACGATGATTTGCCCATTCACCTAGTTTTTGAACAGTTGCAGGACCAATTTCACGTTTTGGCGTGTTGATAATACGAATAAATGCATTGTCATCATCAGGATTAGTCAATAAGCGCAAATATGCCATTAAATCTTTAATTTCTATGCGAGAAAAAAATGAAGTTCCACCCGATACTCGATACGGTATGCGATATTGCATTAACATTTTCTCAATGAGACGTGCTTGGTGATTGCCTCGATACAATATAGCGTATTGACCATATTGGCTATTATTAGCAAATCGGTGACCCACTAAGTCATTAACAACTTTTTCAGTTTCCTGCTCTTCACTATCAGCTGAAATAACTCTTAATGCCTCACCATAACCATGTTCTGAAAACAGTTTTTTTTCAAAAATATGTGGATTATTTTCAATTAAAATATTAGCAACTTTTAAAATTCGTCCCGAAGAACGGTAGTTTTGTTCAAGTTTTATGACTTCTAAATTGGGAAAATCTTGTTTTAGTAATACTAAATTTTGCGGTCTTGCCCCTCGCCATGAGTAAATGGATTGATCATCATCACCAACAACTGTAAATTTGGCTCGATTACCAACTAGCAATTTAATAAACTCGTACTGACTTGTATTAGTATCTTGATATTCATCAACCAATAAATAACGAATTTTATTTTGCCACTTATCACGCACTTCCTCATTATTTTTAAGTAAAAGTGTAGGAAGTAAAATAAGATCATCAAAATCGAGAATACTACATGCTTTTAACTGTTTTTCATAAAGCTGATAACAATGAGCAAATAGTTTTTCTTTATTTGTTTGCGCTCTTGCCATCGCAATCGTTGAATCAACAATATCATTTTTCCAATTAGAAATTGTCGAACGTAATTGATTAATCAGCTCTTTATCACCTTCTAACCATTGATGAGTTAACTCTTTGAGTAATGCGATTTGATCATGATCATCAAATAACGAAAAGTTGGACTTAATACCTAAATGCTTATATTCTCGGCGAACAATATCCAAGCCGAGTGTATGAAAGGTTGAAATTTTAAGGCCTCTCGCCTCTTGTTTACTAAGAGATTGCGCTATGCGTTCTTTCATTTCACGTGCAGCTTTATTCGTAAACGTAACCGCAACAATATGGCGTGGTAAATACTCTTTAACGCGAATTAAATAGGCAATTTTGTTAATAATAACACGAGTTTTTCCAGAGCCTGCTCCTGCTAAAACAAGGCAAGGACCTGAAACATATTCGACAGCTTTTTGTTGACTTGAATTTAAACGCACAAAATAAAACCATTAGAAAAATTGTGGGCTAGTATATAACGATATACTAGCAGTGCGCAATTATCGTTATGTAAGTAAAGACTATTACAAGTAAAGGTAATTGTTATTTTATCAATTATTATCGGATGAACGTTAAGGCCTGTTCAACCACCTCTATTCCCACACCTTTTTTATGAGCATTTTCACTCAGATAACGTCGCCATTGTCTTGCACCTTTAAATCCATTAAATAACCCTAAAGTATGGCGCATAATGTGATTTAGCTGTGCTCCTTGCGTTAATTGTTGCTCAATATAAGGATAAAGTGCTCGAATTGCGGATTTAGGTTCAATGGTTGGGGTATCTAATCCAAAAATTTGTGAATCAATTAGAGTTAGTAAAAGCGGATTTTGATAAGCTTCACGCCCTACCATCACACCATCAACGTGCCGTAGGTGATGTTTTATTTGATCAATGGTTTTAATGCCTCCATTAATCGCTATTGTTAAATTGGGATAATCTTGTTTGAGTTTATAAACACGATCATAGTTTAGCGGAGGCACTTCTCGATTTTCCTTTGGACTTAATCCCGATAACCAAGCTTTACGAGCATGCACAATAAACGTACTAGTATAAGGCATCACAGTTTCGATAAAGTGACATAAAAAAGCATAACTATCAAAATCATCAATGCCGATTCTTGTTTTTACCGTTACAGGAATATCAACCTGGGCTTGCATCTGCTCAACGCAGTCTGCCACTAAATTTGCATTACCCATTAAACAAGCACCAAACATACCATTTTGTACCCGATCTGATGGGCAACCGACGTTTAAGTTGATTTCATCATAACCACGTTCTTGCGCTAATTTTGCACATTGTGCCAATGCTTTGGGATCGCTACCGCCAAGTTGTAAACTAACAGGATGTTCTTCATGATTGAAATCTAAATAATCACCTTTTCCAAATAAAATTGCACCTGTTGTCACCATTTCGGTATAAAGTAAAGTTTGTTTGGTTAATACACGATGAAAATAACGACAATGTTTATCAGTCCAATCAAGCATAGGAGCAATAGAAAATTTGTTTTTTGTTGAATTCATTGATACACCAATGTTTATAGCTGTTTTTACTGATTATTTTAAAAGATTATTTTTGTCCAATTTAATATATTTTTTCGTTATCAGAATCCCATGCTGATAAGATAAATAATTTATAGCTTATTATATCATAGAGGAAACATTCGTGCAGACAGAGAGCCTTGCTAAATCTTGTATATTTGCTTTTTAAAAGTGACAGTTAATTCTGTCACCAAATGCAATAATAAACTGACTTGTGGGACTTTCCTGTTTTGGAACGGCATAGTCGATTTTCTGAAAATAGCAATCTTTATTGTTCAATTAAACTGTAGAAAAACACCAAGTTGTTTATAAGCTGACAATATTTTGTTAACTCAACGCAATAAACTATTAAAAATCATTGACGAATTGAAATAGCCTTATATAATAGACACCGATTTAACCAATAAATCTCCGTCTCCTTAGCTCAGCTGGATAGAGCAACGGCCTTCTAAGCCGTAGGTCACAGGTTCGAATCCTGTAGGGGACGCCATTAAAATCAATAACTTAAATCAATTCCCCGGTATTTTACAAAATTTAACTGCTTAAGTTAGATCTAGGCATCTATTTTGCTACTATGCTATTAGTTCAATTAAGAAAAATAAGCATTTGTAACTTAGTTTATTAATAATTATAGAGTTGAGTGTTGTAAGTTAAAAATTAATAGTGTAACTACCCTCTAAAGCATTTTGTTCCTTTAACCAGTAAGAACGAACGTTATAAAACCATCAGCTAGAGTATTAAACGTTTGTTTAAAATCGAAAAACCCATTGAAAATAAATTAAGACGGCAAGCTAAAGGCGATAACAAAACTTATCCAAGTGAAATACGACAGGTTGATACCTACAGTTTGCCTTTACTTAAAAATCAAACCAAGCAGCAAACTAGAGAATATTTTCTAGATAGTATCCATTTGATTTTTAATGTTTTTATGCGTAAACGTAGTACATTCCTGAAACTTTTTAACAAAAATCCTACGGTATTGATTTATTTAGATAAACTGTGTGATAACCGGTATATCAAGTAAAAATCACCTGCCCATAAACTAATGGAAAAGCCGAAAACGTGATACGAACTTTGAATTGAGTTGCAGCATAATCAGCCAATATTGAGCGATTCAAAAGAGAGAAAACAAAAGCTTAAACGTTTGATTAATTTTTATCATACGGTTAAATCGCATAAAGTGATTTCAGGAAAAACATCTTATGATTTTTAGCGGATTATTTTAATCATGAAGTGTAAACAACTCGGCGTTTTCCTACATATAAACTATATTAATCACCTATTGTTCAATATAATTGAAGTGAAAACTTGGTCTATTTACAAATAAATAATTGAATCTATCGATCCAAAATGAAAAAATTATAAATATCTACTAAACTTTATAACCAATTCAATAATTTAAATTAATAATAAACCTCTTCGTTTAATTAAAGTAAAACGAAGAGGGATAATTTTATTTATTAAGCAACACCAGGAACGGTGAAGTCCATAATAAGGAGTAACGTTGGCAAAATAAAGATAGATAAAACCGTTGATGCAAAGAAAATGCTCGAAGCCTGTTCTTGCTCAACATTCCAATTATAAGCCAAAATTACTGCTGTTGATGCTGTTGGCATGGCTAGTAGGAAGACTAACTCTTCGGCCTCTATACCTGTGATACCAAATAAATACACAGAAATAAGTGCAACAATTGGTGTAATAAAGCTTTTCAAAACCACGTTGATCATTAATGGTTTTGATAATTTTAACTTAACACCGTGAATACCTACACCGACCGCAATAAGCGAAATGAAATTACACGCATTAGACATAATATCAAAAGTGTTAAATACAAAATGCGGTAACCATTTAGTACCATCAGTAATGCTCACAATTAATCCTAAAATAACAGCCAAAAACATGGGTTTCATGAGTGAGTTTTTTACTGCACTAAAGATCATATCACCAGTAACTTTACCACCAGATAATTTAGTATCACATAATTCTAATAAGAAAATTGTCATCGGAATCAATGATAATGCAACAACAAAATTAGCAATCGCGACCGAAATGGTAGACGCGGCCCCAAGCATTAACGTTAAAAAAGGCACTCCCATTCCGCCCATATTGGGAAAGCAACAAAGCATGGTATTCATCGCTGTTGACTTTAACTCTTTATGCAAAATGTATTTATTAGTTAAAAAGCAAATTATCCATAAAAATGACATAGTGCAGAAAAAGGCTATCATCCAAATGCCATTAAATATCTGCGATGGTTTGGCATGAGATGTATGCACAAAAAGCAATGCAGGAAAGACAAAGTTTGATACTAGTCCTGATAATAATTTTTTAGAATCTTTTGTAAAAATACCTTTTTGTACACATAACCAACCAAGAAAGATTAACAAAAAAACCGGTAGACAAGAACTAATAACTTGCCCAACTGCTGACCAGATCAGATTCATTTTTTAAAACTCCTAAAATAATATTACTAAAAATACAAATTTGGTAAATGGTCGGTAACTTCAGATTAGATATTATATTTATTGACCTAGCTAAAATAAGTGGGTAACAAAATCGAATATATTTATTACATGTAAAACGATATTCTTCGTTGTTGAAACTTGATATTATTAAATGCTATTTCGCACTTAGTATGCTTAATTAAAGACATTCTTTAATGAAAACCTTTGTTATATTCAAATGTAAAATTGAGTAACTTGGATATCATTATACTTATTCTTCTCGACCTTGTGTAAAACAAGATCTACTAACTGTCTTAAAAACTCAAAAAACCATTAAAACTTTACTCAAAACTTGTTAATAATAGAGTTTTATTTCTTTAAAAAACAATAAATAAGAAAACATAAAACATGAGTGTTAAATTATAGTAAAAATTAATATTACACTAAAATTCCCTAAATAACGGTTTTTATCGTGCTTTATTTGTTATAAAAAAAACTAAAATTACAGTTAATAATTTGATTTAATTTACTTATATTAACTCACTGTCGCAAAAATATTTTTCTGACGTTTATATAATGAAGATAAAAAGAGAAAGCAATAGATAAAAATTTGTTTATCAACAATTAATAAATGATTAACACAATGTAAATCATTTATACTGCATTGTAAAATGCATAATGTAATTTAAGCTGATTCTAACTTAAAACGCCTTATTTTTTATGTTTATCAAAGTCCCCTTTTTGCCTTTTAGTGATTAAAAGATGTTATTCAATATCTAGGATTGAGTTTCCCTTTTCATTAAAAACAGGAACATTGACATGCCATTTTTTATACGAATGCTCAACAGATTTATCACAATATACAGAAACAACATACTTGTCCTTGTTAAGGTTTAATGCAATTTTACTCCATCGGGCTTTTAAAGGAACAGTACATGTTGGAACAAAGACTTTGGCATTCGGTTCTAAAGTATGCCAATTTGTATTGTGCTTTTGGTTATATTCCGCAATAAATTCCTTTGCTTTATGGTTTATATAAGCTAGCCCTTGCCGATAATCATCCCCATAATCTTGCTCAACATAGGTCATATTAGCATGGACAAGCGAGGTTGTACCTATACTTAAAAGGATAATCAAAAGTAGCTGTTGGCTAAAAAATCGCATAATTATTTAAAATAAAATAATTTTTTAAAAATAATAACACTAATTTAACAAATTATATAGGATGTTATGATCCCATATTGACAATTGAACTACGAAACCGTCTTAAAGCAATTAAAAAGAAAACAGTACCAATTGCCAATAACCACGCAAATGAAGTCCAAACCACGCTTAAACCAGCACCTCGATACAGTATTGCCTGCCCTAATTCAACAAAATGCGTGGTTGGAGCAAACATCATAATGTTTTGCACAATTTCAGGCATGCTTTCACGCGGAGTACTCCCCCCAGATAGCATTTGTAGTGGTAATAAAACTAAAATTAGTAACATTGCAAATTGGGCGGTTGATTTAGCAACGGTTGCCATAAAAATACCAAGTGACGTTGTAACAAAAAGATGCAATGCCACTCCTACTAAAAACAAGCTGACCGAACCAGCAATAGGCACATTTAACCAGCCATGAACAACCAGTAACAATGCAACCCAAGTTGATATTAAGACAACAAGCCCCATTGACCATACTTTCGATATCATAATTTCAAATGGTGTGACAGGCATAGCAAGCAGGTGATCAATCGTTCCATGTTCCCGCTCTTTCATTAAAGCAGCGCCAGTTAAAATAATTGAGAGTGTTGTCACTATATTGATGATCTCCATTACCGAACCAAACCAAGAACGAGTTAAATTAGGATTAAATGCGGTATGTACTTGTATGTTAACAGGCAAATTCGTGACTTTACTGTAACGATTAACATATTCAGCCACCTCGCCTGTAATAATCTCCATTATGTAGCCATTACCAACAAATGCCTGCCCCATTCTGGTTGCGTCTATGTTGAGTTGAATTTCTGGGCTTTGGTTATTGAGCACATCGCGCTGAAAATTAGGGGGAATATTCAACGCAAAAGTGTATTTATCAGTATCCATGCCACGATCGACATCATTCATTGAATATAATTTAACGGGAGTATTGAACATTGGTGGATAAAAAGCTGCAATAATTTGCCTTGATAAGGGAGAGTTGTCTTCATCAACAACGGCAATTGAAGCATGATGTAACGAATCAGACGTTGCTGTTGCAGCAATATAGATATCAAAGGTAAAGCAATAAGCTATTAATAACAACATGATAGGATCACGCAATAATCCCCAAAGTTCTTTAATTCCTAAGCGATAAATATTAATTAAACTTTGCATAATACCTACCCCTCTTGCTTTTTAAGAAGAAAAATACTGGCACCAAGCACAATTGGTATTGTTACCAATAAAATAAATATCGAATTATGCAAATCCATAAAGCCGAGTGCTTTGTTAAATACACCACGAGCAATAATTAGCATATGCGTTGTTGGGTAGATTTCACCAATGTAACGACCTCCGCCTTCTAATGATGCAACGGGATTTAGCAGCCCTGAAAATTGAATAGCGGGTAGCATTGTACCTACGCAAGTTAAAAAGATAACCGCAATTTGGCTACGTGTGACCGTTGACGCCAATAAACCAAAGCCAGTAGAAATAATACAATAAGCAAACGCAGCAAGGCATAGTGTAAACAAACTGCCTTTTACTGGAACACCAAAAATGGTGATTGCCATAAATAGCAACAATAAAAAGCTAAACATGGAAATAACAATATAAGGTACTTGTTTACCTAACAAAAATTCGGCTTTTGTTACTGGTGTTACATATAAGTTGATAATCGATCCCATCTCTTTTTCACGCACGACCGATAACGCTGCTAACATTGAAGGAATCATTAATAATAAAATCGGCATAACCGCCGGCACCATAGATGGCAAGCTTTTGATATCAGGGTTATAACGGTAGCGTGTTTCTATATTTGCTAAGCTAGTAGATGATTTTCCTGTTACTTCTTTTACTTTTTCACTTAGCCAAGCAAGATGCATTCCTTGAACGTAACCTTTAATTGTTTCTGCCCGCAGCGGCATAGCACCATCAATCCAAATTGCAATATCAATAGGATCGCCACGTTGTATATCACGGCCAAAATTCGGCGGAATTTCAATCGCTAAAGCAATGTCATTACTGCGTAACCGTGCATCCATATCGTTATAATCAGTGATAGGTGCCCTTTCAATAAAATAACGTTTAGAGCCTGATAAATTAAGCGTATAATTTTGACTAATGACACTTTGATCGCGATCAAGCACTGCAAAACGCAGATCTTCAACATCCATTGTAATACCGTACCCCATAACCAACATTAAAATTGCTGAACCTAATAACGCTAATAATGCCCGTAATGGATCGCGTGATAATTCAAGCGTTTCACGCCATAAGCAACCTATCAGGCGTGTAAAAGTAAATCCTTGAAAGTGATTATTTTGTGATATTTCAGTAGTGCTATTGGTTATGGCTTTTGGCGCTTCGGTTGTTTGTTCTTCATTGTGACTATCATCAGCCCCTGCATCGACAAGATAACGAATAAATGCTTCTTCTAATGTTTTCGCCTTTTTAGCGCTGATGATATTATCAGGTGTATCACTTGCTAACACTTTACCTGCATGCATTAATGAAATTCTGTCGCACCTTGCAGCCTCATTCATAAAGTGAGTTGTAATAAATACGGTGACTTTGTCTTTTCTAGACAATTCAATGATCAAACGCCAAAAATCATCTCGAGCAATGGGGTCAACGCCGGATGTTGGTTCATCAAGGATAAGAATTTGTGGATTATGCACAACCGCAACTGACAATGAAAGCCGTTGCTTTACCCCTAAAGGTAAGCTATCGGGTAGATTTTCTGCATCTTGTTCTAAACCAAAACGTTTTAGTAATTCTTCAACGCGGGCAGGTATTTTACTTTCTTCAATACCAAACAGGCGTGCATGTAGAACTAAATTTTGTTTGACCGTTAATTCACTATATAAGGAAAATGCCTGAGACATATACCCCAAATGACGCCTAACGTTAATATCACTAGCATCAACAGGTTTACCAAATAACCATGCTTCTCCTGATGAAATCGGCAATAAACCCGTTAACATTTTCATGGTGGTTGATTTACCACAGCCATTTGAACCTAAAAAGCCAAATATTTCACCTTGTTTAATTGAAAAATTAACATGATCAACTGCGATAAAATTACCAAATTGTTTAGTTAAATCTTTTGCTTCTATGGCTGTTTGCAAATCTTTATTAAGATCTAAAGGTGGAATTTCGACAGTTTGATAACCTTGTCTAGCACTTTCTGGCATTAGCTGAATGAATGCATCATCTAAATTATCTTTTCCTGTCTTAGCTAGTAAGGATTTTGGTGTGCCAGTTTCAAGAATCTTACCGCCATACATTGCCACCAACCAATCAAAATTTTGAGCTTCGTCCATGTAGGCTGTTGCAACAATCACACTCATTTGGGGTCTTTGTTCACGAATTTTGTTGATTAACTGCCAAAATTGCGCTCTGGAAAGGGGATCAACCCCTGTGGTTGGTTCATCTAAAATCAAAAGATCAGGATCATGAATTAACGCTGAACATAAGCTTACTTTTTGCTTCATTCCACCTGACAAACGCCCTGCAGGTCTTGATAAAAAAGGGTAAAGCCCAGTGCTATGCGTTAATTCATCAATCCGACGGCGACGCTCTGCTGCATCATTGCCAAATAAACGAGCAAAAAATTGCAAGTTTTCTTCAACAGACAAAGTCGGATAAAGATTTTTGCCTAATCCTTGCGGCATATAGGCAATGCGCGAACAGACATTTTTGCGGTGTGATTTGTCTTTCATATCACCGTCTAAGACATACACTAAACCATCTTGAATAACATGTGCCCCTGCAATTAGCGATAACAAGCTAGATTTGCCCACCCCATCAGGCCCAATAAACCCCACCATACACCTTGGTGGAATGGCTAAATTAATATTATTAAGTGCACAGTTTTTTTGGTAATGCAGTGTAACATTGCTTACCTTTACCACAGCATCATCAATGGATTTAGCTTCATTTAATAAAACTAAATCCTTATTGTCTGAATCTGACATATGCTATCTCCAATTATTCGGTTGGACATTTTGCAATATCAGATAAGCCATCTGGCCACGGCGTTTTAGGATCAAGTTTAACCCAAGCTACACCAGGTAAACCAGTTTTAACTTGATTTATAAAACATTTTAATAATTCAGGGCTTAATTGCGCTTTAACTCTAAACATCAGCTTTTGACGTTCATCTTTTGTTTCAACCGTTTTTGGCGTAAATTGTGCAACACTTGAAACAAACGAAATTTTGGCTGAAATAGCTTTATCTGGTAACGCATCTAAAATAAGCCTAACTTCGTCACCAATAGCCACTTTTCCAGCCACTGTTTCTGGTAAAAAGAAAGTCAAATAAACATCATAAAGATTTACTAAATTCAAAACCTTACCACCAGATGGTAAAACCTCGCCTAACTGTGCAATACGATACTGAATACGCCCATCAACAGGAGCAACTAAAGTACTATCATCAATATCTGCTTGTATTTGTCTTATATTAGCACTGGCAACATTGATCGCAGCTTTAGCACTATCAACACCAGCCTGAGCAACGGCAATTGCAGCATCTGCTGCGGTAACTTGCGATTTTGCAGAATCTAACGCCGCTTTAGCGCTATTAAATTTAGCAGTATCATCATCGAATTGTTGTATAGATAATGCGCCTTTTTGATAAAGCGTGACAGTTCGTTGTAAATGCTTAGATGCAATATCTACATCGCTTTCACGCTGACTTACACCTGCTTGAGCAGCAACTTTATCGCTCATTTTTAATGCCACTTGTGCTTGAGCGCTTATCTCATTACTTATTGCTTGCCCATATTGCGCTTGTGCTTCATTTAATTGCGCTTGTAAGGTATCAGTTTGCATAACAACAAGTGGTTGTCCTGCTTTAACAAAATCGCCTTCATCAACGTTAATTTTCTCGATTCTGCCAGCTAATTTTGCCGAAATATTGATTTCGGTCGCTTCAATGCGTCCATTGCCACTGGCAAAGTCCGCACCATACCCGTCTGTTTTTAATTGTTGCCATAAAATAAGAACGATAGCGACAATAACGACTGTAATAATGATCCATTTTTTGCTTATTTGTTTCATGAATAACACCTTATATTTTAAAGTGATTTATAACAAAGCTTAACGAAATAACAAATCGTTATAGGCTATAATTTTATTGATTAAATAATATCAAATGTTTATGGCAAATAATATCTGTTCATAAAATAATCGCAATAAAAGCTAAAAAATTAAGCTGGATGGTTTTATATTTTATTTATAGATTTGAAATTAATAACATCATTATATTATGCAATAAAGCTGATATGCTCATTGCAAATTGATAAGTTATTTATAATAAAAGACTTATTATTTTATATTTTCAAATAATTTATTAACAATATAAGGATGTAAAATAGCAACGGGTAACATATATAATTTCCCCCAGATATTGTGATTTTTAACTGATGCAATTAAATATACTGTATTTTTACTTATGTCATTACCTTTATCTACAACACGAATACAAACACAAACATCTAAATGGCAATCTTTTACAACTAATGTCAATTTATCGTTGATTTCCTCTGTTATGGTAAAAAAATCGGCCATATTGCTTTCGTCTGGTTGATGCTTATCTTCCGCAGAACTATCAAATCCATTAATCGCTTTGACACCGATTAATTTCACTAAACAATCCCTTATTTTAAAGAGTATTTTTAGCCATCTAGGTTGATAAGATGTCATCATTTTATAAGCTTCATAGGCTGTCAATTTTTTAGAAATATCTTTTTTTTGACAATCTAAATAATCGATTTCTTCTGCAATAAAGCTTACATTATCAGGTAATGTTTGCCGTACTTTTATAATATTGTTTTGTTTATTTTTCATATAATTATTCCCCTTCCTCCTATTATATAAAATGCTTATCTAAAACATGAATAAAAATCATAAAAAAACACCACATTCAACAAATTTAGCAGTCAATTTAACTCCTAATCAGCTAACTATGCATTAATTAATGTACATATTGAATTCTACCTAGATTAAAACATTAATTGAAACAACGTGGTTAGCTATATGCAAAAAATAATGTAAATGCTATTCTTATAACCTTATAAAAGGCATATCTTCAATTTATCATTTAAAGGTGATGTTTATGGCACTTCCCTCTTTTTTAACGCTTTACAATGAGCTTATCTCGACTCCAACAATCAGTAATGTCACTAACGAAGAATTAGATTATTCTAACAAACCGCTTATTGATAAATTAGCCAGTTGGTTTGAAGATTTAGGTTTTACGGTTGATATTCAACCTGTTCCTAATACTCGTCATAAATATAATATGTTAGCTACTTATTCAAATAGCGAAAATAAAACCCAAGGTGGTTTATTGCTAAGTGGACACAGTGACACCGTTCCATTTGACGAAGGGCAATGGACTAAAGATCCCTTTAAACTAACCGAAGAAAATAACAAACTATACGGGCTTGGTACTGCCGACATGAAAGGTTTTTTTGCCTTTATTTTAGATGCTCTGCGTGATATTGACCTTAAAACATTGAGTAAACCGATTTATGTTCTTGCAACTGCTGATGAAGAAACTTCAATGGCTGGTGCCGCATTTTTTGCCCAAAATACCAAATTACAACCTGACTGTACTATTATTGGCGAACCAACATCGTTAATCCCCATCAGAGCACATAAAGGATTTATCTCTAATTCCATTAAAGTAATTGGTAAATCAGGACATTCGAGCGATCCCGATAAAGGCATTAACGCTATCGAGGTGATGAATTTAGTTATTGATCGCTTATTGGTACTCAAACAAAAATTCAAAGAACAATATCATAATGATGGGTTTAGTGTGCCTTACCCTACCCTAAATTTAGGCGTTATTCACGGCGGCGACGCAGCTAATCGTATTTGCGGTTGTTGTGAACTGGTGATTGATATTCGTGTCTTACCTAATAACGATGTTGATTCACTGTATCATGCACTTTGTGAAGCGCTACAACCCGTTATGGATAAATACCCAAATCGAATTGCCATTGAATATGAAGTCGCCCCAATTCCTGGTTATGAATGTAAAAAAGATCACCCCGTATTACAACATATTGAAACGTTAGTCGGCCATAGTGCACAAACAGTTAATTACAGCACCGAAGCCCCCTACCTAAACCAAATTTCACCAACGATTGTATTAGGCCCAGGTTCAATTGAGCAAGCACACCAGCCCGATGAGTTTATTTCAATGGACTTTTTAAAACCAACTAAAACGGCAATAAAACAATTGATTAAGGATTTTTGCCTTTAGAAAGTAAATTATGCAAACGCCGACAATGTCGGCGAAAAGGCAAAATAGATTAAATAGTGAATGTTGAAAAATCGGTAGCTATTTCAGTATTAGCAAAAATACTTCTTGCCTCATTAACCAATTTATTATTATCATCTAAACTATATCTAGGACTAATATGTGTCATAATAAGTCGCTTGGCATTGGCTTGTTTAGCAATGGTTGCAGCATGAATGGTTGTCGAGTGCCCGCGTTCGATTGCTTTGTCTTCTAATGCATTTTCTTGCGTTGCTTCATGAACAAGCAAATCTACATCGTTAGCAAGCGTAATTGACGCTTGGCAAGGTATAGTATCACCTAAAATAGCAAGCTTTTTTCTCTTTTTTATTTTAGTTTGATAATCAACAGCACGGATAATGCGCCCATCATCTAAAGTTACTGTTTTACCCTTTTTTAGATCATTATAATAAGAACCAACCTGAATGTTATCTTGCTTTAATTTATCGATATCAAGCTGAGCTAGCAGATCTTTTTCAATAATGCGATAACCAAAACACGGCACGCGGTGTTTTAATAATTTAGCTTCCACTCGAAACCGTTCATCTTCAAAAATAGTGCTGTCTTGTTCAAGCTCAATAATATTAAGAGGGTAAGTTAACCAAGAGTAGCTAATTTCGATCACGGTTTCGATAAATTGCTTAACCCCTTTCGGTGCAATTAAAGTTAATGGCGATTGATTTTGCATCAAAGAACGCGTAGTTAATACACCAGGTAAACCAAATAAATGATCGCCATGCAAATGCGTTAAAAAAATAACCTCAAGTCTGGCAAGGCTAAATTTGGCTTTTTGCATTTGCATTTGAGTTGATTCACCACAATCAAAAAGCCATAATCCATGTTGCTCTTGCCTAAGATCTAACAGCATACTGCTGACATTGCGCTGCGCAGTTGGAGACCCAGCGCTTGTTCCTAAAAAAGTTAAATTCATAACGACCTAAATATTTTTACGTTCGATGGTTTGTTCACCCCAAAACAGTTTATCGGCATTTGTTTTAGCAAAAGCACGTTTTAAGACTTCATCACTGCCTTCTGACCAAATTTGTTCGGCAAGTACTTCATCATGATTAGCAAGTTCAAAAATCGCTTCGGCAATTTCTATTGATGTATCACGAACAGTTGCCCAAGCACGGATATCATGTATATCTTTTTTGGTTGAGTTCATTTTATTACCCCTTTATGATGAAATTAAGTGTAAAATAAACCTAATTGAAGAAAATTACAATAGGTTATTTTTTATGCTTACCGTGATATCACCGGCTAAAACACTTGATTACCAAAGCCCGTTAATTACTAAACAAAACACTTTGCCTCAATTTATACACCAGTCTGAAAATTTAATTGAAGACTGTAAAAAGCTAAGCGCTAAAGATCTCGCTGCATTAATGTCAATTAGCCCCAAATTGGCCGAACTTAACTATGAACGCTTTCAAAACTGGCATTGTGATTTTAATCTTGAAAACGCAAGGCAAGCAATACTTGCTTTTAAAGGTGATGTTTACGAAGGATTGCATGTTGAAGATTTTACTCATAAAGAACTCAAGTTTGCACAAAACCATTTACGCATACTATCAGGGCTTTACGGCATATTAAGACCACTAGATTTGATTCAACCTTACCGTTTAGAAATGGGAATACGATTAAAAAATGGTAATAACAGCAATCTTTATCAATTTTGGGGTAACCAATTAACCAACCATTTAAACGGTGAACTGACTAAGTCAAAAAATCGAACCCTAATTAATTTAGCATCAAATGAATATTTCAAAGTGATCAAAACTAAACAACTAAACGCCACCATAATCCAACCAATCTTTTTAGATCAAAGTAAAGACACCTATAAAGTTATCAGTTTTTATGCCAAAAAAGCGCGTGGGCTTATGAGTCGATACATTATAAAAAATAGCATTGAAAATAGTGATGATATTAAAAGTTTTAATCTAGAGGGCTATCAGTTTGATTCTAAACGATCAACTGACTTAAAATGGTACTTTATACGCAATCATCAATAAAATAATAGCGATGAAATTTCTGACTACATTATGGGCGCAGTTTTTATCTACCCTACCCCTTTTTATGCTAATTTTATTAGGTTTTTTAGCAGTTAAACTAGGTCGTTGGCAAAAAACAGTAACCGACAGCTTAACCAAATTTACCTTTTATATAGCGTTTCCGATTATGCTGTTTCAGATCATGAGCCACTTTTCTGAACAGTCACAGATCGATATAAACGTGTTACTTGTCTTTTTTGGTGCTTCATTTGTTATTTTTGCGTTTGGCTGCCTGATTGCGTCAAAGTTATTTAAATTAAATGGTTCAGAAAGTACACTTTTTGCTATGGGAAGCATTTATACTAATACTGTATTTGTTGGTATTCCCATCATCAAAATGCTACTTGGCGAGAAAGCAATCCCCATTGTAGCCATTATTGTTATATTTAACGCTCTGATTTTATGGACACTTGCTACCATATCAATTGAATTTGTTCAAATGGGTAAATTTTCTGGACGGAGCTTTATCAAAGCGTTAAAAAACGTATCAAAAAACCCTATTATTATTGGTATTTTTACTGGGATTGTGGTGAATTATATTGGATTACCTATGCCTAAATTTATCAATCAGTCAACAAAAATGGTCAGTGATATGACTGCACCGCTCTCACTCATTGTGCTAGGTATGGGACTAGCAGAGTACAAAATTCGCGATAAACTTCTAGTAACAACGGCGATTTGTTTATTAAAATTGGCCATATTACCCATAGCAACTTATATTTTAGGCAAATTAATCGGCTTACCAACATTAGAATTACAAGTAGTTGTATTACTCAGTTCAGTATCAATTGCGATAAATTGTTATATGATGGCACGGCAATTTCAAGTTTTACAAGGCCCAATTGCTTCGAGTTTGTTAATATCAACGGCATTGTCCTCTATCACAACGCCGTTGATTTTATCGATTATGACGCATTTACCTTAAGGCGGGCAAATTAATGCACAACACGTTTTTTGATTTTGTAGTGCAGCAACAATGCCAAAACAATAACAATACTACCCAATAAAAAACGTAACCAATCAATGGATTGGTGCCAAATCACCACATTTACTAAAATCCCCGTTGGGATAACCACATTATTCATAATTGCCAAAGTCCCCGAATCGACTTTGGTTGCACCAAAATTCCATAAAAAATAACATAAACCTGACGCAATAACACCAAGCCAAACAATAATACCCCATTGTAAATGAGTTGTGGGTAATTTTGACCAATTGCCAAATAACACCCACCCCAAAGCAGCAACAATCACCGCACCAAAATAAACCCACGCAAAGGCTTGATGTTGTGACATTGGGTAAATTTCCATAATCCTTTTATATCCTACTTGCCCTAAAGCAAAAACAATATTGGCCCCTTGAATTAATAAAAAACCAATAATAAAGTTGGTACCAATATGATCATAACGAATAATAGCGGCACCAATAACTGCTATTATTGCCGTAAAAAGGTAACTCAATCTTAATGGATGACCTTGCAATAAATCATAAATAACCGTAACATAAATTGGTGTAAAAATAGTAAATAGCAACACTTCAGGTACCGAAATATATTGGAAGGAATTATAATAAAAAAAGTACATAATCCCTAATTGACAAGCCCCAGCCCCCATTAAAAGAAACATGGTTTTAAGCTTAATATTTCTAAAGCTTAAAAAAGGTAAAAAGGTAATAAATGCTAACAAAACTCGCATAACTACAGCAAACCAAGTATCAACCTGTCCACTGATATAAACACCAATAAAACTAAACGAAAACGACCAAATAATCGTTACAAAAATGAGGTAAACCATAATTAATTGATATAAACAATGATAAATGAATTGCATCGTATCAATTCACTTGACAGTTGTAAACTTTATATTATAAAAATTGATTACAACATAAGGTTACATGTAGGAAAACACCGAGTTGTTGACACTTCATAATTAAATTAATTCGCTAAAAACTTATAAGGTGTTTTTTTGAAATCGCTTTATGGATTTTAACGGTATTATAAAAATTAATAATACAATTAAGATTTTTTCTCTATTTTTTATTCATAAATGGTTACTAGTTACTAATTTAGCAACCACTTGTTAACATGCGCATCACGCTTTCAGTTTTCCATTGATTTGTGGGCTAGCTATTGGTAAATTTTTGATTGACACGATAATGTCATACATTTTATCTAAATAAAAAAACAGCTCAATTCTTGTTAAAAAGTTTCAGGAGTGCACCGTGTTTAAGTAAAAAAACCAAAAAAATCATACTTAATTGATAGAAATGCAATAAAATACTACTTCAATAATCCCGATAAAGATGTTCAATACTGGGAAGTAATCCCCGATGAAAATTAAAATATATAAATTATGAAATACTTATTATTAATCTCTCTACTATGCTTGTCCTTACAAGGCTGTGGACAAAACGAAAAACAAAATAATAACCCAAAATTCAATATAGCTGAAATGGAAAAATCAATTATTGATAAAGAGAAAAGTTATCTTTATAAAATAAAATATGAACATACCGATTGTTCGTATGAAATCTTAGTTAACGATGTGCTTGTTATCACCTTTTTCGGACTGGGAAACTGGTCAACGAGTGATGGTATAAATAAATACATTTTAAAGCCCGGAAAACAGACCGTTACCTTGCGATTATACCCGCAAAAAAATTGAAGATACCTTGTTTAAAAAAAGTTTAACCAAAGACACGAAGCTTAAAATTACGATAACAAAAAATGAAAGACATTCAGACCCCATGTGGGCATGGCAGAGTACAGGACAAACAGATTGGAATATATTAACCTTTGAAACGCCAAAGATAGAAGATGATAAACAAGCGTATGCGGAATACAAAATGGAATTTGAGGTTAAACCCGAAGAGATGAACTGGCAGATAACTGGCTGGAGCGATGGACAGGATTTAAGAAACCATCCGAACATAAAGCAAGAAGTATTAGATTTTTATAAAAAGATTCAATTTATTATCGAAAACAATAAAAGCGCTGAATTTGTTCAGTTAGTAACTAAATCCTTATATGAATCCTCTTTAGCTCGCGCATGGCAGAGTAAAGCATGTTTTGAAGATGCAATAAAAACAGCTAAAGAAGGAGCCAAGGTCAAACAAAAGTTTATTTTCCCATTAGACCCCAATGCTGTAGAATTAAAATTTTATGGCAATGGTAGGGTTGTTACCCTGGTTAGTAAAGATTTAAAATCTTATGGATATTCCTCTTTAGTTGCCAAAGCTCAATTCAGCAACTTTCCTGAAGCTTATACCTTCTACTTATACAAACCCAAAGGCTCCAATGAATTAGAGGTAATAAGATAAATAAAACAGGCGGATAACTCCGCCGCAGATTGATGACAAAGAACTCGCTTTTTGGCGAGTTCTTTGATCTAATAGAGAGGAGTCCATTATAAGAGAAGTTCTTCTATGCTAAAAAAACCAACTCCAGCGACACCAGAAAAAATAGAGCAAATCTCGCTAGATGCGCTTGTCCCCAAAAATCATCTTGTTCGTAAAATAGCTAAAGTCATTGATTTTGAATTTATTCGAGAAGCGGTAGCACCACTTTATTGCCCTAATAATGGTCGTCCAGCAGAAGATCCGGTCAGACTGTTTAAAATTATGTTATTGGGGTATCTTTTTGGTATCCCTAGTGAGCGTCGTCTGGTTCAGGAAATTCAGGTCAATTTAGCTTACCGTTGGTTTTTGGGAATGGGATTAACCGAAAAAGTGATTGACGCCTCAACACTCAGCCAAAATCGTCGCCGTCGATTTAATGACAGTGAAATCTATCAACAGATTTTTGATAATATTGTTGAGCAGGCCATTGCCAAAGGGTTGATAAGTGGTCGGGTTTTATATACGGACAGTACTCACCTAAAAGCAAATGCCAATAAAGGCAAAGCACGTAATGAGCAGCGTATTGTTGAGCCCAGTCAATATGTTGATGCGCTTAATCAAGCCATCAACGAAGAAAGAGAATTAAACGGAAAAAAGCCTTAAAGCCATCGAGGGTAGAGAAATATAAGGATGTCAAAGTCAGTACAACCGATCCGGATAGTGGCTTTATGCATCGGGAAGGTAAGCCTAAAGGGTTCTTCTACTTAGATCACCGAACGGTTGATGGCAAACATAATTTAATTACCGATACCTATGTCACAGCCAGAAATGTCCATGATTCTCAGCCTTATATGGCTCGATTAAAACGCCAGTTAGAGAGGTTTGGCTTTAATCCGGTTGGTGTCGGTGTCGTTTTTGATGCAGGTTATTTTACGGCGCCCATTTGCCATTTACTGCTGACAGAGCAGATATATCCGGTGTTGGGCTATCGTCGTCCCAGTGTAGTAGCTCAAACTTAATCTGACAGACACATATTACTCATCGGCTTTCATTTTAACAAAATTCGTGTCCGATGAGCAAAATAAATTCTCCAATTGCTTTTCCTTAACCAACCCCTTTGCATCATTCCATGTTTGCCATGGTGTCTTCCCATAACAATATTTTCCTGAATGCGCTCTTTCTCGATTGTAAAATTCAAGCCATTGCTCAATATCGTTTTGTATTTCACTCAATTGCGTGTAAATCTTACGTCGAAATAAAATATCATAACATTCTGTTTTCATCGTCTTATGGAATCGCTCACAAATACCGTTTGTTTGTGGGCTGTAGGCTTTGGTCTTGGTGTGTTCAATATCTTCTAGATTAAGATAAAG
>NZ_LZHH01000051.1 GCF_001690595.1 Gilliamella sp. Choc5-1
GTGATTTTCTGTGGCGGTTTCATTCACTTCCGTATTGTGAGATTGATAACGTTTAACGGTGTATTTTGATACCAGCAATAAGGCTTTCATCACCCGAGCAATGTAACGGCGTGACACCCAAATATTCTCTTTTTGTAAATCAAAACGAATTCGTCTTGTACCATAAGACTGATAGCTCTGATTAAATAGCGTCACGATTTTATCGGCATAAAGCCCTACTGATTTTTGTCTATTCAATTTACACTGATAATAAGCATAATATCTTGATAATCCTAAATATTGACATAGCTTTGTTATGCTATAACGATGTCGATTTGCTTTTAGGATAGCGATTTTCGCCCTATTATCAGTGCTGCTTGCTTTAGAATATCGTTTTCCATACGCAGCTGTTTAAGCTTTTTACGCAACGCGATTAACTCTTGTTCTTGTGGACTGCGATTATCTTTTGTTTTAAATGAGCCACTTTGGCTTGATTGCGTTATCCAACGGTCCAATGCGGATGGCGTCAAATCATATTCTGCAACGATTTCACTACGTGATTTACCATGTTGATAAAGACTGACCATTTGCTGTTTAAAATCATCTGTGAATGTTCGTCTTTTGCGTTTAATCTTATTCATATTTGTTCCTTTTTTAGTTGTGATAAGTTTACCTTACC
>NZ_LZHH01000052.1 GCF_001690595.1 Gilliamella sp. Choc5-1
GCTCTTCCGATCTGATCTCTAGCTGGTCTGAGAGGATGACCAGCCACACTGGAACTGAGACACGGTCCAGACTCCTACGGGAGGCAGCAGTGGGGAATATTGCACAATGGGGGGAACCCTGATGCAGCCATGCCGCGTGTATGAAGAAGGCCTTCGGGTTGTAAAGTACTTTCGGTAGTGAGGAAGTTTTGGGTATGAAAAGTGCCTAGAATTGACGTTAGTTACAGAAGAAGCACCGGCTAACTCCGTGCCAGCAGCCGCGGTAATACGGAGGGTGCGAGCGTTAATCGGAATGACTGGGCGTAAAGGGCATGTAGGCGGATAATTAAGTTAGGTGTGAAATCCCTGGGCTCAACCTAGGAA
>NZ_LZHH01000053.1 GCF_001690595.1 Gilliamella sp. Choc5-1
AAATTATGTTTGCCATCAACCGTTCGATGCTCTAAGTAGAAGAACCCTTTAGGCTTACCTTCCCGATGCATAAAGCCACTATCCGGATCGGTTGTACTGACTTTGACATCCTTATATTTCTCTACCGTCGATGGCTTTAAGGCTTTTTTCCGTTTAATTCTCTTTCTTCGTTGATGGCTTGATTAAGCGCATCAATATATTGACTGTGCTCAACAATACGCTGCTCATTACGTGACTTGCCTTTATTGGCATTTGCTTTTAGGTGAGTACTGTCCGTATATAAAACCCGACCACTTATCAACCCTTTGGCAATGGCCTGCTCAACAATATTATCAAAAATCTGTTGATAGATTTCACTGTCATTAAAACGACGGCGACGATTTTGGCTAAGTGTTGAGGCGTCAATCACTTTTTCGGTTAATCCCATTCCCAGAAACCAGCGGTAAGCTAAATTGACCTGAATTTCCTGAACCAGACGACGTTCACTGGGGATACCAAAAAGATACCCCAATAACATGATTTTAAACAGTCTGACCGGATCTTCTGCTGGACGACCATTATTAGGGCAATAAAGTGCTGCTACCGCTTCTCAAATAAATTCAAAATCAATGACTTTAGCTATTTTACTAACAAGATGATTTTGGGGGACAAGCGCATCTAGCGAGATTTGCTCTATTTTTTCGGGTGTCGCTGGAGTTGGTTTTTTTAGCATAGAAGAACTTCTCTTATAATGGACTCCTCTCTATTAGATCAAAGAACTCGCCAAAAAGCGAGCTCTTTGTCATCAATCTGAGGTGGCAAATAGCCACCTTTTCACTTTTAACTAATATTATTTATTTCTAGATTCTTTTTCACTACTGTCTCGTTCAACCCATAAGCCAACTACAACTGATAGCATACACGTAGCGATAAGTCCTATAAACCATAAAACGTAATACATAATAGTTCCTTAATAAAGAGAATGTTTATTATTTTCGATATGATTTTTATCAAGTCTTCCAAACATTTTTATATATGACCAAATAGTATAAAAGAGAACAATCGGTAAAAATATAAGAACAACAACAAACATAATATTAAGTGTTAATTGACTTGATGATGCATCCCATATTGTCAAACTTGCATTTGGCATAATGCTTGAAGGTATAATAAATGGAAAAGTTGCAATACCATAAGTAAATAGAACACAAGCAATTGTTAATATTGATGAAATAAATACTAATGCATTTTTATTTGCACTAGAAAAAACAATGGTTAATAGTGGTAATACAACACCTAAAGCTGGTACTATCCATAAAATAGGATAATTCATATAGTTAGTTAACCACGATGCATCTGTAGATACAGTTTTAGCTAATGGATTAGATGCTGCATTATGATCAATTACGCTAGTAACCTCATAGCCATGAATACCAAACACCACCCAAACACCCGCTAAAACGAATGCAATTAACATAATTAAATTAGCAATTTGTGTAGCCTTTCTTGCTCTTAAATAAAGTTCACCTGATGTTTTCATTTGTAACCATGCCCCACCATGAGCTACAAATAACATTAGGCTCACAACACCAGTCAATAGCGCAAAAGGGTTAAGTAATCCAAAAAAGTTGCCATCATAAAAGACTCGATAAAAGTTATCAAATCTAAATGGAACACCTTGTAATAAATTACCAAAAGCAACCCCAAAAACCAGTGCTGGCACAAAACTACCTGCAAAAATACCTGCATCCCATAACTTTCGCCACTTAGAATTCTCTAGTTTACTGCGATAATCAAAACCAATTGGCCTAAAAAATAATGCACAAAGCACCAAAATCATCGCTATATAAAACCCAGAAAAGGACACTGCATATGCATCTGGCCATGCTGCAAAGATTCCTGCTCCTGCGGTAATTAACCAAACTTGGTTACCATCCCAATGAGGAGCAATTGCATTTATCATAATTCGACGTTCAGTGTCAGTTTTACCAATAAACGGTAATAAAATACCCACGCCCATATCAAACCCATCTGTGACAACAAAACCGATTAAAACAACACTAATCAGTAGCCACCAGATGACGCGTACAATTTCGTAATCAATCATTGTGTATACTCCCCCTATGCTTTATTCTGTTAGCTGTTGCGTTTTTTCATAATGATAGTTGCCTGTGGCCAAAGAACTTGGCCCTAAGCGAGCAAACTTAAACATCAAGAACATTTCTGCAACCAAGAACAGCGTGTAAAGCCCACAAATAAGTATCATAGTAAATAACACTTCACCTGGAGTTAAGGAAGAATTCGCAACCCCTGTTGGTAAAATATCTTGTATTGCCCACGGTTGACGGCCATATTCCGCCACAAACCAACCACACTCACAAGCTAGCCATGGCAAAGGTAAAAATAAAATCAATAAACGACATAACCAGCGTTTTTCACCGATTTTGTTTTTATAAGTAGTCCACAAAGCGATACCTGTTCCCAAAATCATTAACAAACCACAACCAACCATGCATCTAAATACCCAAAATAATGGCCAA
Organism: Gilliamella sp. Choc5-1; assembly: GCF_001690595.1. Lineage (GTDB taxonomy): Bacteria > Pseudomonadota > Gammaproteobacteria > Enterobacterales > Orbaceae > Gilliamella > Gilliamella apicola_M. The sequence continues at coordinate 2,520 of NZ_LZHH01000053.1, forward strand.
ACAGCAGGAATTGAATCTTCTGTCGCAGCTTTGATATGTTCTTCCGTTGCTTGGGGAATAGTCAAATTATCCCGATCAGTGAAACGTTTAACTAAATAACCATAGCCTAAATCAGATTTATTATCCTCGAATGCTTTAAGAACTGTTGGATCTTGATTTCCTTGTTGGATTTTTTCTAAATTCGTATAAGCTAAAATACCATTACGAATTCTGGTTTCGTTATTCTTTAATATGTCTTTTAACCCTGTCACTTGAGTATCAAGTGAACGTGTAGTCATTATACCCATTGCATATGGAATCTCTATTGCAAATAAATTTTCCTTATTTTTTTGCGATGGGAAAGCGATAACATTAAATGATGCAGGTGCAGGTTGAGTTTCCCATTCCGCTTCAATAGCTGCAAGTTTAGCAGGTTGAACCGTTGTCATCTCGTGACCAGCTTCATCCCCCATAATTGCAACAGCAATTGACATGATAAAACCAAATGTAGCAGCCACAGCAAAAGAACGTTTTGCAAATCCAATATCACGTTTTTTTAGCAAATAGTAAGAACTAATACTTAATACAAAAATCGCACCAGTCAAATAACCTGCGGTTACAGTATGAACAAATTTATATTGGGCAACTGAATTAGTAATCAGCTCATAAAAGTTAGCCATTTCCATACGAGAATTGAGCGGGTTAAACTCAGAACCAATAGGAAATTGCATCCAACCATTAGCAACTAATATCCAAAGTGCCGATAGATTTGAACCAAATGCGACACACCATGTAACCATCAAGTGCTTACCACGGCTTAATCTATCCCAACCAAAAAAGAATAAACCAACCATCGTTGATTCAAGGAAGAAAGCCATTAAACCTTCAATCGCTAATGGCGCACCAAAAATATCCCCGACATAATGCGAGTAATAAGACCAATTGGTACCAAATTGAAACTCCATAGTTAAACCGGTTGCTACCCCAACAGCAAAGTTGATAGCAAATAGTTTTCCCCAGAATTTTGTCATATCTTTCCAGACTTGCTTACCACTAACAACATATACAGTTTCCATAATTGCTAACATAAACGCCAAACCTAGCGTTAATGGCACAAAAATAAAATGATACATTGCAGTAAGTGCAAACTGGAGGCGTGAAAGTTCTACTATATCTAACATAAGCGCTCCCTAATCCTTAAATGCTCACAAATTTTTACGTTATTACTATCCATTATACACTCATAATGGCAGAATAAAATTGATATACGTCAAAAAACTACATCTTTATTTGTTTTTTTACCGCATCAGCAATATCTGTAAGACTTTTTACAACCGTAATTCCTGCAGCTTGCAAGATTTTTGATTTTTCTGATGCTGTGCCTTTATTTCCTGAAATAATTGCACCGGCATGCCCCATACGCTTTCCAGATGGGGCAGAAAGTCCCGCAATATAGGCAATAACAGGTTTAGTCACATGTTTTTTAATATATTCAGCAGCTTCTTCTTCAGCTGAACCACCAATTTCACCGATCATAACAATAACTTCAGTCTTAGAGTCTTGTTCAAGTAACGATAAAATAGAAATAAAATCACTGCCAGGTATAGGATCACCACCAATACCAACACATACTGATTGTCCTAAACCAATATCTGTTGTTTGTTTCACTGCCTCATAAGTTAATGTACCTGAACGTGAAACAATCCCCACTTTCCCAGCTAGGTGAATATGCCCAGGCATGATACCTATTTTACATTCATCAGGAACAATAATACCTGGACAATTTGGCCCAATCATTATGACGTCTTTTTGTTGTAATTTTTCTTTAACTATAAGCATATCTAAAGTTGGGATACCTTCAGTGATACAGACAATTAATTTAATACCTGCATCAATCGCCTCTAAAATAGAATCTTTACCAAATGCTGCTGGCACATAAATAACACTTGCTGTTGCACCTGTAGCTATAACAGCTTCTTTAACAGTGTTAAAGACCGGTAGACCTAAATGGGTTGTACCACCTTTGCCTGGCGTTACACCACCGACTAGCTTAGTACCATAAGCAAGCGCTTGCTGTGAATGAAAAGTTCCTTGACTACCTGTAAATCCTTGGCAAATAACTTTGGTTTCTTTATTAACTAAAATTGACATAATAACTATTCTCCATGCGCCCTATTATTAAACAACAGCAACGATTTTTTGGGCCGCATCTATTAAACTTTCGGCAGTAATAATATTTAATTCACTTTTAGCGAGAATTTCTCTAGCAAGTACAGCGTTATTACCTTCAAGACGAACAACAACAGGAACGGTAAGACCAATTTCTTTAATTGCACTAATAATTCCATCAGCAATTAAATCACAACGAACAATACCACCAAAAATATTAACTAAAATCGCTTTCACATTTTTGTCGGATAATATCAACTTAAATGCCTCTGCAACACGTTCTTTTGTTGTCCCACCACCAACATCCAAAAAGTTAGCAGGTTCCCCACCATGCAGTTTAATAATATCCATAGTCGCCATCGCAAGACCCGCACCATTAACCATACAACCAATATTGCCATTTAATGATACATAGCTAATGCCTTGTTTTGCCGCTATTGATTCGCGTTCATCTTCTTGCGTTGTATCTCTTAAAATATTTAAGTTAGGATGTCTAAAAATAGCATTATCATCTAAAACCACTTTTGCATCTAAACAAATAAGCTCATCTGAATCAGTAATCACTAATGGATTAACTTCGGCTAATGAAACATCATTTTCTAAAAACAGCTTTGCAAAATTCACAAATAGCTTTGTGAATTGGTTTACTAATTTCCCAGTCAAACCTAATTTAAATGCAAGCTCACGGCCTTGATAAGCACAAGCTCCTGTTAAAGGATCAAGAGAGGTTTTATAAATTAAGTGAGGCGACTTTTCAGCAACACTTTCAATGTCAACACCGCCTTCTGTCGAAGCCATAATTACAACACGCTTAGAACTACGATCAACCACTGCTCCCAAATATAATTCTTTATGAATATTAGACGCTTTTTCAATTAATATCTTGTTAACTGGCTGGCCTTTCTCGGTTGTTTGATAAGTAACTAAATATTGTCCTAGCCATTTTTCAGCAAATTGCTTTATTTCGCCATAATTTTGAGTACAAATAACGCCACCTGCTTTACCTCGTCCTCCTGCATGAACCTGGCATTTAGCCACCCAAAAACCTAAATCAGTCTGTGAAGATAGCTCAGCTAATATATCTTCTACTTCACCAATTGAGTTACAAACGTACCCTTCTGGTACGGGTAAATTATATTGTTTAAAAAGACATTTAGATTGATATTCATGCAAGTTCATAAACGAATTCCACAGCCTAAGTTAACATAAAATAGGCAGCAATTTTAATTCAACATAAATAAATTGTATAGCAAATAATAAGTTATGTTTAGCGTAAGTTAGGATTATTGCTGATAGTTAGTGACAATGATATACTTCTAAAAATATCTTAATATCGTAAATAGTAAAGGTAAAAATATGAAACAAGTTGGTATCTTTTTTGGTAGTGATACAGGTAATACAGAAAATGTTGCAAAGCAAATTCAGCTAGCTTTAGGTAATGATAAAGCTGACATTTTTGATATTGCCAAAACCACTAAAGAAGACATTGAGCAATACAATTATTTATTTTTTGGAATTCCAACTTGGTACTATGGTGAATCACAAGCTGACTGGGACGATTTTTTTCCTAATTTAGAAAAAGTTGACTTTAACGGTAAAATAGTAGCTATTTTTGGCTGTGGAGATCAAGAAGACTATGCCGAATATTTCTGTGACGCTATGGGCACGCTTCGTGATATTATCGAACCTAAAGGGGCAAAAATTGTTGGGCATTGGCCAACTGAAGGCTATAGTTTCGAAGCATCAAAAAGCTTGGTGGACGATGCACATTTTATTGGTTTAGCGATTGACGAAGATCGCCAACCAGAATTAACTGAAGAACGCATCAACAATTGGGTTAATCAAGTCAAAATAGAAATGAAAATTTAATCTATTAAAACGATTTCTTTTATTTACCATATATAGTTTCTATAATGAGTAAATATTTATAACTTAACGGGAAGTAATATGACAAATCATGATAATGATAATAATGCAGCGCTCAAAAGCGCGGGGTTAAAGGTTACGTTACCACGATTAAAAATTTTAGAATTATTACAAGATCCATCATGCCAACATATTACAGTAGAAGACCTTTATAAAAAACTACTTGATATGGGTGAAGAAATCGGGCTTGCAACCGTCTATCGTGTTTTGAATCAGTTTGATGATGCTGGAATTGTCACTCGTCATAACTTTGAAGGTGGCAAAGCAGTTTTTGAACTAGCTACACAGCAACATCACGATCACTTAATTTGTTTGGATTGTGGTGAAGTATTTGAGTTTCGTGATGATATTATTAATGCTAGACAAAAAGAAATTGCCGAACAATATGGTGTTAAACTCACTTTTCACAGTTTATATCTTTATGGGCATTGTCAATCTGGTAATTGTAAAGCTCATCCTGAACTTCATCACAAAAAATAAGCCTATTCCAATAGGCTTTTTGCTTATTTAGAATATGATAACTTACCTTTTTACTAGGTTAATACTCAAATGAAACAACTTTTAAACTTTATTCCTCTTGTGTTCTTTTTTGTTTTTTTAACAATGTACGATGTCTTTGTGGGCGTTCAAGCATTAATGATTGCAGCAACAGTATGCTTTCTTCTTATTCTTATTTTATATAGAAAAGTAGATAAAGTAGAGTTGATTTCTTATCTGATGATCATGGTTTTTGGTGGATTCACACTTTATATGCGTGATCCCAATATAATCAAATGGAAAGTCACTATTATTAATTTCTTATTTGCTATGGCTTTATTAGTTAGCCAATTTATTTTTAAGAAAAATTTACTTCAAAAAATGCTTGGAAAAGAAATACAGTTAGATATAAATATTTGGAATAAAATAAATTTATTATGGGTCTTCTTCTTTATATTATGTGGTACATTTAGTTTAGGTGCGACCTACTATACTACAGATAATTTCTTCTGGATATTTAAAGTATTTATTTTACCGGGTGCATCGTTACTATTATCGTTAATATCAGGTATCTATATCTACAAAAATATGAATAAAGATACAGACAATAAATAAATTGTAAAAATGGAGTATTTTAGCATGACACAAAATATAGCCCCTAAAGGTCAACTAGTGCTTAGAACCCTTGCAATGCCTGCAGATACCAATCCTCATGGGCACATTTTTGGTGGGTGGATTATGTCTCAAATGGATCTTGCTGGTGGTATTTTATCAAAAGAGATCGCAAGAAACCGAGTTGTAACAGTTAATGCTAGTAGTATTACATTTTACAAACCCGCAATGGTAGGAGATGTGGTTTGTTGTTACGCACAATGCATTAAAACAGGAAAAACATCTATCACCATTGGTATTGAAGTTTGGGTTAAAAAAGTCATTGATACATCTGATACTACTGAACGCTTTTGCATAACAGATGCTATATTTACTTATGTTTCAGTTGATAAGCATAATAATCCAAAACCATTACCAGAAGTTTTCCAAAATTATGATTGCACCAAAGATCCGATTACTAAATTAAACTTAACTAATAGTTAACTAAGTATGCAATTTACCTCATTCCATGCTTTAATCAGCACATTGATCTTTCTTGTCTATTGGTTGATCATTGTTGCAACAACACTACGAATTGTCTTCAAACGAAGGCCAACAACTTATGTTATTGCATGGATGTTAGTCATTTATATTTTACCACTTGTTGGAGTGTTCCTTTATTTTGCCTTAGGTGAAGCTCACTTAGGTCAACAGCGCGTTAAACGGGCGCAAAAAATGCGCCCAACTATTTCAAAGTTTATTAATCGCCTAAGCGAATTTTCTGATATTTTCACTAGCAATGTTAGCCAAGTAAGTAAACCGATTTTTCAACTTTGTAAACACCAAACTGGCCTTGATGGAATCAATGGTAATCATATTGAACTACTAAGCGAAACTAACGAAATTTTTGACCGTTTAATTGACGATATAAATAAAGCGACATCAAATATCGAAATGGTATTTTATATCTGGAATGAAGGTGGTCGAGCTGATGATGTTGAGCAAGCACTAATACAAGCAGCTAAACGAGGTGTAACTTGTCGATTAATGGTTGATTCTGCAGGTAGTAGACATTTTATAAAAACTGATGCCAATAAAAGAATACGCGATGCAGGTATTATCATTGTCGAAGCATTAAAAGTAAACTTACTTCGATTTATGTTTAGAAGATTGGATTTACGCCAACACCGAAAAGTAGCCATTATCGACAACTACATATCTTATACTGGTAGCATGAATATTGTCGATCCTCGCTTTTTTAAACAAAATAAACATGTCGGTGAGTGGGTTGATATTATGGTCAGAATGAGTGGTCCTGTAACAACACTAATGAGCGCAATATATGCCAGTGATTGGGAGCTAGAAACAGGTAAACATCTAACTCTACCGAAAATAACTGAATTTGCTGAACCACCAGAAGATAAAAAACATATAATGCAATTAATAGCATCTGGTCCTGGTTATATGGAAAACATGATTCATCAAGTGTTGTTAACAGCAATTTACTCAGCACAAGAACAAATTATTTTTACAACACCTTATTTAGTACCGAGTGATGATATTTTACATGCTGTTTGCACCGCAGCCCAACGGGGAGTAGAAGTCATTATAATTGTTCCTAAAAATAATGACTCACTAATGGTCAAATGGGCAAGTCGAGCCTTTTTTTCTGAATTATTAAATGGCGGTGTAAAACTTTATCAATTTAATGATAACTTATTACACACCAAAAGCGTCTTAATCGACAATCAGTTAAGTCTTGTTGGTACCGTTAATTTAGACATGCGTAGCTTATGGCTTAATTTTGAGATTACAACTGTGATCGATGATGTAGAATTTGCTAAATCGCTGTCAGGACTCTTAAAAAAATATCTATCTAACTCAGATAAAGTAAAAACTGAAGAATGGATGCAACGCCCAATTTGGCAACACATAGTTGAACGGCTGTTTTATTTTTTTGCACCATTACTATAATTGGTGCTCAAATCTTAAGTTCGCATTTCCTTTTTAGCACTAGCTAACTTATTAATTACTAGTAGCCATTTTGAGAAACATCTGGTAAAAACTGATTATCAGTTAATCGATACACATCACTCTCAATAGAGCCATCAGTATTAAGTGTAATTTCTCGCCAACCTGGAGCATCTTCACTTGATAATTGAAAATCATAACATTCGGGTTTAAATTGAAAACAAGTTGAAGGCGTTGCAAATGCCTTGCAATGATGCCAAACATAATCTTGTTTTTGATGAATATGTCCCCAACCAATTCCCTTTATATTAAAATGTTTTTGAATAATTTTCTCAAGTTGGTCTCTATTTTTTAAGATATGCTGATCTAACCAATGACAACCAGAATTAATAGGATGATGATGTAAAAAAACTAATACATTTCTAGAAGAATATTCAGTCAAAACATTATGCAAAAAATCAAGCTCAGATTCTGGTAAAAAACCATAAGCCTGCCCTACAACTTGGCTATTTAACAAAACAATTAACCATTTACTTCCTAGCTGTACTATTTTGTTATCAGCAAGTTGGTAATTTGCAAAAACATCTTGCATATAAGTATAGTTATCATGATTACCAGCCAACCATACACAAGGCGTATTAAACTTATTTATTTGCTTAGCAAAACGAGCATAAGCTTTTTTAGAACCATCCTGCACAAAATCACCACTTGCCACAATCAAATCAAACTTCTTATTACTACGTTCAATTTCATTAATAACTGATAAAAAGCTAGCATTAGAATTAACGCCTAGCAACGAGCTATTATCATCAGAAAAAAGATGAGTATCAGTTATATGTAATATTTTACCGTAATTTTTATTCAAAATTGGAAGTTTTAAAAATGACTCCAAAATTTACCTCAATTATTTATCAATCTATAATTATGGTTAATAATGTCAGCAACAAAATAAGCATTGTGACTGGGAAAATAATTTTTATTATAAATCCTAGTGTTATATTAAATTGTAAAATAGATCACACTTTTATGAAAGAAATAATTAAATCTATTTATTAAAAACCTATTCCCATTCTTTTTTTAATAACTCATGATTAAGCTCTAACCATTGAAGCGCAATAATGGATGCTGCATTATTAATAACTCCATCTTCTATCCATTGAAAAGCTTGAGAGCGACTTACAACATGAACTTTAATATCTTCATTTTCTTCTGCTAACCCATGAATGCCTTTAGCTGTTGATGAATCGACTTCACCTACCAAAATATGCAATTGTTCAGTCAAACCTCCTGGTGATGCTAAATAACTGATTATAGGTTTACATCGACCAACAGTAACTCCTGCTTCCTCCATAGCTTCTCGCCTTGCTACATCTTCATATGATTCATTTTTATGATCCATCATGCCAGCAATAAGTTCTAACATCCAAGGACTACTTTGAGTTTCAATAGCTGCAATTCGAATTTGTTCAATTAATACAAGTTTATCACGTTTTGCATCATAAGCTAAAAGCACAACTGCATGACCTCGTTCCAAAATTTCACGAGTAACAACCTCGCTCATTGAACCATCAAATTTACGATATTGAAAACGGTATTCAAATAAAGAAAAAAAACCTTTATACAAGATTCTCTTAGTCAAATTAACTACATCATTTTTATCAAAATGGACTGGATTGCTTTTAATTTTCATATAAAACCCCAAATTTAAATTGAATTTGAATAAAAAGTGCGAATAGAGATAAACTATGCTTACTATATGCTAATTATCTGTTAAAATTAAGACATTAAAAATACTACTATATTTTAATGATTTTTAAAGAGAAGATTGATGAAAAAAACTTTAACTTTTTTAGTTGGCTTAATGTTAAGCCAATCTGTCTTTGCTGAAAATTTAATACAAGTTTATGAACAAGCAAAAGAAACAAATCCAGATCTACGCAGTTCATTAGCTGAAAAAAACAAAGCGTATGCAGCAATTTCAGGCTCTAGAGCAAGTTTGCTACCGCAAATTGGTTTAAGTGCTTCTTATGGTGTCTCTCATGGCCGACGTGATACAAGTGGTATAAAATCTAAAAGTGGTAACTTATACCAAGTAGCAATATCGCAAAGCATTTTTAACTTCTCAAATTGGAAAGCTTTAGATATTACTAAAAAACAAGCAAGTATTGCAGATATTGCTTATCAATACCAAGGTCAAACATTAATCTTAAATACTTCTGTTGCTTATTTTAATGTGTTAAAAGCGATTGATGCATTAAGCTTTATTGATGCACAGAAAAAAGCAATTGGGCGCCAGTTAGAACAAACTCGTCAAAAATTCCAAGTCGGATTAGCAACAATTGAAGACGTACAAAATGCCCAAGCTAACCATGACTTAACTGTTGCACAACAAGTAAATGCATTAAATGAGCTAAATAATGCAATTGAAGATTTACGCCAAATAAGTGGTCGTTTTTATTCAAGTTTAGCAAGTATTAATACCAATACATTTAAAACTGAGCCGCCAACACAAATCAGTAAATTATTAAAAAAATCCGAAACATCTAATCTTAATTTATTAACAATGAGGTTAAATCAAGACATAGCGCGTGAACAAATCAAACTCTCACAAGCAGGTCATTTACCAACAGCAAGTTTAGATGCATCAACCAATTTAAATAAAACTGATAGATATGGTAACAACGTAGCACCTGGAGCACATGGTGGAAAATCTTATTCGGGGAATAACTATGTTGGCGTCAGTTTAAACCTACCTATATTTTCAGGTGGTGCAACAATGTCTAAAGTTGAACAAGCGCAACAAAATTACGTGAGCTTCAGCGAAAAACTAGAAAGCACCAATCGTAGAGTGATTAACCAAGTACGCTCATCGTACAACAATATTTCGTCATCTATTAGTGCAATCAAAGCTTATCAACAAGCTGTTGTTTCTGCACAAAGTTCATTAGAATCAACAAACGCTGGTTATCTAGCAGGAACACGAACAATTGTTGACGTATTAAATGCTACAACACAGCTGTACAGTTCAAAACAGCGCTTATCTGATGCAAAATATAATTATTTAACTAGCCTACTCCAATTAAAATATGCAGTAGGGACCTTAACCTCTGACGATTTAGTCTATCTAAACAACATGTTAGGAAAAGAAATTAGCACTTTAGTATCCATAAAATAATTATCGCATTAGTTATGTAATAAAAAAGGCGAAATAATCGCCTTTTTTATTATGTTTTAAATATAATTATCACTTGAAAACAAATTTAATTGTAGAAAATGCTGTTTATATTAATCTATATAAAGAATTAATATATTCTTCAAAAAGAAAAGGTTGGAAGATTTTGTAAATTAGAAAAATTAAGTGTTTTATATTTAAAAAAATGATTAGCTAAAACATCTTAACAAGTATATTAACTTGTTAAGATGTGACTTCTATAATAAAGGTATCAATTACGAAATTCGCATTCCTGGTTTAGCACCACTATCTGGTGATAGTAGGTACACACCTTCATCATCACCTTTACCACTCGCACAAAGCACCATACCTTCAGAAATACCAAAGCGCATTTTACGAGGAGCTAAGTTAGCAATCATAATAGTTAAACGCCCAATTAACACCTCTGGGTCAGGATAAAACTGCTTGATACCTGAAAACACATTACGGGTTTCGTCACCAATATCAAGCGTTAATTGAAGTAATTTATCGGATCCTTCAACAAAGCAAGCATGTTTAATTAAAGCAACGCGCATATCGACTTTAGCAAAATCATCAAAATTAATCGTGTCAGCGATAGGCTCTGCAACTTTAGGTTTTGCCGGTTGGGCTAATGCAGCTTGTTGTTTTGTTTCTTCAATCATGTTTGTAATTTTATCCATATCAATACGATTAAATAAAGCTTTAAACTGATTAATTTTATGACTTGTTAAAGCATTATCAATTTCATTCCATTCTAATTTGCTATTTAAAAATGCTTCTGTACGTTCAGCCAATGAAGGCACAATTGGTTTTAAATAGGTCATTAAGATGCGGAATAAGTGAATTCCCATTGAGCAAATATCTTGCAACACTTGATCTTGCCCTTCTTGTTTAGCAACCACCCAAGGTGCCTTTTCGTCAATATAGCGGTTAGCTTCGTCAGCAAGTGCCATAATTTCACGTATTGCCTTGCCTGATTCGCGTTGTTCAAAATAATCAGCAATCACTTTTGCTTTTTCAACAAACAAGGAATACAGTTCAGGCTCTGCCACTTTATCTGATAATTTGCCGCCAAAGCGTTTATAAATAAAACCAGCCGAACGCGAAGCAATATTAACAACTTTATTAACTAAATCACTATTTACACGTTGAACAAAGTCTTCTAAATTTAAGTCAATATCATCAATGTGTGACGACAATTTAGCCGCATAATAATAACGTAAACAATCAGGATCTAAATGTTTTAGATAGGTACTTGCTTGAATAAAAGTACCGCGTGATTTAGACATTTTTGCACCATCAACAGTCACATAACCATGTACAAAAATATTGGAAGGCTTGCGATATTCGCTACCTTCAAGCATTGCTGGCCAAAATAAGCTGTGGAAATAAACAATATCTTTACCAATGAAGTGATACAGTTCTGTATTTGAATTTTTGTCCCAAAACTCATCAAAAATTGGTTTATTTTGTTTATTACAGTAATTTAAGAAAGATCCCATATAACCAATTGGCGCATCTAACCAAACATAAAAATACTTACCTGGAGCATCGGGGATCTCAAATCCAAAATAAGGTGCATCACGGCTAATATCCCACGGCTGTAAGCCTGATTCAAACCACTCTTGCATTTTATTAGCAACTTGGTCTTGTAGTGTCCCTGAGCGAATCCACTCTTGTAACATATTTGAAAAAGCCGGAAGATCGAAAAAGAAATGTTCTGACTCTTTTAAAATTGGTGTCGCCCCCGAAACCACAGACTTAGGATTAATTAAATCAATCGGATTGTAAGTTGCACTACACACTTCACAGTTATCGCCATATTGATCTGGGGCTTTACAACGTGGACAAGTACCTTTTACAAAGCGATCTGGTAAAAACATCTGTTTTTCAGGATCAAATAGCTGTGAAATAACTTTAGTTTTAATATAACCATTCGCTTTCAAATGTTTATAAATTTGCTCTGATATCTCACGATTTTCTGGGCTATGGGTTGAATGGTAATTATCATAACTAATATTAAAGCCAGAAAAATCACGTTGATGTTCGGTTTTAACTTCACTAATCATTTGCTCTGGAGTAATCCCCAATTGCTGAGCCTTGAGCATAATTGGCGTGCCATGGGCATCATCAGCACAAATAAAATAGATCTCATTACCACGCATACGTTGATAGCGTACCCATACATCAGCTTGAATGTGTTCTAGCATATGACCTAAGTGAATTGCACCATTGGCATAAGGAAGTGCACAAGTCACCAATATTTTGCGTTGAGTTGTCATGTTGATTTATTACCCTTTTTTACATAATGGCAGAAATAGTACATCAATCGTGGGATTATCGCTAGATTTATGCCATAATTTGATAAAATTTATATACTCAATTCATATTTCAAACAGAAAATAATCATTTTTATGAGGGTAACCAATTTACTGTTTACCGCCTTATAATTTAAGGTATTTTACGCTTTTAATACAAGGTAATTGGAAATAAAACGAGTATAAATACTGAGGCATAAAGAGATAACCATAATGAACACTGAAGTAAAAAAAATTCTTGAAAATTTTATTCATTCAACTCTACAAAAAAATTTACTTGAACTCGAGGCAATAAAAAAATGCGAAATAGTTAATCACCACTTAACTATAAATTTAACAATGCCTTTCGCTTGGCAATCTACTTTTAAAGAATTGAAAAAAATAACCACTCCAAAATTGCTTAAACTTAACAGCGTTAATGAAGTTGACTGGCATATTGAATATAAAATTGCTACTTTAAAACGTGCTAATAACCAAAATGCCATTAATAATATAAAAAACATTATCGCGATAAGCTCAGGAAAAGGCGGTGTGGGTAAATCATCAACAGCGGTCAATCTTGCGCTAGCTTTACAAAAACAAGGCGCTAAAGTGGGGATTTTAGATGCAGATATTTATGGTCCCTCGATCCCAACCATGCTAGGTACAGAAAACCAGCAACCATTAACACCCGATAATAAACATATGACACCAATCATGGCATATGGGCTTGCTAGTAATTCCATTGGTTATTTGGTTGATCCTAATGGTGCCATGGTATGGCGTGGACCTATGGCAAGTAAAGCACTATTACAGATTTTACAAGATACGCTTTGGCCAGAACTCGACTATCTTGTCATTGATATGCCTCCAGGTACAGGGGATATCCAATTAACCCTAGCGCAAAACATTCCAGTTACTGCTGCTGTGATTATCACAACTCCTCAAGATATTGCTTTAATCGATGCAAAAAAAGGTATTACCATGTTTAATAAAGTAAACATACCAACACTAGGAATTATTGAAAACATGAGTTACCACATTTGCGAACATTGTGGACATCATGAGGCCATCTTTGGTGAAGGTGGTGCAAAACATTTAGCTGAGCAATATCAAACCAAATTGCTAGGGCAAATTCCACTTCAAAAAATGTTACGCCAAGATCTTGATACAGGAAAGCCCACTGTTATTAACCACCCTGATAGCGAATTTAGCCAACTTTATTATCAAATAGCAGGAAGTATTGCTAGTGAGTTATATTGGCAAGGTGAAGCTATTTTGCCTGATATCCCTTTTAAAACTATATAAATTTAAAATCGATATATTGGCTACTAAATATAATAGCCAATATATCAAGATGAAATTTAAATAATAATGTGTAAATAATCCAGCATTTTTCAATAAATAATTCAAATAATAATCAATATGACACCAATCAGTATCTACTATTTTAAATGACTAAACTCCTCCTTCGCCTTAATTAATTGTTGAGTAAATTCCGAGTTTGTATGTAGCTGAGCCACAACAGCCGCTGCCATAATCTTTGCAGCATCGACATCGCTTTGCCAATGATAACCACAAATCACCCTACTTTCGCCTATTTCATAACCACGCTTAAAAATTTCATTTTGTCTATCTGGATTGATTTCAGCAAGTACTAGCGAAATAGCAAATCCCATTGTAGTATGGCCTGATGGATAAGAGCCATTAGTTGATAATGTTTTTTCATCTTCTGGACGACAAGTTGGCTCATTAAAAAAAGAAAATGGTCTAACTCGATTATAAAAATTTTTAGCAGAACGAGTCGCCAGATCACCGGCATCTTCTTTCATCGTAGTAATGAGTTTATAAATCTCGGGAGTTGTAGTTATAGAAATTTCAGATCCAAAAGAGGAGGAAAACTGTTTGGCTATATTATCCTTACTAGAATCAGCATCTAAATAAGCTTGATGTCCTCGTTCAGAATTACGAAGTGACTTACCCCAATCGTACATCGCTTTATCCCTAAGAAAATCAACACTATTAAAAGAAGGAGGAGGAGGTAATAAAAATAAACTATTAGGCGATTGATTTTCTGTAAGGTAAAAATCTTGTGGATTAGTCGTCACATCTTTAATATTATTGGCATAAACATTTGTAGATATTAAAGCACACATAATAATACTGTTTACAAAGATTTTTTGCATATAAGTTTCCTTATTAAAAAGCACTATAATTCTCGGTAACCAACACCAACAACTTATGATAACTAACCTGCTTATTTAAATAGGTTAATTGTCCTATAAGATAACTAAGTAATAAATATTTCTTATTTTAAGCATATCAATGTGGTTATTTAACAACATTCACCAATTAATAGCTTAGTTAATCATAAAAATAATTTCTTTATTAATAAACAAACCAATTTTTTATATGTGATAACTATCACATTTATTTTTATTGAAATTTTTTGACTTATCATTGCTCACTAAATTGAGTAATCAAAAATTTTATTCATTGGATAAATCATCAAATCTAGCATAATATGAATATGACAGCTGAATAATGCTAAATTTATATTAAATAAAGCTGTAAAACTTCAATAAGTTCACTCTATCGAAACAACGTTATTAGTAGTCACAACACTAAGGAAACTGTTATGCAAAAAAGAGTTAATGAAATCACCATGCGCGGAGCACCTATTACTTTGTTAGGCACACAAATTAAAGTTGGCGACACAGCGCCCAATTTTATCGTGCAAGATTTAAAAATGAAGCCCATTAAATTGTCCGATTTTAAAGGTAAAATCAGAATTATTAATTCGGTTCCATCCATTGATACCTCAGTATGTAGTGCTCAAGTGCATCGCTTTAACGTCGAAGCGGCAAAATTAAAAGACACAGTGATATTTTCAATTAGCGTCGATTTACCTTTTGCCTTAAATCGCTACTGTGCTGCTGAAGGTATTGATGCCGTTAAAGTCACCTCAGATCATAAAGAACTCAACTTTGGTTTAAAATATGGAGTTGTTATTGAAGAGTTGCGATTACTTTCTCGATCTGTATTTGTCATTGATAAAAACGACAAAATTGTTTATGTGGAATATGTCAAAGAAACCTCTTCTGAACCTGATTATGACAAAGTCCTAGCTGCAGCTAAAGCACTAGAATAAATCGCTATAATGAAACATCGCCCTCAAATACTAATATTGGTGGCGATTAAGTTTAAGATTTATTCTTAGCAACTATTTAATAGACAAACATATTCAGTTATAATCAAAAGTAATCTAATATTCCCTCCAAAATCTTAATCATGAATAATAGTATTAACCGATCTCGGGTTTGGTCATCAATTCTTTGTCTTGCATTTGCGGCATTTATTTTTAATACAACGGAATTTGTACCTGTCGGACTATTACCCAATATTGCTGAAAGCTTTTCAATGGACGTAGCTCATGCTGGATTACTACTCACAATTTATGCATGGGCTGTTTCGTTATTATCATTGCCACTCACAGTATTAACATCAAAAATAGAACGGAGAAAGCTACTCATTTTTTTATTTTGCCTATTTATAGGTAGTCATATTTTAGCTGGAGTCGCATGGAATTTTTACAGCTTAATGATAGCAAGAATTGGTATTGCTTGTGCTCATGCTGTATTTTGGGCAATTACAACACCTCTAGCGGTTCGGTTAGCACCCAATGGGAAAAAAGCTAAAGCAATGGGATTTATTGTTATTGGCGTATCAATGGCAACTATATTAGGTATCCCCATCGGTACAATCATAGGGCAACTTGTCGGCTGGCGAGTGACTTTTTTATGTATTGCTGGTATCGCTTTTTGCGTGATGATATTACTACTCCGCTTATTGCCTACTGTACCAAGCATGAATATTATTTCTATCAAAGATATTCCGCATGTATTAAAACGTCCTATACTGCTAAACATTTATTTATTAATTGCCATTATTATTGCAGGTCACTTTACTGCCTATACCTATATTACGCCATTCATGAAAAATATTGGTGGATTTAATCAAAATGTTATCGTCCTTTTATTATTAGTTGTAGGTTTTTCTGGAATGATTGGTAGCGTTATTTTTGCAAAATATGCTGAAAAGAATCCAACCGCAATTTTCATCATCCCTATGCTATTACTGATTACTTGCTTATTATCGCTTTATGTCTGTTCATTAACGCTTTATACTGCAATTATTCAATGTTTGATTTGGGGACTTTCCATTACAATTATTGGAATGGTTATGCAAAGTAAAGTAATTGATGCCGCACCCGATGCCACAGATATAGCCACTTCAGTCTATTCTGGTATTTTCAATATTGGAATAGGAGGCGGTGCTTTTATAGGCAGTAAGGTATTAATTTTACTTTCAATTGATTACATTGGTTATGTTGGTGCGTGTTTTGTCATCATCGCACTAATATTATTCTACTTTTTCTCTAGAAAATTGTGGAATAATAAAACAGTCATTTAAAAAAGGGTTATGTAAAAAATATTATATAAAAACCTTAGGGTAAGAAAACAGCATTATTTATTTTATAACACAAATAAATAATGCTGAAAAATACTAACACTTACCTTATGATTTGCTTAAAGACTCTAGCTGCTCCCATCTTTCAAAAACAGCTTCTAATTCAGCCTCTTTATCTGCCAAAGATTGTAAAATTGGACTAGTAATTTCATGAGTTTGATTAAAAAAGTCACTTTGACCAATTTGTGCTTGTAAATCAGTAATCTCTAATTCTAATTGTTCTATTTTGCTTGGTAATTGTGCCAATTCTCGTTGTTCATTATAACTCAGTTTAACTTTCTTTTTAGCGGTTCGCTCACTACTTTGATTATTAGTAGCACCTAATTCTTTTTTAGGTTGCTCAAGTTTATTAACTGTCGTTACTTTAACTGGTTGTGCCTGCTGCTGTTGTTGCAGAGCATCGGCATAACCACCAGCATAAATACCAATATGACCTTTTTCTTCAAAAAACCAACATTGAGTAACCACATTATCAACAAATTGCCGATCATGACTAACCAACAAGACAGTTCCTTGATAATCATTCACTAACTCTTCTAGCAATTCTAATGTTTCAATATCAAGATCATTGGTCGGTTCATCAAGTATTAATAAATTGCTAGGTTTTAAAAATAGTTTAGCCAGCAATAAACGATTACGCTCCCCTCCAGACAGTGCTCGTACAGGTGTTCTGGCACGTTTAGGCGGAAATAAAAAGTCCTGTAAATAACCAAGTACATGGCGTGATCGGCCATTAACCATGACCTCTTGCTTACCTTCGGCTAAATTATCCATCACCGTTTTTTCAGGATCAAGTTCGAGACGATATTGGTCAAAATAAGCAACTTCAAGCTTTGTGCCACAATGCACACTACCTAATGTTGGTGTCAAATTACCCAACATCAATTTTAATAAAGTTGTTTTACCAACACCATTAGGGCCAATCAGAGCGATCTTATCACCACGTAATACTTGCACAGAAAAATCATTAACTAGTAACTTATCTTCAATCTGATATGTCACATTTTCAAGTTCAAAAACAACTTTTCCTGAACGTAATGCTTCCTCAATTTGCATTTTAGCACTACCCATAACTTGGCGACGCTTGCTATATTCTTGACGCATTGCTTTTAATGCTCGCACTCGCCCTTCATTACGAGTACGACGAGCTTTAATACCTTGTCGGATCCAGACTTCTTCTTGAGCTAATTTTTTATCAAATTCAGCATTTTGTAACTCTTCAACACGCAATGCTTCTTCTTTACCAAGCAAATAATTATCATAACTCCCACTCCAATACGCAATTTTACCTCGATCCAAATCAATAATACGCGTTGCCATTTGACGAATAAACGAACGATCATGGGAAATAAACACAATACTGCCATTAAAACTTTTCAAAAAATCTTCCAACCATTTAATGGTTTGAATATCCAAATGATTGGTTGGTTCATCAAGCAATAAAACTGTTGGCTGACAAACCAACGCTTTGGCTAATGCGACTTTACGCAACCACCCACCCGATAACGAAGACAACAACGCATCACCATCAAGCGATAATGAAGAAATAACATTACGAATACGGCTATCTAATTGCCAACCATTTTGATGATCTAACTGTTCTTGTAGTTTGGCTAATTTAGCTAAATTACTTTCATTAGGATCTTGCTCAATACGATGGGATAAATCGTAATAATCTCTTAATAATTGCGCTTGTTCGTGCAAACCTTCAGCAACAAAATCAAATACATTACCTTGCACATCACGAGGAGGATCTTGTTGTAAGCGTGACACAATCACATTATTTTCATAAATAATTTGCCCTTCATCTAATGGCACTTCCTTATTTAACACTTTAAGTAATGTTGACTTACCAGCGCCATTACGGCCAACAAGACAAACACGCTCGCTTGATTCAATAGACATATCAATATGATCAAGCAGTGGTGTATCACTAAATGAAAGGTAAGCATTGGTAAGATTAATTAATGACATATTATTGGTTTTTATTTGGATATTAAATAATAAAACACTATTCTATCATAAAGTTTCCTAAGACAACTAAGTCAAATAACAAAGTTAATCTAATAGGTATCACAAATATTAGAAATCACCATTGTGACCTATTAAAAAAATCAAAAACTGTTTATATTAGCTAGCTAAATATTATTTAGATTTTAATATGAGGATAATTATGAGTCACATATGGACATTTCAGCGTGTCGGTGGGCTTGATCAAGTTGTATTTAAAAACGCCAATGACATTATCAATTTACCTGATTTAGACCCTAAATTATGGGTAGCTTTAAGTTGCCCAACTACAGGGCTTGATTTTGATGAGCGGACTTTAGCCTTACTTGATACAGACAAAGACGGACGTATTCGTATTCCTGATATTCTCGATGCTATTAGTTGGACACAAGATAAAATAACCTCGTTTGATAGTATTTTACAGTCAAGTGAAACCCTGCCTTTATCCGAAATTAACACCTCGACCCCACAAGGGAAAAAACTATCAATCACTGCTCACAGCATTTTAGCTAGCTTAAATAAAAACGACGTAGATTATTTAACACAAGATGATATTGAGCAATCAATAAAAAGCAATGCAAACAAAGTTTATAACGGTGATTTAATCTTCCCTGCATCAAGTGAATTATCAGCAGACATGCAAACCTTTATCCAAACTGCTATCGAAACCACTGGTGCACAAAAAGATATGAGTGGGCAAGACGGCATTGATCTAAATATTGCCACCACCTTTGTCGATAACCTAAAAACATGGCTACAGTGGCAAACGCAAATCAGCAATACCCCAACCCCATTTAAGGAAAATAGTGCCGAAATTTGGAAGTTAATTGAACAACTTAAACCTAAAATTGATGATTATTTTTTACGTGTTGAACTGGCACAATATGCACCACAAGCACAAACCTCGCTTAATGTTGATGAAAAATACATCGTACCTACCCAAAATGGGCTACTATCTGACAAAGATTTAGCTGAATTACCTTTATCAAAAATTGGCAACACCAATACCCTTGATCTTATCAATGGGCTTAACCCACTTTGGAAAGCAAAAATTAGCCGATTCAAAACATTAGTAGAATCATCGCTATCAAATCCCGACCAACTAACCCAACAAGAGTGGCAAGATATTCAAAAAAATTTAAAAACTTATGCCACACTAATCAGCGCTAAACCCGAAATAGCACAATTAACTGTTACAACAAAACCATCTGCTAATATAGAAGATATCCCCAATAGCACCATCGCTCATTTAGCTAGTGGTGACTTACTTGATCAATTTAAACAAATGGTTGAGCAAGATAATAAAACACCGATATCTGCATCAGATATAATCGTATTAGAAAAGTTAGTTCTATTTCACAAACACCTTTACCGCTTACTAGTTAACTTTGTCTCTTTTTCGGACTTCTTTTCGCTAAAAACACGAGCTGCTTTCCAACTAGGAAATCTTTACATTGATGGACGTTGTGCTACTCTTTGCGTTGCCGTTGATAACATTGCCAAACACACAGCAATGGCAAACTATTCCGAGCTTTGCTTACTTTATTGTGAATGTACAAGAAACGGGCAAAAGCAGATTGTTGCTGCAGCAATAACAGCAGGGCAAGGCGATTTATTGATTGAAGGACGTAATGGCGTATTTATTGACAACAAAGGCAACGATTGGGATGCCAATGTGGTCAAAATTATTACTAAACCCATCAGCATACAACAAGCAGTTTGGGCACCTTATCAAAGAATAGGGCGCGTAATTACTGAACAACTAAATAAATGGGCAAGCAGTAAAGATGCCGATGTCGAAAAATCAAGCGAACAAGCACTACAAAATCCAGCTAATAAATTTGATATTGGCAAAAGTGTGGGGATTTTTGCTGCAATTGGGTTAGCCATTGGTGCAATTGGCACTGCATTAGCCTCAATATTCCAAGCCATTTTTGCGCTAGCTTGGTGGCAAGTGCCTTTGGTTTTTATTGGATTATTTTTGATTATTTCAGGCCCTTCTGTTATTTTAGCATGGTTAAAATTACGTCGAAGAACGCTTGGACCATTACTAGAAGCATCAGGTTGGGCAATTAATGGGCAAGTTAAAATCAACTTAATGCTAGGAGGCTTGCTCACAAGCAAAGCACAGCTCCCATCCAATGCAAAACGTAATTTGCGCGATCCAATGAAACAACGTCACAACAAACTAATTATTATTTTTTGGTTGGCAATTTTACTTGGTGTTGGAATTACAGGAGGCTGGTTATGGCATGAAGGTAACCTTGACCGCTATATCGAACAGCACAAACAAGCACAAAACAAAACTGACACAAATGCCAATATTGGTAAATAAAAGCAAAAAACCATTTCGCCGCCAACCGTCGGCGAAATGAAACAACCATTAATGCTGATAAACTGGCAAACGACGGCAAATTGCAAGCACCTTTTCTTTCACGGCTTGGATGTTTTGCTCGTCATCGATATTATCTAAAACATCACAAATCCAATTAGCTAAATCTTGTGATTCGGCTTCTTTAAAGCCTCGGCGAGTAATAGCTGGCGTACCGATACGCACACCAGATGTTACAAATGGGCTTTGTGGATCTTTTGGTACACTATTTTTATTAACGGTAATGTTGGCACTACCTAAAGCCGCATCAGCTTCTTTACCTGTAATATTTTTATCGACTAAATCAATTAAAAACAGATGGTTTTGTGTTTCGCCTGAAACTATTTTATAGCCACGTTGCAAAATCACCTCGACCATAGCTTTAGCGTTTTTCACCACTTGTTGTTGATAGATTTTATACTCAGGCTCCATCGCCTCTTTTAACGCAACTGCTTTAGCGGCAATTACATGCATTAAAGGACCACCTTGGGCTCCTGGAAAGACAGCCGAATTTAACTTTTTATATAATTCTTCACTACCACCTTTAGCCAAAATCAAACCGCCACGAGGACCACCTAAAGTTTTATGAGTTGTAGTAGTAACAACGTGAGCATAAGGAAGTGGATTTGGATAAACACCTGCCGCAACTAGCCCTGCCACATGCGCCATATCCACAAACAAATAAGCACCCACACTATCGGCGATTTTGCGCATGCGTTGCCAATCGACCACCCCAGAATAAGCCGAAAATCCACCAATAATCATTTTAGGTTTAGATTCTTGGGCTGTTTTAGCCAATTTGTCATAATCAATATGCCCTGAATCATCAACTCCATAATCCACAATATGATAAAGTTTACCCGAAAAGCTAACGGGTGAACCGTGCGTCAAATGCCCTCCTTCAGATAGGTTCATACCTAAAACTGTATCGCCTGTATTTAAAAGTGCCATATAAACGGCAAAATTAGCTTGTGAACCTGAATGCGGTTGCACATTAGCATAATCAGCACCAAATAAAGCCTTAGCACGATCAATTGCTAATTTTTCAACAACATCAACATATTCACAACCACCGTAATAACGTTTGCCAGGATAACCTTCAGCATATTTATTGGTGAGTTGTGAGCCTTGTGCTTGCATTACACGTGGACTGGTATAGTTTTCTGATGCGATCAGTTCAAGGTGATCTTCTTGACGCTGTTCCTCACCTTTTATCGCATCCCACAGTTCTTTATCGTATTCGGCAATAGTCATATCTTTACTAAACATGTTAACTCCTAGTTATTAATCGCAACAAACCTTAAACGTTGTCGTACACTACAGTATAAAAAAACAACACTAATTATCCTTACTTAATCAGCGCTCAATTTCAATCTTTTTTTTGAGTTATAAAAAATATTTATATATTGTTGAAATGTAGTATTATGGATAAGATATGGCTTACAAGACATATTGATAAAATAATTAAAATTTTATTTGGTTTATAATGCAACTTCATTTAGTCGTTAATACATTTGGTTCCGATTTACAACGTCGCTATGGCGAAAAGATCTATAAACTTACTTTACATGGTGGCTTTAGCTGTCCCAATCGAGATGGCACTATTGGTCAAGGTGGTTGTACTTTTTGTAATGTTGCCTCAATCATTGATGAATCTATTCAGGTTAAATCAATTTCGGAGCAATTAACTTCGCAAGCCCAACAAATGAAAAAATCTAAACGATACCTTGCTTATTTTCAGGCTTATACCAGCACCTACGCCGAGGTTGAAATTCTAAAAAATATGTATGAAGAAGCCCTGAATAGTGCGGATATTGTTGGGCTTTGTGTTGGTACTCGCCCTGATTGTGTTCCTAATGAAGCACTTGATTTGCTTGCATATTATCAATCCAATGGCTATGAAGTTTGGTTGGAACTGGGGTTACAAACAGCCCATGATAAAACCTTACACGATATTAATCGAGGGCATACTTTTGATGATTATTATCAAACCGTACAAAAGGCACGCAAGCTTGGCATTAAGGTCTGTACTCACTTAATTATTGGTTTACCCAAAGAAACCAAACAGGATAATTTTATAACCCTTGAGCGTGTGCTTGAAAGTGGCGTGGATGGTTTGAAACTGCATCCTTTACATATTGTTGAAGGCAGTATTATGGCAAAATCTTGGCGAGCCGGGCGGATTGCTGTATTGTCATTAGATGAATATGTCGATATTGCTGGCGATATCATTCGCCAAACTCCAGCTAATATTTTGTATCATCGCGTATCAGCTAATGCCAGAAAACCAACTTTACTTGCCCCTGATTGGTGTGAAAACCATTGGCAATCGATGAATGCCGTTGATCACAATTTACGCCAGTTTGGTGCTCAAGGTAGTGCTATTGGGGATTGTTACTTTTTTAAATCATAGACAGATTTAATGATTATGAAAAAAGCATTCTTTTATTTATTCACTTCATTTTTTATTAACAGTTATCTGTAAAGATGCCTTGGGTTGTTTACCGTAATTTGAAAAATTGCTGTTATAAATCCCCATAAAAAACAAAATTAGCGCCCTGTCACAAACACATGATAAGGGCTTATATCATAAAGAAAAATAACCATTACTAATTTGGCTAAGCGCGTTATGGTTTCCCGACCATTTATAACGTGTCAAATAAGGTTCAATTAGCGTTTTTGCCCCTTTCTGTTGGAAAAATGAACGTTATAAACCTATCAGTTAGGTATTAATGGTTTGTTTAAAAATCCAAAAATCCATTGAAAATAAATTAAGACGGCAAGCTAAAGCCGATAACAAAACTTATCCAAGCAAAATATTACAGATTGATACCAAAGGTTTCCCTTTACTGAAAAATCAAACAAAGCAGAAAACTAGAGAATATTTAACTTTACATATCCATTTGATTTTATTGATTTTTATACATAAACGTAGTACACTCCTGAAACTTTTTCACAAAATTTATATTATATTGATTTATTTAAATAAACTGAGTGATAACCGGTATATCAAGCAAAAATCACCGGTCCACAAATGAATGGAAAAGCTGAAGTTAGGAAATACCTTAGCATTTTTAGAGGATTATTTTAACCATGAAGTGTAAACAAAAAGACGTTGTTTTACACATAAAACAAATTATAACGGTATAGAATCCTGAATTATTTTTACAAAAGACAGTATTTTTATTCAAATGTCACTATGACAAAAATTTTCCAGTAAGATTAATTCTAGTAAAATCAAACTTTGCACCCAAATAAATACTAAGTATATAATACTCCTTTAAAACTTGAGGCAATCTGCATGCAACTGGCGTTTTGTATTTATAAATATTTTCCTTTTGGTGGTTTGCAACGTGATTTTTTGCAAATTGCTAAGGCTTGCCAAGCTCAAGGTCACCATGTACGAATTTATGTGATGTCATGGCAAGGCGATAAACCAACAGGCTTTGATGTGGTTTTGGTGCCTAAAAAAGGCTGGTCTAATCATAGCCGTAATCAATCTTATTACCGTTGGGTGAAAGCTCATTTACAAGCAAATCCTGTTGATTGTGTGGTTGGCTTTAATAAAATGCCTGATTTGGATGTTTATTTTGCGGGTGATACTTGTTATGCCGAAAAGGTGTCACACAAGGGCTTTTTATATAAATGGTCAAAACGCTGTAAGCACTATTTAGCTTTTGAAAATGCGGTATTTAATCAACAAAGCCAAACCAAAGTTATGGTACTAACAAAACAGCAAATCAGTGACTTTGAGCACTATTATCATACTGATCCATCACGCTTTTACCTATTACCACCCGGTATTGCGCAAGATCGTCAATACAATTATGAGTCGCTAGCTAAAGGTAAGCAATTTAGGCAAGCCAATCAAATTGATGAGAATAATTTTGTTGTTGTGCAAATTGGATCAGATTTTAAGCGTAAGGGAGTAGATCGATTTTTAACCGCCATTGCTGCACTACCTTGCGATTTAAAACAAAAAGTGACTTTTTTAGTTGTGGGGCAGGATAACCCTGAGGCTTATCAAAAACTAGCTAAGCAACTCGGCATTGAGCATCAAGTACGTTTTTTTGCAGGTCGTAATGATATCCCTGATTTTTTGTTTGCGGCAGATTTGCTATTGCATCCAGCAAGACAAGAAGCAGCCGGTATGGTGCTTATTGAAGGGTTAGCCGCTGGGGTGCCTGTGATTGTGTCAAGCATTTCAGGCTATGCTTATCATATTGATGATGCCAATGCTGGTGTTGTGCTTGATGAGCCTTTTGCACAATCAGCGTTAAACGAGACCGTGAAAAATGCCATAACAAATCACGATCAGTTATTAACATGGCATTACAATGCAATACATTATGGTAAAACGGCTGATTTATACCACTTAGCAGAGCGTGCTGCAAAGATTATTTTAGGTTGTGATAATCATGAATGAAATTAAGCTAAAATCACCTTTTGAGCAATTATGGGCTGGTAAAGATCCATTTGCAGAAGTTGAGTTAATATCGGGGAAAATTTATCGTGCAGTAAAACAACGTAAAACGTTGAATTTTGAGCTTGGTGGTGAATCGTATTTTATTAAAATTCATCGTGGTACAACCATTAAAGAGATTGTGAAGAATCTTATTTCGTTACGTTTACCTGTTTTAGATGCTAAGCAAGAGTGGGATGCGATTGAGCGTTTGGAGCAAGTTGGCGTTAATACGATGGATGGGCGAGCATTTGGTCGTAAGGGACTAAATCCGCTGACTCGTCATTCATTTATTGTAACCAAAGATCTTAACCCGACTGTGAGTTTAGAAGATTTTACTAAGCCATGGTTAACTAACCCACCTAGCTATCATATAAAGCGTTCTTTAGTTATTTATTTGGCAAAAATGGTGGCTCGAATGCATGCCGCTGGGGTTAATCATCGTGATTGTTATTTGTGTCACTTTTTGCTTGATATTCCGCTTTTTGAAAATCATCAGCAAATAAAATTGTCGGTGATTGATTTACACCGAGCTCAAATCCGTAAAACCGTTCCTGTTCGTTGGCGCGATAAAGATTTAATTGGGCTTTATTTTTCAGCCATGAATATTGGGCTAACTGATCGTGATATTTGGCGTTTTTTGAAAGTGTATTTTAATCAACCTTTAAAAACGATCTTGCGTAATGAAGCTAAGTTAATTGCTAGTACGCATCAAAAAGTTGAACGAATTCGTAAAAGGACAGAAAAGTATCATCTTTAACAATAAGGATACGCTATGTTTATTGAACAAATTGATATTTCCGGATTTAAAGGTATTAGTCAACTATCTTTAAAATTAAATGCAAGTTCTAGCGTACTAATGGGTGAAAATCGTTGGGGGCGGTCAAGTTTAATCAGCGCTTTGCAATTGTTATCACTGGATAACACGTTTTATCAATTTGTCGATTCTGATTTTTATCATGACCAATACAATGTCTATGGCAACAAGATTGAGATTAAAATAACCTATTGCGAGTCGTCTTTTAATGAACTTAACAATCCTATCTATCAGCCATTATTGCCTGCTACTTACCTTGTTGAAAAAGATAAACTGCGCCGAATCACTTACCTTATTACCGCAAATAAACAAGCCAATAAAATTATAACTCAACATGCGTTGGTGGACTTGCAACAAAGGGCCTTTTCTTTTCCTGATCACAAATCATTAATTGCCCATTTAATAGGCCTTAATCCTGTTATGGCGCTGAAAAGTTCGATTAGTCCGCAAAATCTACCTATAACCAATCAACCTTTGTCGGAATACTATACTGCGCAACTTTGTGAGCAATTAAAAGCCTATTCAACCCAACTAACACCCGATGAGTTGCACCGCGGTTTGCAAGCAGCAAGAGCACTTCTGGAATATTATTTTGCGGATCAAGAGCGCCGCTACCACTACAAGCATGTAGCCCAAAATAGCTCACCTCGTAGCGAGGATTGGGATTCGCTTGAACGTATTAATAATGTGTTAGATGATCTTGATAATGATTATTTGCGTACCGCATTACTGGGTATTTTAGGGGCGATTGTTAATGCCAAGGGGCATAATACGCTTTCACAACACGCTGTACCTATTTTAATTTTAGAAGAGCCTGAAAGCCAGTTACATCCGATTATTTTGTCGGTTGGCTTTCGGTTGTTGAAACATCTACCAACGCAAAAAATTATTACGTCTAATTCGAGTGATTTAGTTTCGTTATTTCCTTTAGAGTGTCTGTATCGATTAATTCGCCTACCCGATAAAATTGTACCCAAATATATTACTCCTCAATCTTTTGGCGTTGATGATAGTCGGCGCATTTTATTCCATATTTTTTACCGTCGTGCCAGTGCTTTATTTGCCCGTTGTTGGCTGTTAGTCGAGGGTGAAACCGAAGTTTGGCTATTGCGTGAACTAGCAGAACAGAGCGGTTATCATCTGAGTTCAGAGGGAGTTCAGCTTATTGAGTTTGCTCAGTGTGGTTTAAAACCGCTTATAAAATATGCCAATAAAATGGGAATTCATTGGTATGTAATTACTGATGGGGATATGGCGGGTAAAAAATATGCCGATACAGTAAAATCGTTATGTGGTGAAGATAAAAACCCTAATGATTACTTAACGGTTTTACCTGCGCGAGACATTGAAAACTTTTTATTTAAACATGGTTTTAGTCATGTCTATAAACTTGCCGCTTATAATACAACAGAGCATATTGATCTGCCTGTACATCAAATTATTCAAAAAGCAATTCATAAAAGTTCAAAACCTGATCTTGCGATTGCCATTTGTGATGATGCAAAATCACGTGGTATAAACGCTATACCGCGTTTGCTAATGGATACTTTTTCGAGAATTATTAGTTCATCTAAAGGGTTAGTTTAGATAATTACATTTTGAAAAATATTTAAAATCGCTATCAAGAAGATAAAACAATTCCGCCAATATAAATCGGCGGAATAAAATAAAAATTAATTCTATTTGGAGATTCGTTTATATTTAGCACGTTTAGGCTCTAATGCTTCAGCACCCAATGTGCGCTTTTTCCATTCTTCGTATTCGGTAAAGTTACCTTCAAAGAATTCCACATGTCCTTCGTCTTGATAATCCAAAATATGGGTCGCAATACGATCTAAGAACCAACGGTCATGTGATATCACTAAAGCACAACCCGGAAACTCTAATAATGCATTTTCAAGCGCACGTAACGTTTCAACATCTAAATCATTGGTTGGTTCATCGAGTAGTAATACATTACCACCCACTTGCAATAATTTAGCTAAATGTACACGCCCACGTTCACCACCTGAAAGTTCACCTACACGCTTTTGCTGATCAACACCTTTAAAGTTAAAACGACCAACATAAGCACGACTTGGTATTTCAAAATTGCCAATACGCATAATATCTTGACCGTTTGAAATTTCGTCCCAAACTGTTTTTTTGTCGTCCATACTGTCACGGAACTGATCAACTGATGCAAGTTGCACTGTTTCACCCAAAGTAATTGTGCCTGAATCAGGTTGTTCTTTGCCTGATAGCATTCTAAATAGTGTTGATTTCCCTGCTCCATTTGGACCAATAATGCCAACAATTGCCCCTTTAGGAATACTAAAAGATAAGTTATCAATCAACACACGGTCGCCATACGATTTAGTTAGGTTGCTTACTTCAATCACTTTATCGCCTAAACGTTGTCCAGCTGGAATAAAGAGCTCGTTAGTTTCGTTACGTTTTTGATAATCGTTACTGTTTAGCTCTTCAAAGCGAGCTAGGCGGGCTTTGCTCTTTGCTTGGCGCCCTTTCGGATTTTGTCGTACCCACTCAAGTTCTTTTTCGATCGATTTACGACGTGCCGATTCGGTCGAGGCTTCTTGCGCTAGGCGCTGATCTTTTTGTTCAAGCCAAGATGAGTAGTTGCCTTCCCATGGAATGCCTTCACCACGGTCAAGTTCTAAAATCCAACCAGCAACGTTGTCTAGAAAGTAGCGATCGTGAGTTACTGCAACAACCGTACCTTCGTAGTCATGTAAGAATCGTTCTAACCATGCTACCGATTCGGCATCTAAGTGGTTGGTCGGTTCATCCATTAATAACATATCAGGCTTTTCAAGTAATAATTGACAAATTGCTACTCGACGGCGTTCACCACCTGATAAATTTTCAATTTTCGCATCCCAATCAGGTAAACGTAGTGCGTCAGCGGCTCGCTCTAACTGGTTATCAAGATTGTGAGCATCTTGCGATTGAATAATGGCTTCAAGCTCCGCTTGTTCTTTGGCTAATTTGTCAAAATCGGCGTCAGGATCGGCATAAGCGGCATAGACTTCGTCTAATCGAGCTAGCGCTTTTTTCGCATCACCAACTGCTTGCTCTACAGCTTCGCGTACAGTTTGTTTAGGATCTAATTTCGGTTCTTGGGGTAAATAACCAATTTTAATATCCGGTTGTGGGCGTGCTTCACCTTCAATTTCAGTATCAACTCCTGCCATAATACGAAGTAAAGTTGATTTACCCGCTCCATTTAAACCGAGTACACCAATTTTTGCACCCGGAAAAAAACTTAAAGAAATATCTTTTAAAATATAGCGTTTAGGGGGAACAATTTTCCCTACGCGGTTCATGGTATAAACATATTGCGCCATAAAACATCATCCGTTTATTGGGTTAAAATAGCAAAAGGCATTTGCTATATGATTAATTGCGTATATTGTAGCGATTCTGAGGATTGGGTCTAGGGTTATTTGTAATAATGTGAGTAAATTGGTTAAATGGTGTTAACGGTAGATTTATATAAAACCGTTCAAATTCACCCCATGTGCATATATAATCAACAATACCTTAAATTGAATTTATTATGCATATCTTGGTTACTTAAATATTTTCAATTTTATAAAATTGAAAAATTCAACAAAGGCTGTTCATTCTATACTCAAAGATATGGTGGTTATTTCTTCTTTAATGAAGAATTTACCCTAGAACAACAAGTACTAAAAGATAAACTCAAGCAATATCAAAATTATTATCAAAAATTATATAAAGCCATTTTAAGGTATCCCACCTTTTACTAGGTGGGATAATTGAAAACGTTATTTTTTATAAAAACGTGAAAATCTGTTCTTTAGGTAGGCGTGATTTTGGTCGATGTGCATTGCCGTCATTTTCAGCGCGATAGCCTAATGTTGCAACAACAACACTTTTCAATCCTTTGCTTTTAAGATCTAATATTTCATCCATTTTTTCGGCGTCATATCCTTCAATAGCTGTTGAGTCAATACCAATTGCCGCTGCAGCAAAAAGCAATTGCCCCAATGCAAGATAAGCTTGTTTACTTTCCCAAGATTGTTGTGATTGAGGTGTTTTACTATTCAAATTAACAAAATGACGTCTTCCTTGGTCTTGAGATGCCTTTAAATCCGCAGAAGGAAGGCGTCCGTCTTTTTCTTCTTGATTAAGTAGGTTAACTAGATGGGCTTCATCTAATGGGGTTTTAATGCAAAAGACAATCGTATGCGAAGCGCCAGTCACTCTTGGTTGATTAAATTCAAGTATAGCCGGTAAAATTTTATTCTTTGCCGCATCATTATCAATAACATAAAAATGCCATGGTTGAGAATTTACAGACGATGGGCTGTTTCTTAAAACTGTTAACAATTGTTCGAATTGATCGGCAGGAATTTTTTTTGTTGGATCATAATGTTTGGTAGTGTAGCGTTTTTGAGAAATATCAACGATATTCATGGTTATGCCCTCATGAGGTTATGCTTTAAATTATTATAATTAGGTTAAATTACATCTCAAGTTATCATTTTAATAGATTTGCTAAATAATCTATCAACGCTTGTTACTTAATTTTTATAGTTAAAAAATTAGACTATATTAAAATTGAACAAAATAATCGTTGACACAGATAATATCATTTGGTAAAAGTATTACCAGTTTATTTTAATAAGAAAAAATTTAGAGATTATTATGTTTATTAACTTCTTATCACTCGACCTAAGCCTCCTCCTCGCATCAATTTGCGCGGATAGCTTGTGTGTGGAGTAAAAAGAAGTAGTTAAATAAACAACTCAACAAATTAACAAGAACCCGCGCTAAAGTGCGGGTTTTTTGTTTTTTTAACTTGAAATACCGAGATAGCGCTAAAATATATAAAAGGAAAAACAATGAGCGATCAAGTCATTATTTTTGATACAACGTTACGCGATGGTGAACAAGCATTACAAGCAAGTTTGAGCGTTAAAGAAAAGTTACAAATAGCGCTTGCTTTGGAGCGAATGCGGGTCGATGTGATGGAAGTTGGCTTTCCTGTTTCATCTCCTGGTGATTTTGAATCAGTCCAAACGATTGCTAAGACCATTAAAGATAGCTGTGTTTGTGCATTGTCTCGTTGTGTTGATAAAGATATTGATGTTGCTGCCGAGGCATTAAAAGTTGCAGATCAATTTCGAATTCATACTTTTATGGCAACATCAACCTTACATGTTAAAGATAAATTAAAAATGACATTTGATGATGTCATTGAAAGAGCTGTGCACTGTATTAAACGTGCACGTAATTATACTAATGATGTGGAGTTTTCTTGTGAAGATGCAGGCCGTACCCCAATTGATAACTTATGTCGTATCGTTGAAGCAGCAATTAAAGCAGGGGCAAGAACGATCAATATTCCGGATACTGTCGGTTATACTGTCCCTTATCAATTTGGTGGCATTATTCATACCCTATTTGAACGTGTCCCGAACATTGATCAAGCGATTATCTCTGTTCATTGTCATGATGACTTGGGTATGTCGGTGGCTAACTCGATTAGTGCGGTTCAAGAAGGTGCTCGGCAAATTGAAGGGGCGATGAATGGTTTAGGTGAGCGTGCGGGTAATACCGCACTTGAAGAAGTTATTATGGCGATTAAAGTTCGTCAAAATATCTTAAATGTTCATACTAATATTAATCATCAAGAAATTTATCGCACTAGTCAAATCGTTAGTCAAATCACGAATACCCCAATCCCTGCAAATAAAGCCGTTATTGGTAGCAATGCTTTTGCTCATTCTTCTGGTATCCATCAAGATGGTGTGCTTAAAAACCGTGAAACCTATGAAATTATGACCCCTGAATCAATTGGTTTAAATCAGATCCAATTGAACCTAACTTCACGCTCTGGGCGTGCTGCTGTTAAACATCGTTTAGAAGAACTTGGTTATCACGATAAAGACTATAACTTGGATCAAGTCTATACGTCATTTTTAGAGCTTGCGGATAAAAAAGGTCAAGTGTTTGATTATGATCTAGAAGCATTAATCTTTATCAATCAATTAAAAGATGAAAAAGAACATTATGTTTTGGATTATTTTAATGTTCAATCAGGTTCGACGGTTGTTTCAACCGCTTCGGTTAGCTTGTTAATTGGTGATAAAAAGTATTCTGATGCTGCAACAGGTAACGGTCCTGTTGATGCTGTTTATCAAGCTATCAACCGTATTACTGGCGAGCCTATTTCGATTGTAAAATATCAGTTAGCTTCTAAAGGACAAGGTGAAAATGCTTTAGGACAAGTTGATATTGTTGCCGAATATAAAGGTCGTAAGTTCCATGGTGTTGGGCTTGCAACCGATATCGTTCACTCATCGGCTTTGGCTTTAATTAATGTATTGAATAATGTGTATAGAGCAAATCAAGTTGCACAAGAAAAACAAAAATTACATCATGACTAAAAGATAATTTGTTTTGCCGTTTAACAGCAAAACATGAAAATTAATTTAGATTGTAAAGGAATAAAAAATGTCACAAAACTACCATATTGCAGTACTTCCCGGCGACGGTATTGGCCCTGAAGTAATGAGACAAGCCTATAAAGTATTAGATGTTATCCGCCAAAAATATCAGCTTTCAATCACAACTAGCGAGTATGATGTTGGGGGGGCTGCGATTGATATTCATGGTTGCCCATTACCTAATGAAACACTTGAAGGATGTGAAAAAGCTGACGCTATTTTATTTGGTTCAGTGGGTGGTCCTAAATGGTCTAATTTACCACCTGAAAAGCAACCTGAACGTGGTGCGTTATTGCCACTACGTAAACACTTCAAATTATTTGCTAATATGCGCCCTGCTCGTTTGTATCAAGGCTTAGAAGATCTTTGCCCATTACGCACCGATATTGCAGAGCGTGGATTTGATATTTTATGTATGCGCGAATTAACTGGCGGTATTTATTTTGGATTACCTAAAGGACGTGAAGGTAGTGGTGCTCAAGAAAAAGCATTTGATACTGAAGTTTATCATCGTTTTGAGATAGAACGTATTGCAAAAATGGGGTTTGAAGCCGCACGCTTACGTCGCAAAAAAGTAACTTCAATTGATAAAGCCAACGTATTACAAACTTCAATTTTGTGGCGTGAGGTGGTTAATGAAGTAGCTAAAAACTATCCTGATATCGAACTTGAGCATATGTATATCGATAATGCCACAATGCAACTTGTTAAAGATCCGTCTCAATTCGATGTTATTTTATGCTCAAATTTATTTGGGGATATATTATCCGATGAATGTGCCATGATAACTGGTTCAATGGGGATGTTACCTTCTGCTAGCCTTAATGAACAAGGCTTTGGCTTATATGAACCTGCTGGTGGTAGCGCACCTGACATTGCTGGCAAAAATATTGCTAATCCTGCTGCACAAATTTTGTCATTAGCCTTGTTAGTCCGTTATAGCTTTAAACGTGATGATATTGCCTCAGCTATCGAAACAGCAGTAAATAAAGCATTAGAGCAAGGCTATCGTACTATCGATCTTGCACAAAAAGAACAAGCCGTTTCAACTGATGAAATGGGAGACATTATTTGTAAGCTTATTTAATTGAATTAGCTATGTTAAATGTGTAGTAAAGGGATACTCAAGTATGCAAAATAAACTGCTCCTTGTATCCTTTTTAATTCAATTAATTATAGTATTAGTAAATAATGTCAAAGTTTAAAACTAATACCAGTTGTAAAAAATAATAAGGAATCTGCAATGTCAAAAACACTGTATCAGAAATTATATGATGCGCATGTCGTTTATGAAGCTCCAAATGAAACGCCTATTTTATATATCGATCGTCATTTAGTTCATGAGGTCACCTCTCCACAGGCCTTTGATGGCTTACGTGCAATGAATCGTAAAGTTCGCCAGCCCAATAAGACTTTTGCTACTATGGATCATAACACTTCAACCCAAAGTAATGATTTAAGTGCCTGTAGCGAAATGGCTCGCATTCAATTAACCGAACTGGCAAAAAATGCCAAAGAGTTTGGAGTTTCATTATATGATTTACAAAGCCCATTACGAGGTATTGTCCATGTAGTCGGCCCTGAGCAAGGTATGACTTTACCGGGTATGACTATTGTGTGTGGTGATTCGCACACTGCAACACATGGCGCATTTGGTGCATTAGCTTTTGGTATTGGTACTTCCGAAGTTGAGCATGTGTTAGCAACTCAAACCTTAAAACAAGGTCGAGCTAAAACGATGAAAATTGAAGTTAAAGGAGATGTTGCTGATGGCATTACCGCTAAGGATATTATTTTAGCTATCATTGGCAAAACAACTAGTGCTGGCGGTACAGGTCATGTAGTTGAATTTTGTGGTGATGCTATTAAATCATTATCAATGGAAGGACGCATGACGTTGTGTAATATGGCAATTGAAATGGGAGCTAAAGCTGGCATAATTGCACCAGATGAAGTGACTTTTGAGTACTTAAAAGGTCGTCAATTTTCACCAAAAGGTGAAGACTTCGACAAAGCGGTGGCTTATTGGAAAACGCTAAAAACCGACGAAGGTGCACATTTTGATACAGTTGTGACGTTAGAAGGAAAAGATATCGCACCACAAGTCACTTGGGGAACGAATCCTGGTCAAGTAACTTCAATTGATGCAACAGTACCGAATCCTAATGATTTTGCTGATCCTATTGAAAAACACTCTGCAGAGCGTGCATTAACTTATATGGGATTAACCGCTGGCACCAAAATGACTGATATTAAGATCAATAAAGTGTTTATTGGTTCTTGTACAAACTCACGTATAGAAGATTTACGAGCTGCTGCGCAAATTGCTAAAGGCCGTAAAGTGGCTGAAGGTGTACAAGCATTAGTTGTACCCGGTTCAGGACCAGTGAAAGAACAAGCTGAAGCCGAAGGATTAGATAAGATTTTTACTGATGCAGGATTTGAATGGCGCTTACCGGGTTGCTCTATGTGTCTTGCAATGAACGATGATAAATTAGCACCAGGAGATCGCTGTGCATCAACTAGCAACCGTAATTTTGAAGGTCGCCAAGGACGCGATGCTAGAACACATTTAGTTAGTCCTGCTATGGCAGCAGCCGCAGCTATTACTGGTCATTTTACAGATATTCGCAAACCATTTTAAGGAGAGACTTGTCATGGCAAAATTTACAAAACATACTGGGCTAGTCGTTCCTTTGGATGCGGCTAATGTTGATACAGATGCAATCATTCCAAAACAGTTTTTACAGAAAGTAACACGCACTGGATTTGGTAAACATGCCTTTCATGAATGGCGCTTTTTAGATGATGCTGGCGAGCAGCCTAATCCTGAATTTGTCTTGAATAAACCCCGCTATAAAGGTGCCAGCATTTTATTAACACGTGAAAATTTTGGTTGTGGCTCTTCTCGTGAACATGCTCCATGGGCACTTGCTGATTATGGATTTAAAACCATTATTGGTTCAAGTTTTGCCGATATTTTTTACAATAACTCATTTAACAATCAGTTATTGTTGGTCAATTTATCCGAAGAGGATATTGATGAGCTATTTAAAATTGTCGAAGCCAATGAAGGCATTGAATTTACCATCGATTTAGTTAATGAAGTGGTCATTGCCGGCGATAAGCAATATTCATTTAAAATTGATGCTTTTAAACGTCATTGCTTGTTAAATGGGTTAGATAATATTGGCTTAACCTTACAACATGAAGAAGCAATTAGCGACTTTGAACATAAAATCCCTTCATTTTTAGCTTAACTTTAACTTTTGGGCGCTTATTTGCGCCCAATAATGAGAATCGACAATGGCAACACATCATGACAATGTAAAACAGCAGTTTGGCGAGCAAGCCAATGCCTATTTAACTAGCAAAGTACATGCTCAAGGGCCTGATCTTGAATATTTATCTAATCTACTTATATCGCATTCCGAGGCAAATCTACTTGATATGGGATGTGGTGCAGGCCATGTCAGTTTTATTGCGGCAAAATATGTTAAACATGTTACAGCCTATGATCTTTCAAATGAAATGTTATCGGTTGTAGCGCAAACAGCAAAAGAGCGCAATTTACAAAATATAACCGTTAAGCAAGGTTATGCTGAATATCCCCCTTTTGCTGATAATCAATTTGATATTGTTGTCAGTCGTTATTCTGCTCATCATTGGCATGATGTAGGCAAAAGTATTCGGCAGCTCCATCGAATAACTAAAGCTGGCGGTAAATTAATTATTATGGATGTTGTATCACCAGGTCATCCTGTATTAGATATTTGGCTACAAACCGTTGAAGCCATGCGTGATACCTCACATGTTCGTGACTATACCCCCGGTGAGTGGTTAACCTTTTTAACTGAAGCGGGTTTCGTCATTAATAATATAACTCGTCATCGTTTAACACTCTCTTTTGATACATGGGTTAAACGAATGCGTACTCCTGAACAGTTGATTGAAGCGATACGAATTTACCAAGAAACAGCAGCCGACGATACAAAAAAATATTTTGAACTTCAAGCAGATGGTTCTTTTACTACGGATATGATGATTATTGAAACTGAAAAAGTTATCTAAAACGATCCGTTGTCATAAACAGCTTTACATTTAAAGCTGTTTTCGTTGACTTGATGGCGGAATTGATAAGGCTTCACGGTATTTTGCTACGGTGCGACGTGCAATAATAATGCCTTGCTCTTCAAGCATCGAAACTAATTTACTATCACTTAATGGCTTTTTACTGTTTTCTGCCAATATATATTTTTTAATTAATGCTTGGATAGCAGTAGATGAAACCTCACCGCCTGAATCATTATTAACATGACTTGAGAAAAAGAATTTAAGTTCATAAATTCCACTTGGACAATGCAGATATTTTTGAGTTGTTACACGAGAAATGGTCGATTCATGCATATCAATGGCCGTTGCAACATCAGACAAAATCATTGGCTTCATGTATTCAGCACCGTGTTCAAAAAAGGCTTGTTGATGCTCAACAATAAATTGGCTAACCTTTAATAAGGTTTCATTACGATTTTCGATACTTTTAATAAACCAATTGGCCTCTTGCAAATGCGAGCGAATATATTGACTATCACTTTCATTTGCTATCTTCTCCATTGCTGCATACTGCTGATTGATACGTAGATTTGGCATTGTGTCATTATTCAATTCAACAATCCATTTTCCATTCAATTTTTTGACTAACACATCAGGTAGTACATAATCGGGGGGCGTTGTATTTATTGATTCACCTGGATAGGGGTGTAAATGTTGAATAAAATTGACTGCTTCTTTTAACTGTTCATCACTAGCATTTAATACTTTTTTTAAGGTTCTATAATCACGGCTAGCTAATAAATCTAAATATTGATTAATTATTTGATTAACAAAAGGTGGGGAGGATAAATTTTGAATTTGGATAGATAAACATTCTTGTAGCGATCTTGCACCAACACCAATAGGGTCAAAATGCCAAATACGCTTTAAAACAGTTTCAACTTCATTAAATTCAATCTCATCATTACCTTGTTCTTCTAAAATCTCATCTAACGAAACGGTCAAATAGCCTCGTTCATCAATCGCTTCTATAATTGAAATGGCTATTGCTCTATCTGTATCACTAAAAGGCGTTAGCTCTAATTGCCATTCTAAATAATCATGTAATGTTTCGTGAGTTTCGCCTTGATAGATAGGCAATTCATCATTACGATAATCTGAGTTAGTTCCAGATGGGGTTCCTGCACTATAAATATCATCTAAAGATGCATCAAGTGGAATATTATCAGGTATTTCTTGGCTATCTAGTGCTTCACGCGTGTCAATATGTTCAATTTCGTCGTGTTGTTCAACGTTAATTTCGTCATATTGATCGGCAATTTCAAGTAATGGGTTATTTTCTAAAGCGGTTTGAATTTCTTGTTGAAGTTCTAAAGTTGACAACTGGAGTAATCGAATCGCCAATTGTAATTGTGGTGTCATCGAAAGCTGTTGCGAAACTTTCAGTTGTAAACTTGGTTTCATCATAACCTAAATTCATTTCCTAAGTAGACTCGTTTTACATATTCATTACTTAAGATATCACTAGGTGAACCTTCAGCAATTAAATGTCCTTTATTGACAATATAAGCGCGTTCACAAACATCTAATGTTTCACGCACATTGTGATCGGTTATTAATACACCCAATCCACGATCACGCAAATGTTTAATGATACTTTTGATATCAATGACTGAAATAGGATCGACACCTGCAAAAGGTTCATCAAGCAGAATGAATTTTGGATTTGCCGCTAATGCTCTGGCAATTTCAACTCGTCGTCTTTCGCCACCC
Organism: Gilliamella sp. Choc5-1; assembly: GCF_001690595.1. Taxonomy (GTDB): domain Bacteria; phylum Pseudomonadota; class Gammaproteobacteria; order Enterobacterales; family Orbaceae; genus Gilliamella; species Gilliamella apicola_M. Next base: position 41,618 of record NZ_LZHH01000053.1, read on the forward strand.
GATAACGATTGCCCTATGCTGTCACGAATATGCGTAATATGGAACTCTTCAAGTAGTTCTTCCGCACGATCGATTTTTTCATTTTTATCAATATCTTTGCGTGTTTCTAAAATTGCCATAATATTATCAATTACAGACAATTTTCTAAAAATAGACGCTTCTTGCGGTAAATAGCCAATGCCTTTTTGTGCTCGCTCATGTAAAGGTAAAATGCTGATATCATGATCATCAAGGTAAATTTTACCTGCATTTAATGTCACTATACCAACCACCATATAAAACGTAGTTGTTTTACCTGCACCATTGGGTCCCAATAGTCCGACAATCTCACCCGAATTAACTGTTAAACTGACATCTTCAACAACGCGTCGTTTTTTGTATATTTTGGCTAGATTTTCTGCTTTTAAAATTGGCATTTTATTTATTCGTCCCTTTAACTTGATTTGGGATGATAGTGCTTTTTACTCGCCCATTTTTACCAGACTGTGCAAGTATTTGCTGTTTTTTAATATCATAAGTGATCTGATTACTAATGATATGATTATCTTGCTGAAATAACTCAGCATTACCTTGTAAAATAACATTATTTTGTTTTACATTGTAAATTACTTGAGCAGAATGACCTGTTACAATTTTATTTTTTTCTGGCAAAATTTGCTTATAATTTACAGGATTACCATAGGCTGTAATTTTTTGTTTTTCAGTATCTTGCATATCGGTAATAACAACTTTATCAGCATTTATGGTTAACCCATCTTGAACAATGATAACATTACCAATAAACGTAATTATATTTTTTTCAATATCAATGTGTTGATTATTCGCATCAATTGTAATGGGTTTATTATCAGCAAATATTTTATGTTCTTCTTTAGTGTCTGTAGGTTGCTTAGAAGGTTCATTTGCAAAACTACTCAAAGAGATAGGTAATAATAAAATTAATGAAAAAACAGTTTGTTTTAGCGAACTCATGTTTTATTTTGCCTCAGTATTATAATATGTTTTTACATTTTCAAGTATATTAGCTGTTTTTGTATGCAAATCACTGGCTAAGCCAATACCTGTTGAATAAAACCCTACCCCGTAAATGATGACAGGATCTTTTGATGTAACTAGCTGTGAAGTTAAATCTATCACTGCATTATCTGTTTTTACTTGCTTTAATTGAGCGTCTTTTGTCAAATTATCTAACTGAACATCCTGATAAAGGTAAAGATGTTTATCATTCGTTAATGTCGCTTTTTTAGCTTTAATATGCCATGTTGCTAAATGATCTTGATCATAAAACGTAAAATTAGGTAAATCAAATTCAGTATTGTCTGAATCATCAAAATGCCTAACATGACTAGACTCAATTTTATAGACTAATTCACCTGATAAGTCATAAATATCTGTTAACATATCATCACTTTGATAAATCGGCTTATCTAATGTATTTGGGATAGATTTGCTTGCAGAAGCATCCCCTTTTTGATAATTGTAATAAACACCGATAACAATAATAATAAGTAAAAGGCAGATCAGATTTTTTTTATTCATAACATATGTTATATCACATTAATAAGAAGTTATTATTTAGAATGTCCAACATTTTATATATTTTACTTTATTTTTTATTAAATTAATATCGAACATTAAAAGAAGTTAAATTGTTTTGTGGTGATAATTCACAAATATTTACATGAGAAATTCGCGATGAAGCAGGGCCACCGTTTTCAATCCATTGTATTAACTTCTCTATTTGTGAACTGTCACCTTGTGCAATAATTTCAACATTACCATTATCTAAGTTTTGAACATAGCCGACTAAACCAAGCTTTTGGGCTTGTTGATAAGTAAAAAATCGAAATCCAACACCTTGAACAAGACCACTAATATCTATTTTAACTTTTTTAATCATTTTATAATTCCTATTTTGTTTTAAATTGTAAGCTTAATTTTACATACATGAATAATAATATTTTTATTATTCGATTAAATTCTATTTTTTTAATAAAAATAAATGATTATAATTAATAATATACAATTAAAATAATGGAAATAAACATGTTATTGAAATATAAAAAAGGGATCCTTTGGCTTTGGTTATTATCAGTGTTAAGCTACTATACACTTAATTCATGTGCTTTTGCCAATATTGAAATTAATAAACAAGAAATAGGAAAAGTCATTGATGAATTTAATGGTGTGAAAGTCTATTATAACGGCAGTATTTATAATGTAAGTGGAAGAAATATTGCTAAAGACGGCTATAACTTAGGCCTTAAATATCAATGTGTTGAATTTATCAAACGTTATTATTATCAGCGCTTTAACCACAAAATGCCTAATAGCTATGGGCATGCAAAAGATTTCTTTGATCCATTAGTTGCTGATGGCAAAATTAATCGACAACGCAATTTATTACAATTCCACAATGGCTCACCAACAAAACCAAAAGTTGAAGATATCATTATTCTTAATTGGACAAGTTACGGACATGTTGCCATTGTAAGTAAAGTAACCGATAACGAAATTGAGATTGTGCAACAAAATTCGGGACCAAATGCAAACAGTAGAGCAACTTTTCCTTTAATCTTTAAAGATGGGAAATGGATAATAGAGAATTATGGCGTTTTAGGTTATTTACGTAAAATGTAATATAATTAATAAGTTATTAAATAATATTATCCCCAAATACATAGATTAATAAAAATAGCTTAATAGATCCTCAGGTTCAAGCAGCATGATTTTGTTTTTAATAGGAAAATATTTATAACAATATAATAGGAAAATAAATTCTAATAATGAAAAATATAATATTATTCAAATACAAAAAAACACTATTTTTTTTCTTCATCATTTTATCTGTATTTAGTGGTTATGCTTTTTATCAATATGTGTATCTTGATATGCAAGTTGATAAAGATAAAATAGGCACAGTTGTTGATCAATTCAATGGTGTTGATGTTTATTATAATGGCAGTACTGGTAATGTGAGTGGGCGTAATCTAACTCAAGACGGTTATAATTTAGGGCAAAAATATCAATGCGTTGAATTTATTAAGCGCTATTATTATCAGCGTTTTAATCATAAAATGCCAGATAGTTATGGTCATGCTAAAAATTACTTCGATAAATCAATTCCTGATGGTCAACTTAATCCTAAACGTAATTTATTACAATTTCATAATGGTTCACCAACTAAACCACAAGTTGAAGATATTATTGTTTTTGGTTGGTCAAGATATGGTCATGTTGCCATTATTAGCAAAGTTAGCGATAACGAAATTGAAATTATTCAACAAAATCCTGGCCCCAACAAAAGCAGTCGTGCAACTTATCCTCTCATATTTAAAGATGAAATTTGGAAAATAGATAACTTTCGTGTTTTGGGGTATTTACGTAAAAAGAAATAATTGCCTACATCTGAGTAAACTACAATAACAAGTGGCATAATTATAGAAAATATTCAAAATAATAATTCAGATCGTTAATGAAGATTAATCAACAAACCATTCATTCTTCTGTTTTGATACTATTTTTATGGTCTCCAAAATAGCCGATAAATGTTCATGTTGAGCTATTACTGCAAGATCTGGATCATGATTTTTTAAAGCTACTAAGATTTTTTCATGCTGTTTAACAAGATCTTCGGGAGGCGAAATTTCTTCTAATGAAAGGAATCTAACTCGATCCATCATAGCTTTAATATTTTCAACCGTTTCCCATGCCATTTGGCAGTCTATTACGTTCATTAAAATTTGGTGGAATTCATCATCTTTTTCTAGAAAAAATTGAATATTTTTATGTTTATTGGCCTCTTTTTGTTCATCAATATTTTTTTGTAGTAATAAAATATCTGAGTCATTAATTTTTAATGCGGTTTGCCTAATAATTGCACATTCAACAGCATCACGAATAAATTGCCCATCCATCACTTTTTTAATCGATATTTTTGTGACAAATGTTCCTCGTTGAGGAAGAATTTGCACTAGTCCCGCTTCGGCTAATTTAATGAACGCTTCTCTAACCGGTTGCCTTGAAACACTAAATTGACTAGAAATCTCTTTTTCTGACAGTAAAACACCAGGCAATACTTGACAAGTAATAATCGCTTTTCTTAATTTACGATAAATTTGTTGATTAACGGGTTCTGAAATATTCAAGTCGGCAGATTTAAACATATATCATTCTTATGCAAGGAACAAAATAAGGGAGAATAGTAGGATATTTTTAGGTATAAGAAAAGTTTTTTTGATTGGAATGGCAACACATTTTCAAACAAAAAAATTAAGGGGTAAGTGTTTTTTAAATTCAACAGAAGGCAAGTAGCCTAACGAAGAATGTAATCGTTTATGATTATACCAATAAGCATAAGCCGAAAAAGCGCGTTGTAACTCAGCCGCTTAGTTGAAACGTTGGCCTTTTACAAATTCCGTTTTAATAGTTTTAAATATCGCTTCCTCTACCCTTTGTCATTAGGTTAAATCCGCAACAACAATTTGTTTTTCATCACCTACATCAAATTGCCGTTGCAGGTGATTTTTGTCAATTTTTGATTGATACGCTGGTTATCACGCAGTTTATCTAAACAAACATTTATCTAACAAACAAAGACAGTAGGATTTTTGTTAAAAAGTTTCAGGAGTGTACTACGTTTATGTATAAAAGCAATAAAAATCAAATGGATATTAATGGGAAAATATTCTCTAGTTTGCTGTTTTGTTTCATTTTTAAGTAAAGGTAAACCTTTGGTATCAACGTGTAGTATTTCACCCGAATAGGTTTTGTTATAGCGTTTAGCTTGCCGTCTTAATTTATCTTCAATAGATTTTAATGGTAGGGCAACTGACCATAAAGCGTTTAGCCAAATTAGTGACCGTTATTTTTTCTTTATGATATAAGGGCCATATCGCTTGTCTGTGATAAGGCGTAGTTTTGTTTGTTTATGTATATTCATTACATTAGTTTCTCAAATTACTGTAAACAATGCGAGTAAATCCTACATATTACTTCAAATAATATTAAAAATAGTTGTTTTATCAAAAATCAAAGCTGTGATAAAATTTATTCTCCTTTTAAAGGCTTTAATTAAATTAATGTGATGAAAAAAATAAAATATTCTTTGTTGCTAGTTTGCAATATGACATTGGTTGGTTGTTTTGGTTCAGGTACGACTTTATCTAGCTCTGTTGATCGTATGATTGATAATCCAACACCAAATGAAATAAAAGTGATTATTGATGGAAATGAATTAACCATTCCAGCAAAATCAAGTGTGAACTATACATTTGAATACGGTAAGCATACACTGTCTTATGGTAATCAATCGTTAAATTTTATAGCTAAACCTTCAACAAGTAATAGTTCAGGGTTAATTAATCCTACTCAAAGTAACTATTATTTATTGACAACTTTCTATACAACTTCGAATGTGAGTGATGAAACTTACGATAAGTTGATAGCTAGACATTTAAATTCAGTTCCAGTAATTATTAACGGTGAACAACAAGAGGTTGAACTACCAGTTAAAGTTATCAATGATGTTTTTATTGAGCGTCAAAAAAATTTTTGGGATTATTCAGTAGATGAACCTTATCCAGATGAAGTTACTTTGCGAGGGAAAGGGCAATTTCAATCTCAAAAAAACAAATTATTCCGAGAAGATAGTTTGATTGAATATTTAAAAGCAGAAGGGCTTAATGAAAAAGTTGAATTTATAAATGAACATCCTAAATTTTCTGAACTTAAAAAATACACGATTCCAACTATTCAGCTTGATGCTATTGCTTGTAAAAAAGGTCGCGAATTTGTAGAAACGCAGTTAAATGACTGGAATAATTTTTTCACTTTGACAGGCAAAGATTTAGCTTCATTATACAAACAGTTAACATCGCATGAAACTTTCAAAACAAAACATGCCATCATGAAAGAATGTACAAAAGAAGGAGATTCAAATCAAAGTTATCAGTCAGCTACAAGAGAACTAGATAAAGCATTCGATGAAACTAAACAACTTAATTTTTTTATTACTCAATAAAACTATAATTTAAATAAAAGCAAATGTTTGTTAGTTTCAATATGTAGCATCTTACCCCAATAGGTTTTTATAGTATAGTTCTTATTTGTTAGCGAGTGAATACTGGAATTTTTTAGCACCTAATAAATGGTCGGATGATTGACAATAAAACGTTTAGCTAAATTGATAGTGGTTATTGTTTTTTTGATATAAACGCCATATCTCTTATCAGTGATAAGGTGTTAGTGTTAGTTTTATTTTTATGTATATTCATTACAGTCGTTTCTCAAATTACTGTAAACAACGCGAGGAATTTCTACAATTTGTTTGGAAGGTAATGCGGCAGTGGTTAATAATGGAAAGCTAACTTCACTAAATCCATTATTATTTCCATTTTTTCTTTTTCTTTATTAAATACTCTTTTGGGCTTTCTAACCAGGATATTGGAAAAATAGTATAAACAATTAGAAATATAAATGCTGATAATGCAAGAGGACCATAATCTGGATTAGAACGTAATATAATTTTACGTTCACTTACAATTATAATTTGGATACCCAGAGCAATATAATTGACAACCAACATGATGCGCCTTTGCCATTTCAACTTTTTATTATATTTATAATCAAATATTGTATATTGTCTAAAACGATAAGAAATCATAATAGGCAAAATAGAGAAAAAGTAATACGCAATGTAAATCAATATAATCATCTGTGTTATTCCTGTTATTCAATAGAACCTTCTTCAATATGGCCATCAAAATATTGCCGATATATAGTACCATCTAAGCGCGTGCACAATGAATAATTAGGTTGGTCATCAGCATCAGATTCTCGACCTGTAACACGTATTACTATTGCACAACTATCTACAATTTTCTCTATATTATCAATCTGTTCCGGGTTTGAAATATATAGATTTGTCTCACTACTTTCATTATCTTTAACTAATATATTTTCAGCCTCTTGATGAATTTTATATAAAGATAAAACATCACTTACTATTTCAGAAGCTAACAACCATTTATTCATCTGTCTATATGCTTGTATCAAATCCTTTCTACCATAATAAAATAATTTGAATTTAGCTGGATTAGCACGATTGTATTGGTTAATTGCAAAACTTTCATCAATTTTAGGAACTAATTTAAGTTTACCATGTGCGGATATACCAATATCAACTAAATCATAAGCCAAAGAACCTGCCTCTTTAGACATTCCCAATCTTTCAGCCGCATTTTGATACACTGATTTTAAAAAGCCATCTTCATCGGTTATCCCTTCTTGAATACTATTAACTCCATGCGCTACTACATATGAGCCAAGTATACACCCCCCACCAGTTGAGCACATTGCAACCCCCATCCTCATCAAGCCAAAACCACCTAAAACACTTAGTCCCCTACTGCCCCAGTGAATGCTTTGATCCCATAAACTCTTTTCTTCAGATTTTATCGCTTCTGAGCCTTGTTCATAACTCATCGCTCCGCTTTCCACTTGATTTACAATGCGCGTGGCGAAACCATCAACATTGTTAATGAAATCTTGTTTTATATCATCATGGTAAAGGTGTTTTTCACAAACTTCATGCGCACAATCAAGTAAATTTTGAGCGTCAAGACGAATCTTTGTTTTATCTTCATTTGGTGCTACTAATGAATTAATTTGTGTGTGAATATCATTTTGCGCGATTGTTGAAAATGTATTATTAATAGGATTTGACTTATTTGTATAATATGAGGTTGCCACATCAACAAATATCAGACTTTTGGTTGCAATAATTCGATTAACACCTATAGGCCGACAACCACAAGCAATAATACACCCATCATAAGCAGCTGGTTTGCCATCAATGATTAGTTTATCAGTCGCCTCAATAATTTTTCCAGAACTTTTACACTTAGGACATGAAGCATAATCCCCTAAACAGGCTATAGCATCGAGATGGTTAAAAGCTAGAACTGACGACGAAATAACTTTACCACAGGTTGTAGTATCATCACCCATTACAGCAATTTTTTACTCATTACAATCTTTCCATTTAACAAACTTTAAACAATTAATACTATATCAAATAAATTAAAAAACCAACGGAAAAACTGTAGCCATGCGATTTTTATAGCAGTAAATTTATTTTAACTTACCGAAAAATAACACAATAACTTATTTACAATACCTAATCAGCTTTGGACCGTTGGATAACGCAAGCAAGCCAAAGTGGCTCATTTAATCATTTAAAACAAAAGATAATCGCAGTCCGCAAGAACAAGAGTTAACCACTTCAACTAAGTGGCTGAGTTACAACGCGCTTTTTCGGCTTATGCCTATTGGTACAATCATAAACAATTACATTCTTCGTTAGGCTACTTGCCTTCCGTTGAATTTAAAAAACACTTACCCCTTAATTTTTTTGTTTGAAATGTGTTGCTATTTCAATGACATAAATATAAAAAGGTTATTTGTTCTAAATTGGAGTATAAGTAAAAAGTGTAACGCCCTTGCAGGCAATTACACTTTACTGTTATTAATTATGTTAGTTTTGTTAATAATGCTTTAAAAACTTTCTGCTAATTGTTCAACTGACTGTTTAGCACCAATATCTCGCAAAGATAAATAAGCTTTAGTCACCTGCTCAACAAAATATTGATTGTTAGGTAGATCATCACCAAATACATGTGATAATAACAATAACGATTTTACTCGTTCTTGATTATCTTGGCTATTTGCTACTAGTTCTTTTAACTTATCAACCATTGGATCACTTATTTCAATTGCCTTACCGGCATCATCAGTGCCACTTACATAGCGCATCCAAGCAGCAATACCTAAAGCTAAGCAATCAAATGGTGTGTTATTTGCTAAATGAAAACGGACTGAATCAAGCATACGTTGAGGTAATTTTAAGGTGCCATCCATGGCTATTTGCCAAGTACGATGTTTTAAACCTGTATTACGATAACGATCAAGCAACGAATCGGCATAAGCCTGTAAATCAACGCCTTTTACTCGTAATGTGCTTGCTTGTTCATTTATCATTAAATGCCTTGCAGCTTTAACATAAAAAGGATCTTGCATACATTCATCTATATATAAATATCCTGCTAAATAACCTAAATAAGCTAGAAATGAGTGGCTACCATTTAACATACGTAGCTTCATCTCTTCATAAGGTAAGACATCATTAACTAGTTCAACGCCAACTTTTTGCCAATCAGGCCGGCCATTAACAAAATTGTCTTCAATAACCCATTGCTTAAAAGGTTCGCCGGCAACACCGGCAGGGTCTTCGATACCGCCAAGTTGCTTTTGAATTTTTTCCATCGTTTCAGGCGTTACAGCGGGTACAATTCGGTCAACCATTGTTGAAGGAAACGTTACATTTTGTTCTATCCAATTAGCCAAATTTGGATCGCGCAGTTTGGCTAACGCCAAAACGACATTCCGCGTTACATGGCCGTTTTCTGGCATATTATCGCAAGACATAACTGTAAACGGTTTTAACCCCTTTTCTTTACGTAAGTATAATGCTTCAACAATCACACCAGGGACAGTTTTTGGCTTAGTGGGATTTTCAATATCGTGTTTAATTAGTGTATTATTGGTATCAATTGATGCCGTTGCCGGTAAATAGCAATAACCTTTTTCGGTAACAGTGATTGACACAATAGCAATTTCAGGGCGCGTGATAACTTCGAGTATTTTGGCAATACCATCTATATCCGCATGTAATGCCTCTTTGGCGACCCCAACAACTCGAGTTGACCAATTGTCATAAGCCATTTCACAAATACTAAATAGATAATCTTGCTGTTTTAAATCTTCAATTTGCTTTTCACCACCAATTAAATTGACCTCGCAATACCCCCAATCGCTATTGTGTTCTGCTGCTAAAATATCGGTAAAAACCGCTTGATGAGCTCGATGAAATGCACCAAAACCAAGATGGACAATTTTAGTTTTAAGCTTATTTCTATCATAGTTTGGTACAACTACTTCTTTAGGTAGTTGTGGTAATGTTTTAATTGATAGTTTCATTATTTTTCCTTCAAAACTTTAAATTATAATGCGGCATCATTTAAATCAGATAAATCACGGTCTTTAACTTCCGGCATAAAAATCGCTGATATCAAACCAATACAAGAATAAACAATGATCATAACAACAATTGGCCACCAATCGTTGACAATATTACAGAAAATTCCGGCTAATAAAGGACCGAATCCGACTGCAATAAGACCTCCGGCTTCTTTAGATATCGCCATTTGAGTAAAGCGATTACGAGCACCAAACATTTCAGCCATTGTAATATTTTCTAATGCAAATAGCCCTAGTACGGCAATATTATGAATAATAATCAAACATAACATTATAGTGCTAACTGAATGACTTTTATCAACAACAATAGATAGCATTGGATAAGCAAGAATAATTGAAGAAACAGTCAAAATAATATATAGAATTCGTCGCCCAATTTTATCCGATAACCATCCTAAAAAAGGAATAGTGACAAATCCTACAATCGAACTAATCATTAAAGCATCTGTCGGTATACCTTTTTCGAATAATAAGGCCTGCACTAAGTAACCTGCTAAAAAAGTTTGAATTAATCCTGAATTTCCTGCCTGTCCAAAACGTAAGCCAGTTGCTAGCCAAAATGATTTACTTTTTATCATTTCAACTAATGAAATGTGTTTGATTGGTTGTTTATTACTAATTGGTTGGGTATTTACATCATTAACACCGTCAAATACAGGGCTTTCTTTTAAGTTCATTCTAAGCCATATAGCAAAGATCATAACGATGGCACTTATAAGAAAAGGGACTCTCCATCCCCATGCAATTAGCTGTTGTTTATCTAACAAAAAAAACATAACTGCCCAAATCGCGGTAGCACTCAATGTACCGCAATTAGTGCCCATTGCAACTAATGAAGAAATGATTCCTCTTTTTCCTGTTGGAGCATATTCTGCAAGCATAGTGCCTGCCCCTGAAATTTCAGCACCCGCGCCCAATCCTTGAACTATACGTAAAACAACCAACATTAAAGGAGCTAAAATACCTACTTGAGCATAAGTTGGTAATACACCAATTAGTGTTGTACAAATACCCATCATAGTAATTGTAATAAATAATACTTTCTTTCTACCTATTGCATCGCCCATTCGTCCAAAGATAAAAGCACCAACAATTCGGGCAATGTATCCTGCCCCATAGGTTCCCATAGCTAAGATTAGTGCCATAATTGCCGATTGTTCAGGGAAAAATATTTCACGAAATACTAGTGCAGCGCCTAAAGAATATAACTGAAAGTCCATAAATTCTAATGCTGTTCCAAGCCATCCTGAAATAGCGGCTTTAACTAAATCTGAAGCATTTCTTTCACATTTAATCTTTCCTATGTTATTCATATTTTACTCGCCTTATAATTTTCTATATAAAAAGATCATCAATAAAAATGTGTTTAAAAATTCCTAACTAATAGTTAGTAACACCTTACAACACTGTTTTTGATCTTTTTCAAAAGTTTCTATCGCTTGAATGACTTGCATATAATCGAATTGATGTGTAATTAACTTTTGTGGGTCAATTAATTTTTTCTTAAGCCAATCAATTACAACTGGAAATTTATTAGCATTTAATCGAGATGAAAAAATAGATAATTCTTTACTTGTAATACATTGCTGAGTTATCTGACAGGCATCACCTGAGAATCCCATAATCAAGATTCTTGCTGCTGGTGATGCAATACTAATTGCTTCTTGCAAAATGGAGGGATGACAGGCTGCATCTATAATAACTGTCGGTTTAATACTAAGCTTATCCAGCTCATCTTTTAAAAATAAAGAAGTGTTGTTTATTACTCTGTCAGCACCACTAATTTTTGCCATATCTAAACGTTCTTCAATCCTGTCAACAACAATGACCTCTTTAACGTTATAGACGCCTTTTAACGCTTGTACTGACGTTAGCCCCATTGGCCCCGCACCATAAATTAATGCAATATCATTTTCAATTGGTTTTAAATGATTGGTTGCATTTGCTGCAATAGTAAATGGTTCAATCATCACAGCAAACTCATCACTAATTTCATCTGGAATAACATAAGCATTTTTACTTGGAACTACCGCGTACTGACTAAATCCACCATCTCGATGAACACCCAATACAGTAAGAGATGTACAAACATTAGGACGACCTACTAAACAAGAATAGCAGTGCCCACAACTAATAACTGGATCGACAGATACTCTTTCTCCAATTCTAGATCTATCAACCCCTTCACCAACTTCATCAATCACACCAAAAAATTCATGTCCAATAACTCTTGGATATTTAGCAAAAGGATTATGACCGCGATAAATATGACTATCTGAACCACAAATACCTGCTAATTTTACTTTTACTCTAACTTCTCCTGATTTAGGTTGAGGAACTTTACGTTCCTCAATTACTAATTCGTTAGGTTGCTTTATTACAATACTTTTCATATAACCTCCTATAAATTTACCAATTCCACAATGTGCCATCTTCTAAACGAGCAACAGGTAAATAAGCTGGGTTGTAGGGATATTTTTCAGCAAGTTTTTCGTCAAAATCGATACCTAATCCTGGTTTGTCGCTTGGGTGCATATAACCATCATTAAAAGTCCAATTTGGTGAAAAAACTTCTAGCATTTGCTGTGAATACCCCATAAATTCTTGCACGCCAAAATTAGGTACCCACATATCAAAATGTAGTGCTGCAGCATGGCAGATTGGGGATAAATCAGAGGGTCCGTGCGATCCTGTTCTCACTTGATAAAGCGCAGCGAAATCAGCAATACGACGCATATGGGTAATACCGCCTGCATGAGTAATGGTGGTTCGTATATAATCAATTAATTGCTCTTGGATCAGTTGTTTGCAATCCCAAATGCTATTGAATACTTCACCAACTGCAATTGGTGTGACAGTATGTTGACGAATTAAACGGAAACATTCTTGATTTTCAGCAGGTGTTGGATCTTCCATCCAAAACAGCCTGTAATCTTCTATACTTTTGCCAAAACGCGCTGCTTCGATAGGCGTTAGGCGATGATGCATGTCATGCAGTAAATGTTCATTAAAACCAAATTTATTTCTCACTGCTTCAAACAATTTAGGCATAAAATCAAGATATTTATCGGTTGCCCAAAATTGTTCTTCAGGATAATTCCCTCGTGTTGCAGGTTCATAAGCTAAGTTTTTCCCTTTGCTTTGACCATAAGTCGTTTTCATACCGGGTATACCACATTGCACACGAATAGCTTTAAAGCCCATTTCTTTATGTTTAGCGTAATCATCAAGCACTTCATCAATACTTGAACCAGTCGTATGACAATACACCATGACCCCTGTTCGTGATGCACCACCTAGTAGTTGGTAAAGTGGCATATTAGCCAATTTTCCTTTGATATCCCAAAGCGCCATATCTATGGCTGAAATGGCTGACATGGTAACTGGGCCACGGCGCCAATATGCGCCTTTATAGAAATATTGAAAGATATCTTCAATTTGATGGGGATCTCGCCCTATAAGTTGTGGGCAAAGATGATCTTTAAGATAGGATGCTACAGCTAATTCACGGCCATTGAGTGTTGCATCTCCAACACCATAAACGCCTTCATCGGTAGTGATTTTTAATGTAACAAAATTCCGACCTGGACTACATACAAATACTTCTGCTTTTATAATTTCCATTTAAAACCTCTTTTATAAATTTAAGCATGATAAAAATAGCGGGATAAATACTACCATACAAGTAGAGTTGTATTCTTTTGTGAGATTTATCACAGAAAAAGAGGGTTTTTGTTAAAAAATTTCAGGTAATACTGTGTTTCAGTATAAAAAAGGAAATAAAAAGATAGCAAACTGGCAATCATAACTGATTTTAACTGCATTAACGGTATAATAACTCTGGGTATGACTGGCATTTGGCTGTTATAGGTGCCAGTATTTTTAAAACAATACGCTATGTAATTAATGGGCTCTATTTTGATATTATTAATAGATAATTATGATTCTTTTACCTTCAATATTCACGATTATTTGTGTCAAGTTGGCGCAGAAGTTAAAGTGATTAAAAATGACGAAATGACAATTGAAAAAATAAAAGAGCTTAGTTTTTCTAAGATTATCATTTCGCCTGGTCCGGGTTCGCCTACCAATGCTGGAATATCACTTGCAACTATTGCCGAATTTAGTCATATTTGCCCAATATTGGGAGTTTGTTTAGGGCATCAAGCGATTGCTCAATATTATGGTTATAAGATCATCAAAGCACCAACACCTATGCATGGAAAAGTCGATGAAATAACGCATGATAGTCAAGGTGTGTTTAAAGGGATCAAAAGCCCACTTTCGGTGGTTCGTTATCATTCATTAATTGCTTGTAATAATCCTTTACCTAAAGACTCTCAATTAATCGTAACAGCAAGAAACAATCAAGGATTGATTATGGGATTACGTCACAAAAAGTTACCCATCGAGTCAGTCCAATTTCACCCTGAAGCAATTAAAACCGAATTTGGTTTACAAATGATTGATAATTTTGTCCATGAGCAATACTAAAATGAAAATTCATATCGACTTTGAAGGTCAACATAAATATTTTTGCAACCCTATCGCCATTTTAAAGTCTGATGATTATTCAACAATCAAACAACAATTTGATTCAATCGAAAAATTCACACAACAAGGCTATTATGCGGTTGGATATCTCGCTTATGAAAGCGCAATGGGGTTCAATAGTGAAAATAAAACAAAACAGAATTATGATTTGCCGCTATTGATATTTGGTATTTTTGATAAATTTTCTATCATTGAGCAAAAATATGTAGAAATAAGTGATTACACTCCACCAACTTTTGATTTGATAAGCAATACATCAAGAGAGGAATATAATCAAAAAATTAACTTTATTCGATCTCAAATTGAATCAGGCAATACTTATCAAACCAACTATACAATTCAATTTACTACTCCATTTAATGAAAGTGCTATTAATTATTACCACTTTCTACAAAAGAACAATCAAGCCGACTATTGCGCTTATATTGAGTTTGACGATTATTGTATTTTATCAATTTCGCCAGAATTATTTTTTAAGTTAGAAAATAAAATTATTACAACAAAACCAATGAAAGGAACAACTGCGCGCGGTTTAAATAATCATCAAGATAAACAACAATTAGAATTATTATTCTCTGAAAAAAACCAAGCTGAAAATATGATGATTGTTGATTTATTACGTAATGATTTAAGTCGGGTTGCAAAGGCTGGATCAGTTACAGTTCCAAAATTATTTTCAGCCGAAAAATATCCAACCGTTTGGCAATTGACTTCTATGATTCAAGGTGAATTGAAAGAACATGTTAATTTATATCATATTTTTCAAGCACTATTTCCTTGTGGATCAATAACTGGAGCGCCTAAAACCAGTACAATGCAAATTATTGCAGATATTGAAAACTCATCACGTGGAGTTTACTGCGGGACAATTGGATATATTGAACCATATATGAACAAAGCTATATTCAATATCCCAATTCGGACTTTAACCATACACAATCAACAAATGCATTATGGTGTTGGCGGTGGGATCACTTGGGATTCAACATCACAAGATGAATATAATGAGATTTTAGCTAAAACAGCAATTTTAACTCGTACTACTTCTTTTCCCAAATATATCATTGAATCATTATTGCTTGAAAAAGGACAATTTTTCTTATTGGAAGAGCATTTAAGCAGACTTTCTCAATCTGCTGATTATTTTGATTTTAACTATGATATTAATGCAATTAAGTTGCAACTGATTAAGTTAGCAAATACAACTAATAAAAATATTGAAAATATCTATAAAGTCAGAGTGTTACTGCAAAAAAATGGACTATATACTATTAGCGAGAATATCATTAACTCGCCAATGGAGATCAATGAAATCGCATTTGCAAAGCAGTGTGTTCATAACCAAAATGTCTATTTGTATCATAAAACGTCTAATCGGGAGCATTTTCCCAATTTAATTACAGGAAAAGAATATATTAATTTTAATCAACACAATGAAATCACTGAATTTGTTAATGGAAATCTTGCAATATTGATTAACAATCAATGGATTACACCTAAAAAAGAGTGTGGATTACTTGCAGGCACCATGCGGCAATTTTATTTAGATCACAATCAATTATTAGAAAAAACGATTTTAAAAGACGACCTTGTCAAAGCTGATAAAATTGTATTTATCAATAGTGTCCGCAAATGGGTAGTAATTGATGATGAAGTTTTTAATCAATTTAAGTTACGATTAAAATAATTGACTAAAAATACTCCGCCAAAATCCTGACGGAGTATGATTATAACATTAATGTTTTATTGAACTAGCAAAGTCTAGCTCTTCATCTTGCCAACCTTTTGATAATGCTTTAACTAAAGCACTGTATCCATTAGATTCTAAAGGAACATGGCGCTCAAACGGTTTTGTTTCAATATTATTTTTATTGTCCGTAATTACCCATCGCCCTTTGATGATCGCATCGCCAGTATAACTGCCATGAAAGCCATCAATAAATAATTTTATTGTTAGTGCCGGTGTTGTAATTGATTGACTAGATACTAAATAATTAGGCAATAAAATGGTTAAATCTTGCGATAACCTCTCTTGAAGTTGCTGAGATAGCGTTGAGGCCCATAAATTTTGAGTTGCCGTTTCATATGTAATATTGTCTGTTTGTAATACTATACCTAATTTATTTAAAAAACTTGCTATATCAACCGATTCTATCCAAATAAAATGATTGGTTATATTTACTTTTTGCGATACAGGATTGGGTAAATCACCAGTTAGCTGAAAATAGCTTTTATTTGGAGTGCTAGTTGAGCAACCTACTAAGATAGCAAGTAATGGTATAAATATGGCGATAAGCAATTTTCTATATATTTTGTTCATTATTTTTTACCTTTACCTTTTGCTTTAGGTTCTTGATCTTTCTTCGCTGGAGCAGAAAAAATCAGTGCATTGCTCTTATCATTGAGAGTATTAAGTAATGGCGTTAATTCATCCATCATCTGTTGCACTTTTTGTAAACTCTCTTTCATTTGGTTATTTAATTCAGAACCTGGTTGTAATTCTTTCATTGTTTCATTTAATGATCGTAATGTTTTTTGTAAATCCTTTGGTATATTTTGCATCTCTTTACTTGCCATAATACGATTTAACGATTTCATTAATCGTTCACTTGAAGCTAATGATTGATTGAACTGCGATAGAGTATTGTTAAGTGGCAAATTATTAAAATTATCAAGTAACTGCATAATTTTTGCCTGAATTTGCGCAATCCCTGTCGAAGTCGCCTCAATGGTGTTGTAACCAAACTGCTTTGCCATTTTAGGGTCATATTCATTTTTTAAATCAGGATAAAAATCAAGATCTATATACATCGCACCAGTGAACATGTTTGAGGTCTTTAACGAAGCTCTTAAGCCATTTTCTTGCTCTTTTATAATTAATTCAGCAATATCGACTTTTTCATCAACTAATTCAGATAAACGTTCTGGCTCAATCCTAATTAATATTGGTACTTTTTTATTTAAAATTGAGGATTTTTCTAACATCTCTGCAGTATAAAATGGCACTTTAGATACTGTTCCTAACCTAATGCCATGATATTCAACAGGTACGCCTTCTGATAATCCCGATATGGAGTCAGAAAGCATAACAAGGAATTCTTTATATTCAGTATATTGAGAATCTTTAATGGATTTTTTATCTGCATATAATTTATAAACTGCATTTTGTTCTGCAGGTGCTCCTAATTTAGACCCTTCAGGCAAATCAAAACTAATCCCACCTGACATTAAGACATCTAAGGAAGGAACATCTAAATTGGCTCCTTGAGGAGAAAGTGTTAAATTAACTCCACCTTCTTTCCAAAAGCGTACATTTTGAGTTACCAGTACATCATAAGGTTTAGTAATAAAAACTTGATATCTCATTTTACGTGCTTGAACATCAAATTCTGAAGTTTCAACATTACCAACACGATAGCCATGAAACATAACAGAAGCCCCTCTTGGGATCACACCATTTTGTTCACTTTCTAAATTTAAACGGATCCCTTTAATACTAGGATCTGACAAGGGTGGTGTATCAGAAAGCATAAAAGGTTTGTTTTGGAAACTGTGCGTATCGTTTCCTGCAACTAATTCTATATAAACGCCGGATAAAATAGTACCTAATCCCGTTACCCCATCACGACCAATTTCTGGCTTGACGACCCAAAAAATTGAATCATTTTTCAGTAGTGGATCCATATCATTGTAAATACGACCTTTGATTACCACTTGCTTATAATCGTCAGACAAAGTCACTTCATCGACGATACCCACATCAACACTACGGTTTTTAATGGTGGTTTTTCCTGCAACGATGCCACTTGCATCTTTTGCAAGCAAAGTAAAAGAGGTGCCCCTATCGGCAAAATGAGAGTAGATTATCCAAAGACCAACAATTGCAGTCACAATGGGAATAATCCATATTGCGGAAATAGCTCTAATTTTAGTTATTTTTGCTAATTTACTTAATGTTGCCATATTGTTTCTATTGACCTATTTTTTTATTTCGCGGACGATCCCAAATTAAGCGAGGATCAAATTTTTGTGATGCAATCATTGTGATAATAACGACACTTGCAAAAAATATAACACCAATATCAGGGTAAACCCCCATCATTTGTTGATTTCTAACTAAAGAACAAATAACTGAAACCACAAATATATCTATCATTGACCATTTACCTATAAATTCAACAGCGGTATATAATTTTTTCATTTTTAAGCAATTACGTTTATTTTTTTGTTTTACTGCGAGTGCAAAATAGCAAAGCCAACTCAGCGAAATGATTTTTAAAATTGGAATTACAACACTTGCAATAAAAATAACAAGCGCAACAGGTACATCACCTGATTGCCACATATAAATGACGCCATCGATAATGGTTGAAGTTGATGGCGATCCAAAAACAACGGTTATCATAATACCAAATAAATTAGCGGGAATATAAAGAATTAATGAAGTTACCAATAACGCTATAGTCCATTGTATTTTATAGCGATCTCTAATTTTACTTTTTTGTTTACATCGAGGACACTTTTTATAATTTACCGGTAATATAGCCTGACAACAATGGCATAATTTTATATTTTGACTTATTCCGGTTTTACCGGCTTTTAACCTATCAGTAGAAAAATTATTACGGTGAATTTCATTCCAAATTATTTCTGGTGAAAAAATAACTAACGACTTAATATAAAAAAAGACAAATAAACAGAAGGCAAAAAATGCGCTAGTAACCCCAATATTGCCATAACTCATTAATTTAACAAAACTGACTAAGATTCCAACAAGAAATATTTCAGGCATACACCAATGTTGAAACTTTTTATAAACAATAAGCAAATCTCGTTTTCGATACTTTGTTAATCTTAATTTGGAACAAAGTAAAATAGTAATTAACAAATTTAATATGGGAAAAAGCAAAACAAATAAGATAAAAAGTGCAGAAATATAACCATACTTATCAAAAAAAAGAGTTTTAGGGATATCTATTATACTAACACCAATAAAATTACCTATAAGACGAATATCAATAAAGACAAAGCCACAAGCTACAATAATCATAATTAATGAACAAGCTGCATACATAGCAGATCTAAACTTCATATCATGATTATTTTTAGCTAATATGGTATTACAACGAGGACAAACAGCTTTGTGTCCTATCATTATATCAGATAATTCTACGACCAAATCACAGTGTGAGCATAAAACATAATGTTGCTTATCAATGATCATCATTTCCCTTTATTCGATATATTTATATCAACAAAAATATTTAAACTAGCATAACATTGAAATGCAAAATTAATAAGATAATCAAATAAATTTAATCTTGAATACCAATATTTTATCACCATCTGTTAGAAATAGTTTTTATAGAAAATAATTAGCAACACCAAAATACTATAAAATTTAAATAATAACCAAATAATTATCGAATATAAAAAAAACTTGATACTGTATAACAATACAGTATAATATACTACATCCTAACTCATTGGAATTTTATAATATGAACGAAAACAAACAACGCGCACTTTCAGCAGCATTAAGTCAAATCGAAAAACAATTTGGTAAAGGTTCAATTATGCGTTTAGGGGATACCCAAACGTTAGATGTAGATGCTGTATCTACTGGTTCATTAGGACTAGATATCGCATTGGGTATTGGCGGTTTACCAATGGGTCGAATTGTTGAAATATTTGGACCAGAATCATCAGGTAAAACAACACTTACCTTATCTGTCATAGCACAAGCTCAAAAAGAAGGTAAGACTTGTGCATTTATTGATGCTGAACATGCACTTGATCCAATTTATGCGGCTAAATTGGGTGTACAAGTTAATGACTTATTGATATCCCAACCTGATACGGGAGAACAAGCACTTGAAATTTGTGATGCACTAGTTCGCTCTGGCGCTGTTGATGTTATTATTGTCGACTCAGTCGCAGCATTAACTCCAAAAGCTGAAATTGAAGGTGAAATGGGCGATTCTCATATGGGATTACAAGCTCGCTTAATGTCACAAGCATTACGTAAACTAACTGCGAATATCAAAAATGCAAATTGTTTAGTTGTATTTATTAACCAAATTCGTATGAAAATTGGTGTTATGTTTGGTAGCCCAGAAACAACAACTGGTGGTAATGCACTAAAATTCTATGCTTCTGTTCGCCTTGATATTCGCCGTATTGGTTCAGTAAAAGAAGGTGAAAATATTATCGGTAGTGACACTCGAGTAAAAGTGGTTAAAAACAAAGTTGCAGCTCCATTTAGACAGACAGAATTCCAAATTCTTTATGGTTGTGGAATTTCAAAAGAAGGTGAACTAATTGATTTAGGTGTTAAAAACAAATTAGTAGATAAAGCAGGGGCATGGTATAGCTACAATGGCGAGAAAGTTGGTCAAGGCAAAGCTAACTCAATTAAATTTTTACAAGAACACCCTGAAATTGCCAAAGAACTTGAAACTAAACTACGCGATTTACTACTAAATAGCCCTGCCGTTTTTGCAGCTGATGAAGAAAATATTTCATCAGAAGATGAAAGTTTTGAATAATGGATAAAAAACTCAATAAATCTATTTTAAATAAAGCTGTGCAATTACTTGCACAGCGCGATCACTCTTCGTATGAACTAAGCCAAAAAATGATATTCTTTTTTGCAAAAAAGCAACAAAGTACAGAAGATGAATATCATGACCAATTAACTAACCTAAAAGCTGAAATACAAGATGTGATTGAACACTGTATTAATCAAAATTGGATAAATGACGCCCACTATATTGAAAAATATATTGTTATGCGTGCCAATAAAGGTTACGGAAAATATAAAATAGCAATGGAACTTAAACAACGAGGTTTACCAACTGATTTAAGTCAACAACTATTACAAATGTCGGATATCAACTGGGGAAAACATGCCCACGAACAATTACTTAAAAAACTAAGACAAATTAAACAAAAAAATAATAACAAAAGACAAAAAGGTATTCAGTTTTTGATTGCAAGAGGTTATACACACGATGATATTAAAACCGCACACAACTTATTGACTTAAACACTTATAATATCTAAAATAGTATACGTGAAATTAAAAAAATGATTACAAATAAACTCACTAGCTCTTTTTTATTTTTCCTTTTTACTTGTAATATTAACTAGATCCGCTTCAATAGTAACAATATTTACTTTTCAACTTTGGTTGTAACAAGTATATTACAATGTTTAAAAATCTATCGTTTTTATATGGAAGCATAAATGAAAAGTACTGCAGAAATTCGTCAAAGTTTTCTTGACTTTTTCCATGACAAAGGACATGAAGTTGTCGCAAGTAGTTCCCTTGTTCCACACAATGACCCAACACTATTGTTTACTAATGCAGGAATGAATCAATTCAAAGATGTATTTCTTGGTGTTGATAAGCGTTCTTACACTAGAGCAACAACATCGCAACGTTGCGTCCGTGCTGGTGGAAAACATAATGATTTAGATAATGTTGGTTATACTGCTCGACACCATACATTTTTTGAGATGTTAGGAAACTTTAGTTTTGGTGACTACTTTAAACATGATGCAATACATTTTGCATGGGAATTATTGACCAGCAAAGAGTGGTTTAACCTACCTAAAGAGAAGTTAACCGTTACCGTTTATGAGACAGATGACGAAGCATATGCAATTTGGGAAAAAGAAATCGGTATTCCAAAAGAACGCATAATTCGTATTGGTGATAATAAAGGTGCTCCATATGCCTCTGATAACTTTTGGCAAATGGGTGATACCGGCCCTTGTGGTCCTTGTACCGAAATTTTCTACGACCATGGTGATCACCTTTGGGGAGGGCCTCCTGGTAGTGCTGAAGAAGATGGTGACAGATTTATCGAAATCTGGAACATCGTTTTTATGCAATTTAATCGTCATCCTGATGGAACAATGGAACCATTACCTAAACCATCAGTCGATACAGGAATGGGGCTAGAACGTATAGCTGCTGTTTTGCAACATGTCAATTCTAATTATGAAATAGATTTGTTTAAGAAGTTAATTAATGATGCTGCTAACATTATTCAAACTAAAGATTTAAAAAATAAATCTCTACGTGTTATTGCTGACCATATCCGCTCTTGTGCTTTCCTTATTTCGGATGGAGTATTACCTTCAAACGAAGGCCGCGGTTATGTGTTACGCCGAATAATTCGACGTGCAGTACGTCATGGTCATATGCTTGGCGCAAAAGGCATATTTTTCTACAAGCTTGTAAAACCATTAATTGATGTGATGGGAAGTGCTGCGGTTGAATTAGCCAATAATCAAAAACAAGTTGAAGACGCACTTAAACTAGAAGAAAAGCAATTTCTAAAAACATTAGAACGTGGACTATTTTTGCTTGATCAAGAGTTAACAAAAATCACTGGCAACATATTACCAGGTGATGTTGCATTTAAACTTTATGACACTTACGGTTTTCCACTAGATTTAACAGCAGATGTATGCCGTGAAAAGAATATCACGATTGATGAGGAAGGCTTTAACCAATGCATGGAAGAACAAAGAAAACGTGCTCGCGAATCAAGTTCATTTAGTGTTGATTATAGCAACGTCATAAAACTTGATGATAAAACTGAATTTTTAGGTTATCAAGCAACTGAAACTTCAGGAAAAATTATTGCTATATTTAGAAATGGCCAAAAAGTTGAAAGTATTCATGCAGGCGATGAAGCAATTATCATTCTAGACAAAACACCATTTTATGGCGAATCTGGTGGGCAAATTGGTGATAAAGGCTTATTAACAGCTGTAAATGTTGAATTTACAGTTTTAGATAGTCAAAAATATGGCAAAAGTATCGGGCATATAGGTAACATCATTAAAGGCTCTTTAAAAGTCGGAGACACAGTTACAGCTGCAATCAACGTTGAACTACGTGAACGTATTCGACGTAATCATTCAGCTACACATTTATTACAAGCTGCATTACAACATGTTTTAGGTAATCATGTTCATCAAAAAGGGTCTTTAGTCAATGATAACTATCTGCGTTTTGACTTTTCACATAGCCAGCCGATAACGCAAGAACAAATTATTGAAATAGAAAACCTTGTTAACCGACAAATTCGTCGCAATTTGCCAGTTGATATTGAGCTTATGCCGATCGATGAAGCCAAAAACAAAGGTGCTATGGCGCTATTTGGTGAAAAATATGACGATATAGTAAGAGTGCTTACTATGGGGGATTTCTCAATCGAACTCTGTGGTGGTACGCACGTAGATAGAACGGGTGATATTGGTTTATTTAAGATAATATCAGAATCAAGTATTGCATCTGGTGTACGTCGTATCGAAGCGACTTCTGGGCAAAATGCAATGGATCTAATACACTATGAGTCGAATTTATTAACTCAAATTGGGCAAATTATTAAAAGTGACAAATCAGCAGTTTTGACACGCATTGAACAATTGTCTGACCAAACTAAGCAACTTGAAAAGACAATTGAACAATTAAAAGCACAAAAAGCTAGTCAAGAAAGTGCTCAATTACTTAATCAATGCGAAAAAATTAACAATACCAATATACTTATTGCTAAACTTGACAATATTGAAGCTAAAGTATTACGCACTATGATTGATGATCTTAAAAATCAATTAAAAACCGCTGTAATTATTTTAGCTGCTGTTAATGATGGAAAAATCAATTTAGCTGCAGGTGTAACTAATGATTTAGTCAAAATTGTTAAGGCTGGTGAGCTAATTTCTCAATTGGCATTAAAAATAGGTGGTAAAGGCGGTGGGCGGCCTGATTTCGCTCAAGCAGGCGGGATGGATCTCTCGGCATTACCCGAAGCATTATCTTCGGTAAAAAAAGAAATCAGTAATAAATTACAAGCAAGTTAGCCATATATACTCAAATATTTGTTAATTAAATATTAGAGATTGCCACAAAATTCCATCTTTCTATCTTATAGATAGATGGAGGCTGACGAAGCTATATCTTAAAATTGTTTGGATATATACTTAACTGATATTAGGAGATCTCATGTTAATTTTAACTAGGAGAGTAGGTGAAACACTAATAATTGGGGATGATGTAGTTATTACCATCTTAGGCGTAAAAGGCAATCAAGTCAGAGTTGGTATTAATGCACCTAAAGACGTTTCTATTCACAGAGAAGAAATATATAACAGAATTCATCAAATACAAGATTCAACAGATGAATTTCCCGAGCCTAAAGGGTAATATTGGGCAGTAAATAAACAACCAGCACGCAGAAACAAAAAAATGTTTGACTTATTTTTTGTAAAAAGTAATATGTGCGCCACACATTATGATTTTGTTGTTCAAGGAATCATAATGTCTTGGTGAGATGGCCGAGAGGCTGAAGGCGCTCCCCTGCTAAGGGAGTATGCGGTCAAAAGCTGCATCGAGGGTTCGAATCCCTCTCTCACCGCCATTTTAAAAATTTAAAAATATGCATCCGTAGCTCAGCTGGATAGAGTACCCGGCTACGAACCGGGCGGTCAGGGGTTCGAATCCCTTCGGATGCACCATTTTAAAAATTCAAAACGCATCCGTAGCTCAGCTGGATAGAGTACCCGGCTACGAACCGGGCGGTCAGGGGTTCGAATCCCTTCGGATGCACCACTTTTTTTAACGAACTTACACGCATCCGTAGCTCAGCTGGATAGAGCACTCGGCTTCGAACCGAGCGGTCAGGGGTTCGAATCCCTTCGGGTGCGCCATTTCGGTTGAATCCCGACATAAATCTAGTATACTAAGATCTCAGTTTTTAATATCTAAAATCAATCTACTTTTTAATTTATATGTTTTGTTATCTATATTAAAATAACGACAAAGTAGAAAGATATACCCTAATTAATAATGGACACTATTTATGTTGGACCCGAATTTACTCCGAAATGAATTGGATCTTGTTGCTAAAAAATTAGCTCGTCGTGGATTTAAATTAGATGTTGATACTATTCGTCATCTAGAAGAAAAGCGTAAAGTATTACAAGTTGAAACCGAAAACCTACAAGCGGAACGTAATGCTCGCTCAAAAGCAATTGGTGAAGCAAAGGCTCGAGGCGAAGACATTACCGCTGTTCGTGAAGAAGTCAATAAACTTGGTGAAAAACTTAACAGCGCTAAAGCTGAGCTTGATATCTTACTAAACAAAATTAAAGATATCGCCTCGACCATTCCTAACATGCCTGATGATTGTGTTCCTGATGGTAAAGACGAAAATGACAATGTTGAAATTTCTCGCTTTGGCACACCAAGAACATTTGATTTCCCTATCCAAGATCATGTTGCATTAGGTGAACGTTTTGGTGGTCTTGATTTTGCAGCTGGCGTAAAACTAACGGGTGCACGCTTTGTGGTTATGAAATCACAAATAGCACGCTTACATCGTGCTATTACCCAATTTATGTTAGATTTACATACCGAACAACACGGTTATGCTGAAATTTATGTACCATATCTTGTCAACCAAGCAACATTATTTGGTACAGGACAATTACCTAAGTTTGCAGGTGACTTATTCCACACCAAGCCGCTAGACGAAGAAGCAGAAAGCAGTAATTATGCTTTAATTCCAACGGCTGAAGTCCCTGTAACTAATCTAGTGCGTGACGAGATTCTTGATGAAAGCGTATTACCATTAAAAATGACAGCCCACACTCCATGCTTCCGTTCAGAAGCAGGATCTTATGGTAAAGATACTCGAGGCTTAATCCGCATGCATCAGTTTGATAAAGTTGAACTGGTACAAATTGTTAAACCAGAAGAATCAATGAAAGCACTAGAAGAGCTTACAGCACACGCAGAAAAGGTACTACAGCTACTTGAACTTCCTTATCGTAAAATTGTACTTTGTACGGGCGATATGGGCTTTGGTTCATGTAAAACCTATGATCTTGAAGTATGGGTGCCTGCGCAAAATACTTATCGCGAAATATCGTCTTGCTCAAATATGTGGGATTTCCAAGCTCGCCGAATGCAAGCTCGTTATCGCAATAAAGCAGATAACAAAACTTATTTAGTCCATACCTTAAACGGTTCAGGATTAGCTGTAGGACGTACGCTTGTCGCCATTATGGAAAACTACCAACAAGCAGATGGCACAATTAAAGTCCCATCAGTTTTATTGCCTTATATGAACGGTGTTGAAGTTATTGGCTAAGTAAAACCAAACTTATTTAATAGCGCTACTTATTAGTTAGCGCTATTTTTTTATTAACAAAAGAGAAAGAAAATGATAAAAGGCGTCACACTTTTAATATTTGCATCATGTCTTTTTGCTTTGCTTTATTACTACCCTGTACTATTACAGCCATTATCTGTTATTGATATTTTTTGCTGGCGACTATTAACCTCGTTTCCTGCAATTATTGTATTAATTATCATCCAAAAACAATGGTCAGCAGTAACAGCCCTATTCACACGCATAAAACAGCAACCGCTTTATTTATTAGGACTGATATTTTCCTCTTTTTTGCTAACTATCCAAATGATGATTTTTATCTGGGCGCCAGTTAACGGACATGGACTATCAGCATCGCTAGGTTATTTTTTATTACCATTAACTATGGTCATTTCAGGACAAATCTTTTACAAAGAAAAACTCAGTTTTTTACAAAAAATTGCTGTTGGGTTAGCAGCTTTAGGGGTAATCATCGAAATCACAACCACAGGCGCATTTTCGTGGGAAACAGCCATTATAGCCTTAGGATATCCCATTTACTTCATCACAAGAAGAAAATTGCAAATAGAAGGGATTGCGGGCACATTTTCAGACTTCTTGTTTATTTTTATCGGTTGCCTTATTTACTTCTCGTTAAATTATAATGCACACAAAATTATTGGAGATATTGTCCATTTTCCGATTTATATTCCAATGTTAGGAATCATAACTGCTATTGCTTTTGCTATATACTTTTTTGCAAGGCAATTATTGCCGCTGGGGTTATTTGGCTTGCTCGGTTATGTAGAACCTGTATTGTTAACCATCGTTTCGGTATTATTTTTACATGAGACAGTATCTTCTGAGCATATTGCCTCATATGGGCTAATTTGGCTATCAGTATGCGTACTTGCTTTAGAAGGAACTATTTTTGTTTTACGAGCAATAAAACGAAAAAGAATACGATAATAATACTTAAAAATTTTCAATTTATATATAGTAGCCTAGTAGCTTGGTAAACTTGACTGGTGAAAAGTAATAATCTATTAAATAATAATTTAGAGTATTTATTTCACCTATTAGGCATCCATTTTACTAAAATAAATTTCAACAAATAATGAGCATCTGCTAAGTTAAATTTAAGTGATTATATTTAATTGCACTTTTATATATGTATAAAAACTCCGTAAACTACAAATATTAAGGAGAAAATAGACAAAAAACGAATATATACATATTTATTTGTAAACCTTCAATAAGCACATGGCATTGCTTACTTACTTTTTTCTAACCATATTAGTTGAGCTTGGCCTTTATTTAAACTGAGAATAATTATTCCCACGATGAACCAAATAACGCCAACAATCTTTGCATCATTATCAATATGAAATAACACAGGCAATAGCACCACAATACCAATAATTGGCATAACAATATCTAAAATCCACGAAAGCCATCCTTTTGAGCCTTTTTTAAGTTTAAAATAACCGATTACAGACAAATGCAACATAATAAATGCCGTCAATGCTCCAATATCAACAAATGATACCAAAGTGGGTAATCCTTTGGCATTATTAGCCGCAATGACCACTAGGCATAAATTAAATAATGCAGCAAATAAAACGGCTATTGTTGGTACACCAGTACTTTTACCAACTTTAGCAAAAAAAGACGGCAAACGTTTATCACGCCCCATACTAAATAAAAGACGACTTGCTGCAGCTTGTCCAACCATTGCAGCAAATGCAGCGCCAATAGCTTTCATAAAACTTAGTGACCATCCTAACCACAAATTAATTTCTTGATTGACAATATTATAATAAGCTTTACCTTGCAGTTCTGGGTGGCTACGCAAATATTCCGGGCTATAAGGATTAAGTAAGGCACCGATATAAATTTGCACTACAAATAAACAACCAGCTAAAATTAAGCAGATGATTATTGCTTTACTCACTAACTGATGGTGGCCGTGATTTTCTTCAGAAAATGTCGCAATAGCATCAAACCCCAAATAAGAGAGCACAGCAATAGACACGGCATTAAATAGGTTTCCCCAACTGAACAAATCCCCCCCAATAAAAGGTTGCAACCAATTTCGACTAATACCACTTGTTGCAATTACCCAAACTCCCACAGATAACACCGTAAACAGTACAATAATTTCAAATATTAAGATGATTAACGTAATTTTGGCCGATTTTTTAACACCAATTAAATTGAGTGTAGTGGTTAACATAACAGCCAAGCAAGTCCATATCCATATTGGCACTTCGGGAATTAAAGCATTGAGCGATATACCACTAAATAAGTAAGCAACCGCAGGAATAAACATATAATCAAGTAATAACAACCAACCTACTAAAAAACCAGCATGAGGATGAATACCAATAGAACAATAAGCATAAACAGCCCCTGCATGTGGCAGTGCATTTGCCATTCGAGCATAAGAAAGCGCGGTAAATGCCATTACCAACGTTGCAACAATATAGACTAAAACAATAGCGCCATCGCTTATCGCATCTAAAACACCAAATAGCCCTATCGGTGCTGCAGGGCCAATAAAAAGCAATCCCAGAATAACCAAATCCCGAAATCGCATATTTTTGCTTAACTGTTGCATAAAATCATGCTCTTATGGCAATTATCAATAAAATAAATATTAAATGATGAATGCAAAATGTGCTAAGATCTGCTTGTTATTAGCTTATAATTATTAGTTATAAGTATGCAATTTACTAATACTCTCTAATTTCATAGGTATAAGTCATTTTTGCTGTTTTACCAAGCATGATAGAGGCGCTACAATATTTTTCTGATGCAAGTTTTACTGCCATTTCAACGGCTTCGTTATCAATATTAATACCCGTAATAACGATATGAAAATTAATTGAGGTATACACTTTAGGGGAAGATTCTGCTTGAGTTTTATCAATATCTATCCAAAGATCACGTACATCCTTTTTTTTATTTTTTAAAATTGCAATAATATCATAAGCCATACAACCCGCAGCACCATGTAATAAAAGCTCCATAGGACGGGCTCCACGATTACGGCCACCATGCTCAATACCACCATCCATAACTAATGAATGCCCACTTGCTGTTTCACCTAAAAAACCAAAATCATCCACCCACTTTAAACGATCTTTCATTATTCGCTCCTTTTTATTTATCTTTAAACTTTACTAAATAACATAAACGTTTTTAATCATTCTGTCATCTTTTGACGCTGTATTATCGTTGTATTAATTGTTATGCTAGCCACAAAAAAGGTCGCAATCGCGACCTTAAAACTTCATAAAACATAAAAAAAAGCTAGATTAATACTAAACAACAAAATTGTTATCTTGCATCTTTAACTGCCAGTCCTAATTGCCAAACTGCCATAGCATAATGTGTACTGTGATTGTAACGAGTAATCACATAAAAGTTTGGTAATCCATACCAAAATTGGTAATTATCACCCATATCAAGCCGTAATAAGCTAACTTGTGTATGTCGATCTAACGAGCTTTGTGGTTTTAACCCAGCTTTTGCCAATGTTTCAATTGAATATTTAGTACTAAAACCAGTATCAAGTGATAGTGCTTGACCATCAGCCATTACAGCCACTTTTTTACCACGTTGCCAACCGTATGATTTGAAGTAGCTTGCCACACTACCAATAGCATCAACGGGATCCCATAAATCAATATGCCCATCATGATTAAAATCAACAGCGTGGCGTCTAAATGCTGATGGCATAAATTGACCATATCCCATAGCACCAGCAAATGATCCACTCAAATCAAAGGGATCAACGCCTTCATCTCGGCACATAACTAAAAAATCTTCTAATTCGTTAGAAAAATATTGCGCACGTCTTGGATAGTAAAATGCAAGAGTAGACAAGGCATCAATAATTTTAGTTTTACCCATCACTCTACCCCAACCTGTTTCAACACCAATAATACCAACAATAATTTCAGGTGGTACGCCGTATTCATTATAAGCACGCTGTAATTCTTTTTGGTATTGATTCCAAAATTCAACACCTCGTGGAAGGTTACTTGCAGTAATAAATTTATTTTTATATCGGATCCAAGCGCCATTTGGCACTGTTGATGAGCCTGCTTTTGGCGCTTGCTTATCCATTAGATTAATGACCCAATCAAGCTTATTGGCTTGTGCAAGCACATTACGCAACTGTTCACGGTTAAAACCATGTTTATTGACCATTCTATCGATAAACTTTTCTTGATCAACAGCTAATGGAGCGCTTGTGGTTTTTTCCTGATTATGATCTTTTTCAAGATAAACCCCACCCTTGACATTGGTATGTCCACGGTGTTCTTTCATTGGTGATGTTGGCGACCGCTTATTACTACAAGCTGCAAGCAATAAAATTAAACTAATAAATACAATAATGCGCTGCATAAAAAAACCATATTTTAAGTAGTTGAAAAATCGACAACATCATAAGATATTTATTATTATTTAACAATATTTGGGCATAATTTACCTTCAGATATTTGTTGAATATTATTTAACGTGGTATCTGAAATATTCAATAACGCTTCTTGTGTTAAAAATGCCTGATGCCCCGTAAAAATAACATTATGACAAGAAGACAAGCGACGAAAAACATCATCTAAAATAACATCATTCGATTTATCTTCAAAAAAGAGATCACGCTCATTTTCATAAACATCCATGCCTAAAGCACCAATTTTGGTTTTCTTTAAAGCATCAATAGCTGCAGTTGCATCAAGTAATGCACCACGACTAGTATTGATAATCATCACACCGTCTTTCATCTTTTGGAAAGAATCTTTATTCAATAAATGATAATTTTCAGGTGTCATAGGGCAATGTAACGTAATCACATCAGATTTTGCATATAACTCATCTAACTCAACATATTGCGCTCCTAATTCAACTGCAACATCATTAGGATAAGGATCATAGGCAAGAATATGCATACCAAAACCTTTCAAAATGCGGATAACTGCTTGACCAATTTTGCCCGTACCAATAACACCAGCAGTACGATTGTGCATATTAAATCCAGTTAATCCATCTAACGAAAAGTTAGCATCACGAGTACGCTGATAGGCTTTATGCGTTTTTCTATTTAGCGTCATCATTAACGCAACCGCATGTTCTGCAACTGCTTCGGGCGAATAAGCAGGAACACGAACAACAGTAATACCTAATTTTTCAGCCTCGGCTAAGTCAACATTATCAAATCCTGCACAGCGAAGTGCTAAAATTTTAATACCATAACTGGCCAATTTTTGGAGTACTTTTTTATCGATTTCGTCATTCACAAATGCACAAACCGCATTATAACCTTGAGCAGTAACCACTGTTTTATGACTTAATTTATGCTCATAATATTCGATATCAAAACCAAATTTTTTATTGGCGATATCTAAATGTTCTTTGTCATAATGCTTACTGCTAAAAACAGCAACCTTGATTGAACTTTTCATATTACTAACCCCTTTTGATGATAATTAGTGAATTTTTTAACTAAATGTTGGCATTAAATTTTATATTAAATCATATTTATTCAATGCGACTTTTGGTATTTCGAAAAATGACTTTAGGTAATAGTTTATCTTAGCATGTAGAATTATTTTTTTGTGTTGTGTGATATGATAGCACTTTGCAAAAAAACTAACCATTAAAGTTAAATAATGAATAATTCGCAAAATTCACTTTTAAAAACCATTTTTACTACCAAGATGATGATCTGCATTTTTACGGGTTTTGCTTCTGGTCTTCCTTTTTATTTATTATTACAGCTTTTACCTGCATGGTTAGAAAGTGATGGCATCAATATCAAAACGATTGGAATTTTTTCATTAACGCAAATTCCCTATATTTTTAAATTTATCTGGTCACCATTTATGGATGGCTTTTCATTGTTTAATTTAGGCAGGCGGCGAGGTTGGATGCTTGGATCTCAAATTGTGCTTATCTTTTCAATTGCAATATTGGGATTTTTTTCGCCTTCATTAAATATTTGGTTAATTGCAACTATTTGCTTCATTATTGCGCTATTTTCAGCAACTCAGGATATCGCACTCGATGCCTTTAGACGAGAATTATTACTTGATAAAGAATTAGGCCTTGGTAACAGTATTCATACTAACGCCTATCGAATTGCTGGTTTAGTACCAGGTTCATTATCACTTATACTATCAAACTCTCTGCCGTGGAATAGTGTTTTCATCATTACCGCACTATTTATGCTACCCGCTATCATAATGACACTACTAGTAAAAGAGCCGATTAGTCAAACATCCAAAAAACATGATTTCGAAGATGTTATCATTAAACCATTTAGTGAATTTATTACTCGAAATGGACCTAAAACAGCAATATTGATTTTAACATTTATCTTTTTATATAAATTAGGCGATAGCATGGCTACATCCTTAGCCACGCCTTTCTACTTACAAATGGGCTATAGTCGCCCCGACATTGGTTGGATTGCCAAAAATGCCTCTTTATGGCCAAGTGTGTTTGGGGCATTGATGGGTGGCATTTTGATGATCAAAATAGGCATAAACCGAGCATTATGGTCTTTTGGTGTTGTCCAAGTTATATCAATTTTAGGATTTATTTGGCTTTCTATAGAAGGACCTTTTAATACAATAGGAATATTTCAAAAAACGTTATTAGCAATAGTGATAGGGATTGAATCACTTGGTGTTGGTCTTGGTTCGGCTGCTTTTGTAGCGTTTATTGCTAAAACAACTAATCCACTTTATACCGCCACACAATTTGCTTTATTTACCAGCATTGCTTCAGTGCCAAGAACTCTAATTAATGCATCTACCGGTTTTATGGTTGAACACTTAGGATGGACAAACTTTTTTTGGTTATGTTTTATTCTTGCCTTTCCCGGTATGTTATTATTGTTAAAAGTTGCCCCGTGGAATAGCCAATCTTAGGAGAAAATATGGACAAACTAACCCAAGCATTCGACTTTAGACATGCATGTAAAAAATTTGATAATACAAAAAAAATTAATGATGATGATATTAAATATATTTTAGAAGCGGGTCGTCAATCTCCTTCATCATTTGGCATGGAGCCATGGCATTTTGTGGTTGTTGATAGTCACAAGATAAAAGTTGAATTACGTAATGTTTGCTATAACCAAGAACAAGTTACCAGCTGTTCACATTTTGTAATTGTACTTTACCGCAAAGCCAATAATTTTACGTTACAGAGCGATTATTTACGACAAACAATTGCACGCACTTTACCTGATCCAGATAATCAAACTACTATTGACATAGCCTGCCAAGCATTTATCAATTTTTGTGAACAAGGACTCGCTGACGGTTTAACAATAAATCATTGGTCAGAAATGCAAGATTATATTGCTTGCGCCAACATGATGACTGCAGCGGCATTTCGTGGTATTGACTCGTGTGCTATAGGTGGGTTTGATCATGATAAAGTCATAAAAATTCTAGAAAAACACATTCCACAATTTGCTGGTGAGTCATTTGGAGTAGGGCTATGTTTGGCTTTTGGTTACCGAATTAACGAACCAACAGCGCATATTCGTTGGCCACTTTCAGACTTAACCACATACCTATCAGATAATAGCTAAACTAATTTAACCACAGAACTACCTTCTATCACCAAATGGCGAGCTTTAATTCGCCATCATTACTTATAACTGTCTTTTTACTATAACCGTTACAAGTCTTACTACCGCATTTTTTCTGGTGTTTTTCATGAGGTAGACGCCGGTCATTTCTTCATTTAATACCATTTAATGGAATGGCAACACATTTTCAAACAAAAAAATTAAGGGGTAAGTGTTTTTTAAATTCAACGGGAGGCAAGTAGCCTAACGAAGAATGTAATCGTTTATGATTATACCAATAAGCATAAGCCGAAAAAGCGCGTTGTAACTCAGCCGTTGAGTTAAAACGTTGGCCTTTTACAAATTCCGTTTTAATTGTTTTAAATGTCGCTTCCGCTACCGCATTGTCATAAGGACATCCTTTCTTGCTTAATGAATGCGTGATATTAAATGTCTTAAAACAATCCGCTAATAACCGATTATCAAACTCTTTACCTCGGTCTGAATGAAATAAATCTAATTTCGATAATGGCAGTTTAATTTGGCTTAATGCCGACATAACAAGCTCTGCTGTTTTATGTTGACCAACATGGTAACCGACAATCTGCCTATCGGATAAGTTCACTAAAACACATAAATAGTTCCAACGTTGCTTAACTT
>NZ_LZHH01000054.1 GCF_001690595.1 Gilliamella sp. Choc5-1
TAAGGTATAGCGATTATGGCTCAGTTTTTTTAAATGACCCAATATCCCGTCATCAAGCTGCTCTAAAAGACGCTCTAACGCACTTGCCATGTTTTTTCCTTTCCTTATTTATTGATTTAATTAGAACAAAAGGGAATACCTTTGGTTTGTTGTTATGATTTAAATGGTTAATATTATTGCTTTTAGTTATTAAATATAGCTATCGAATGTAGTTATCTAATATAGTTATCTAATATCGCTTAGCTACCAAATATCGTTATTTGATTGATAATCTAAATAAGTTAAACAGCACCAATCATAGCGCATTTTAGGGCAACATTTAACTCATTTTTAACGATAGTGTTGTTTAATATTAATAATTCAAGTTAGTTTAGTCGCGTTGTGTTGGCGGTGAAATGGTGGTTAGAAAAGCAATAATAATAACGTTACCCTTGTTTATTTATGCATGATTTTTTAGGATTTTTTACATAAACGTAGTGCACTCCTGAAAGTTTTTGACAAAAATGGCACTGTCTTTATTTTTTTAGTTAAAATATTTGTTTAGATAAGCTGTATAGAAAAATACAGAATTATTTTTGCATATTACCGTAATTTATTAAATTACGGTAATAAATGCGAAGGGCTTGTGCAAATAACTCTATTGTCAATTAAACGCAATTTGCTTAAATCCTAATACTTTTGTTGGAGGATTATTTTGGGCTATTTGTTCAATACGTCCAATGATTTGAATGAGTTTATCACTGTAATTTGGATCGGTGGCATAATTGGCCTCTTGTAATGCTTTAGCTGCCGTTCTGGCGTCTGGCGCATTAACTACAGCACGATAACGAGGATTATTTGTTAATAAATTAATATAATCGGTAAGTGCATGTTGTTTACTATTGTAGACTCTAAATTGGTCTTTGATTTTTATCATCTTATTATTGATAAATTCTTGAGTAGTTAATTGCGTTGAGCCTCCCTGCCACGATCGAGTCGCTTTAATTCCAAAATAATTGTGACTTGATTGATTATTTTCTGTCTTTATTTGCTTTTGTCCCCAGCCTGTTTCTAATGCTGCTTGTGCAATGATAATCTCATAAGGAATGCCTGAATGTTTAGCCGCCTGCTTGGCAGGTTCAAGCCATTCGGTTACAAATTTAACAATATGTTCGTCTTTTCCATCTTTTCTTGGTGTTTTTAACGATAATTCATTGGTTGAGTTAGTTGCCAGATTTGTCTTATGCTGGCGATAAAGCATTTGCCCTAATGCCTGAGGCGATATATTAGATGATATATCACTAAATAAAGACTGCGCTAACCGAAGATTTTGCGGGGCATTATTGGTATTTGATTGTAAATTTACCTTGGTTGATGGCGATGCATGATGACTTAATTGTTTAGTAATGATATCAGCCAGTCCAAATCCTTTGCCTGCTGCTTGCTGTGCAATTTGCTGATCAAACATTGAAGTAAACAGTTGTGTAGCGGAATGATTAAATAAACCACTTTCTGGCATTGCTTTGCGCATTGACTGCATCATCATATTGATAAATAACGTTTCAAACTGCTCGGCAACTTGCCGAATGCTTCCTGACGAGCCATTTGCAACATTGCGTTTTAATTGATTAAGACCAGAAAAATCATAAGCAAAATGATTTAAAGATTGACTTATTTTATTATTCATAATGTATTTTCTTTTTTATCATGCCTAATTTATATTACTCATAAGCCATGTAATGACAAATAAGCTAAATTGTTTCTAAAGCTGCATGTAAGCAACCTGCGGTTTTTAGCGCTTCAAGTATCGACATTAATTCGGTTGGATTAGCACCGAGCACATTGAGTGAATTAATTACATGATTTAAATCTGCACCTGATGCTAGATTATGTAGTGCGCCACCTTCTTGCTCTACACTGATTTGATTTTCAGGTGTGACAACCGTCGCACCACCAGCAAGTGGCGTATTGGGTTGGCTAACATTAAGTTTACGATTAATAACCACCGACAAATTACCATGCGCCACAGCACAATTGTCTAACCTAACCTTTTGGTTCATCACAACAACGCCAGTACGAGTATTGATTACCACTTTTGCCGATATAGGCGTTGCGGCTATTTCAAGGTTTTGTATTTGTGATAATAGCTTTACTCTTGCAGTATTTTCTTCTGGCATTTGCAAAGCGATTGTTGTGCCATCTAATGCGACAGCGATATTTTTTTGTAGTCTGTTAATTGCGTCCGAAATTTTTAACGCTCGAGTAAAATCAAATTCGTTAAGGTGTAAATGGATAACATTTTGTTCATTTAGGTTGATTTCTAGCTCGCGTTCAATTGTTGCACCATTAGGAATTGAAGCCCCTGCCATTTGGTTAATACTAACACTGCTTCCTTTATTGCTTGCGCCCATTCCTCCAACAAAAAGATTACCTTGAGCAATGGCATAGACTTGATTATCAGCGCCTTTTAATGGCGTCATGATTAATGTGCCACCTCGTAAACTTTTAGCATTACCTAGTGAAGATACGACGACATCAATTTTTTGTCCAACTCGTGAATAAGAGGGTAATTTAGCTGTCACCATTACCGCAGCAACATTTTTCAGTTGCATATTGCTTCCTGATGGCACGGTAATACCTAGTTGAGATAACATGTTGGTGATGCTTTGAATGGTGAAGGGGGTTTGTGATGTTTGATCGCCAGTTCCATCAAGACCCACAACAATGCCATAGCCAACTAATGCGTTTTCTCTTACACCTTGAATAGTGACTAGATCACGTATACGTTCAGCATGTCCATTCGGTATGACCAATATCATCATAAAGATAACACTAAAAAAGGAACGCAGTTTTTTTATCATAATCAGACTCGTTAAAATGGTGAAAGATTTAAAAATAGACGCTGTAACCAGCCCATTGTTTGTGCTTCGTCAATATAGCCATTGCCAACATATTCAATGCGAGCATCGGCAACTTGTGTTGATATAACGGTGTTATTACCGCTTATGGTTCTTGGGTTAACCACCCCCGAAAAGCGGATAAATTCGGTACCTTGATTAATCGCAATCTGTTTTTCACCAATTACTTTTAAATTACCATTAATCATGACATCTTGAACGGTAACCGTGATGGTGCCGCTAAATGTATTTTTAGCGTTTGCGCCACCTGAACCTTTAAAGTCATTGCTTCCAGAAAGATCAGTTTCGGCTTTGCCTCGACCAACTAATCCATCTAAAAAAGTGGGGATTTTTTTTACCCCTAAATTTACCGAGCCATTACGCCCCGCATTAATAGATGAACTTTTACTGGCGCTAACGTTTTCTTGCAGAACAATAGTTAACACATCTCCTACATGACGAGGGCGACGATCTTCAAACATCGGTTGATAACCAAAGCTGCTAGGTTGAGCAGCTTGATAAATCGATCCACTGGTGTTCACAATTTCGGGCATTTGTGGCACTATGCTAGTTTCGCCTTCAACTAATGCTTTTTTAGGCAACTGTGTACAGCTAAACAAAAAGAAAGCAATTAAAATATAAAAATATCTCATTTTGTTTATCATATGGCTAATGTTTATAACTGATTTAAACGCTGTAACATTTGATCAGATGCCGAAATGGCTTTACTATTAATTTCATAAGCCCGTTGGACTTGAATCATATTAACTAGCTCCTCAGCAACGTTGACATTAGAGGTTTCAGTGTAGCCTTGATATAACAATCCAGCACCATTTAATCCTGGGGTATTTTCGGTCGATGTTCCTGAGCTTTCGGTTTCTAAATACAGGTTTTCACCAATGCTTTCAAGCCCAGTATCATTCATGAATGTATGTAACGTTAATTGCCCAACTTGCACTTGTGTTGATTGATTAGCTAACGTCACATTTACTACACCATCGCGCGCTACCGTCATTTTTGTTGCATTAGAGGGAATTGTAATGGTGGGCTGAATTTCATAGCCTGCAGCCGTAACTAATTGACCATTTTGGTTAACTTGAAACGAACCATTACGAGTATAAGCTTGTGTTCCATCAGGTAATAAAACCTGAAAGAATCCCTGACCATTAATCGCAATATCACTACTATTATCAGTGGCTTCTAAATTTCCTTGGCTATGTAAACGCTCTGTTGCAACAGGGCGAACGCCAGTACCAATTTGCAAACCAGATGGTAAAGTTGTTTGCTCTGAAGATTGTGCACCAGG
Source organism: Gilliamella sp. Choc5-1 (assembly GCF_001690595.1). Taxonomy (GTDB): domain Bacteria; phylum Pseudomonadota; class Gammaproteobacteria; order Enterobacterales; family Orbaceae; genus Gilliamella; species Gilliamella apicola_M. The sequence continues at coordinate 4,183 of NZ_LZHH01000054.1, forward strand.
TTGACGAACCGTTTGATACAATAAATCTTCAAATACGGCTCTTTGTCTTTTAAAACCACTGGTACTAACATTGGCCAAATTATTAGAGATAATATCCATATTCATTTGTTGTGCCGTTAAGCCAGTTTTTGCAATCCATAATGATTTAATCATTTTCTTCCTACCTTAATACATTAATAAATTTAAGTTAGCGATAAAATTTGATTCGCTTTTTGTGCATTTTCATCAGCCGTCATGATTTCTTTCATCTGCATTTCAAACTGTCGAGAATGACTTATCAAATCAACCATTGTCGAAACAGGATTGACATTACTGCCTTCTAATACGCCTGACATGAGTTTCGCTTGAGGATTATCTTGTAATACAGCACCTCGTTGGTTGCGTGCTTCGTCGGTTAGTTGAAAAAAGCCATTATCACCACGAACAATTTCATGACGTTCAAGATGCACTTTTTTGATTTTACCTGCTTGGGCAATGGTGGTGGGTTTGTTGCCTGCACCCAATGCTGAAAGCGTTCCATCACTGCTTATACTGACCTGCGATTGTTGAGGCACGGTTAAAACACCATTATCACCAACTAAAGGGTAACCTTGAATATTGAGTGTGCCGTTTTGGTCAATTTGAATAGCGCCATTACGCGTATAAGCTTCACTACCATCAGGAAGTTGTATGGCTAACCAATGATCTTGAGCTAAAGCAACATCTAAATTTCTACCTGTGTAATTAAATTCACCCATTGCTGAATCAAACATTGGCGTTGTTGCTGTAACCATGGTTCGTGTCTGCTTCGTTTGACTGCCAACAATAGGTACTGCTTTCATTGCTGTTAACTGAGCTCGAAACCCAGTTGTAGAGACATTGGCTAGGTTATGGCTAGTGATTGCCTGTTGATTAAGCGTCTGACTTGCTGCCGACATTGCTGTATAAATTACACGATCCATAAATAACCTTTTAATTAACGTAAATTAACTAACGTATTTAGGATCTGATCCTGCGTTTTAATAGTTTGTGAATTAGATTGGTAATTACGCTGAGCAACAATCATATTCACTAATTCTTGGCTCATATCAACATTTGATGATTCAACCGCACCACTGGTTAATGAGCCAAATGTGCCAGAATTTGCTGCGCCTAAAACTTCGGCACCCGAGTTAGTTGTTGATCGCCAGTTATTGTTACCTGCTGATTCTAAGCCGTTAACATTAGCAAAATCAGCCATGGCAATTTGACCTAATAACATTGTTTGCTGATTTGAATAAACACCATAAATCGAACCATCATCATTAATACTATAGCCAACTAAATCACCCGGCGCGTAGCCATCAACTATTGGAGTTTTTATGCTACCGACTTCTTTACCCATATTTTGTTGAGAACTTTTGGCTAATGATAAAGTAAAGCTATTATCAGCAGATCCATTTATCCCATTAATATTGATGGTCATTTCAGGATCGCTGATTAATTTACCAGAAGAATCAAATTCCATTTGCCCAATTCTTTGTAAAGTTGCATTAGGATCACTACTATCAAGGTAATGAACATCCCATTGGTTATCCGCCGTTTTTACATAAAAAAGTTGAACATTACGTTGATTACCCAAAGAATCATAAGTGGTAATGGTTGTAGAGTAATTGAACGTATCAGCATCAAGTGCGTTAACTGGTTGTTTTGTTGGCACCTTGCTATTTGAATTTAAATTAGTTTGCAAAGAAGCTTTTGTTGTAGCCGATGCATTTAACATTTCTTGCGAAATTTTTAATGGCCCTGGCGCTGCGCCTTGCTGCACTTTTGGTGGCATTCCTGTTGCAAGATACCCCGTCAGTTGTAAGCCATCAGTAGACACAATATTTCGTTCGGCATCCAATTGAAATTGCCCATTACGGGTATAGTAAATTTGACCATTACTATCGACTAAGCGAAAAAAGCCATTTCCTGAAATCGCAACATCTAAGCTGTTATTGGTCGTTGTTGCTGTGCCATCATTGAAATTTTGCATCACACTAGCGACTTTTACGCCCATTCCAACTTTTGAACCGGCATAAATATCAGCAAACGAGATACTTGCGCTTTTAAAACCGACTGTTGCTGAGTTAGCGATGTTATTACCAATAACATCTAATTGTTTTGATGCAGCATTCATGCCACTTACTGCTTGAGAAAATCCCATAGAACTTCATCTCCTTTAAAGAATTTGACGAACTTCGTCAATACTAATAGAACCAAGAATACCTAAATCGAGTAATACTTTATTGTTAACCTTGCTGTTAATTACGCCATACACAACTGAATAAGATAATGGTGTAGAGGATACTTTTTGCCCATCATTAGTTGCATTGACCGAAAAGGTATAACTCCCATCAGGCGCAATTGTTCCATCATTTAAAATGCCATCCCAAGTAAAAGAGCTGACCCCAGCAGGAATAGCACCTAAATCGACTTCACGAACCACATTGCCTTTTTCATCTTGAATGGTTATAACTACTGAATCTGCATCACGCATTAATTCAAAACCAAAAGGCGTTGTGATAGTTTCTTTATCTGGCTTTGTATCATCAAATGTATTGATATCATTAGGATCCGAGGTAGCTACTAAAATTTTATTACCTGGGACCATAACCCCTTTACCAATCATATTGCTGGCATTAACCGATAAGCTATCGTCAATCTGCCCCGAAACGATGCCTAATGAGGTATTAAGCCTTTCGATTCCTGCTAACGTATTAATCTGAGCAAGTTGCGAGGTTAACTGACTATTATCCATTGGGTTTGTTGGATCTTGGTTTTTCATTTGTGCAATTAATAACGTTAAAAAATTATCCTGCAACTCTTTACTAGAGTTACCATCAGACGTATTTTTTTGTTTTGCTTGAGGACTTTTTACACCTGAAGATTCTGAAACCAGTACATTCGATACGCCCATCGGTAACTCCTTGTTATTGTCCTAATGTCAATGTTTTTAGCATTAACGTTTTTGCGGTATTAATGACTTCAATATTTGCTTGATAACTTCGTGATGCTGAAATGGTATTAACCATTTCGGCAACCGCATCGACATTTGGTTTTTGAATATAGCCTTTTGAGTCGGCTAAAGGGTGATTAGGTTCATAAACTAAATTCATTGGTGTTGGGTCTTCAATAACCTGCGACACTTTAACCCCTGCAATACTATTACTAGGGAAACCTTGGTTATCTACTTGAAAAACAACTTGCTTGGCACGATAAGCCTGACCTGATGTACTTGTTACACTATCAGCATTGGCTAAATTACTAGCACTAACATTCATTCGTTGGGTTTGTGCCATTAATGCTGACCCAGATATTGCAAAAATAGAAAAGCTCATCATGATTATCCTTTTTGTAATACTGACATAACATTTTTAAACTGTTCACTTAAAAACGTTAAATTGCTTTGGTAGTGGATACTATTATCAATAAAAATAGTGCGCTCTTGATCCATTTCGACAGTATTACCATCAGCCGATGCCTGATAAGGGATTCGATAAAGCAAATTTTGATTAGGCTTAGGTGATACCGCTCCTTGGATATGATTACATGCGGTTGTATTTAGGTTGAAATGATTAATATTGCTCTGGTTGTTAAGCGCCTTAATGAGTTCAGCGTTAAAATCAATATCTCGAGCCTGATAGTTAGGCGTATCGCTATTGGCAATATTTGCAGCTAATATATTTTGCCGTTTTTCTCTTATATTTAATGCTTGCTGATGAAAATTAACAAATGTATCTAATTTATCAAACATAAAATCATCTCACTTTTTTTGATAATGAGGATTTTAAGCGAATAAAAAAAAAGTCATTGAGCAAATAACGATAAAAATTGCCCTTATTTCAAGATTCATTTGATGCAGTGATAAAGTAAAATCAGTTTATGAATAATTCAAAACAAGTAAATATGATTAAAATTAAAAAATTAATGTTCGCTATTTTTATACTATTTAGTTCGAATACAGTTTTTGCTAATTCACTTGATAAACAGATTAATAATTTGCTATCACAACAATTTAGCTATAAACCTGATGAGATTGTAATTACATATCTTACCACTAAACCTAAATTGGATTGCAATACACCAATACTTTCATTATTAGATAAAAAAAAATTGTTGGGTAACATAACTATTAGTGCACAATGTGATAATAAGAAAAAATTTATCCAAATTCATGTTGCTGCAGTGGGTAACTATATTGTTGCTAAAAAAACAATAAATGCAGGAGCGGTAATAGATAAAGATCATATTCGCATACAATCAGGTCGGCTAGATAAATTACCTTCTTCGGTTATTTTAAATGAAGTTGATGTGCTTAATCGTATCGCTTTGCGTAATATCAATCAGGACGAGCCAATAAAAACAACAATGCTTCAAAATAGCTGGCTAGTAAAAGCAGGTCAAATAATTAAAGTAATAATTTATGGCGAGGGTTATGAAGTGTCAACAAGTGGTAAAAGCCTCAGTAATGCTGCGTTAAATGATAAAATTAGAGTTAAGCTAAATTCTAATAAGGTTGTTGAAGGAACACTTACTCACCAAGGAGTAATTATTTTCAACAAATAATATTAATGATTTTTTTATTATTGCCGATAATAAAACTAAACAAATCACTTAAATCGTCAATTTGATTAAAGGTATTTTATGAGTATAGATGCAACAAAATCCGTTACAACCATATCAGGACTACTTAAGCGTGGTGTTGTCAATGAGCAACATAAAAGTGAAACGGTATCTGTACAAGCAAAAAACAGTGAGAATGTGAGTACTAATGTAAGCATAACTCAAAATTCGATGGATCTTTTGCATTCAACTGACCAAGATATTGATATCGAAAAAATTGAAAAAATAAAACAAGCCATTACTAATGGTACATTGACTATTGATACACATAAAATTGCAGATAAATTAATTAAACAATTACAACAACGTGTTTGAAAATAAGACAATTATAGGAATACAAAATGATAGAACTCAATGATACCCTAAATAAAATAACAGAAATGCTACAAACACTTTCAGGAATTTTGCAAACCGAGCAAAAGTTATTAATTGAAAATAGCTTAACCAATCAATTAAATGAAATTATTAATAAAAAAAGCCAACTCCTGATTGAGTTAAAGTTACTAGATGAAAAGCGTATAAAATTAAGTAAACAATTTAATATTCAACCACCTTATGAAGAAAGTCCAACAATTGCAGAACATTGGCAATCAATTACTAATACAACGGTATTATTGTCAAAGATAAATCGTGATAACGGAGTAATCATTCAAAATCGCATGAATATAACCCAACAATCGATCAATTATCTTAAAAAGATGAATAGCCCAGCAGTTTATACTAATCATGGCTATCAACAAACAGATGTTATCTCATCAAAACGAGCTAAAGTTTAAGGAGAATTGATATTTGTTGATGTTATTAATGGCAAACTCGATAAATACCCACAAAAATACCCTCTTATTAAGCCAATAACTTGTTAGTAATTAGTTCATACTGTTAGCATTGTAAATTTTAATCAAACTATGAAATTTTATTTAATGTCATCATGGCTAGCGATAATGATCTAGATAAAAGTGAACAACCTACCGATAGCAAAATAAAAAAGGCTAGAGAAAAGGGACAGATCCCCAGATCTCGAGAATTAACTTCTTTGTTAATATTGTTAATAGGTATCTCTTTATTTGGGGTAATGGGATCACATTTAGTTAACCAATTAATCACAATGATAAAAACTGCAATCAAGGTTTCGTATAAAACTGATGACAGATTAATGGTCTTTAATTTAGTTAACTTATTAATCCATGGTTTTTGGGCAATTGTATCCATTTTTTTTGGTCTAGTTATTATTGCTATATTTGCACCACTTTGTGTTGGCGGTTTACTATTTAGCCTGCAATCAATTAAGCCTAATTTTCAAAAACTAAATCCGATATCTGGATTTGGTAGAATATTTAGTATTAGAGTTTTTTCTGAATTACTAAAAAGCATACTTAAAGTTATTTTTATTTCTATAGCTTCAACATTGTTTGTAATGCACCATTTCCCTTACATGCTTTCGTTACCCAATATGCATTTAAATAGCGCATTAACTAAAGCAATACAGCTAGTGATTCTTTGTGGAATTTTTAGTGTTATATCTTTAATACCCATGGTTGGTTTTGATATTTTCTATCAAATATGGAGTAATTTAAAGAAACTGAAAATGTCAAAACAAGAAATTAAAGATGAATTTAAAGAACAAGAGGGAAACCCACAAATCAAAGGGCGTATTCGTCAAATGCAACAGACTATTGCTAGACGCCGTATGATGAAAGATGTACCTAAAGCCAATGTGATTATTACTAACCCAACGCATTATGCCGTCGCTCTGCAATATGATGAAAAAACAATGATTGCTCCAAAATTATTAGCGAAAGGAACAAATAAAATTGCGTTACGCATCAAAGAAATTGCTAATGAACATAATATCCCCCAGTTAGAAGCTCCACCGCTTGCCCGTGCTTTATACCGTCATGGTGAAATAGGCGAAACAATACCAACCGAATTATATACCGCGGTTGCCCAAATTCTAGCGTGGGTTTATCAATTGAAACATTGGTATAAATATGGTGGCGATAAACCAATAGCGCCAAATAATTTACCCATACCTGAATCACTATCCGTAAATAAATAAAGGTAATACCTAGTCTTATGATTAAATCTAAACTACTTAATTTATTATCAAATAATACAAAAAATGGTCGTTATCAAATCTTAGCTGGTCCTTTGCTAATTTTATTGATTCTTTCGATGATGGTATTACCCCTGCCTGCATTTATTTTGGACCTATTTTTTACATTTAATATTACGTTATCAATTATTATCTTGATAGTCGCATTGTTTACTAAACGTGTGCTTGATTTTGCTGCATTTCCAACTATTTTACTTTTTGCCACTTTATTACGGCTATCATTAAATGTAGCTTCAACGCGAGTTGTGTTATTAAAAGGACATACAGGTAGTGCTGCTGCGGGGCGCGTTATTGAAGCCTTTGGCCACTTTTTAGTAGGGGGTAACTTTGCTATCGGTCTTGTGGTGTTTATTATTTTGGTCATTATTAACTTTATGGTTATTACTAAAGGAGCAGGAAGAATCGCCGAAGTGGGCGCACGCTTTGCATTAGACGGTATGCCAGGTAAACAAATGGCAATTGATGCTGATCTTAACGCAGGTCTAATTGGAGAAGATGAAGCCAAAGCACGCCGTGCCGAAGTTACGCAAGAGGCTGATTTTTACGGTTCAATGGATGGGGCAAGTAAATTTGTACGCGGTGATGCCATTGCTGGATTACTAATAATGGCAATTACCATTATCGGAGGCTTACTAGTTGGTATGGTTCAACACGGTATGCCATTTTCAGATGCTAGCAAGACTTATGTTTTACTCACCATTGGGGATGGTTTAGTTGCACAAATACCATCACTCATTATTTCAACCGCAGCTGGTGTTATTGTTACACGAGTCACATCGCAAGAAAATGTCAGCGAACAGATGCTCAAGCAGCTATTTAATAATCCACAAGTCCTTATTTTAACTGCAGTAGTGATTGGCTTATTAGGGCTAATTCCAGGAATGCCGAATCTTGTATTTTTATTATTTACTGCTTTTTTATCTATTATCGCTTGGTGGCTAATAAAACAGAAAAAAACTGAACCACAAATCACAAATAAAACTAAAGAAGTACAGGCAACCACGCCAGCCAACATTGAAGCAACATGGTCAGATGTTAATATTGAAGATATATTGGCAATGGAAGTTGGTTATGGATTAATTCCCATGGTAGATCAAACTCAAAATGGTGAGTTGTTAGGGCGAATTCGTAGTTTACGCAAAAAATTTGCTCAAACACTGGGTTTTTTACCACCTCAAGTTCATATAAGAGATAATCTTTCATTAGCACCTTATCAATATAAGATATTTATAAAAGGTGGTGAAATTGGCAAAGGTGAAATTGTTAATAATAAATGGTTAGCTATTAACCCCGGTAATGTAACTGAAACCATTGAGGGCATTCCAACAACCGAACCTGCCTTTGGATTACCTGCAGTTTGGATAGATGAAAGCAATAAAGAAAATGCGCAAATATTGGGGTATACCGTTGTTGATACAAGCACCATGATTGCTACTCATTTTAATCATTTACTACAACAGTTTGCTAGCGATTTATTAGGTCGATTAGAAACCCAAGAGCTATTAGACAGAATAAAACAAGAGATTCCCAAATTAGTAGAAGATTTTATTCCTAATGTTGTAACATTAACCACTTTCCATAAAATACTGCAAAACTTGATCGCAGAAAAGGTTTCAATTCGTGATATGCGAACCATCATTGAAACCATCTGTGAACATTCACCAATTCAAAATGATGTTTATCAATTACTTAGTATAGTAAGAATCGCATTAGGTAGAGTAATCACACAACAATGGTTCCCAGGTACAGACCCAATCAATGTAATAGGGTTAAATATCAACTTAGAACGTTTATTATTACAAGCACTGCAAAATACTAGCAATTTTGAACCAGGGCTTGCTGAACATATTATTGAGCAACTACAAATAGCGCTTAATCAACAAGAAGCTATTGGTGCACCACCTGTATTATTAGTAAACCATACATTAAGGCCAATGCTTTCACAATTTTTAAGACCTAACTTTCCTCAATTAGCGGTGCTATCGAATTTAGAAATTACCGATAACAGAGAGATAAAAGTGAGTACGCAAATTGGGGCTGAATAGTGATCTTATTATGCTAATAATGTGTAGTAATTATTTTCTTTTTTTACAGTAATTTAAGACACTACGATAATAAATATCCATAAAAAAGCAAACTAACGCCATATCACAGACAAGAGATATGGCACTGATATCATAAACAAAACTCACCATCACTAATTTAGCTAAACGTTTTATGATCAGTTGTTTGACCATTTATAACGTGCTAAAAAAAGCCCGATTAAAGCTGCCCTCCCCCTTAACCAGGGCAAATATTATAAGGCCAACCGTTATGGAATTAAAAATTTAGCTAAAGTTGAACTGTTTACTTTTTAGGTTATATTTTTGTAAAAAATATTCAGGATTCTATACCGTTTCAAGATTAAAAAAGCCCAAAAGAGCGATACACTCTTTCATTGAAATCTAGCATAATCAACAAATATTCAAAAAAGAAAACAAAAGTTTAAGCGATTTATTCACTTTTATAATACGGTTAAACCACATTGAAAGGGTTATATTGTGGGACTTAATGATTATTGAAATTACAACAATGATGCTATTTAAATCTGAGCAATTTTTAAACTGCCTATACGGCATTGAAGCTATAGCAATACCTGTCATGATAAGCCCTATTTTTTTAAACTGCCTATACGGCATTGAAGCCCAGCCACGTATGAATTCACCGCGCAAATCTTTTCTAAACTGCCTATACGGCATTGAAGGAAAAACGCACTAATTGCGCTAGGTATCGCTTTTTCTAAACTGCCTATACGGCATTGAAGTAAGCAAAATGGATATTTTAGTACGCCCGATATTTCTAAACTGCCTATACGGCATTGAAGGGGTACAGATCCGGGACGCAGCATCTTGAGTTTTTCTAAACTGCCTATACGGCATTGAAGGTCTATTTTGTGCATGACGCGCCACGCGGGCCTTTCTAAACTGCCTATACGGCATTGAAGTCACAAGCGCCTTCGATAAAGGATTCATACAATTTCTAAACTGCCAATACGGCATTGAAGTGTTTGCATAGCTTCTGCAGTAACTTCACCTTTTTCTAAACTGCCAATACGGCATTGAAGAACTATCAGAATTACAAAATAAATTAAAAAAGTTTCTAAACTGCCAATACGGCATTGAAGTAGAATTTTATCTCAATAGTGCCTTATTGTAAAAGAGCATACTGCACTTTTCCCAATTTTTACCCTTTTTTTGAGTCTATTTTAATATCAATAATAATCAATATGTTAAAATTATCCCCAAAAAAAGGGTTAATGATTTAAAAATCAGGAACAGTGGCTGTTTGGCTTAATCCATAGCTATTAAATGTGCCTTGCACTGGCTCTGGGCATTTTTCTTGTTTTAACCACAAAATAAATCTTTGACCTGTACTTTTACTATTCAAATGAAGATGTGGGTATTGCAAATGAACGCTTCCCCACTTTTCAACCATTTTATTTTTCACTTCAGGTGTCCATTTACCTTGTGCTGTTAATCTTTTTTCGGCACGTCTTAACGCACTCTGACCTTTAGGATTAACACGACTCAAATGCAAATAGCCTTTTATCGTTGCCGGTACTGTTGTGATAGGCATCAATAAAGCATAATCACTTATCGATGATTTTTGCTGTATATCTGCTTTAAGTTTTTGCAATTCCTGCTCGGTACCAAATAGGCGAATCACTCCGCCTAATGTTCGGTGCACATTGTAACAAGGAAAACTAATTGCGATATTTCCTTGTTGATTAACCAAGATTTGGTGCAGTGACTGCATGATTTGATTAATCACGTCCACCTCGGTTATCTCAATTTGCGAAATAGCTCGCAGCTCTAAATAGTGTGAGTGCATATAATTTACTCCTTGCCACTAGCACCAAAGACACCACCACGAATTAATACCGCAATAACATAATGTTGTTGCTCAAGCAATGGTTTTTCACCTTTTAATACCCAATTATCAAATAAGGTATAAAAGTCTAATTTCTGTTTTGGTTGTCGGAAAGCATGCCCCATTGATGTCACCGAGCCATAAGGTTCTATTGCTATTGGGAATTGAGCATTATCGTCATACCAAGTATCGATAGTTCGAATTGCATTGCTGATTTTTTGTGAATGCATGGCGGCTTGTTTGTTCTTCTCATACAATACTTTACTTTTAGTTTTGCCAGTATCTAGAATTAATTCTTGTGACGGGTAGACTTCTTGACCTAAGCCCATTTTCAGTTTGGCTTCAACGTTAAAAATCACAAACTCTTTACCACATAATCCTGCTTCAATCAGTGTAGCAAGATCATTCACCGATTTATCATCATAATCAAATGAGTTTAGTTGATATTGTTTAACATCACTGACTTCAATCATTGGTTTTTTATCATCTTTTCGAGTAATCGAAAGGCTAATTTGCTCTGCTGCCATACGGTTACGCCATAACCAACGGCCACTTAAGATATTAATAGCATAACGCTTAGCTAGTGCTGTCAATCCTTGCGTTTGAATATAACCCTGCGTTGTTTTTTCTAGTTCTTTTTGATATTCGATATCATTACATACTGATGGTTTACCTAAAAATGGCAACACTTTACAGCTCCATGTAACGATCAAAGTATCTTTATCGGCATCTAACGAAGCGACATCTACTGTTTGTAAATTTGGTTTTTGTATTTCAGCATCTAATTTGGTTGGATCGTTTGCTACTGCATTTTTAAGACGATTTGAAATAGTGCCTCGAACTGATTTTTCAGTAACTACAACAGGGGATAATTTATTGGTATCCGTACTACTTTGCTGTGAAAAAATGGCATCTGAAATATCAAAACTACGTTCAAAAGCAAGTACGCTAGCCGTTGTCATTTTATCTTTACTCATAATGTATTCCTTAGTCTATAATTATCTAAATTTACTTAATTAGTTTCTTGATTGATAATATAAATTTCTGCATCATTAGATTGCAATTCACTGCATTTATAACGCCAAAAAGCCTGTGATAAACTCTCTTTCAAGCGTAAAGGAAAGACCCATTTACCAAGCCCATAAATACACTCCACAAATTGCGTGGCATGCTCATTACTGCGTGCATGTTCAACCTTACCTGCTGAAAATAACGGTGAAATAGCTTGATAGCCCAAATGTAAAGGGACAAGCCAACCACGACCTTGCTTAACCGATGTGGTTTGCCAGTGATCTTTTTCTTGTGGATGATGATGCAACATCGCTGTTTCAATCAGGGCATCAAGCGCTGTAGCATTAGGATCTTGTTGCTGTAATTCAGCAGTAATATCTTGCAAATCTTGTGGTGCTTCAACTAAAACAAATGCGGGTAATAGTGCATTGATTAAGTTTTTATTTGATTCTGATGCAGAATATAGTGCGACTGATTCAATATCAACAACCTGCCCACCAGCAACACGCTGCTGGTAAAGTTTTTGTTTCATCTGTTGGATAAATGCTTGCTGTTCATCTGCATCATCTAATGTTTCACGATCTTCAATTTTTACCTCAACAAGCAATGAAACATCTAGATGAACTCGCCCTTCTTCAATAATTGAACGAGTACTACCATTTTTAGCTAATGGATTACGTGTTAATCGAAAAGTATAATCCGCATAGTTGTTTGGTCGATAAACTTGTACATCACATTCATGACATGCAATTAACACGCCATCTAAGTAAATAGGATTTTCTGATTCAATTTTACGACTTAAAGCATGAATAGCACCCAAAAACCCCGAAATAGCTGGGAATCCATAGGTTAATGGGCTAGAAATCGCATTGGCATTATGAATTTTGACATGATCAAATAATAAATAAAAACGTAATGATGCCATTAAAAGATCCCCTCCCTTTTACGTTGACTTGCTTTTACCGCTGCATTAAATTCACGGCGCCATTCGCTAAATTCAGGATCAGCAAATTGTTGTTTAAAATTTTTAAATTTTTCTTTTAAGGCATTTTGAATCCAAGTTGCAAAACGCTTTTCTAAACTTTGTTGCCAATCACCTTGTTCATACTGCTTTTTAAAATCCTCTTCATTCTCTAATTGGGCTCGCTGTGGATCAAGCCAAAGTTTTTCATCAAAATTGAGTGAATAATCACGACTCCAACCAGCTGGTTGAGTAGTTTGAATATAGCGAGCAAACTTAAGTAGTAAAGATAAAATCACCGCAAACGCATCTTTACGATCATCTCGTTCTTCTACAATATTTTTTGGCGCTTCAACCATATCAAACAGTAATTTAAAACCAAATCGACAAAAACCTTGTAAAGAATGATTAAAAATGGTTTCTTGCTGTTTGCCTACCATAGGAAACGGCGAGTTTTTGAATTTAGGAGGTATGGAAGGTAATAAGAAATAACGCCCACCCTGATTACTGGTTAATTGGCTTACACCTTGAGGATTACTTCCTCCCAGTTTAACTACGGCTAAGTCATGGAAAGAAAAATAAGGTTGATGCTCAACATCCTTTTTTTTACGTAATTCTCGTGCATATTTATTTTCTTCTGAAAATCGTGTTTGCACCTTCTCGTATAAGTAATTACACAATGAGCTAGGATGTAATGGAATTAACAATCGATAATTATTATCTTGCTTTGACAAATACGGTTCTTCATCATTCGGCCAATATAATTGCTTATTCAATTCCGAGGCTTTAGGTTTGTCAAAATCATTAAAGATCGCTTTTTTAAAATTAGCTAAATAAAGCGAGGCTTTTTGCTGATCGTCTGAAAGGGCGGGTAAAACACCTGGATGCCCATCAATAATCAATTGTAAAAATGTTATATCATCTTTAATAGATTGATTTAATAAAGAAAAAACATCAAGAGCAGCCGCATTTCCCGAACAATTTAATGAAAGCGTTAATGGGGTAGCCGACGATACGTAGTGCTTATTAATTGGTTTAGTTTGTGTTGAATAATTGATATTATCTCCAGAACTTGAAGAATGTACCTCTTTCGAAGTAAAATGACATAAAGAAATCCAAAATATTCTTCTTGTTGCCGCATCTTCCATCCACGTTTCAAATTCAAATCGCTTGGCTAATTCATCTAATTTTTGCTGAACTTCATTCACTGCGACCTGATCGCCTAACTCTTTTGCTTTTTCTAGCTTAGACGTTTCAGTTTTATAATTACTATTATTGGCAAGCCGTTTTTGCAGAAAATCTAAAATTACTTTTCTTATATCTTGCCAAGCTATGTTATCCATTGACCCTCCTTATATTTTTGCAAATTCAAAATCAAAAAGGCTTATATCATCATATATAAGCCTTTTGATTTAATGCTATGCTGCTTTATATTTTAAATATAACTTCAATATATTTAATGCATTGTTGTTATAAACCCATTTTTTATGAGAATTTAAAGAGCGATACTTAGATTGTTCTAGTTCTAAATTTTTAATTAAATATTTGACTTCTTTAATCGTCGAAATATTTAGAATTTTCATTAGATCTCGAATTGAATAATCATTAATTTGATGAGAAAATTCGATATTTACTTCATCATTAGCTGCTGAAGTATTAATATCGAATTTTTTTAACTTAATATTTTCAATTAAAATTTGACATTGAATTTTTAAAACTTTATTCTTAGACATAGTTTTGTCTTCCTATTATGCGCGGTTGATAAAATTCTAAACCTCAGATGCGGCAATATCTGGGGTTTTTTTGTATTTAATACTACAATTTTGTAGTACGTTGTTATGTAACTTAACATTACATTTATGTAATATAACTATATAAAAAAGATAAGTCAACAAATTTAATTTTGAATAGATTATAATAGGGGTAGCAAAACCAACAAAACATAAATAATTTATTGATTAATAATAGAATATATATTATAAAGTGAATTATATAAATTAGTGTTCAAAAATAATTTAATATTTCTAAACCGCTTATACAGAATCATAACTAACTATAAATAATTACATAACTTTTTGTTATTTATCGCTGTTAAAGTTTATACTTCAGATGCGTGAATATCTGAATTTTCTCTATATTTAACACTTCGATTTTGTAATGCGCTGTTACAAAAAATAAAATTACATTTTTGTAATATATCTATATGAAAAAGCCAAATCAATACATTTATAATTTTAAAAGAATTTAATAGGGTTAATTAAATTTAAAAAAACATAAATTAATAACTAAGAATGAAAACCGCCTATTCGGCGGTGAATGTAGAATGTATAAATCAATATTTGAAAAGAATTTAATATTTCTAAACTACTTATACAGTAGTGTGAACCAGTATAAAAGAATTCCCTACCTTTTACTAGCAACCATTATTCACCTGACGATATTTTGTCAAAAAGTTTCAGGTAACTATGTGTTTCAGTATAAAAACAATATTCTTTTATCCTTTCTTTTCATAAAATCCTAAATAAGGATGAAAATACCAACTGCTATTACGATATAAGCTTACGCTACAAAATTCATTCGCTAATCGATATGGCGTTTTATTTGGGAAATATTCGGTTATTTTTGCTATGGCTTGCTCGACACTATTAACCAACCAAGGTTGAATATTAGGATTAGCAAATGACCAGTTTTTATATTCAATTATACTATTTTGTGTATCTTCGCAGCACTCATCTGGTGTTTGCCATGCGATATCTGCATAGCTAAATTGATAATCGCCATCGTCGTCGAGTTGGCAAATATATTCATCTTGTGTCTTATCATTCCCTCTAAATGGCGAAATCGCCTGTAAATGCACACAATGGTGATGGGCTAAGCCTTGTTGCCAATAGCTGGTGACATAATTACTTTTACGGGCATTAATCGCAAAGAGATCTGCCATGACCTTATGTTCTAATTCAGCTAGCGTTAGCCCATCTTCAGGGCAAGACTTAATACGTGGAACCGCATCTATATTAACTAACTGATAAG
The DNA here is from genome assembly GCF_001690595.1 of Gilliamella sp. Choc5-1. GTDB lineage: Bacteria > Pseudomonadota > Gammaproteobacteria > Enterobacterales > Orbaceae > Gilliamella > Gilliamella apicola_M. Next base: position 19,833 of record NZ_LZHH01000054.1, read on the forward strand.
CTGGAATTAGTTCATTTGTTTTATGGGTTTTCAGCAAGAATAATGGCTTTTCTTCAAAACCTGGTTTAGTAAAACAGGCTTTATCCGTACGATAATTAGATTCAATCGCTTTTAAATTCGAGCCTAATATGGCCACATTGGCCTTTTGTGCAATTTTTTGTGGTCGGTGACGCCATACTCGCCCTACTAACTGAATAATAGAGCGCATGGATGATGGTTCGACAATCGCCCAATCATAATCGTGATCACGCCCGACTTCGGTGACTGGTGTGCCAATCACAATAAAGATATGATTTTCTTTCTTGCTACCTTTTATAGCTTGACAAATTTCAGGTTGGTTAAATAGTGCCTGTTCATCACTGCGATTTAAAATTCTATCAAGTTTTTCTTCTAACTGGCTACGCAATAACAGCAGTTGTCGAGCATGATAAACCACGATATGAAAAGCAGTATCACTAGGTAACTTCTTTTGTGCATAAATTTGTTCGGTAAGTGAAATAACATCTTCTGTATGGGCAAAACGCATTAAACCGATACTTACCTTTTTTTGTGATGTTTTATCAATTTGATGATGATCTTGGTGAAATTGATAAGCTTGATCTAATAATTGTTTAGCTAGCACACCATAATTAATTTTTTGGTTTTCTGTTTTATTTTCTTGGTAATTTAGTAGATCTAAAATATGCCCTTGACGACGGATTGCGCTTTGTGCTAATTGATGAATGCGCATTGCTACAAATTGTTGATGGTGATCTCGAAACGTTTTAGTATCAGCAATTTGTGATATCGACTGTTCATATTCATCAAACCAACCACATACAATGGTATTATCGGCATATTGGTTATTTTGATTCCAAATTTTTCGTCCTGCTTGGTAAGCATCAAATAATCCGGCAATTAAATCTGGCGTTAAGGTCGCCGATGACAGCAGTACTTTGCTCCCAAACAATCCAGCTAAATGCACTAAACGCGCTAGCGCTGGCAAGTCGTGTTGATCAAAATCATCCGGCTCATCTAAAATCAGATCTGAGGTTAACAATCTTAACGTGGGTGCAATATATTTACCGCCTCGGGTACATTCGCTAGCTTGAATAATATGGTCAATAGTGCATGTCACAATGGGCGCATAAAGTAATTGCCGTGCTTTACTGTCTTCGATAATTGTCCCTAATTCACAATCCGCAATACCACTTTCTGCTACATCAAGATATTCATCAAGTAACGATTCGATAGATTCACTACCTTGGTTTTCTGAATCGTTTTGTTCAATGTTTTCATTACTCAGTTCAAACAAGGTTTTTGTGGCTCGCCCACCCACTAAAATCGCCAGATGTTCATCACTTAAGTGTAATCTTTCTCTTAATGCTTTACCTGTTTGCAACGTTAAAACACGTAATCCCAATGCAATGGTAAAACGCACGCCCCGTTTTGGATTTGAAAGCGCATACATAATCCGCCCATTGGCTAAGGTTTTACCACAGCCAGTCGATGCCATATTAACACCAAAAAAGCCACATTCATCGGAGACATTTTGATAACTTTTTGCTAAATCAAAAGCATGATTTTGCCATTGAAATCGTTTTATAGTTGTTCGTTTGGTAAAAGGTTTATGTTGATTGATTGCAGGTAATTCCGTGGTTATTTTAGGTAATAAACGAGCAAAACGGGCTGAAAAATTAGCAACACCGACCAAATGATCATCCAAACACTGTTTGGCTTCTTTTTGGTAATTTGTGTTGGCAATCAGTATTGCCCTATTTTTTTTTGCCTCGTCATTTGATAAAGATAAACTTGAGTAGTTATGATCAGCCACCATTAAGCTTAAACGTGAAATATGCAATAAAAACGCGTCAATATTAGACAATTGCATTAAGGGAACATGATTTAGGGCTTTGGTTGCATAACGGCTTAGTTTTTTCAGCCAAAGCTGGCTTAAGGTAATATCGCTCTTAAGCTGCCAAAAATCATCGGGTGAAGTATGTTGACTATGACTATTTTTAACCCATTTATCAATTGCCTTAAATGTTTTATAAAAACTTCGGATAGTTAAACCAGATATATCAAAATCTATTTTCTGTAAATTTTTAATATCACCCGTTAATGAATCCGGTAAAAACGGCATTCGATGATGCGACACAATGAGCCACGCAATCCATTGTGCCAATAAAGGTAGTTGAGTAAGATCATTTTTTTCGACTTGGGTGAGCTGTTTGTACCAATTAGGATTCTGTTGTCGATATTCAGTAAAATTCGCTAATCGATCAAATAAGGCTTCGTTCGTGGTGCAGTCTTGAATCATTAATAAAAATAATTGTAACGAAATCCATTCATGTCGGTAAGGATCAGCCGCCACAGCCGTTTCTGCTCGTAATTTAGATTGAAAACCAATCGTTGCTTTACCTAAATCATGAAGTAGTGCCGCTATGGTTGTAATTAATTGAATGGTGGTTGCATATTGCCAACAATTTTCGCTGTCACTGCGTAAAATATTACGTTTAGTACGATTAGTTGGGACTCGTCCCTCTTGATTAAACTGACTGCGATCGCCCACAATCCACAAAAGATCAGTTAAATTTTTACCATGTGTCCAATAACATGCAACAGCAGTATTTTTTCGTGCAGTTTTGCGTAATAATTTATAGAGCGTTTGTAACCCTGCTTCGGTCATTGGGCTTTGCCATGTTCGTTCACCGCAGCGCTCAGCGAACTGATCGATAATCCGCCTTGTTTCGGTTAAGGCATTTTTTTTGCATTGACTAACAAGTAAAATATTCATATTTGATCTGCTATCTGTTTTAAAGTATCAATAATCCTATCAAGTGCACCTGATTGAGCAAATTGCGCAATACATGCCATACGAAATTCTTTTTCACTATCGCCTTGTTTGGCTGATAAAAAGGCCTGAGGTAATACAATGCCATCTTTAATAATATCTGCCGCATCAAAAACTAATCCACCCCGGCGAGTTTTTCCGTGTAAAATAGCAAGTCCATGAGGGAGACCTAACACCCAACAAGCCGTTGCGCCGAGTCCATAAGCTAAATAGTTACCATGATCTAAAAATTGATTAGCGGGATCATGACGCTTGCCTCGTGTGCCTTGTTCTCGTTTAAATTTGTCATCTTGTAAGGTTAATTGATTTGCCATGCTATAAAGACGTTTGCTAATTCGCCCTTCTGCGGCTAAAAGTGCTTGGCTATTATCAACATCGGTAAATTGTTCTGTTGCATCAGTAAGAATATGCGCCAACTGCGTTTTATCAATATCCCAATCAAATTGCGGCCAACACTCACTAATAATATTAAGCCGTGTTTGTTGCAATAATTTAGCTGCTTGTAATCGACGTTCATCATCAAACCAAAATTGACACCAGCTTTGTAGATATTCTGTCGGGCGATATTCACTTTGTGGCGAAAAAAATTGACAAGCGAATTCAGATTCGGTTGATGAAAATAGAGGCGTTCCGCCTCCACCACAAAAGCCAATCATGACACCTGCCCGTGAAAGCTCTCGCACTGCCGCTTGCGTTAATGATGTTCCCGTGCCTAATAAAATACAGGTAGTATTAGCTATTGGGATATTCCAATATAACGATTGTTGACCTTGCTCAGTGACATATTCGACTCGCCCGCCATTAACCAAAACACGGCAATGCTCTAAATAATAAATATTGGCACGCTTGGAATGTATGATCGTTTTTAGATCAGAAGAATGAATCATATCCATGATAATAACTAATTAAATTGATTGAAATATAGCAAATAAATTAACATTATTCTGTATCAAAAACGAGCATTTTATTGTTTATTAAGAACAATTGCATGATTTCTAAGTTATTATATTGTGGATGGAATTTTTAATTTGGATTTTATTAAATAATTAAAAAATAGCCTAAAGAAATGTAACAAAAATAGCTTTATCGCTATTTTCTTGATATTTTGAGCCGTTGCGGCCAATAAACACTGCATTTAAACCTGTGCTCTTCCCCTAAATTGTAGTAGCATGGGTATCTGTAATTAAATTATGTTTGCCATCAACCGTTCGGTGATCTAAGTAGAAGAACCCTTTAGGCTTACCTTCCCGATGCATAAAGCCACTGTCCGGATCGGTTGTACTGACTTTGACATCCTTATATTTCTCTACCGTCGATGGCTTTAAAGCTTTTTTCCATTTAATTCTCTTTCTTCGTTGATGGCTTGATTAAGCGCATCTAACGAGATTTGCTCTATTTTTCTGGTGTCGCTAGAGTTGGTTTTTTTAGCATAGAAGAATTCCTTTTAATAATGAACTCCTCTCTATTAGATCAAAGAACTCGCCAAAAAGCGAGTTCTTTGTCATCAATCAGGGGAGGCTAATTGGCCCCCTATTTTTAGTCTCTTTTTTGTGATTGGTTAATATCAGTAAATAGGGTGACAACTTTCTTCACACCCTGAACTTTACTTGCCAGCTCTGCTGCTGTTTTACCTTCTTGTGATGTGACAATACCAATTAAAAATACTTCACTATTTTCAGTAACAACTTTAATATTGCGTGCTTTGGTTTGCGAATCTAAAATTAGTTGAGATTTAACTTGAGTGGTTATCCAAGCATCATTAGTAATTGTCCCAGCACCAACAGGCTCTCCGATACGAATTTGGTTATAGACTTTTTTCACTCCTTCAACTTGATAAGCAAGGCTTTGAGCTTTTTCAGCTTGTTCGTTATTTGCTTGCCCAGTTAAAAGAATATTGCCATTATAACTACTTGTAATAATGCGCGATCCAATAAAGAGTGGCCCATTATTTTTAATTTTCATACTCATGCGTGAACTAAGTGTTGTATCATCAACTTGAGTACCCGCAGTACGAGGATCTGTGGCAACTTTTGCCGTAGCCCCTGCACCAACCCCTATAACGGCAGCAACGCAGCCTTGTAATATTAATGTACAAGAAATTAACATTACCATTAAGGCGATCTTTTTCATTATAACTCCTTATGACTTATTACCCTGTAATAATCAAATTCCAATATATTTGGCTTTATTATGCCTTGTAGAAGTTGATTTGCAAAATAATTTTATAATTTATGCTAGATGTAAAATATTTAACATTTCATTAAACGTAACATCATCATAACTTTTACTCGAATTTCAATTTTTATTTGAATAAAAATCTGCTATCTTTTGATAATAAATAAAATAAATTAAATGATTGGAATACAAATATGAATCAAGATTGTGTCGATTGGCTATATGGGTTATCTGCGCCAATGGTTGCTTTAAATAAGAGATATGGTGCAAGTTATACTTCACCATCTTTTTATCCTGACAGAACATTTGTTGATATGGAGGATGATTGGGGAATAGATTCTCGACAAAAACTACTAAACTGTGTGTTTGATATGGTTGATGATGGCCATGCGCCAATGTTATCTCGATATTATGCAATGTACTCTCGATTTTCTGAATCACAATGGCGTGATTATTACCAAGCACAAGATGATTACCAAAAAGTATTACTGACGTTTGTTGAACAAACTTTTTGTGTATGCGGCTATGGTGGCATTCGTAGTTGGGATTATGCCCGTATGGGATATTTGCTACGCAATGGCACGACTAATAAATATATTAGCGAAGAAGAAGCACTATGGATTTTTTCAAGAATTGCCGAGCGTTCCCAGTATTTTTATAGCTCTTGGCACCACTACTTTGCTGGTTGGTCGATTGGATTTCAATATTGGGAAACACTCAACAATAAAGAAGATCTTGAAGCATTACGCTGTGAATTAACCCGAGCATCACAAACACATACCATGAAAATATTAATTAACGACGAGGATTCGCCTTGTAATCGATTGCCTTGGTATATTGATATCGACGAACTAGAAAAACCAGAATCATTAGCGGAGTATGATTGGTCATGAGTACAAATTTTTGGCAATTATTAGGCATCGAAAAAACAACTGACACCACGGTTATTCGTCAAGCATATCGTGTAAAGTTACCTTTATATCATCCTGAAACGGATCCCGATGGTTTTAAAGCACTGCGTGAAGCGTATGAATCGGCAATGAATTATGCTAAATCGCCCGAAATAGCTGTTGATGAAATGACAGAGAATTCAGTACAAGCAGCGCCACAACTAACAGAAGAACAAATCAAAGCAAATGAAATTTGCGAGGCTTATCAAGCACTGTTAACCGATCCAATGCGATGCTATAACATTGATGAATGGCAAAAATTTATCGGTTCATTCTATGACTATCCAATGGCGGTTATTGATTCAGTCAAATGGCGACTATTAGAATTAAGTTACGAAACAACAAATATATCGGAGTCATGTGTCAAAATTTTAGCCGATAATTTACGCTGGCGTCAGCAACTCATGACACAATTCACTGATGAATATGAAATATATGATAATTATTTAAATCACATTGATCGCGGTGATTTATTTGATTACACATGCTTGCCAACAACCAATAAAACACTACAAAATGCAACTATCGATTATATATATAATGCCAAATGGTTATTTTGGGAGCGTAGAGCGGAAAATGTTTATGCATTTTTAGCTCAAGATACCGTTATTTATCTTCCTGATGATAAGAAATTTATGCTCGAATTTGCTCATTGGCATAGTACTGCGAGCTTAAAGAATCAATCTATTTTAGATTATGCTTTAAAATGTATTGCCGAAGGCGATGAAGACGAAGATATTATTATCGAGTGGAAATATATTGCCGCTATCCAATATACTTTGCTCGAAGACAAACAAAATGCCTTACAAGCTTGGTTAGAGTTGTATTATTCAGGCCATTATCAACAAAAAGCAGAAAGCTGGATAGCGGGGTGGTGTACTTATTTTGAAAAAAATTACTTTCCATTATTAGTTATGGCGCTAAATAATAGTTATTGTGTCGCTACCGATAAAACAGAAAACTATTTGCATACTATTCCGCAAATCACAGCAACCACAACAGCACGATTAGCCGCATTAGAGAATATCGATGAGTATCCAAAAGAAATTGTCGACTTTGTTAACTGGGCCTTGAATATAAGCTGGAGTTATAAACAAGTCTTATCAATATTGTTACTCGATGACGGCAATAATCGATTATATCGTTTATACCGACATGCCATTATGTTGCGCCACGGTAATGAAGTATTATTACAAGAAATTTTAGACGATCACAGCGATGATCCATTTGAACAATTTATTTTGCAACATTTGCAACGCCAAGCACGACAACATCTTGCATGGCTTGCAGAACTTTCACCCGTGCAAGAATTTAAAGCATGGTTATTTGATAATAATGAAAATGCGCAACTTCCACCTCAATTTGATCCCGAAGAGAATGGCAAGCTAGTTTTATATGCCCGTTTATGGCTAGATAGATTCAGAGATATTCCTGATATTGCTAAATTACATTTATATCAAAGTCTTTCTTATGCAAATATGGAAATGTTTGACTGGATTACGTTCTTAAAATTTAATGATTATTATCAACTACCAAAATCTCCAGATCCTTCGGTTATTGCTAATAATAAAGAAGCTTATTGGCAATGGTATCGTTGTTATTTATTAGTAATTGCAATTACTTGTAAACCAGTAGAAACAGCAAAATTTCTTCGACAAGAAAATAATACTTTTATTATTGATGAAAATAACCCATTTAAACCATTAATAGAGATATTTAAGCATGGTAATTGGCAAAATGATACTGAGCTATATAACCTAATTAATAATGATAGTGGACTAATTAATAGTGTTTTAAATAATTATCCAAATTCGATTGAATGGTTTATTGATGCGCCTCACCTTATTGATTTTGACGATATTGCGCAAAAAATGGAGTATACATGGGCACAAAAACTGGCAAATAAAAATCCAATTTATTTAATGTTGTTATACATAATTGTATTAAATAAACCTGAGCAAAAAAATAAATTAGATACAATGTTACAAGATATTACTGGTGATAATAAAGAGTTAATAGAAATAGCCAAAGATCTGCAAGATAGTTGGATTATACCATCTTCTAATAGCCAAAAAAAATACAATTATATCAAACAAATTGATAAAATAATAATGCTTGCTGAACGTTTGTCTAACTATTACGGTATATGTGATAACGATGAACTTGAAATGTTAGACAAGTTTAAAAACAACAGTGACAATGATTTAGTCTTACGGCTTTGTGCGGCATTGCTTATAGCAAAACATCGTGAAAATCGACAAATACTGGAATCACAGCCATTACCTAAAAATAAATGGTGGCAGTTTTGGCGTTGGAAAGGGCGAACTAATATAAAAGGTTTTATTATACAATTATGTTGTAGCTTCATTGTGTTAGGATTGATGACCGTATTTAACAACAATTTTGAATTGAATAGTCCTACTTTTTCTATGATTTGTTATTCTATTGCTGTAACCAATATGGTTTTTGCTTTAAAACGACGTTTTAATGATATCGATAAAGGTGAACCGATCATCGGTTTTGTGGCCGAAATATTGGCTTCTATCTTCTTTTTTGCGCCATTTTGGGTTTCTGGTGTCAAATACACTAACCGTTTTGGACCACCGGTAGAAGAAACAACCAAAGAAAAGGAAAAGTAAACAAAATAAAGCCCTGTTTTTTATCTCTAAAAAGAGGGCTTTTTATATTTTTTAAATTTTATTGGTTATCTATTCAGATCTTGTAGATTAGATTCAATTTCACAACGAATTTCGTTAATTTCTTCAGGATTTTGTCTATTTAATGCTTCCATAAAAACTTCGATATATGATCCAATTAATAGTCGTTCATCACCCAATGATTGTGCCCATGCACGTTCTAGCCTTGCCAATAAAGTACGATTCGACATTTCGTCGCGAGGGTGAATTTTAAGTGCTTTCAAGCGATCATGACTTTCTTGTTTTTGTTTATCTGTTAATCCAATTGGACTATGATCAATAACTTTGCCATGTTGTTTACCTGTTTCAAGCAAAACAACGTCTACTTCTAATAAGCCATTTAGATCATAGCTAAAGCGGACATCAATTCCTTGTGTTCTTTCCATTGGCGTTAGGGGCACTTCAAACTCATCAATTAAAACATTATTTTCAACGCGTGGATTTTCACCTTGATAAACCGAAATACATATCACTTTTTGCTGAGGGTGCGTTGTGTAAAATGTTTTTACTTTTGATGTCGGTACAATGGTATTACGTTCAATAATGGGGGAAAATAACCCACTGACATTATTTGAACAACTTTCAATCCCTAGCGTATAAGGGCACACATCAGTTAAAATGACTTCTTCAACATCGGCATTTCGCAATCGACAAGCCGCTTGAACTGCGGCTCCTTGTGCAACAATCGTTGTCGGATTGATATGGCGATACGGTAATTTACCAAATAATTTGGTCACTAGCTCACGTACCACACCCAATTGTGATGATCCACCCACTAATACAATATGTTCAAGCTGATTAGGCTTTAAGCGTGCATCACTTAATGCCTGTTCAATTGGTGCTCGTAGGCGATTAAGAAGTGGTAACCATAACATTTTTGCTCGGCTTTCGTTTAAGGAAAATTGCCACTGCTTATCTTGCCAAACCCAAGTTAAGGTGTGTGATTGTTCACCATTTAATTGACATTTTAGTTGTTCGGCTAAATCTAATAAGCGAGCATAATCATCGGTCGGAATATCTTGCTTTTTAAGGTTCCATTCACTTAAGCAAGCTTTAACAAGCTCTTGGGTAAAATCTTCACCACCTAAATAGTTATCACCAGCAGAAGCGTGCACTTCAATAATCGGCATGGCATATTCAAGTACAGTCACATCAAATGTGCCACCACCTAAATCAAATACTAATGTATTGCCCGATTGTTCTTCGTGTAATCCATATGCCATGGCAGCGGCGGTTGGTTCATTAATTAAACGCACTGCATTTAATCCTGCTAACTCAGCTGCGAACCTAGTTTGCTTGCGCTGTTCATCATTAAAATAAGCAGGAACCGAAATAACCACATCACGAATTTCTTGTTTTAAAAACGCTTCGGCATCAGCTTTAAGTGATTTTAAAACCATGGCTGAAAGTTCAGTCGGTGTAAACTTTTTGTCTCCTAATTCAAACACTTTATTTGAGCCTAAAAAACGTTTAAAAGCCGCTGCACTACGATTGGGATGTGTAGTTAAACGAGACAACGCTGCGTGTCCAACTAAAATAGAATCGTCTTCATCAACACTTACTGCAGATGGTGTAACAACTTCACCAATTGAATTAGGAATAAGAACTGGTTTGCCATCTTGCCAAATACAAATTAAACTGTTTGTCGTACCTAAATCAATACCGATTGGATAATGCATAAACTCACTGAATAACATAATAATTTCACATTGTTTAGATTATATACTAATGATCACTGGAATTGCAAAAATCAGCTAAACACTTAGTAATAAACGATTTATAAACTACTTATCGATTTTAGTAATTTGACTAACAATACTGCCTTTTTTTAGCTTTGTAATAATTAATTCACCAACAGCTACTTGTTCAGGAAAGCGAACCACTGTGTTATTTTGATTTGTCGTAACAGAATAACCTCGTTCAAGAGTAGCTAACGGACTAACGTTGTTAAGTTGAGAGGTTTGTAAAACAAATTGATGTTGTGATTTTATTAACTTTTGTTTAATTAAATTAATTAATTGTTGCTGTTTTTGCCAAGTAAGTTGCCCTAAATAGGTAATATTATTTTGTGGAGATACTCGTAATAGTCTTTTATCGAGTGAATTATGGCGATTTGATAGTCTGAGAAAATATTGCTGAATATTTTCAGATAATGAATGGCGATAAGCTAAAAGTTGATTTAATTGTTTTTCTAGCTTTGTTTGTGGATGTTGAGTCTGTAATTGGTGTCGCCATTTATTGAGCTTTTCTCGGCATTGCATTAAATAATAATCCATTGCCATGGATAAATGCTGCTGTTGAACTTGCAAGCGCTTAACTTGCGCTAGGCTATCTTGGCTAACTAGTTCGGCAGCAGCCGATGGTGTTGCCGCTCTAACATCAGCAACAAAATCAGCAATGGTAAAATCAATTTCATGCCCAACGGCACTGACAATCGGTAATTGACTTGCAAATATAGCCCTTGCAACGATTTCTTCGTTAAATGACCATAAATCTTCAATCGATCCGCCACCCCGTCCAACAATTAAGACATCACACTCTTTACGAATGTTGGCGATTTGAATCATTTTGGCAATTTGTTCGGCCGCTTCAATACCTTGTACTTGCGTTGGGTAGATAACCACATGCAAACTTGGATCACGACGTTTTAATATCTGGCAAATATCATGCAACGCTGCGCCTGTCGACGATGTAATAATCCCCACGGTGCGGATATTTTCAGGAAGTGGCTTTTTATAAATGGCATCAAATATTCCTTCATCTGAAAGCTGTTTCTTTAACTGTTCAAATTTTTGTTGTAATAGTCCTGCACCTGCAGGCTGAATTTTATCAATAACCAGTTGATATTCACCACGAGCTTCGTACAAGGTTACTGTTGCTCTAACTAAAACCTGTTGCCCATTTTGTGGCGTGAAACCTGCCCGAAAATTACTGTTGCGAAACATCGCGCAACGAACTTGTGCGCTATCGTCTTTTAACGAAAAATACCAATGACCCGATGAGGGACGCGAAAAATTAGAAACTTCGCCCACTAACCAGACCTGCCCAATTGCATCAGACAGTAAATCTTTAACGATTTGATTAAGATCTTTGACCGATAAAACCGAGCTGTTTTGCATGTGATGATCCTTTATTACGATGATACAAATTTATATTAAATCAAATTTAGCCCAAATTGGCGCATGGTCTGAGGGTTTGTCCATTGCCCGAATAGCATAATCAATCCCTGTTTGTTGACAATGTGCTAGCAATTTTTGGCTAGCTAAAATTAGATCAATCCTAAGTCCTGTGTCTGTTTCAAACCCTTTTGAGCGGTAATCAAACCATGAATATTCTTGCTTTGTTGGATGTTCGTTACGATAAGTATCTATAAAGCCAAGTGACATTAAATTGTTCATCCATTCACGCTCTTGCGGTAAAAATGAACATTTACCCGTACGAAGCCAACGTTTACGGCTTTCTTCTGAAATACCAATATCTAAATCAGTCGGGCTGATGTTCATATCACCCATAATTAAAGTTAATTGATTATTTAATTGATGCTTTTGTAAATGATAAATCAAATCTTGATAAAACTTACGTTTAGCAGGGTATTTACTTTCATGATGTAAACTTTCACCTTGCGGAAAATAGCCATTAATTATGGTTAAATTGCCTTTATTAGTAGGTAATTGAGCCATAATTAAACGGCATTGTGCTTCATCCCCATCAGTTGGAAAACCACATTGCACCGACAGCGGTTTTTGCTTTGTTAGTAAAGCAACTCCGTAATGTCCTTTTTGCCCGTGATAGTTTAGGTAATAACCAAATGGTTCTAGCTCAGCAATAGGAAACTGATCATTATGAACTTTCGTTTCTTGTAAACCAATTACATCTGGCTGATATTTATCAATAATAGCTGCTAATTGGTGAATTCGAGCTCGAAGGCTGTTAATATTAAATGAGATAACATTCATGTTGATTTATTGTCTTGTATTTGATGTTCTAAATACGCATCGTACCAAAAATACGTTATACTGTTAAGCTATTACAGAAAAAGCAACTCTTTGTGATAATAAGGAACTACCCAATATGTCTACGGAACTACTTGCCTTACGCGATAAAATCGATGAAGTTGATCAATCTATTTTATCTTTAATTACAAAGCGATTAGCGTTAGTTGCCGAAGTTGGCGAAGTAAAAAGCAAACATGGCATTCCAATTTATGATCCTAAACGTGAAGCCGCTATGCTAGCTAAAAGACGGCAAGAGGCTGAAGAGCAAGGTGTTTCTCCTGCTTTAATTGGAGATATTTTACGCCGTTTAATGCGTGAATCTTATATTAGAGAAAACGACAAGGGCTTTAAAAAAGTCTATACGGGCCAAGGTTCCATCGTGATTGTTGGCGGTAATGGACAAATGGGTCGGTTATTTGCTCGGTTATTTACGCTATCGGGCTATCAGGTTAAAACATTGGGTTCAAAAACGATGCATCAAGCAGCCGAAGTGGTTGCCGATGCAATTGCAGTTATTGTAACCGTGCCGATCAATAAAACTTGTGACATCATTAAACAATTACCATCATTACCCAAAGATTGTATTTTAACGGATTTTACATCCATAAAAGCCAAGCCTATCCAAGCAATGCTTGATAAGCATCAAGGACCTGTTGTTGGTTTGCACCCAATGTTTGGTCCTGATGTGCCAAATTTGGCTAAACAAGTTATTGTTTATTGTGATGGACGTGAGCAAGCGAAATATCAATGGTTAATTGAGCAAATGCGGATATGGGGCGCCAATTTATGTGCGATTGATGCCAAAGAGCATGATAAATGTATGTCATTCATTCAAGCATTACGCCATTTTACCTCTTTTTCATATGGTGTTAATTTACAACGTGAACAAGCGGATTTGGAACAACTCATTGCATTATCATCACCTATCTATCGGCTTGAACTGATGATGGTTGGACGCCTGTTTGCGCAAGATCCCGAACTTTATGCTGATATTATCATGGCATCTGATGATAACATTGAATTAATCAAGCGTTATTATAAATGTTTTGGGGAAATGGTAAATTTAATTGAACAACGAGACAAAACTAAGTTTATAAAAAACTTTAATGAAGTTACCCAGTGGTTTGGCAGTTATGCCGAGCGCTTTATCAAAGAGAGCCAAGGGTTATTAAAATTTGCTAATGATAATCGAGCGTAACTTTATATTAAACGGTATATTTTCCTGAAAGTTTTTTACAAGTTAAAAATATACTTTTTATCAAAAAACAGTGTTATATAGTTTTAGAACAAAGCATTACTGTTTAACAAAGTGGTTAAAAATAACAAATGTTAGTATGAGGAAATAGAATGTCTAATCGAAAATATTTTGGTACAGATGGGATTAGAGGGAAAGTTGGACAGTATCCTATCACACCAGATTTTGCACTTAAATTAGGTTGGGCAGCAGGTCGTGTACTAGCCAAAGATGGCGTTAAAAAAGTATTAATCGGTAAAGATACTCGTATTTCAGGTTATATGCTTGAATCAGCCTTAGAAGCAGGGTTTGCCTCGGCAGGTGTTGCTGCTGCCTTTACTGGACCAATGCCAACCCCTGCTATTGCTTATTTAACCCGCACCTTTCGTGCTGATGCGGGCGTTGTTATTTCTGCTTCACACAATCCTTTTTATGATAATGGTATTAAATTTTTTTCAACCGAAGGAAAAAAACTTGATGATGCCATCGAATTAGAAATTGAAGCAGAACTTGAAAAAGAGATCGATTGCGTTGAATCCAAACAACTTGGACGAGCAAGCCGTATCACTGATGCCGCTGGGCGTTATATCGAATTTTGTAAAAGCACATTTGATCATAATTTAAGTTTAGCAGGACTTAAAATTGTTGTTGATTGCGCTAATGGCGCCACCTATCACATAGCGCCAAAAGTATTACGAGAACTTGGCGCACAAGTAATTAAAATTGGCTGTGATCCCGATGGTGTTAACATCAACGAAAACTGTGGCGCAACAGATGTTAAAGCACTTGCTAAACGTGTTATTGATGAAAAAGCCAATTTAGGTTTTGCCTTAGATGGCGATGGCGATCGTATTATTATGGTTGATCATAACGGTCAAAAAATTGATGGCGATTTAATTATCTATATCATTGCCCGTGAAGCATTAAGGCAAGGTCAATTAAAAGGTGGTGTTGTTGGTACATTAATGAGCAATATGGGGCTTGAGATAGCACTTAAAAATCTGGGTATTCCTTTTGATCGAGCTAAAGTTGGTGACCGTTATGTGCTTGAAAAGTTAGTTGAGAAGAACTGGCGCCTAGGAGCTGAAAATTCGGGGCATGTTTTATTATTAGATAAAACCACAACTGGTGATGGCATCATAGCTGGCTTACAGGTATTAGCCGCAATGGTTCGTAATGATATGTCGTTAGCTGATTTATGCAGTGGTATGACAATGCTGCCACAAGTATTAATTAATGTTCGGTTTTCAGGTGAAAATGATCCATTAAATAGCGCTCAGGTAAAATCAGCAATAGCGCAAGCAGAAAAACAACTTGGTAGTAATGGACGAGTGTTGATCCGTAAATCAGGGACAGAACCGCTTATTCGCGTAATGGTGGAAGGAAATAACGAAACAGAAGTGCAAAATTTGGCTGAGGCTATTGCTATAGCGGTTAAAGCCTAAAAATAGCGTCATTTATACCCATTAATTAAACTATTAACTATGCAATATTAGGGGTAAAATGATAATTGAAGTTGTAAATATTTACATAAATTTAGTAAAAAGTGTCTAAATTCTTAATTTAGTTAATCAAAGGTTGACTTAATATAGGCAATTAGGTTTAAAATAGTAACTTCTTATTGCAGCGATTGCTTATACCTTTTTAAACAAGGCTATAAGCAATGTTTTATTTTTAGGAATAGGTTAAGAGGGTTATATGTCTGTTTCCTCTCCAGCTTCACCACAAGCTTATATCAAGCACCATCTTGAGAACTTGCAAGTAGGTTCTGGTTTTTGGACCTTAAATCTTGACTCATTGTTCTTTTCGATTCTGCTTGGTGTTATCTTTCTATGGGTATTTTATCGTGTTGCCCAAAAAGCAACCAGTGGAGTACCAAGTAAATTACAATGTGCAGTCGAGATGATCTTTGAATTTGTCAATAATACAGTCAAAGACATGTTTACTGGTCAAAATAAGCTCATTGCGCCGTTAGCATTAACGGTATTTATTTGGGTTTTCTTGATGAATTTAATGGATCTTATCCCTGTTGATTTTCTACCTTATGCAGGCCAATATTTAGGCTTATCACACTTAAGAGTAGTACCAACGGCAGATGTTAGCATTACTATGTCAATGTCTTTAGGGGTATTTGCACTCATTATAATTTATTCAATTAAATACAAAGGGATTTCAGGATTTGTTAAAGAATATACTTTACATCCTTTTAATCACTGGGCATTTGCACCAATCAATTTAGTGCTTGAGCTGGTTAGTCTTTTAGCTAAACCAGTTTCTTTAGGACTTCGACTTTTCGGTAATATGTATGCAGGTGAACTTATCTTCATCCTTATTGCTGCATTATTACCTTGGTGGTCACAATGGGCATTATCATTACCATGGGCCATTTTTCATATTTTAATTATTACGTTACAAGCTTTTATTTTTATGGTGTTGACGATCGTCTATTTAACTATGGCATCGGCAACGGAAGATCATTAATTTTACTATTTTTTTGTTAATAAACTGGAGTATATAATGGAAATGTTATTTGTAGCCGCAGGCATTATGATGGGATTAGCTGCAATTGGTGGTGCAGTTGGTATTGGCTTATTAGGTGGCAAGTTTTTAGAAGGTGCTGCGCGTCAACCAGAATTAATGCCTATGTTGCGTACTCAATTCTTTATCGTTATGGGTCTAGTTGATGCAATCCCAATGATCTGTGTAGGTATTGCACTTTACGTTATCTTTGCTGTTGCAGGTTAATAAAAATTTAAGAGGAATCGTGTCATGAATATGAACGCAACTCTCCTCGGCCAAGCAATTACATTTGTATTGTTTGTTTGGTTCTGTATGAAGTTTGTTTGGCCTCCTGTTATTGGCGCGATTGAAAAACGCCAAAAAGAGATAGCCGAAGGACTTGCTTCAGCAGAAACAGCAAAAAAAGATTTGGAATTAGCCAAAGCAAATACATCTGACATAATGCAACAGGCTAAGGTTGAGGCTAATGCAATTATTGAGCAAGCGAATAAACGCAAAGCAATCATTCTTGAAGAAGCAAAGCAAGAAGCTTCTCGCGAAAAAGAACGAATTGTTGCTCAAGGGCTTGCCGAAGTAGAAGCTGAACGCAAACGAGCAAGAGAAGAGCTTAAACAGCAAGTCGCTACACTCGCTATTGCTGGTGCAGAAAAAATTATTGAACGTTCTGTTAATGAAGCCGCAAATAGCGACATCATTGATAAACTCGTAGCTGAACTATAAGGAGAATAGAGCAATGGCTGACTTAATTACGATTGCTCGCCCTTATGCTAAAGCCGCTTTCGAATTTGCGGTAGAAAATAACAGCATCGAATCATGGCATAAAATGTTAGTGCTAACATCTGAAGTGAGTAAAGATACTCAAATAAGAAGTGTCTTAACATCTGATATGAAAACTGATTCGGTGGCTAATTTACTCATCAACATCTGTAAAGATGTGTTAGATGAGTTTAGTACTAATTTTATTAAGATTATGGCTGAAAACAAACGATTATCACTTCTTCCTGAAGTGTTAACCTTGTTTGAACAATATTGTTTAGATAGAGAATCACAAGCAGATGTTGATGTAATTTCTGCCAGTGAACTAACTAATGAGCAACTTAATAAAATTTCTGTCGCTGTCGAAAAACGTTTATCACGAAAAGTAAAACTAAAATGTCATATAGATAAATCGCTCATTTCTGGTTTTATTATTCGTACGGGCGATATGGTTATTGATAGTAGTATCAGAGGGCGTTTAAATCGTTTAAATAACGCTCTACAGTCTTAAGGGGACTGATAATGCAGCTAAATTCAACTGAAATAAGTGAACTAATTAAAGAGCGGATAGCTCTGTTCAATATTGTGAGTGATGCTCACAATGAAGGAACTATCATATCTGTAAGTGATGGTATCCTTCGAATCCACGGATTAACTGATGTAATGCAAGGCGAAATGATTGCATTACCAGGTGGTCGATATGCAATGGCATTAAACCTTGAAAGAGACTCCGTCGGTGCGGTAGTCATGGGGCCATACGAAGACTTGTCTGAAGGTATGAAAGTACAATGTACTGGCCGTATTTTACAAGTACCAGTTGGTGAAGGTTTATTAGGCCGCGTTATTAACACACTAGGTGAACCAATTGATGGTAAAGGTTCACTTCAACATGACGGTTTTTCACCAGTAGAAGTAGTTGCACCTGGTGTTATCGATCGTAAATCCGTTGACCAAGCATTACAAACTGGTTATAAAGCCGTTGACTCAATGATTCCAATTGGACGAGGTCAACGTGAACTTATCATCGGTGACCGTCAAACAGGTAAAACAGCACTTGCTGTCGATGCAATCATCAACCAACGCGACTCAGGTGTAAAATGTATTTATGTTGCCATTGGTCAAAAACAATCAACTATTGCCAATGTTGTACGTAAACTTGAAGAGCATGGTGCACTTAAAAACACAATTGTGGTTGTGGCATCAGCGTCTGAATCAGCTGCGTTACAATACTTAGCGCCATATGCTGGTTGTGCAATGGGTGAATACTTCCGCGATCGTGGTCAAGATGCATTAATTGTTTATGATGATTTATCTAAACAAGCTGTTGCTTACCGTCAAATTTCGTTATTACTTCGTCGTCCACCTGGACGTGAAGCTTATCCTGGTGATGTATTTTATCTTCATTCTCGCTTACTTGAACGCGCAGCGCGAGTCAACGAAGCCTATGTTGAAGAGTACACTAAAGGCGAAGTTAAAGGAAAAACAGGCTCATTAACAGCATTACCAATTATTGAAACTCAGGCTGGTGACGTTTCAGCATTCGTACCAACTAACGTAATTTCGATTACTGATGGTCAGATTTTCCTTGAAACTAGCCTATTTAACTCTGGTATCCGCCCTGCGGTTAACCCTGGTATTTCGGTTTCACGTGTGGGTGGTGCTGCACAAACTAAAATAATGAAAAAATTATCAGGTGGTATTCGTACTGCGCTTGCACAGTATCGTGAATTAGCTGCTTTCTCTCAATTTGCATCAGACTTAGATGAAGCAACAAGAAACCAATTAAGTCACGGTGAAAAAGTAACAGAATTGTTAAAACAAAAGCAATACTCGCCAATGACTGTTGCTGAACAATCAATAGTACTTTACGCCGCTGAACGTGGTTATCTTGAAGATGTAGAATTAGCTAAAGTATTACCATTTGAAACAGCACTACTTGCTTATGCCCATAGTCAATATGCCGATTTTGTTAAATTAATTGATGAAACAGGTAATTACAATGATGAGATTGAAACTAAGCTAAAAGAATTACTTGAAAGCTTTAAATCAACTCAAACATGGTAAGGGTGAGGTAAAAAATGGCTAATGCAAAAGAGATTAGAACAAAAATTGCCAGTATCCAAAGTACGCAAAAAATCACTAAAGCGATGGAAATGGTTGCCAATTCTAAAATGCGTAAAACGCAAGATAGAATGGCTGCTAGTCGACCATATGCTGAAATGATTCGTGAAGTAATTGGACATTTAGCGTTAGCTCAGATAGGCGCCAAACATCCTTATTTAGAAGAAAGAGATGTAAAGCGAGTTGGCTATCTTATCATTTCAACCGATCGTGGTTTATGTGGTGGTTTAAATATCAACCTTTTTAAAACTGTCATTGCTGATATGTCAGCATGGCAGGAAAAGGGTGTTGAAGCTGATGTTGCTTTAATTGGTTCGCGTGGTGTTTCGTTTTTCTCGTCAGTGAAAGCGAACATTTTAACCCAAGTCACTAATTTAGGTGATGAACCAAATTTATCCGATTTAATTGGGCCGGTAAAAACAATGCTTGAGGCATATGACAACGGTAAAATTGATAGATTATATATTGTTACAAACAAATTTATTAATACGATGTCACAAAAGCCGACAATTCAGCAATTATTACCTTTACCACCATCAGAAGATAAAAAACTCAAAGCTTCATCATGGGATTATATTTATGAGCCTGATGCTAAATCACTATTAGACGTGATTTTACGTCGCTATATTGAATCACAAGTTTATCAAGCAGTGGTTGATAATTTAGCGAGTGAACAAGCAGCAAGAATGGTGGCCATGAAAGCGGCAACGGATAACGGAGCAAACCTAATTAATGAGTTACAAATTGTGTATAACAAGGCACGTCAAGGTGCTATCACTAATGAATTAATTGATATTGTATCCGGTGCAGCCGCTGTTTCAGGTTAGTGCTAAATATTGGCTTATAGTTAAGAAAAAGACGTAGAGGATTAAAAATGGCTACTGGAAAGATTGTCCAGATCATCGGTGCGGTGGTTGATGTCGAATTCCCAGAAGATGCAGTACCAAAGGTATATGATGCATTAGAAGTGGAAACAGGCACTGAAAAATTAGTTCTGGAAGTTCAGCAACAATTAGGTGGTGGCGTTGTATGTTGTATTGCAATGGGATCATCTGATGGCTTAAGACGAGGGCTTAAAGTTGTAAACACTGGTCACGGCATTGAAGTACCTGTTGGTACAAAAACACTAGGTCGTATTATGAACGTACTTGGTGATCCTGTTGATAAAGCAGGTCCTATTGGTGAAGAAGAACGTTGGGCTATTCACCGTGCTGCCCCAACCTATGAAGAGCTTGCAAACTCAACTGAATTACTTGAAACAGGTATTAAAGTTATCGACCTAATTTGTCCATTTGCTAAAGGTGGTAAAGTTGGTCTATTTGGTGGTGCTGGTGTAGGTAAAACCGTTAATATGATGGAGTTGATCCGTAATATCGCTATTGAACACTCAGGTTACTCAGTGTTTACTGGTGTGGGAGAACGTACTCGTGAAGGTAATGACTTTTACCACGAAATGAAAGAATCAAACGTACTTGATAAAGTATCATTAGTTTACGGCCAAATGAATGAGCCACCAGGAAACCGTTTACGTGTTGCGTTAACTGGTTTGACTATGGCTGAAAAATTCCGTGACGAAGGTAAAGATGTTTTATTATTCATCGATAATATTTATCGTTATACCTTAGCTGGTACTGAAGTATCTGCGTTATTAGGTCGTATGCCATCGGCAGTAGGTTATCAACCAACATTAGCTGAAGAAATGGGGTTACTACAAGAACGTATTACTTCAACTAAGACTGGTTCGATTACTTCAATCCAAGCGGTGTATGTGCCAGCAGATGACTTGACTGACCCATCACCAGCAACAACCTTTGCTCACTTAGATGCGACAATCGTATTAAGTCGACAAATTGCTTCTTTAGGTATCTATCCGGCAGTGGATCCATTAGATTCAACTAGTCGTCAATTAGATCCTTTAGTTGTTGGTCAAGAGCACTATGATTGTGCCCGTGGTGTTCAGTCAATTCTACAACGCTACCAAGAATTAAAAGATATTATTGCTATTCTTGGTATGGATGAGTTATCTGAAGATGATAAATTGATTGTTGCTCGTGCACGTAAAATTCAGCGCTTCTTATCTCAACCATTCTTTGTTGCAGAAGTATTTACTGGTTCACCAGGAAAATATGTACCTTTAAAAGATACGATCAGTGCATTTAAAGGAATCATGAATGGTGATTATGACCATATCCCTGAACAAGCATTCTATATGGTTGGTTCAATTGATGAAGCGATTGAGAAGGCAAAATCTCTCTAAGAGATTCATTGAACGAAGATCGTATTAATGGAGATCGTATTATGGCACTAACTTCCTATCAATTAGAAGTTGTTAGTGCTGAATCTCACCTGTTTTCGGGTGATGTTCAGCGAATCAGAGTCACAGGTAAGGAAGGTGAACTTGGGATTTATCCTGGCCATACCCCTTTACTCACAACCATAAAACCAGGCATGGTCGGCATTGTGAAAGCGGATGGTGAAGAAGAGTTTATCTATCTATCTGGTGGCATCTTAGAAGTACAACCTAACATCGTAACTATCTTGGCAGATACTGCAATTCGTGGTGAAGATTTAGATGAAGCAAGAGCACAAGAAGCAGTAAGACAAGCACAAGAACATATTAATCACCCAAGCGATGATATGTCATTTGCACAAGCATCTGCTGAATTATCAAAAGCTTTGGCAAAAATTCGCGTTATCGAATTGACTCGCCGCATGGGTCAATAGTTTGCTTTTTGATGTTTTATCATACACAAAAGGCTATTTGGTATTACAAGTAGCCTTCTTTAATTACAACTCTTTTTAATTTAGGAATTAATCTTTCCTTTAATAGCGCTTTGGATAATTTACTGGTAAATTTATACTGAAACATATAGTTACCGGAAACTTTTTTACAAAAAAATAAATATTTCAAAGTAAATATTTCATTTTCCCTAATCTTATTAAATGATCAAAACGTAACACTGACTAGATTTATTAATCGCTATCAGGGATAATCTGAATAAATTTTATCAATGTTTATACAATTATGTTTACCATTTACCATTCAAATCAAGTCGATCTACTTAAGTCACTCGTAAGCGAATTAATGCATAGGCAGCCATTAGAGGATGTATTTACACCTGATGTTGTTATGGTACAAAGTCAAGGCATGGCACAATGGTTACAAATAGCGTTAGCGGATGAACTTGGTATCGTGGCTAATGTTGATTTTCTTTTTCCAACTCAGTTTATTTGGCAACTTTATCAAGTCTTGTTACCAGAAGCACCAATTGAAAATAGCTTTAATGTTGAATCGATGAGTTGGCGTTTGTATTATTTATTGCCCCATGTTATTAAACAACTTGAGTTTAGCGCACTTAAACATTATCTCGATATTGATAAGCAAGATAAAAAACGATATCAGCTTGCAACGCGTATTGCGCAATTATTTGACCAATATTTAGTTTACCGTCCAGATTGGATAGCAAAATGGGAGGCAAACCAGTCTGTTGCCGAATTGAATCATCATCCTGATGAAACGTGGCAAGCGGAGTTGTGGCGAAAACTAATATCAATTAGTCAACCTTATCATCGCGCTAATATTTATCAACAAATGCTTGAAATATTATTAGATAATAACTTTGATCGTTCACGTTTAGATTCGTTACCTAACCGTATTTTTATTTTTGGTATTACTTCTCTTCCTCCTATTTATCTTTCGCTACTTTCGGCACTTGGGCAACATATTGATGTCCATTTAATGTTTAATAACCCGTGTAAATGGTATTGGGGCGATATTGCTGAAAAACAGTTGTCAGATATATTAAATACACCGGATAAAATACCCAATCCTCTTTTAACCTCATGGGGAAAACTTGGGCGTGATAATCTATTTTTGTTACAAGAATTTAATAATAAGCAAGATATTGAAGCGTTTGTCGATCAGGAACGTTCTTGTTTGTTACATGCCATTCAGCAAGATATTTTAGAACTGTATCAAACCGATTTTGACAATAAAACTTTTACCGTAATCGATAAGTCAATTTCATTTCATGTCTGCCATAGTGAACAACGTGAAGTTGAGGTATTGTATGACTACCTGCTATCGGTTTTTGATGCAGATCCTACGCTGGAGTTGCGCGATTGCATAGTTATGGTATCAGATATTGATAAGTATGTTCCTTATATTCGAGCTGTCTTTGGTAATGCTGTTGAAAAGCGCTATTTACCTTTTACTATTTCAGATCAAAAAGCACGAAATATCGATCCTATCGTTCAAGGCTTTTTTGCCATTTTAAATTTTCCAAATAGTCGATTTACAGCAGAAGAACTATTTAATTTACTTGAAATCCCTGCTATTGCCGAAAAATTTGCTATTAACGAATCTCAGTTAACTCTTTTACGAACTTGGATTATTGAATCGGGTATTCGTTTTGGGCTTGAAAGTACGCATAGCTGGTTATTTGGCTTAGAGCGCTTATTGCTTGGTTATACGATGAGCAGTGAGCAAGGAGCTTGGCAACAAATATTACCATATGATGGTGCAACAGGTTTAGATGCCGAATTAATTGGTAAGTTAGCTGAGTTTGTTAGTGTTGTGAGCAAATGGTTAGCAATCTTAAGTGAAGAAAAACCATTAATTGAATGGCAAAGTTGTGTATTTGAATTAATGAATGATTTTTTTGCGAGTAATCCACAGCGTGAATCTATTTTGTTAATGCTCGAAGAAGAGTGGCAAAAATTGATTAATAGTGGGATGGTGGCCAATTATACGGATAATATCTCTATCACTATTTTGCATGATGCTATGCAATCACGCTTAGAACAAAATCATTTAGTACACCGTTTTTTAATCGGTAAAATAAACTTTTGTACTATGATGCCAATGCGCTCTATTCCATTTAAAGTTGTTTGTTTATTGGGTATGAATGATGGCGATTATCCAAGAACATCACTACCACTTGATTTTGATCTTATTGCCCATCATCCAAGGCGAGGTGATCGTAGTCGTCGTAATGATGATCGCTACCTTTTTTTAGAAGCTATTTTATCGGCGCAAAACCTGCTTTATATTAGCTATATTGGTCGAGATATAAAAGATAATAGTGAACGTTATCCGTCAATACTCGTTGATGAACTTTGGGAATATATTGCTCAATATTATAACATTCCTGTAAAGCAGGTTGATAACATTAATAATAACTTAGATTTTTTACGGATAAACCATACACGCACACCATTTAATCCCCTAAACTTTTTACAAAATCCAAAAAGTTATGCCGATGAATGGTTACCAGCTGCATTACAACAAGGAAAAGAGCAAGACTTTATTAGTAAAATACCCGCTATCAGTGTCGATAATATCAGTCTTGATGAATTAAAACGATTTTACCAACACCCAATTAGACTATTTTTACAAAAGCGTTTTAATTTTTATCTTAACTATCTTGACGATACGTTACCAGATGCGGAGAACTTTAATCTTGATAGTTTACAGCGTTACCAATTGAATTTGCAGATTTTAAATCAACTTATTGCCAAAGATCCTCAACAATCAGATGATTTATATCAACGCTTAGCACTAACTGGTGACTTACCTGACGGTGCATTTGGTCAGATTATTTACCATGAGCAAAATGAAACAATGCAATCATTAGCTAATAAAATCTGCCAAGAACGCTTGGACATGACAACACAAGAAGTTAATTTAACTATTTCATCCAATGATCAACATTACCAATTACAAGGTTGGTTAACTCACATTCAAGACGATGGTATATTGACATGGCGACCATCAAAGCTTTCGATTCGCAATGGTATTTCGTTATGGATTGATCATTTGGTTTATTGCCTTTTAAATCCTGATAAAATTGACAGTCAAAGTCGTATGTATGGTCGGGAAGATAATGAATGGCGATTTTCACATTTAAATGCAGATCTAGCCTTAACGATATTAACTAATTTAGTTGAAGGCTATTTGCAGGGTATCAATGAACCATTATTAATGCCATTAAAAAGTTCGTGGAGTTGGCTAATTGCAGCTTATGACAAGAAAACAGGTCAGATTATCGCTAGTGAAAGAGCTATCAATCAACTTTTAAATTCATGGCAAGGCGGATTTAACCAATCCGCCGAGTGTGACAGTTATTATACTCGTCTTTATCCTGAGTTAACCGATACACTGATTGAACAAATTATATTTACCGCTGAGCGATTTTTATTACCAATTTTATTACATCAAACAACAGTAGAATAAGAGGCATTATGTTTATTGATACACATTGTCATTTTGATTTTCCGCCTTTTACTGAATTTTTGGTTGATTCAATAAATAAGATTCGCCAAGCGGGTATTGTTGGGTTAATTATACCCACAGTTAGTGCTAACTATTTTGATACTGTTTTACAACTTACGAATAATTACCATGAACTTTATGCCGCTTTGGGATTACATCCTATCTACCAACATACTATGGCTGATTTAGAACTATTAACCAATAGTGTTAAAACAAAACCTAAAAAATTAGTTGCCATTGGAGAAATCGGGCTCGATCGCTACGATTTAAGTATCGATTGGCAACAACAATTATTATTTTTTAGGTCGCAATTAACACTTGCCAAACAGTTTGATTTACCCGTTTTAATACATTCACGCAAAGCGCACGATATTATGTACCGCGAATTACACAAGGCCAACTTACCTTGTCGCGGTGTAATACATGGTTTTTCAGGTAGTTATCAACAAGCCATGCAATTTGTTAAGCTGGGTTATTATATTGGTGTAGGTGGCGTAATTAGTTATGAACGTGCGAATAAAACTCGCAATACAATTGCTCAATTACCGCTTGACAGTCTAGTGCTTGAAACAGATGCACCCGATATGCCACTAAGTGGGCGTCAAGGTCAACCAAACCGTCCTGAATACATTACTGAGGTTTTTAAGATCTTAACACAATTACGCAATGAGCCACCAGATTACATACTTAATACAATTTTAACAAACACCTTAATGCTATTTAGCAGAATTAATAATATAAAAAAAAACAAAAAATTAATATAATTCTACAATCATTACAGAATTGTTTTATTAACCTCATAGAAAATTTATTATATCTGTTTTTATCGGATCTAACTGCTGACGTGTTTTCAGTTTGGCGCAGTGTTTGTGGCTTGCTCTATGCTAACTACTGGTAAGGTAACGCTGTAAAAATAAGAAAAAACCAATAATTGATAAATAATATTGTAAAATAGTATTTATTATAGCTTCTATCAAACACAACCTAAGTAGGATAGCTTAATTTTTAGTGCTTACCCTGCATTTAAATTAATTTCAGGCTAGATTAAAATGAATAGCGAATTACAGTTACCACCCTTTGTATATCGTATATTACCGTGGATTGCGGCATTTGCATTCTTTATGCAATCACTTGATACCTCGATATTAAACACAGCACTCCCCACTATGGCTAATGATCTTAATGAGTCCCCATTAAATATGCAATCAGCCGTGATAAGTTATGCTTTGACTCTTGCATTATTTATTCCTGTTAGTGGTTTTTTGTCAGATAAATTTGGCACAAGAAATATTTTTGTCATGGCCGTTTCACTATTTACACTAGGATCCTTACTTTGTGCTTTATCTAATTCATTGATTTTTTTAGATGTATCACGAGTTATTCAAGGTGTTGGTGGCTCGATGATGGTACCTATATCACGTTTAGTATTAATAAAATCTTTTAAACGTAGTGATTTTTTATCTGCTTTAAATACGGCCACAATTCCAGGCTTAATTGGTCCTGTTTTAGGACCAGTATTGGGGGGATATTTGGTTGATATGGTCAGTTGGCATTGGGTATTTTTTATTAATTTACCTATTGGTATTTTAGGCGTGATAATCAGTTGGAAATATATGCCTAATTTAAAAGGTCAACGTATGCCTTTTGACCTATTCGGTTTTATTTTTATCGTTATTAGCTTTATAAGTGCCACATTAAGTGTTGAGATTTTAAGCCAAAATCAGACATATTTGCTTCCATTACTACTTGCAATAATCAGCCTACTTTTTTTATTGATTTATCGTGAGCATGCAAGAAAGAAACTCAACCCTTTATTCCCATTATCACTTTTTAAGATTCGAACGTTCAAAATCGGTATTATTGGCAATCTCGCTTGCCGATTAGGGATATCAGGCGTGCCTTTTCTAATTCCGTTATTATTACAAGTAGGATTTGGCTACTCAGCTATCTTTGCTGGTTTGATGCTAGTGCCAATGGCTATTGCTTCACTTTGTACCCGAATATTTATTCCACATATTTTAGCGCGTTTAGGTTATCGTTTCGTACTCGTTACTAATACAATTTTAGCGGGTGTAATGATTTTTTTAATGTCTCTGTTAAATTTATCGACGCCTCTCATCCTCATTAGCTTATTGCTATTTTGTATTGGTGGCATCAATTCTATGCAATATACTGCCATGAATAGCATAACCTTAGCTAACTTAGAAAATGATAATACAAGTAGTGGTAATAGTTTAATGGCAGTAAATCAGCAATTAGCAATCAGTTTTGGTACTGGTTTTGGAGCTGTTTTACTACGATTGATTAGTAACTCAGCTAGTACGCTTCACGCATTTCAATTAACATTTGTTATACTTGGCGTGGTTACGGTGCTATCCGGCTTCATTTTCGCACAACTAAAAAAACAAGATGGACAAAATCTAACTACTCATCACCAAAAAACAAGGAGATAAATCTATGTTCCAATACCAAATCATCCCAGTTACCACTTTTCAAGAAAATTGTAGCATTATTTGGTGTGATGAAACCATGGAAGGTGCATTTATTGATCCCGGAGGCGAACCCGAACTGCTTATAAAAGCAGTTGAAAAACTAGGCGTTAATATTAAGCAGATTTTATTAACCCATGGGCATTTGGATCATGTTGGTGCTGCAACTATGTTGGCTAAACATTATGATGTGAAGATTATTGGACCAAGCCAAGAAGACGAATTTTTATTAACAAGTTTGCCACAACAAAGTACACAATTCGGTTTTCCTTATACTGATAGCTTTTTGCCTGATCGTTGGTTAAAAGAAGGCGAGCAGATTCAAGTTGGTAATATTAGCCTTGATGTCCTTTTTTGCCCAGGTCACACGCCTGGACATATTGTTTTTATTAACCACTTGGATAAGCTGGCTTTTGTCGGCGATGTATTATTTAAAAGTAGCATAGGAAGAACTGATTTTCCACGAGGCAACCATGCCGATTTAATTTCATCAATCACGAATAAATTATTACCACTTGGAGATAACTTTATTTTTGTACCAGGTCACGGACCAATGTCAAGTTTTGGTCATGAACGAGTTAGTAATCCTTACTTAGTTTAAGTAACACATTGTCTTTAATTATCACACTCTTTATTTTAAAGCGTGATAATTAAAAAAGCCTATTTTTCACTTTCAGTTGTAAACCATTTTTCAAAAAAAATATTTACAACTGAAACAATTGCGCTATTATAGTTCTACTATTTATATAAAAGGTAGAAAATAATGAAACAACAACTGACTTCGTATTATCCAACATTTATCACGACACTGGTAAATTTATCTTCTTGGCAACGTAAATTATTGGTCACTACCAGTGCAGCATTACTTTTAGGATTAGCCGCTAATATTAGCATTCCTACTTACCCTGTTCCATTTACATTACAATCATTGGCAGTATTGTTAATTGGTGCTTTTTTAGGTCGTAAACTAGGCGCATTAGCAATAATTCAATACCTTTTTTTAGGCGCCATGGGACTACCTCTATTCGCTAATGGTAGCGGAGGGATTATGGCACTAGCATCGCCTTCTTCGGGTTACTTGTATGGTTATGTATTTAGCGCCTATTTAGCAGGTTTTGCAGCAGAAAAAGGGTATGATCGTCACTTTATTTTGGGCTTAATTGCATTCGCTTGTGCACACCAATTGTTATTTGTATTTGGTGTCGTCTATTTAATGGGCTATTTAAACATTACACTTATTGATGCTTTAAAAGTGGGTTATTTCCCATTTGTTGGTGTTGATGCGCTTAAATTTATTATTGCAACTTGTGTAATGTTTTCGCTATGGCGCTATCGTGCAAAAAAACAATAATCTCCAATGTGGAGATATTATCTTCCAAAGCCTTAAAAAAAATAATGCTTTTAATGGCGCTGTAAGCCTTTCAGGTGCAGTGCCAAATATAGATGAAATAACCAAAAGCATTAATCATGTTGGTTTATATATTGGAAATAATACTGTTATTGAAGCAACGCAAAGCTATGGCGTGATTGAACAGTCATTGACTAATTTTATTTGTACAGCTAAGCATAACATCATTGGTAGAATCCATGATTTAGTTATTATTCAAAATGCATTAAGGCGGGTAAAGAAATGTTTAGGCTCACCTTACAATCACAGCTTTCATCCCAATGCAGATGGGTTTTATTGCAGCGAGCTAATTACTTATGCCTTTAAAACTGAGCAAGGTAATGATTATTTTGCATTATATCCAATGAATTTTAAAGATTTAACGACAAATGAAATTTTATCTTATTGGGTCGATTATTATCGCGATCTAAATCAGATTATTCCACAACAAGAATTAGGATCTCACCCACAACAGTTACTTAGACAAAACCACTTATTCAAGACCATCCTAACACTTGAATTATTCTAAAAGGAGGTAATTAACACAAAAAAGCATTTTACTATTGACATAGCGCCATTAAATCTATAATATGTGCGCTACATTTCGGTTCCTCCATAGTTCAGTCGGTAGAACGGCGGACTGTTAATCCGTATGTCACAGGTTCAAGTCCTGTTGGAGGAGCCAACTTTACGTTTTATCATATTCCAAATATTTTATATTTGTTCATAACTAAATAGTCCTTAACTAAACTTATTTAATTCATTTATCTTTTATCCTATTTTTAGGGAAGTAACTACGAAACAAGGCTTATTAACGCCCCTGCATGACTCACCTTTTGTGTTATAAAATAACTTAAATATCAGATTAAATAAAAGACTATTGCTCCTTATTGCAAACAAGCGTAGCAATAATCTGCTATTAACTTCCTGACCCTCACCAAAAAAGTAGGCAAAAGCCACTCTATGATATAAACAAAAATCATAGGAGACAAATATCATGGTCAAAATTTAGCATTAATTCAAAAAATATAAGTTATTTTGATATAAAATTTAGTCATTTTTAACAAAAATGTACCGATTTACTGAAACCTATTAGGTTATTTTAAGCCCCTTGCTTTGCACACACGAAACAACTGAAGCAACAAGTTGTGACTTGCCAACCATAACCAATTGATCCATCAATATTAAAATGATCTTTAGCTTCAAATTGAATCTGGTTAAAGTAATTCAAAATTTCAGTATTTAAATCTGGCAAAATTCCGTTATACCAAACTCCACCATAATAATTATCATTACCACTTCCCCACAATAAGGCATGATCAATAGTTTTCGTTAGTTTTGCTTTTTGTTCACTACGATGAACTTTTATTAATGGTGAATTAAATATAGGAAAAAGCTGTTCTATCTTCACATTTTCCCCAGCTAAAATTAGCATCGAAGCAAACTCACCTTCATTTTTAATAGGAATAGAAAATAGATGCGTATTTATAACTAAAAGCAACTCATCATCATGAGCACGATCATCTAACCATGTTTCTATAAATGTAGATGAATTAACTGGATTTTCAATTTCAAAACTAACTGGATAAGAAATCATTTTTCCTAATGTCATCATCCATAATGTTTTAATTTTGTCGTTTGGAATTTCAGCCTCAATAAATAATCGAACATGCAAATTTTTTTGATCTAAAACTGTTGAAAATTTAGTTTTGTATTCTTTTTCAAAATGAGTCAAAATTAATTTCAAGCGATCATCAAATCTATCAGATGTCATATCACCAAATGCAGATAAAGATGTATGGGGAATAACAATACCACTATTAGGGTGTAATTTACTTGTAATGATAAAATCATTATTAATTAAGGCATTGGCGTTTCCTGTATCGCCTTGTTCGGTTATAAGCGAAAAACCTAAAACATATAATCCTCGCTGTCCATAATTAATCAGTTTTTGTTTGCGCTCTTCTATACACAAATTCCACTGTTCAATATGAATTACACGGTTACCATATAAAAAAGCACCGTATAAAAATATAAACAACCAAGAAACAAAAGGAAAAGCAAAAAGACCTGAAATAAATAGTATATCTGATATGTCGTAAAAAAACTGAGTATAACTGTAATGATACAACCAAGTAAAATAAACACGATCAGCAAAATACCCCAAAATAAAAGATTCATTTTTTTAGCTTTAGGTAATGGGGATGGCAGTGATGTTAAATCGATAGACATTAGCTTTTTCCTACCTCGGATAATGATGACAACCACAACTGCTTTTATGACCATCTAAAGCGACTTGCTTACCTTGAATGGTAAAAGTTGAGTCACCTTCAATAATAGGATTAATACCATGACCTTTTATTGGGCAGCTAACCAAATCGCCAACTAGAGCAACAGGTTTGCCTAAAACTGTCATTGTCGATGAAGCGGTAATTACTTTTCCTCCATGATCTGTCAAATCGCCTAACCGAATAACTCCGCGTAATTTACTCATGTTTCATTTTCCTTTATTTTTTATATTATTAATTTCCACCTTTTGATATTGTGCATCTATTTTCTGATACTCTTCAAGCGAGCTCGCTTTGGATTTTTTGTCAATTTCTTCTGGCCAGTTGACTTTGATGGGCCATGTAAACTCATCTTCTGGCATCAACTCCCCATCCAAATTATTATCCGAAAACGCCATATAGCTATTTATCCACATCCATTCGTAATAGTTTAAACTGCTATAGGCTGCTAGTAGAAAGTGGTCAATCACTTTAGTAGTATTAGGCTCGCATACTACACATTCTAGACGATAGCTTCTAACCATTCCGCCACTAGCAAGAGGAACTGATACTGAGGTCATACACCCCTGAATATCTGCCCAATTAAACTCCTTAATCGTAATTTCTTTTACTTTTAAAGGTGAGCGAGTAAAAGTTGCCCACGACCCAAAATATAAAAGAAAATGGTCATAAATATAAACCTTACCTGTTTTTCGATTGAAACGAATGGGACAATCTTCAGGAGCAAAAAAAATATTCGAAGCCATTAGAAAGAAGATATACATACCAAAAAACACTAATAGACAACATGGTATAAATATAAATCTAGTTTTACTTTTTTCAAAAAAAATAATTGGTATAACAAAGTACAAGACTACTAATGATAATAAAACAGTTGCAGAAGCAATAGTTATCATAAGTATACGAAGCAAAGGACTCATCCCTGTTAATCGTCTTGAAAATTCACAATAATCATCATTAGCATAACGTAATTTTTTATTATTACTTAAATGTAATTTTGTTGTATATACCCATTTATGCAAATCCTCGCGCCATGCGGAAACTTGCGGTTGATATTTGGATGGCATTATTACGTTCTCACTTTTCTGTTTTTTTAATTGATAATATGTTCAATGCGTAGGGGCGATTTGGCGTCTTTACCTTGCCAATAGTGCAAAATGCCAATCACTTTTTTCGCTTTTACCCTTAATTCGGCAACTTTTTGGTCTATCGTCAGGGTACTTTGGAGATTATTTATTCCTTAATTTTTTTATACTCAGCATCTATTTTCTGATACTCTTCAAGCGAGCTGGCTTTGGATTTTTTGTCAATTTCTTCTGGCATCAATTCGGCATCCAAATTATTATCAGAAAAAACCATATAGCTATTTATCCACATCCATTCATAACCTAAACTGCTGCCGGCCGCCAACAGAAAGTGGTCTATCACTTTAGTAGTATTAGGTTCACATACCACACACTCTAGGCGATAACTTCTAACCATTCCGCCACTAGCAATAGGAACTGATACTGAGGTCATACACCCTTGAATATCTGCCCAATTAAACTCTTTAACGGTTATCTCTTTAGCTCTAAAGGGTGAACGAGTAAAGGTAGCCCATGTTCCAAAATATAAAAGAGAATGATCATAAATATAAACTTTACCTGTTTTACGGTTTAAACGAATGGGACAATCTTCGGGGGCAAACAGTATATTTAGCAAGAATTGAAAAAGAAAATAAGCAATAAATAATACCAATAAACTAGCTGATATTGTTATTATTCTATCATCACTTACTGTAATAATAACGAAAACTCCCATATATAAAATCCATAATGATAATAAAACAAGAATTGAGGAAATAAATGCTGTAATCCCACGAGCAAAATACCCCCCTCCTAAACGCCGTGAAAATTCGCAGTAATCATCATTAGCATAACGTAGTTTTTTATTATTACTTAAATGTAATTGCGTTGTATATACGCCTTTATGCAAATCCCCACGCCATGCGGAAACTTGCGGTTGATATTTAGATGGCATTATTACGTTCTCACTTTTTTGTTTTTTTAATTGATAATATGTTCAATGCGTAGTGGCGATTTGGCGTCTTTACCTTGCCAATAGTGCAAAATGCCAATCACTTTTTTCGCTTTTACCCTTAATTCGGCAACTTTTTGGTCTATCGCTACGGTAGCATTTGCATTTGATTCAATAGGATAATCTTTAGAAGCAACCCAGCGTACTAAATCATGATTACATTGATTGGGTGATACCGTAACATTCAGATTTTTATCGTCTTTACCTTTTTCAATTTTGACCTTAGCCGATTGCCCTTCAGAATCAGTTAGATAGACCATACAGGTATAACGGCTTTGTGCATCAAAATTGGGCAGTTTAATATGCACATGCAATCCACCGGCATAAATTAATGCGGCGTTTTCATCAGAATCATTAAGAATATCGTCAAAAAAGAACTCCATATCATAAAATTGATAATTTAAAGCTAAATAGATGCCTGAAAGATAAGCAAAATAGTCATTTAATGCGGCACTGGTGCCAACCGCGGTGAGAGGGTAAGGTTGCCCTTGTTCTGGATGCTTATGATTACCAAAATAGCAACGATTAAACCAAATTTGTAGCGGTGACCAGCGATCGGCTTCTGAGCCTATATACACCAAAATTACACCGATAACGGCAAAAGCTATAGCTAAAAGCGCAACCGAAAGGGTAAGAGAAAATATTGCGCCATACAAACCTATACCTCCAGAGATTGAAGAAAGCAAACCTCCAGAAAAAACTAACCATCCATCTGAACTATCACCATTTTTCACATAACCAACCCCTTTATAAATATCCATGACCCCGTCCAATATCGTAATAAGCGCTAGCGTTGCTCCAGTGACTTTCAGAAATTTCTCACAACCCGGTATCATGGTGGTAAAGATATTGGTTTTGGGTAATGCACTACCGACTAGCTTAATGGTGTAAGCCATTACTTCGGCCGACATTAACGACATAATTACACCAGTCTTTACCATGTCATTAAGAATTGCCTCTTTCACTTCTTGCCGCATTTCACGCCCTTCAGCCTCGAGTACTTGCCTATTTTGACTGAATAGGTGACCTTGTAAAAATATCATTATCCCATTCATCAAAACCCCTCTTGTGGCATCAAACTTGATTCGTCGTTTAGCAACTTGCTCTATTGCTTTTTCAAGTTCATCTAGGGTTAGCTCGCCACTAAATTGGTGAGCATGTTTAATTTTAGCGCCTAATACATTTTTAGCTTTGGCAAGGGTGGGTTCTTTTAAATTACCGCCTTTTTTCAACTCATCAATCATGTTATTCATTGAGGCAATATCATCAGCTACCACCATAAATTCCATTTGAACCGTTTTTTCGAGCTGTTTTTTAGTCAGTTGGCTTTCAAATTGCCAACGCTTATCGGCATCTGATACTTTTGATAGCTTATACAGCTTGGAATTTTTATCAATGCTCACCGTTGATACATCTGAATGCTCCATCAAAATTTCATAAACTTTGGGTAAGTTTTTAATTTTCACCGGTAAACTTATACGCCTATGCTCAATACCCGAAAAAATTTTAAGCAGTTCTGTGCCATGATCTTTCATTAAAACGTCGTTAATTAACTTCGCATTCTTTGGTGGATTTGCAATACCTGCTGCCATCCAATTCATTATTACTTCCATTTTATCCACAAATAAGGTGGTATCTTTCACATCAATTGGCAAATTCAAAATATCGTTAATTTTGCCCACTAATTCATTGAGAATGGTTACTTTCGTTTTGTGGTTTGCTGCATCTTGATTTTGCTCCATTTCATCAGTACGTTTTTTTAGTAACCATTCATACAGGTTATTATCCTGACCTTTTAATAGATAAAAATAGATGGAGTTTTCGTCTCGTAATAGGCTGTCCCATAAGCCAAACTGTTCGGGTAGCTTCGCCATTTGGATATTACCTTGTAACATGGCGGTAACATCTTCAAAATAGCCTAAGTGGTCTTTAGAGTAGTCGTTTTCTTGTTCACGCTTCCAAAATTCCACTTGGTTATAATCGGTCAGTTCAACTGGTGCATAAAGCGATGGTTTGTCTTTGGAGCCAAAAAGCCATGTGACATAAATTAAATAATCGATTGATATTTTGCGGATATCTTTAACAATTTCGTCAAATAGTTGTTTTCCTTCTTGGCGAAATGCATCTAGTTTACCCTTATCTAGCCGTGCAGACAGTTTTGCCCATTGCCTTTTAAATTTGCTTTGAGCTGCATTATCCAATGTCCAATGAAATCGTCTTACATCAACAGCTGGTATGGCGGATTTATGCTTTGTGAGTAGTTCTTTTTTTTCTGCTTCTGATAAGGCAACTTCTTTATATCCATTTTCTTGTAATGTTTTGATAGTATTATAATAAGAAGCCTTCGCACCTTTATAATTAGAGCTTGGTTCATAGGCGTCATAATATTTTGGTTGAGTGTCAACGCCTTCATAATCTTTGTCTATAACGTTATTACAATAGTTCTTCAATCCTTTTTTATAAGCGTCAATACAAGACACAATCCTGCGTTTATAGCCACGCTCAGTAGAAAAATATTTATGATAATATTTGGAGGTATTTGTATTGGGTCTTAGGGGGACTGTTATTGCTTGTGACTGTGCGGTGTCACTTTGATTGTCATCAATATTAGGATTTATAAGGCTTTGAAAATAGTCTTTCGCA
The DNA here is from genome assembly GCF_001690595.1 of Gilliamella sp. Choc5-1. GTDB lineage: Bacteria > Pseudomonadota > Gammaproteobacteria > Enterobacterales > Orbaceae > Gilliamella > Gilliamella apicola_M. The sequence goes on from NZ_LZHH01000054.1 coordinate 56,270, forward strand.
TATGGAAATAGCTGTGGTAACTCATCAGACGCATTTAACCAGTTATCCGATGGCGTATAATCTGCTATTTTTTCGTTATAGGCATCAGTTAATTTTTTCTCTATTTCTCGTTCGTGCTCTAAAAAGGCATTATTAATAGGATCAAAGTTCCGAAATCGTTGAGCATTTAGCTCTTCGGCTATGCCGAAGGTGTCTTCTAGCACAATGCAACCTATTGTACATTGATACTGCTTTTCAAATTTTGCGGCTATATTTGCAATTGCGTTTAAATTATCTTTATCTGAATAATCATAAAATTCATGTGCACTTGGAAAACGTACGTTAAAATCTTTTTTGTCAAAAAAAAACTCAGGTAAATAAGGTGCTTTATTCTTGTCAAGTAAATCGTTGAAAGCAAAGCTACGCCCGTCGGTTAAAGCAGTAGGGTCGTTTCGGGTTTTATCGTTTATCGTTACTTTGGTGAATCGTCTTAAATCGGCATCTGGAGAACGGTAATAATCTTCAATATCTTTTGACCAAGCTCGACGGCTATAAGCTATCCATACCGTGGCATTTAATACATCAATATTGGCAAAAATAGCAGGGATATTGTGGTTCTTTTCAGTGCATTTTTCAGCTAAATCTTCAATTTCGTATTTTTTCATATGGTAAATGGATCGATGCCGTAATGCTCCTTTCGAGGTCACTTCGTAGCCTAATAATTTTCGAATGCCATTTTGTTCCATTAATACATAAACATATCCTTTGCGTAGCATTCTTAAAGCGTATTTATGCTTCGTTAGTGCCACGTTAGGGCGCCTATCAGTCAATTTAGGTACACTTTCTGACCAGTCTATACCGTGGTAAGCATTGGGATTAATAACCGATTGACGGACTAAAAAAAATGGCATGCCGTTTCGTTGACAAGTACCACATCCACCATCGGCCATTGCTGAAGTGTTTTTTGCTTCAGTAAAAATATTAGGGTCGATTTTTTCCATGATATATTCCTTTGTTATTATTGTTCTAGCTCTATTTGACTTAAATGCTGTGCTAAAGTGCCCGGTTCATCTATTGCGTTCGCTATCGCGGCTTTTAACGATTTGGGATCTAATCGGTTTTTATAGCGCATAAGCACTAATGATAAAGTAAATAGATCGTTGCTATCTTCTAACCCTTCTATTTTTGCTTTGTTATAAAAATCTGCTAATAATAATATGTCTGAATCTTCAATATTTTTATTTTGATTTTCACAGATATTTTGCCAAGCCACGGTTAAATGATATAGCTTAACCGATTGTTTTAAAAAAGTTTTAGTTTCTTCTGTTACAAATAGATCAAAGGGTTCAGGGGTATAAGATAATGATTGAATAACCTGCAAATGATTGGTGAAGGATGTAAAACAGTAAGTACTACAGCAATTTAATAAAGTTGGTAACCAATCAGGACAAATTTTATTGCCTTCTTGCAATAAAAACATTCTAAACGGTTCATAAAAAGGAACAAAACGAACTCCAATTAATTGACCTAACTTTAAACCGATGTTAATCAGTTGCTCACTTAAAAACTGGGGGGCGTTTTCGCTAACTATACAGCCACACAAATATCGTTTTGGTAGCGAACCTTCTTCCTTTAGTTGATTACTAATAAAATGAACTAATCTTTTATTGATTGGTTCATCAGGTTTTGCGATCACAACTAACTTTGGGCAATGACGTGGATCGTGGGCTAAATCAGGTCTTAGTTGATGCGGCGCGTGATAATTATTGTTTAAATTAATTGATAATTAACCACGCCGTGTATTTCTATATTTGAAAATAAATTACATTTTACGGTTTTGTTGGGAAAATTACATTTATATCTGATGTGTCGATACGAGTTAACAGAATTCTATATTTTTTCCAATTCTTTAATTTTTCTTCATCACCATCTTCAGCCATATCTAAATCAATAGCGTCGAGTAGTATTGATATTTTCTCATTTGCTTCATTGAGTAATGCGTTTTTCAACGATTGATTATTTTTGATAATGCTTTCATTTTTAGTATCATTATCCAATACCCATTTTGTGCCATCCCACTTACAAAAATCGAATGGTTCTAACTCAGTAAAACCATCTCTAACCTCACCCAGATAATCAATCTTAACGGGTGCTTTTGTTTCAATGTTGTATACTGTTTTTTCTCGATGGTCCTCAACTAAAACCCACTCGCCGTTTTTTTCACATGGCCAATATCCGTCTTTGAATTTTGGTTCTACGCGCAACGCATTATCAGGCGGTAGCGTATTATCGTTAGCTTCGAGTTCATGAGTAAACGGTTTTAGCTCATTTGTGTTATCAAAATAATAATTAATCATATTAAACTCCAAGATAGATTGCGGGTGTCATACCGATATTTAAAGGTCTGTTGTCGTCACTAGTAACAGGTGCTACACGTGATGCGTCAAATGTTATAGTTCGTTCCGGAAAATCAGAATCAGTAGCATATGTGGCTGCATTCGAGTGTCTGTTATTTAATCCCGATCCAGCAGTATTCGGTTCACCAACATGAAAAACGCCAACTCCAACAGTTCCACGCCATTGCATGACATTATAAAGTTGTCCCCAGATATTACGAATTGCATCATTTTCAATACTACCAACTTGCCTGCTAGTTCCATTAACTGCACGCTCAAAAAAACCTCTACCGTCATCCGAAAACGCGGTTGGGACATTGATATATTGTTGACCGTTAATTACTTTGATTGTGATTTTGTAATCTTCTTTGTAGTTTGCAGATAAACTATTTAACGCTCGACCTTGGGGTGAATCGAGTAAATAGTTATCACCATTTCGGAAATACCAGCCATGCGGTAGTTCTGATGCTCTGAATGCCATTAGCTTTTGTTCACCAACAATGTATGGTTTTTCAGCTCCAGCAATCATCAAGTCCCAAAATTCATTACTGTTAGGATTGATATTTTTTACAGTTTTTTTTGCGATAAATGCAGAGCCGTCAAAACCAACAACGTCATCTTTTGTATATGTTGTTGAACTGTTGTATGTTCCACACCAGTTAAATCTGATGTTACCTAAGTTTATTGTCGCCATTTTTACCTCTCTTTTTTATATAACCATCAGTAAGTTTTTATTGTTAACAGTAAATTCACAGCCGCCAGGAGCAATCACCCATTCTAAAAAGTTCTCAATATTTAATATGTTGTTATCTATATTTCCTGCTGTTTCTAAAATCAATTTTGCACCATCTTTTTTAAAACCATAGAATTGTGTAGCTACACTTTGTGCTATTTGTTTAATGCTCTCAATTTTTGCTATAAACTCGTTTGAATTTTCAATGACTAGCCACGGCTTTCCGTTGTTCATTTCATCAGTCACATTAGTTTCAGGTAAAACGTGATGAGGTAAATTACCTGCCCATGCATAATATTTTTTTGTTTGTTCATCATAAACAATTTCATTTCTTGTATTTATAGAACATCCATCATTGAAGTTACCAATTGACTCATAGCCAATCTTAGCCTCGATTAGCTTGTTTACTTGTTTTTGTAGTTTTTCATCATTACAGTCGACATACTCTTTATTAACGGCATCGTTTTTGTTTTCTGGTTTTTTTAAATTTTCGATGCGATTACACTTAGCATCAAAATTGGAATTATCTTTAGATGCAGATAATGTAAACTCTAATGCACTATTAATTGTATCAATTTCTCTTTTTAAATATTGTGTTCTGTTTGCTAATTCGTGATGGGGCTTGTTTGCTATACCACGCACACCACCGCCGACGCGGTCTTTTCGCTGAATGAGATATACATTATTTTCCCATGTTGCTTCTTCAATTAAATGTTCCATTATGTTTCCTCTAATATGCAAATTGGTATCGTTCATCATAAGCAATTTCATCATCGTATAAGATGTCGTTGAAATCATTAAACTGTATTATTCTGCCGAATAGTCCAAAATCTGATTTGGGATTTTTTGATAAATCAGATAATAACTGTAATGTAGTTTCAACATTTGAAAATTCTGATTTATCATCAATCAAGCTGATAAATTCAATGGGATCTAATGACAAGCGATAAAGCTCGATGTTGATTGGTTTATCGTCTATTATGTTTTTTCCTTCATATCGAAGTGAAAAATCGTTAGGCTCATTATTTAAAATGCTAATACCGCTTAATCCTGAATAATCATATTCAACTAGAAGCCGTTGCGATTTTGGTTTTGTTATAAAGATAATTGAACCAGCTTTACAATCTACAATGTAATCAATATTTTCATTTAGATTTTCAATAAAAACGTCTCTTATATTTTGATGTTGTAAATAGATTGTCATGCCTGATTTTATATTTCTGAACTCTTCTTCAGTCCAACCCTGTTGATGTGATACAGACTTTCCTCGTAACAATAATTCAAGATTTTCTAGTGAACGATCAAACCAAGTTGCAGTAACGTTTCCCCCTGTGAAAGTAATAAACCTTTTGCCGTTAACTAATCGTCCACCAATACTGCGTTTACTATATTGTTCTTCAAATTCAAAATTGATTTTTAACGAAGATACATCACCAACCCATCGCCATTGATGATCATCTATTATAGGTGCTAAAAACACTTTTCCTTGACCGTAATAATATTCACTTTGATTAGACATTATTTGCTCTCCACAGTGATATGACCTTCAGGCAGTGTTGTTACAAATTTTTGTAATGATTCATAACCATCTCGAATGCTATATAAAGTTAAAATGTGTAAATCATCATAAATATAGTCTTCATGGGATGAATACGGTAATAATATGAATGTATCAGTGGTACTAAACTTCCACAGAATTTCTTTTGTATAATAGTCAGCAATTTCTATTTTATAGACAGTGCCATCTTCAGGGCCTATATTATCTGATAAACAATCAATTAACTGATCTGCTTGCAATACTCTGTCACGATGTGAAAATGTTAATACATAATTATCGGCTTCATCGATAGAATCGGGGTATAAGACTTCGTTTATTTTTATATTTCCCGGCAAATAAGGGCGTATTTGTCTATTCGACATTACAACGCTTTCTATTGGTGCTATTTCTTGATTTAACACTCCTATATTTGTTTGTGTTAATAGTCTTACTTGAACTTTTTCACCTGATAAATATTCAATATTATCTTGGTATATCGCGTTCATGTAGTAACGGATTTTAGAACCACATTTATGGGAACTTGGTAGTGAGTCAAGGCAACCTCGTCCCACTGTAATTATGTTATTTTCAATTGCATCAACACGCATGAACTCATCATTAATTAATATTCCTTCACCAATGCTTGGTTGACAATCAGAATTGATTTCAAATTTTGTTGTTAGTTTTCCGATATCGTTTATTAGTGTTGCTTTTGGAGTCCAATCTCCTTGACTTTGTGTAACAAAGTCAGTTCCCATTGCACGAGATTGTAAAATATAATTAATTGATGCTGAGGTTGGTGCTGATGCCATAACACCTATGTATCCTGACGATGGTTTTACATAATCTAGATCCGCTGCGCTCAATGTTGATACAAGAACCGCATAAGGTAATTCAATAAGTTGTACATCATTAACTGCCCGAATTGAATTATCTGGTGCTACCCATTCGCTTGTTTGTTGTGATGTACTGTAAGATGTTGATGACAAACTAAAAACATCCTGCACGCCAGTTATTAATAAAGCACCATCATTTTGTTCTTCTATTTTTCCGACGCGTAAAATCATATTTTCAATATCACGGTCAGGTAAAGATACACGGAAACACGATGCCGGCTCTAATATGCCGCCACGTCTATCAAATTTAATGATTAAACGTGTAATGCCCGCTGCATTCATTTCAAGATCTCGCTCAGCCACGCGAGCGGCCAGTTCTTGTGTTGGCACTGCTTTATATTCAACTGAATTACTAATTAAACCGACTTGTTGAATTGATGCTAGATTTTGAGCACGAACAGTTCCATCTTCATGTGTTACAGGATTACTATATGTAACAACTATTTCATTATATGTAGCATCATTACTCGCTGAATCATCATCTTGTACTGATAAAATACCGTTATCATAATTAAATAATGGTAATTTTTCTGGATCATAGTCGTTGCGAATCAGCTTTAATGTTAATTTCCCGGTTGATAAATCAGCATATTGAGCAGCTCCAATATGGTCTAAAATTTGCTGTATAAATGTTTGCAGTTGGTCTTGTCGGTTGTATCGAAAACATAAACCAAACTTTTCATTAAATAGTGTGTCTGCCACTTTTTTAAAACTTTCAATATCGATTTCATCCCAGTTTAAGCCACGTCCCCAATCTCGATTGGTTGCGCACTCGAATAATATGTGTGCAGGATTCATTGCATGAATATTACGAATATTATTAGTTACTGCTGCACGCAACTTAGCAAGCTTTTGTTTTATTTCCTCAATTTTCTTTTTTTCTTTCTCTTTTTTCTTCTCTTCTTCATTTTGTTTGGGGGCTTTATTATTACCTATACCATTGATATTAGGTTTTAATTCAATTTCATTTTCATTTTTATTTTTGTTTTCGTTCATTAAAAGGAGAATTAAATCTTCAACAGGTAATTTGCTTTTTATCTCATCTTCAACACCAATAATTTCTGATGCATCGTCACGCAACATGATTGTGCATTTTTCAGGATACCAAACATTTCCTTTATCCCAACCTTTCGCTGTACGACGAACTCGGTAAGACCAAGGTTTTGGTGATGCACTGTAACAACTGATTAATCCTGAATAAAATGTTGTGACCAAACCACGAAATCCCGGAATCAATCCTTTTAAAATACTTTTTAAACTATTTGATGGAGTTTGGTTTGGTTCACCCATCATTATTTCAAGGTTCCCCTGAATACCACCTTCACCACCAGTGTCCTCACCACCAAATAAATTGGGTTTATTTATATAAATAGAGCAATTCGTATTTGCTTCGCCTTCTTTTCCCAACCACACAATTTTCTTATCAGCTGTAATCGCAACAATAGAATCAATTGGACCACGACCTAACCCGCAAAATAAATCCCATGAATAACGATATCCTACGGTAACCTTTTTCTTTTTAGATCCCATTTGACTTCATCCCTGTTTTTGCAATATTGACAATATGTAGTGCTAACGCATCACCTGTTTTTAAAACTATTTCTGAATCAATATATCCATCACGAATAAACGCATTTAAATCCAAGTTATAGCGTTTAAAAAACTCACGTAATCCTCCGGCACAACCACCGCCCGCACGAATATGTTCCATTGTTATTTTCATAATAAATGCTCCAATTTACTTACGAATTGCACTATAACGATAGTTACCGTAACCCAGTACAAACCAATCCGCAGTCCAACAGTCACCGAAAAAAACACACTGAGGAGTGCCCTCATCAGGTATCGGCATATTCCAATCATCTTCGGTTGCAGCGGTTGGACGATTACTTTTTGGTTGTTTCGCAGTAACACGTGCAATCACATAACTGGCAACAATAACAGCAACAAATTTAGCAACAGCCCACCACATAAAATTCCTCCAAATTAAAACAGTTTGACGATTGTGAACGGTGAAATGCCCGGAATGTGTGGCTGTCCACCATAATTGAGATGGTTATTAAATTTTTCATTGCAGGTTTTGATTGTTTTGTCACATCCTGGATACAAGTTAATATGCATACCTTTATGTAAACCTTGAGTTCCCCCTAAAATACCTATCACATTATTAACATGCGCTTTTAATCCGCGTAGCTCTTTAATCCCATCAATGTAAAATTCCATATATCCACCAGAAAAATAACCTGATGCAATATTCGATATATTTACAGTAATATTTGCTCCATCAAGAGCAATGATTTCAATATTGGCCACTTTGTAATTATCTTGCCAAATTCGACAATTGTGGTCATAAAGGGCATAGGGGCATGAACGGCCATAAGTTAATCTTAAACCGCTTCGTTCAAACGAACTTGCGACACTTGCCGTAATTAACTTTGCTTTTTCAATTGATTCACGCTTAACTTCTTGAATTTTTCCAACCCAGATAACTCTAAATTCATTGTCATTTTCGTGTAACTGATACATTTTGATTACCACGGGTTTAGTCGGCGGTACTCCACGAAATAAACGAACTACATCAGATGTTGACGGCAATGTAATTTCTAGACTATTACCCGTGCCTATACTTAGTCCTGTATTACTGATTGCTTCACTTATCCACGTCACACCATTAAAATCAATATTTCGGTCAGCATTGGTATAGCGATAATATTTTTGTTCATTACGAATAAATTCATATAGCGTTAATGGTTTACCATTATTGGTTGAATACTCAAATTGATTCCAGCTCATCGCGTACTCCTCTAAAACTACAAGTTATATTGGCTAGTCCATCGGCATCAGTAACATGTTCCCAGCTGACAGAATCGGAATCTAATCTACACAGTGTTAAAAATGAGACTGACAAAATATCTTCAGCATTTGCATTGATTGATTCATTGAGCAATAAACGCTCAATCTCATCAGAAACGATAGCGATAAGTTCAATACGACGATATAGCTCATTGCCATTACATAACGTGATAACTAAATCTTTTCGACCAAACATTAATCCAATTTCATTAAATCCCGTGTTTTCAACTTCAAGAACTCGACCATCAACAGTTAGAACATTAAAATCGCTTGCTTGACTTGAAACCCAAATATTTTTTTGACAACCATTTAGATAATAAAACAATTGTCGTAATTGCATTTGCTCAACTCGTTCCGTTATAAACCATCTAAATTCCTGAACAAAAAAGGGCAATCTTGCAGTATCTAATCGACTTGGAATACTTGAGCCATTATCTAGTTCTAATAAAAATCGCTCATATCGACCTTTTAACGATTCTGACCAATCCGGATGCATATTTAACACAGGAAAATGGCGATAAATGGGTAAAAATGAAATATTGTTACTAAATGCGTTATGTTCAGTAATTCGAAAACGAATTTGCGCACTTAATAAATCATCATTATATCGAGTCAATTCTGGAACATCTGTTAATACAGCTAATCGAGTAGGATAAATACATGCACCGGCCAAAAAATTTGATTTAACTGGATTAACTAATGTGATTGAATCTGTGCTTATCGCTGCGACTTCAAGCAATGCTGTTTGATTAACATTGTTAATCTCACTTTTAATTAGTACTTTATTACCAACTACAAAATCACGACCTATTGTGCTGCACGGCAGAACTATAGCCCCACGATTGACATCATCATTCAAATAGGTAACATCAGTATAAATAGGCAGATACCACGAATTACCACCAACAAACGCCAATCGATTCTCAAATTTGGAACGCTCACTACCATTAATTAAAATAGAAAACTCAAATGTACGACGAGGTGATAACCGTCTAGCAATGCGTTGTTCTGCACCACTGTACGATTGTAAAATATCGGTTTTCCATTCCAGTATTTCTGTTATGCCATTAGTCCAATCGGGAGCAGCTTGCCATAAAAATTTTTTCATTATGACAACTCCTGTTTTAGCGTTTGGGAGTTTGCACGAATCCATGTCATCATGGCACGAGAACCAGCAACAGAACTAATACCTGATTTCATCATTTCACCGCTATCTAAAACCAAAGTTTGTTGAATAACCGGTGCCGATTGTGCTTGGTTAGTTGCTTTTGATGATGAGTTTTCATCATATAAATTGGGTGCTGTTGGTCTGCTAACATTAGAAACTAAACCGCCAGTTGCGTAACGATGCAATCGCCCAGTATTAATCGCATGTAAATAGTCAACACCATATTTTTTAACTGAGGCAGCTTTAACAACATATTCACCGTTAGATAGTTTTGCCGGAATCGAGTCAGACGTTGATGTTCCGGCTCCGGTTATATAACCACCTGTTGCAGCAGCTACTGCTGCCGCGCCTATAGCAGAACTGCCCGCATTTGCACCAGCACTAGCACTTGATGCTGAAATCATTGCTGCACTAATAATTTCACCTGCTGTTGTTCCGGCTGTAATCATTGATGCCGAAATCGTTTCTGCCCCAATACCTGCTGACATAGAAATAGAATCACCCATTAATCCAGCACCAGTTGCCGAACTGGTTGCAATTGCTGTTTCCATCAGTCCTGCTGAAGCAGCAGCATCAGTGGCAGCACCAAATAACGAACTACCTAAATTTGATAGTCCATTCATTGCCATATCTGCTAAACCTTTTGTCGCAACTTGCGCCATCGACGATAAAATACTTTGCGCTAGATTTTTTAGTGCATCTTTTAATTCAAATGTGCCTTTTGCCAAACTATCTAAACTACCTTGAATGCCACTTTGCAATCCGTTTTTAAATGCATTAGTAAGTGCATCTGTGGTTTTATTTAGTTCTGCAATTTGTAGTTGTAATGTTGCCAACGCTTTTTGGGCATTTTCGCCAGCTTGTCCTGGTAATTCAGTCATAGCTTGCAAAGTAGGTAAATATTTGGCAAGTTCTTGCGCTGTTTGCTTGTGCAAATCAATTAACTGGCTTTGCGCTTCAACTTGTGTAATTAACCCACTTGTTACTTGTGCTTGAATCCTTTGTTCTTTCGTTGATTGACGTGATTGTGCTTGCTGAATTTTTGTTGTGATTTCATTTAAATTTGCTTCAGCTTTTTTCAGGGGTAAAATTTGGTCGATTAAGTCGATACCTTCTCTGTTACCCGTTTTTTTAAATTGTGCTAATAAGTTGTTATACCATTGCTCAACTGTGTCATCACTAGCTTTTGTACCAAGTAATAGTTCATTTAATTGTTGCTGCAACGCTAGATTGGTTTTGTCATTTGTTAATGAAAAATCAGTTTTTTTGTTATGTTTTGCTGCATTTTTAGCGTCAACTTGTTTCGCTAGTGCAATGGCTCGGTCTTTTTCTGCTTGTGATGCATTTTTATACTGCCCTTCATTGATTTCATGCATCACACGTTGCAGTTCTGTTGTCAGTTTTAGTGATTTTTCAACCCCTTTATTGTATTCAAGAATACCTTTATCAGTAATATTTTTAACATCTTTATCATATTGACCACCAGCAAATGATTTTCCGTCACTTGAAGTAACGCCCTGTGCTTGCAAATCTTTACGGCCTTTTTCATTAGCCCACAGCGCTTCATATTTTTTACGTAATTCATCAACCGCCTTGGCTTGTTTTTCGGCATCAGTTGCATTTTGTTTATGAAGCTCGTCAAGTTCTTTTTGGGCTTTTGTAGCTTCTTTTTTTACTTTGTTTTCTTTATTTTCAATTTCGGCTTTTTCTTCGATTGCTTTTTTTTGTGCTAATAAATATTGCAACTCCTCTTCATCGAGAGATGTCCATGGGACAGCAAAACCATCTGGAGTTATTTTACTGTTATATTTTTTGTTTTCTTGTAACTTAGCAATTTTTTCATCAAGGGTTGCCATGCCCATATTAATTTTCAGATCTGTTTTTAAATTTTGACCAAAATTACTAACTTCTTTTGTAAATCGCTTCCAAGCTGCGCCTAGTCCAGTTAAATGATCTTGCATATCATTTACTCGCTGCTCCATTACTTCTGAAAATTTTGTTGTTGCAATCGCTATTGCTTCTTCAGTATTACCTTGTGCTTCTAATGCTGCAATGTGTTGGTATGTCGCTAAATCTAGCCAATTATATTGACGTGAGGTTTCCATAGCCCAATCAGCTACACTATTTTTCATCCCATCAAAAATTTTAATCGAATCTTCAGCACTCTGTCCTGTCAATGCCATCAAATGCGCTGATGCTGTAGCAATATTTTCAATTGAACGTACTGATAACGACCCTGTATTGGTTAAATCAACAATGATTTTATTAACATCTTTGTAATCGCCATTAATTTTACCAATTTTATTTGAGATCTCATTTAATCTACTACTGGTAGTTCCAGCATAATTACCCGTTGCGATTAGTGCTTTATTGAAACGATTTTGTTCATCATTTAATTGACTGATGACCTTAGTCACTCCATAGATAACACCAATAAACGCACCAACCGACAATGTAGCTGCACTAAATAATGGAGGTAATTTACCTGTCATATTTGCAATTGAAAATAATGAGTTACCAATGCCATTAAAATTACCAGTTGCAAGCTGCTTGGACATCATAAAAAATGTTCGGTGGGCGCTTTTAGTATTCAACTCTAATCTTTTTGTTCCATCATTTAGTGACTCAACAGTTGATAATGCAGCACGTTGATTACTGATTTTTGATAAATAATCATCAAACGTATCACTATCAATTACTCCCGCTTTTTTGGATTTTCTTAACTTGCTTTCTAATTCATCTAAACGACTTAGACCTTTTGTCGCTGGATCAATGCTAGCAAGTAATTTATCTAAACCTTGGCGCAGTTTTTCAACTTCTTTTTTATGTGCTTCAGCTGCTTTAGCGGCAATACTCTGTGCTTTAGCTTGCTGTTCGGCAGCAGCGGTAGCTTGCGCACTACGGTTCATTGCTTCAGTTTGTGCCATATAAACATCTCTCATGCTTTTGGCACTTTTTTTGTTAGCATCTTGAGCAACATTTGCTGACTCTTTCAGCTCAGCATTTAATTGACTGATATTATCTTTTGCTCTATTCACGTCAGCAGTGAACTTCATTGCAATATTCATATCGTTATTAGCCATTATTTATTGCTCTCCGCGTAACTGTTTTACAAACTTAGTAACTTGTTTACCACCATTAAAGCCAACACAAATATCTTCAATTCGGTTAGCTCGTTCTCGGTTTTGTAGCTTAATTAATTCATCGTAATACAGCAGTAACTGACGTTGCGTGTAATGCGGTAACTGCTGTGCATCATGTCCATTTTTAATTAGTAAAGTAAAAACCTCACTCCAGCTTACTGATTTGCCTGTTTTGTAGCGTTTTGCCGAATGATTTTGCGAGTTACCGCGTTCATAAAAAAACGAGAATTAACAACCCACCACCAGTCTAATAATTGCAAACCCTCTTCATATGACAACGCTTCAATAAACGAAATCGGTTTTTGAATAGAGGTACTGATTAATGAATAAACTAGCTCTAGGTTATTCATAATGATTGAGTCCGCTTGCTCAATCGTGATTTTGTTTGTGCCATTCATTTCATTCACAATTAATGCAACAAATTGGTCAATTTCGTTACCAATTGTTAGTGCATCTTTAAATGAATATTCACGTACTGTAATTGTTTCACCAGCTAGGGTAATTTCACGATTTGGCATCAATGTTGCTAAATCATTTGATTCTTCTTTTGTTGCTGTCACTTTTTCTGCCATTTTATTTGCCTACTATTAAATTTAGAGAATTGAGTAATTAGCGGTGAATATTCACCGCATAAGCAATAATTTATTTCGCTTTTTGAACGTATGATCCAAAATAACCAAGCGAACTATCCTTGTTTTGACTCATATCAGCTAAGACCGTGGCAGTAAGTGGTAATTCACCGTATCCCTCATTGTGTAGTAACGAGAAGTTAGAAATTGGGTTGAATTTAACGCGGAATAGCTCCACAATTACATGTTCATTTTCACGGTCAGTATTGATACCATCGAGCATAAACCAACGTTCTGGTGGTTGACGGGTAAAAATGCCCAAGCTTTCAGTCTTAGCGTATGAATAATCTACCGTTGCTGTTAATGCCTGTGTAGTTAGTAACTTGATTAATCCAGCATGAGCTGATTCGATTTCATAATCCGTACCTAATACTAATATGGTTCCATCAGCAATTTTTAACTCAACATCGGCAACAAATGGATGGGCTAATTTGATGCGGTCACCAATTACCAGACTTTCAGGTAATTTTTCATCAGTGACAATACCCGCATCAACAGTAATTTTTTCACCATAAAGCGCTAACGCAATGTTTTCGATTGACCAATCTTTTAACGTAAGATTTAACGTACCACTTTTACCCAGTGTTAATTCACCAACTTGTAGACGTTGTCCTGTATATGATTCATTTTGTGTTACCGTTTCAACACTTAGTTCCATTTCACAGGAATCAGCCGTACCCACATGCCGAAAGGCATTAGGTCGAACAGGTGAACTTGCGGTATTACGGGTGGCAAGATTTATGGTACCTTGCAAACTCATTAATAAATCTGACATATCTTTCTCCTAAAACTATTTATCGGCTACCAATAAAATGCTGGGTTTGAAATGAATCAATCCAAACAAGTACGCCGTTTTGAAAACCTAACGTTTGCCCACCAACCCATGTGACTGGACGAACTCCATCAATAAACTGAACTGTTTTACCAATCAACAAATCACGAACCGCACCTATAACGGGGTTTGCTAGCTGTTTAACATTTTGAATATTGGTTGCTTGACTTGAAATATCACGTGCAACAACCACAACACCAAAATTAACACTTACTGACTGCCGTGTTCCTGTTGGCTTATCGTTCGGTGTTTCTTTGCCAAGCAAAACGTAAGCAGCAGGTGTTGGCGCCGATGTTAAATCAGTCAGCTTGCTGTATTCAGCACTGGTACCAACAAACACTAAGGTTTTATCAGGCATTAAACCTTTTAATTTTTCAGCAACAACTGACACATCAAATGGTGCGCTACTCATCGTCCAAAATCCCGTAATGTGTTCATATCAAATACACGAACAGGTCCAGTCTGTTTTGGTACACCACCTGCGACAGGCAAAGCATCATCAATACCAAGCGAATATTTCCCTTCAGCTACCATTTTTAGAAAGCCCAGAACTTGTTTGTAATCACGCACGATAGGATCGCTTTTTTCATCAGAAACACGATTGCGATGCAATTTGTAACGAACAATAATGCGTGCCCAATCAGTTAACAAACGAGGTACCTTAACTAAGGGTAGCCTGTGTCCACGTTGCCGTAAAAAGCCGTTTATTTCAGCTTCAGTATCAGCTATTGATTCATTAATGCGTGCGATTGCTCGATTTGCATTAATAACATCATCAGGCAACCAACTTGAAACATCACCACCATTAATAATGACTTCCAACAAATTAGCATCTACGGGCATTTCACCATCTTGAGCAACCAATTGGGATAGCTCAACGAGTCCTGGACGTTCGGATAAATTTAGCAATGTAATGTATGGAATATTCATCATCTTTACCCAAACCAACGATAAATTACCGTTGGTTGTTGTTCACATTATTAACTGTTTGTTGGAATAACATTTTCAAACAAATAGCCCGCATCTTTAGCCACAACTAGCTCTTTGACCGATTCACCGACTCGAACACGTTGGCCACCACGTAAACCGATATCAGGATCAACAATCGAACCCGAAACACGATCTTTAAATTGGGCTGTAAAGCCAAACGTCACACCACCTTTAGTATTTGCTAATTTATTGCGAACGGTGAAACTAGCTTTATTGCCCCATGCACGTAATAGGGTTGGTGATTTACCTGGTTTTGCACTATTTAGGAATGCATCACCAATATAAATCGCTTCTAACTCTAATAAGTCAGCTAAAAAACCGAGCGGGACAAGACCGTTTTCACCGGCATTTCCATGATATGCAGCAACAATTTTGGGATGACGACGTAATATTGTTGCAACTCGACGACCTAGTGTGCCAATATTAGGTCGCACAATCATTGAATCAAAAGCGTCTGTAATTAAACCAATCGGATCACTTTTATCATCGTTCCACTGTTGCGCTGCTGTTAAAGTTTTGGTGTTGGTGTAGTTACTTGCATTAAATAGTACATTAGCGGCTCGAACTTCACGATCTAACAAAATTAAATCAGTCGTTGCTTCGACTGCATGACCGAGCGGGTTATGTCCTGTGATTGCAGTATCAATATCGTCTTGTGGTACGGGGCTATCTAGTCCATAATCAGTCACTGAACTTTCTTGTTCTTTGGCGCCAAATTCAACTTGATTCGGTTGTGACGTCCGCCCAACTTTAGTATCTGGGAGCGTAAATCGCTCTGAAAAATCGTACTCCAACCATTTAAAAGACGTGCTAGAAACAGGCACACGGGGCAAAACCTCATCGGCAATTAACTTATTATTACGGTAAGCGATAGCAATTGCAGTCAACTGCGGTTCAACGGGAAAAGGGCGCTGCATATAAAACTCCTTCTATTAAAAACTTGTTTATTAAAAGTCATAGACCATTCATTAAATAAAAATTAAGCTTGCTTACTTGGTACAATCCAAATAGCGCCTAACTCATCGGCATCACCCGCAACTTCGGCATAGCCAATAATAAAATCACCTGACATTGCTTTTTTAGCTCGACCATCCGCATTTGCTGTGATTGGATCACCAATCGCAATTGTTTCGCTATAAAAAACTTGTGCCAACCCACTGCGCACAACATCAAACACTTCACCGTCACCGCCACCAACAATTGTTGATACACCGATTAATAATGCGTTACCGTCAATCGCTGTTTTTGCTAGCCCATCTTCACTACCATGGCACACAATTAAACGGGGTTTGACTTCGCCTTCAGCGGTTTTTGCTACTGTTAATCCTGGAATATTCATATAAAAACCTTTTGGTTAAAATTAAAATGATGCTGATATTAATAATCAGCCTGTAATTAATGCTCTTACTTTTTAGCTTTGGTTACATGCGTAACAGCTTGGCTAATTGAAATTGTATTACCTTTGTCTGCCTGTTCTTTTTGATAGGCTTTGGCTGCATCAGCAATGACTTTTGGATCTTGTTTATCAACGTTATCTTCACTATCACTAGCAGCCGATTTTTCAGCAAAGTTCATAAAAGCAGGACGTTCTGAAAGTACTTTTTTGATTAAATCAACTGGGGAACTGTTGACCGTTGTATCACCTTCAGCAAATGAGATCGGTTCATTGCCTAGTGACATAAATACTTCAACGACTGTAGTTTTATGTGTTGGTAATAATTTGCCAGATTTAACTAATTCATCAGCAAAAGCGGCAAATTCTGCCCGTTTGTTAGTTTGTTCTTTTTCTAGCAATGCTTGTTCACGTTTGGCTAGTTCAGCATTTTTAGCGTCAATTGCAGCTTGTTGTTCGGCAAAGCTAGCGTCTAAATTAGATTGTGGCATTTTTTCTTTCTCCTTTTGTTTTTGGGCGGATATTGAACGCAATGATTCAAGGCGCCATTGAGGTAAAAACAAGTCAGCACTGGCAATGCCTTCTTTCTCAATCAAGAGGTCACGCAGGTTAGACAAAATTGAAATCAAATTCTCATCAAATTCTTCATCAGCCATCGAGAACTCTGCGGCACCTTGCTCGCCATCAGACTCCGCAAAACTGGCGTCAGGCAAACCTTTAATAGCAGGAGCTGCTGCACCTAAAAAACCAATATGCCGAGCATAGTAATGACCGGGTTTAGGATTGCCTGGTGAGTCGGGTAAATAGATTGATAAAGAACGTTTTTTATAACTGCCCGCATTATAGGCTTCAGCAAACTCGGGATTAATCTGATCTAACTTGGCATAAACCAAACCATCTTTTACTTCAAATGATTTTGCCCATGCATACGCAGGAGCAGTTAATTTGGGGTGACCAATTACAGCAGGTGCTTCTGACAAACTTGGATCGTAGCTTTCTGCTAAATCAATACAGTTCTCTAAAGTAAAAGTGATTTTTCGACCATCTACCGCAGTATGCGTACCAGGTTTAAAAACGGGAATAAGTGCCATAAAAAATGCTCCAATAAATTGATATAGAGCATCATGACTTATTTTGAGAAAAGGGTAATCTGAACGCGGGCAGATAATTTTTTAATGATTTGGAAAGAGGAACGGCAAAATAATAGAAGAAATACACACTAAAAACTTATTATAAAGCATTTACAACACGATTAAAGCGATTCGTAAATAAACTAATTAGCCTTTTTTAGTAAAGTGGTTTAAAACGCGTTATATTGCGTTTTAAGCAAAACCCAAGTGCTCACGCACAACATCGACCAATAGTAATTTATCTTGGGCGTTAATGCCAAGCCATGGTCTGGCTGGAATTACCACTTTCTTTACAGGACGTCCTCCCACATTTAATGCATTGCCCTTAACTGGTTTAATTGTACCGCCGAACTGATGGATAGCGCCATAGATTAAGTTCGTACCAAACAACAAAGTATTGCCTTCAATCTGCCAATGCAACGTACTTCTTAGATTACCATCTAGCGTTAAAATTTTATCTTTTTGTTTGGGTTTAGATTCTTGATACCACGGTGATAATGCTTGCCAAGGTATACCATCTGGTGATTCTTGGGCATTAAAGCGTGCTTCATGAATATCTAATAACACTTCACCCATGTGATCAAATAAACCAGACATATCATCTATGGCTGCTTCAATATAAAGCATGGCATCAAGCGCATCTTGTATATTAAACTCAATATTTACGCCAGTCATTTTTTCACCTATACTAGTTTTATCGTATGTACGGGCAGCTTCCGCCAAAGCCTCGAATCCCACGTACAGCGACCCAATCGTGGCGGTGATTGGGTTTTATTTTATGTTCGTTTAAACACTCGAACACCAACCCTCAGTTGCTCTAGATAGTCGGGGTTATCAGGCGCAAATGTCGTCACACCGAGCCAACCATCATCACCCACTTCAAATACCGCAAGCATGGGCTTAACTTCACCATCAATCATAAAACGCGAGATATAACGCCGACGAACTACCGATTTTTGTAGATGATCAAAGTATTCCATTCTTGTCCAAATTTCATCAGGCAGTTTTAACGAATCCGCCAGTAATAATAAAAATTGCTCACGACCACGTTTTGTAACTTTCAATTCACCAGTTTTGCTAACAGTGAAAAGCTGTTTACCGATTACTAATGCATCACCGGCTACATCTTTAAAAATAGCTGGCTTAGTTAACGTTGCGCCAAATTCATTTAAGAAAATATTGGCATAATCTTCTTCAGTTAAGCCCTTTTCTAACAGTCTATTTTTGCTTACTTCACGGATAGCTGGCCATTCATCAGTTGCTTTGCTTGATGGTAAACCTCGTTTTAAAGTTGGATCTGTATCTAATGGATTTGGTACAAAATTATCAAGCCTTGATTGCCCTGGTATATGTTCAAAACTAGGGTCAACTCCCTCAGGTACTCGAACTATTCTAGGATTACCACTATTTTCCCCAATTACTCTATCAACCCAATTTATTGTTGGTGCTTTGTCAGGTTGATTTTTTCCCATTCTTTTTAGATCACCTTTAGTACGCCCACGAACACGACATTGGCAACCATATCCATTTGGAGGGAAATGAGTATTCCACCATGGGTCATTAAAATTTAATACCAGATGATCCCAACTTTGATGAAGTTCACGAGGGTGTTCAACATAATCACTATGCAAATATTCCATGTATGGAAATTTAGCATCACGTAATTGTTGATAACGTCCAGCTTGATAAGATGAATTTAAATTCGTTTCATAGATGATACGAGTACGCCAGTTAAAGCCGCCGTTATAACTCCAACCATGTTTTTCGACAATTTCGGCAAAATCCTTTCTAAACTCTTCAAGGGTAGTACCTTGGCTAATAGCCTTATCAATTGCTGCACAAAAATCATTTAGTAATGCATTACGATTAGCGCCCGCCACAACAAAAGCATAATCATGCTCATTATTGTAGATATCTACATAGCTGTTTGTGGGCACATTTGCTTTACGCCGGAAAAACTCAATTTGCTCTTTAAATGGCAACGAGCCATATGCCACATTAACCATTTTTGCTATCCTCAAGTAGTTCTGTGCGACCCGCTAAATTAGCTGCTGTTAATGCGTCAGCCATGACCTTTGCATATTCATCTAATTGCATATCGGGAATTAGCTCAAATAACTTATCACGCAATTCTTCTAAGGATTGTACGCTATCAACCAGTTCTTTAATTTGATTAATCCATTTATCAGTAACGGGATGCATCTCGGTGTTTAATCTTTGTGACTGAAGTACTGGCGCAAAGGTATTCGGTTGCTGTTCGGCAAAATCAACGTTTTTTAAAGATTGCACATCAATCGGTTCTGCTAGTTGTGGTTTTTCTTCCCACTCGCCACCATAAGTATCTTGCACATATGCAAGGGTTGGGCGATAGCCGGTTGACTCAATAATGTTCTTATCACGTTCTGATAATGATTTCAGATCCTCAGGTTCATCAAAAATACGTGAAACTTGAGGAACTGCAGCACTGGGAAAATTCATCTGTGTAAACCATGTACCAGGCCCACGATTCCAGCTTTCACACATTACATCAGAATCTGATTTTGCAATTGATGTTAGTACCGCAGCTTGTAATGACTCATCACCACCGATTGAGCTAGATGCACCACCTGAGGAAGTAATTTGTCCAACGGTTACACGCCGAATAGCTTCGTTCATTGAGTCGTAAAAAGCTTTGTAATCGCCTGCGCCTGAGCGTGCTATTTGTAGCAATTCAAGCGTCATGCCATCTGGCATGATGATGCCTGAATCGGTCTGAATTGCACGAGTGAGTGACAGTAAGTCCCTTTTTTGTTCTTGTGTTGCACCTGTACTATATTTGCCCACTGCCGTTGGCATGCCGAATTTTTCCAGAAAAATTAGCCAGAACTTAATATCATTGCGTTTAAAAAAGCTTGGCCAGTAAAGCCAGTGAGCCAAGCCTAAGCCGTAGGGTTCATCATCATGATCGGCACCAGTTGCATAATGCCAAAAGTACGGTGCATCACAAGCAACACCTTCATGCATATTATTGGGCGTTAATAAGCGCAGTTCACCCATTGGAGTAAACCGAAAACGACGGCGATCACGAACTTTGATATCGTCAATCCAATATAGATTATCTTTGATGCCATAAATCAACTCCGCTACGGCATAACCATAAAAAACACCGTAATGCATTAACTTAGTCACTCGGTCAAATCCAACCGATTTCAGTAACTCACTCATAGCTTCAGCAGCTTCAATATCAATTGGTTTATCTCCACCTGGTTCAACTTTCCATTCACGTGAAATTACGGCATCTTGACGTTGGGTAAATGCTGACTTGACTTCATCATCATTCAATACTTCTTTATAAATATCTAAACGACCGCCACCCCGATTACGAAGAACACTGTCATCTGGCAGCGCTAGCGAACCAACAAACAATTTAGTAATATCATTATTTTCACCTGTGCCTGCCAGCTCTCGTCCTGTTTCAACATGTGGCTTTTTGCCTTTAAACCATAACATTAAATAAATCCTCCAAAATCGTTACCGCCCCGTACTGTGCCAAAGCCTGTATCAGTTGTTTCCAGTTCTGAGCTATCCGAATATTGATTCAATGAACGGTAAGAATCACGATATCCAAGTGACTGATATTCAATTTCATACCCATCTTGGCTAGCTGCATTAATTGCAAGAAAGGCAGCCCAAGTTCTATCAGCATGGCCGTTACTATCAGAATCAGCAACAAAACGCGGTTGCCCCGTTGCGCCAGTCACTTTTTTTAACTTATGCAAATCAGCACGAAGGGCATTATTGCCAGCGGGAATACGAAGTTTTCTATCTTGAAATGCTTGTTTACCTTGTGTTGCTAATGTTAATTTATTTGGAGCGGTAAATAGCACACCTTCAACGACCATTTCACCATAACGTCGTTTAGCATCCTCCACCGGTTTTTCACCCATACCTGTTTGGTCCATACAGATACGAATAACACGATAACGCCTAAAAACATCATCAAGCAGTAAATCTTGTTCAGCAAAAGAGAGTCGTTTACGCTCAATAATTTCACGAGTCCAAAGAACATCGCCCACTAGTTCAATGACCCAAATAACAAATAGGTCATTACGTGCAGCAATATCAACGCCAACAAAAGCAGGATTGCCTGTATAGTGTTCAGGCAATCCTGCTTTTTCATCTTCGACGCTAGTAATTAAATCAAAATCAAGCCAACTACTCGCTTCATCTAACCATTTAAGTTCAAACTCTTGTGCCCATAAATCATCATCACCGGCACCTTTGCGTAATTCCTCAATATTTCGAGGTAACCCATCATTAACGCATTGATAAATATCCGCTACATGGCGTGACCAACCATCATCTTTACCAGTCATCAGTTCATAGAACTTATTCCCTTTACCATTGGGGGTGCTAATGACTCGCAATTTTAATCCGGGCTTTGAAATAACAGGGAACAAGGCTTTCCAAATGGCACGGCTATCTTGATGAAAGGCAAATTCATCAAGTAACACACTAGCACTAAAACCACGAGCGGTGTCAGGATTGGCGGGTAAAGCAGTAATTTTACTACCACCAGGTAATTCAACTTCAAGCGCCCGAACATTGGTATCCCAATCATAATCGAGTTCTTTAAAGCCTGCGGACATTGCACGCAGATGAACTTTAACACCCTCATTCATGGCTTCACGGGCTTGACGTTCACCCCGTGATAAAATAACCCAACGCGCACGTTTTCCGTGTGCTTCAGCTCGCAAACAATCGAGAACAATTTGCAAAGTACTGGTAAAGGTTTTACCGCATTGCCGAGAGAACATAGCAATAGCAAAACGGCTAGTGTCGTTTACCCACTGTTTTTGATAGTCATAGAGTTTTAAGGCCGGTTCATTTTTTACTGTCATAAGTCATACGCCGCTTTAATTACTTTAGCTAACATTTCAGCTGGTACTTCGCCTGTTTTTTCTAGCTCATCCAGTTTTTCTTTTTGCTCACGCAATAACTTTTCACGTGCTGCTTTTTCGATTTCCTGCCGCTCTTTAAAGCTTAATTGACGGGCTTGCATGGCTTCTTTGGCTGCTTTCGCTAAAAAACTAATTTCTTTAATCGTGATATCTTCCGATTCATGGGCTTTAAATGCAGCACGCGTTGCCAGCGTTGTAACAGCCTGAGCAAGTAGTGCTCCTGATTTATCATCAACACTGTCACCAAGCTCATCAACCAAAATACGTGATGCTGTTTCAATTTCACGTAAGCTATTGGTCATTTCATTAAAACCTTTTTGATAGCGGTGAAGACTGGAACGACTTGGCGTATCAGTACTTGGAAACTTTTGTTGCAGTTCGGTAATCATTTCATCAAGTGTAAGCTGATCGGCTCGTAATAATTTTTCGATATATGCTCGAACTTCTGGCTCTAGCTTGTGAATTGTTGATTTACGTCCCATATTAAGCTCCTGCGCCTGGTCGTTTGACACCATGCACAATCACTTTTCCTGTTGCAACATCCGCACCAAAATCAGTTAAACGTGCAACAATAACACTACCGATTGTTTCGATTTTGATTAAATCTTGCTGCCCAAGCCAACTTAAATGGGTTTTAACTTGGTCTCGACTAATAGCGTGGCCATAGTGATCTAACGCACTATAGATAATGCTAGAATTACTACTGTAACTTGGCATTTCATATAAGATACGCAAAATAACCAAACGTTGATCTTCTTTTAAAAATTCAGCGTAGCTCATAATTCCTCACTTGTTCTTTAATAAAAATTGATTAATGTTATCTAATTGACGAGATAATCCTGAAAGCCGATCAGATAACTGATTTAAAGTAGCTTCATTGCTACTTAATTTTTCAATCAATTTGGTTACCTGATGCTGAGTTGGTAATGACTTAACCGTCTCTTCAACTTGTGTTACTCGAATACGTAAGTCTAGTAGCTCTTTTTGGCTAGCCGATTGACGACCAATTAACCATGAGTAAACGCCAACCACCGCCATTACAGCCCATTGCAGAAACTGCCAGTTAAAGGTAAGTTCATTAAAATTCATCGTTTATTCCTTTTTTCTTCTATCGAAGCACATTCAATACATAAATCAGTCACTAATGCTTTTCGACGTTCTTCAGCTATCGGCTCTTCACTGATTCGACAATACAAACTTGATACTCCCGTTTTTGCTTGATGTTTCGCCAGTGCACGGTTTAGTGTTTCCATTTCAGCTGTTGTTGCTAAATCAGCGTTATCCATTGTTTACCTCATTGATATATTTTAATAGTTCAATAAATCGACCTGAGCACTGCCCATATTGGTCATAAAGCTGTTTTAAGGCTTCAGCTAAACCATCAGCGGTATTATTTCGTCGTTTTACGGGTAATTCGCATGGTACCGTCAGTTGTGCTGGTAAAACCATGGGTTGTTGCTTGTGCGGCATTTGCACGGGCCGAGTCGATGAACTGCAAGACACTATCATCAAACACGCAATGAGTGCGATCATTAGCCGTTTTGTTAAGTGCATCTTGTAATGCTTGAGTTGATTGTTCATCATATAATTTCCTTTCTGCTATCTGCTGTGACAATGAATAACTTGCATCATTAGCAGTTTTAGTTAGTTGCTTTGTACTCTCAATAAATTGGCTTAAAGTATTCATTGCTTGTTGTGCTTCTAAAGCAATATATTCTTGTTTAGCCATTGATTTGCCATGACTAATACCTAATCGGTAAAGTGCACCAAAACCAACAATCAAAAATATTCCCAACAAAAAATAACTTTTATTGTTCACAAAAAAGCTTTTGATTAATTTGTATATATTTTTAATCATCACAAACTCCTAAACCCCAATTTTCATTTATATAAACAGGTTGCCAGCGGTAGATAATACGAATTGGATAATCACGGTTTTCTTTAAAATTAATGCTGTTACGTCCACCATTAATATTTTCAACAACGCCCCAGTAGTGAGTAGCATCTTGGTATTCTCGTTTTGCTCGCTGACGATCACGATTCACCCAACCAAGTCCGCCGTTATATGCCGAAAGGGTGAATCCCCATCTATCACAATCACTCGCCGTTGCATTAATACGCTGATATAACCAATAATCATATTGAACTAAGGCACGCAGTGCCCAAGATGGGTTATAAGGTTCGTTGCTACCCAATGATTTAGGATAAGCCCCTGCAATCCAATCCGCCGTTGCTGGCATAAACTGAGCCAAACCTTGAGCACCAACATGTGATTTTGCGTTTACTTTCCATCGAGATTCCTGATGAATTTGAGCTGCAAACAACGCAATTGGCGCATCAAGACCAAAAATTGCTCGTGCATTACGTGTCAGTTCCCGTTGATGTTGCTTAGCATCATTTGGTACAACTGCTATAGCAGGCGCTAAATGACAACTAAACAGCATAAATACAATAAGTAAGGTTAAGTAACGCATGGCTATAATCCAAGTGTTACGCCAAGAATCACAGCGGAAACAATCAACGCCCGCCGAATCAGAACAACCGCAAACAGGGTTCGATACTCATCAAGAACAGGGTATTCCGCACACATTTTTGAATCCATTGCCTCTGGTTGTTCATTGTTTTCTAAAGACTCAATATATTGCTTGGTATAAAAATCAGGACCAAACTCTTTCCAATCGTTATATAAATAACCGCCAGGAGATGCATAAGGAAAAAGAGCGCGATCAAGGTGATAACCCACAACAGCAGACAGTAAAACGAGAGACAGTTTGTAAGCAACGACAGGCAACTGTTGAGGTGAGATTAACGTAATAATTGCAAATAAAGTAATAGCGACTAAATACCATTTAAACAAACGAATCTGGGATAATTTTTTGATTGGATGAGCCATAAAAAACCTCATAATTAAATTAATGTATGAGGTTATTATGATCTTACTTACTTGAAATGTAATTTGAACGGGGGCAGATTATTCATTAACAATCTAAATGTAATTGATATTTTCAATTATAAATAACGGTATGATTGAGGTGCCACAATATTATTACCCAAATAGTTCAAAGGTTTAGGTTCCTCATATTGAGTCACTCTACCAACAGCGATAGCAAAGGCTTGTTGTTTTTGTTCAAAATATGCATCATAAAACCGCTTACTTATACCCGCATATTTTTTTGTTTTTTCCCACACTAAATCAGGATTATCCGATATCACGTAATCTATATCAAATTCTCCAACGACTTTTCCAACAGGCATTGTCGCATAAATCACTATAGTCTTAACCGATTTATTTTTAAAAATATTTTTTCTAAATTCAAATCGTTTTTCACCAGATAATATTTTTGTTACAAATTCTGGTTTAATTGATAATAAGACTTTCATTAATTTCACCTAGTTTTAATATTTTTTCAAATTGATTATCGCTTAGTTTTAAACAAGACCATCTTTCTTTTTCGTTTAAACCAACCTCATTGATTAGTATCGCTCTATTGGGGCGACGAGATAATGCGATATTATATGTAAACTTTATTACATAACAAGGAGAATAAGTTTTATAATAATTTTTAGAATATAATTGATTCAATTCATCTAATGTGAATACACTATATTTACTACAATAGTCAACAAACTTTTTATTGTTAGAAAAAGAAGAAATAGTCCTTACTTCTTCAATAACACAGATTGATGTCGTAACGGCAGAATAATGAGCGCTTTTACCTTCTTCTCTTGTTCTATAAATTACTACAATATCCCCTTTATTAAAATTACCAGTCATTGGGATATTAGAAATATAAACTTTATGAATACTATTTGTATGAGAAACATCATCAATTATTGAGCTTGATTCTGTTTTTAAAATTGAATCTGGGAAAAGTTGAGTATGGTATTTTGGGTATACAGCCAATAAATATTTATTTGTTTTAGTATTAATATATGGGTAATCTTTTTCCAAATCCCCCAAAAAAGTTCTTTTTTTTAGTAATACATTTTCTGTACCATTATCACTTTGTTTTGTACCATGTATACAAAAACCATATCGTTTAAAAAGATTAATTAAATAATCATGTTTATCAAAAACTGTAACGTATATCCCTGAAACATTATTTGCTACGGCGTTATCAAATATTTTTTTTATAAAACGTTCACCACGTAATGTTCCTGCCGGGTTGAATTTAAATGTACCAATCTTTAGATAACGTCCATTAGTTAATGGAGGAGTAATATCATCAACATTATTTTCTAACTTTAAATACATAAAACCATCGATAGATGAATAATTATAATTATATAAAACAAATGCAGTATCTTGTGTTTTTACTTTCTTATTCCACCAATCAACAAAGCCATGAGCATAATCGCGTTTTAACGAATCAAAAAAAGGATCTGAAAAATTAACTTCTGCGAATTTTTGTATCTTTAAGTTATCCATATCTATCCCTCATATTCAAAATTGACAATAGTTATAGGTGTTTATTATATTTAGCCATTAATGTTAATTATTCTATTACTGTCAAACTTACTCTTCCCCACAATCTTTCTTCTCTTCAACTTCTTTTAATTGCGCCAACCGCCTATTCGCACTTTTCAGCGCTTCACCTTTTTCAATAACATTACCAACCCCAAAATCACCTAAAAAGGATAGAACGGAACGACCATCAAATTTACTTTCTTTGTCAACATGTTCTATAAAACCTTGAACTTTTGCTTTTTCTAGTGCTATTTCACGGCAAGTCATGGTTTCTTTTTCATATTGAGTTAATTCACCTTGTCGCCCGTAATTTTTAGTAGCACATCCAGTTAAACCTAAAGCTAAACATAAAATTAGTAAACTTAATTTATTCATACTTAATCCTATTTATTTATAGATTCAATTTTGTAATAGCCAACATTTACGCCTTCAGTAATATCCTTATTTTTATATTGCATGTCTTTATCTGTAAAAAATGCAAATATTCGTTCGTGAAAACCAGTATAGGCTCCAAAGCTATTTTTAGAATTAACGTAGTATAAAATAATGTCTGCATTATCTCCGTTTATCTTTACCCTAACTGGTTTTTCGAATTTGTACTTAGCACTATCAAAATCTTTTAAATTAAGTTCTAAATAATTAATAATTTGCTTTTCATAATCACTATGAGAATCACAGCCAACTAGCCCAAAAACACTAAATACAATTGAAATCCAAAATAACCATAAATTTTTCATCTTTAATCCTTAAAAAATAATCGCACCCAAAATAAAACCCACGGCAAATATTGCTAACGTGGGTTTTATTTGAGTTCTGAATAAAGTTATTGTTTGGTTATATAAATTTTGATTATTTAATTTCTCTAAATTAGAAAGTTCTTCAACATAATTTAATACATTTTGTAGCTGCATTTTATTAAGCCGTTTTAAATCTGAAGTACAAAATTGCCGCTTACTGTAATGATTCATCTTATTTTTTAATTCATCTTTGTCGTTAATTTCACAAAGAATCAAATGGATAAGCATTTTGCAAGATGCTTTTTCTTTAGCTGCTTCAAATTCATCAGTTAAAAATTTATCGGCAATAGGAAATTGTGAAACAGTTATTTCATTAATACTACAAACACCAAGAGTAGCGTGTAGTTTAAGCCATAGTTCTGGTGCCGTTAACTCCCCGTAGTTTTCAATATCAGAAATTAAATTATTAAGGGATTTTCGTTGAGCGGGAACTAACGGGCGAGTATCTAACTCATCATCATTACTTGACGTAATATTATAAATATCTCTACCAGCTATTTGTTCTGCCGTATTATCCTGAAGTCTAACCGTCACTTTGTTTTCCGCCTCCTAGTTGTATAAATATTTCCACCAGCAATTTGACCTTCACCTCGAATTGTATTATTCGAAATATTAACCCCTGCCTGCTGAGCCGTTCCTGCCGTTAGTGCACCTAAGGCTGCCGCTTTAATTGCCAATGGCGCTGTTCTAAATTTGTCAATTAAATCTTGCTCATCAACAGATAAATTATTTGTTGTTCTAATACCAGTTACAACATATTGAACATCTAACCCAAAATTAGCTAATGTAGATAAATATAACGCATCAGGAAATCTCTCACCTTTTTCATAATTAAGTTGAGTTAATTTCTTTACATTAGCAATTTCTCCCATAGCAACTTGGCTAAGTCCCATACGTTCACGTTCTTCTTTTAGTCTTAATCCGATATTTTTTTGCATACTTTTTATCTTGACAGGTATAAATATTTATACCATAATTTAACACATAATTTATAAATCACTTATTAATAACTTATATCAAAGGAGCTAAAAATGTCTAAAGTTCTCACTCCCGAACAAGTTAAGCAACAATTTCAACAAAAAGGCAAAACTATCAAATCTTGGGCGATTGAAAATGGTTACCACCCCGTTGTTGTTTATAACGTTTTAAATGGTTTAAGCCGTGCTCATCGTGGTAAAACACACGATATAGCAGTAAAACTTGGCTTAAAACAAGCTTACTAATGCTGATTGTAACAGTTTTTCATATACAGAAAAAGGGCGAAAAACATGAACAAATCACAAATTTCGACATCTGGTACTCGAATACTTAAGGTACTAAAAGCGCTTAAAGGTTATACGTTAACGGGTTTATCTAATGGCGATATCGCAAAGATGATTAATGAATCACCTGTTAATGTTACCAGATCATTACAAACATTAATTGAGGAAGGCTTAGTAATTAAGCTTGATAACGGCTTGTTTGCTCATAGTGTGCAAATGTTGCAAATAGCACAGGCGCATGCAATTCACATCACTAAAATGCAAGACCAAATAACAGAAATCAATCAACGTATTACTGCTGGTTCAAGAGGATAACTAAAATGGCAAGAACAGCAAATCCAACAAAAGAAGCAATTGAACTACCTGCAATTGATGAGCAAGGGATTAATGATGCAATGAATACCATGACTACTATTCAAAGTGAATATAACGAAGAACGGGATTTAGTTAACCAGCTTTTAGGTCAGGCTCAAATGGCGGATGCTTTTGCTAAATTTTCCCTAACCGTTAGGACTTCTAAATTAAATTTTGTCAAAGAAAACAAACTATATCGTAATTTAAAAGGTAAAAAAAGTCCTAACGGTTATGACTTTTTAACAGGAACTTGGGAAGAATTTTGTAATTTATTAGGCATATCTGTACAGAAAGCTGATTTAGATATTCAAAATTTAAAAGAATTCGGAGAAGAAGCTCTTGAAAGTATGTCTCAAATGGGCATCGGCTACCGTGAGTTACGCCAATATCGTAAGTTACCCGAAGACCAAAAAACGGCATTAATTGACGTTGCTAAAGCTGGTGATAAAGAGGCATTAGTTGAATTGGCAGAAGAGTTTATTGCTAAAAATGCTAAGGAAAAAGAGCAGCTCAAAAAAGAAAATAGTAATTTGCAAGCTGATTATAAAGCATTAAGCAAACGTAATGCTGATGTAGCGAAAGAAAAGGAAGAATTAGCAATAAAATTGGCTCAATTTGAAATGAAAACCATACCACTTGATGAGCGTTTAGAGCCGTTTAAAAAACAGATAGCAGAAACGCAATCACGCATGGATAAGCTATTTGAAGAACAAAGGCAGTATGTAGACATTATGTATAAATTAATGCTCGAAATACTGGAGAATGACCCTGATTACGATCCCGAAAAACCATATTCATTGCCCGAATCAATGCAAATTGCATTATTAACATTGAATGGTTCAGCTGTATTAACTTTAGATCAAGCTCGTTATGTGCATCATGAACTTTGGAGCAAATTTGATAGCGATATTATGGAAGCTCAACAGCGACAAGAATCTTTAGTAAATGAGAATATCCAAGATTTATATAAATGATATTTCATATCAAGGGAATTTAAAATGGTATCACCTAATATTCGCAACTATTTAAATGAATTAGCAATTAAGTTAGATAAAACAGATTTTGGTTCAAGAAGCGCTATTATGAGTGAAGCACAAGCCTTTTTAGGTATTTCTAAACAAACTATTTACCGACAATTAAAAGAGTTTTGTGGTTGGTCAAGTGATCGGAAATGCAGAGCTGATAAAGGTGATACAAGTGTTTCTGATATTGCTTTAAATGCGGTCGGAGCAATATGTAAAGAGTCAGTGCGTGATAATGGTAAACAAACTATGTTTACAACAACAGCAACAAGTATTGCAAAACAAAATGGTTATGAAATTGGTGTAAGTACTAATCATTTTGCAAGATTATTACGAAACCGCAAAATGAATGTAAAAGCACAGCAAGTGGCCAATCCTGTTCAGTCATTACGTGCATTGCATCCCAATCATGTGCACGAAGTAGATCCCTCTCTATGCCTAATTTATTACATGAAAGATAAACAACATATTATGCGTGACCGTGATTTTTATAAAAACAAGCTAGAGAACTACGCAAAAGTTAAATACAAAGTTTGGCGTTACACATTGTATGACCGTGCATCTGGCATGATTATACCTTGGTATGTCGAAGCAGCAGGCGAAAACCAACACTCATTATTCCAATTTTTAATGTTTGCCTGGGGTAAGCAAGATGGGCGGTTATTTCACGGTGTACCACAACTTCTCTATTGGGATAAAGGTTCGGCTAATACATCATCAGCAATCAAGAACTTGCTAGACCATTTAGAAGTTAAATATCTAGAACACGAAGCAGGCAATGCAAGGGCTAAAGGTGGTGTTGAAAATGCCAATAATATCATCGAAACACAATTTGAAAGCCGTTTAAAGTTTCAACCTGTCAGCAGTATTGATGAGTTAAATCATGCAGCAATGAACTGGGCGGAGGCATATAACGCCAATCGTTTACCAGGACAAGATACACGTTTGCGTCGTATTGGATTATCAGAACCCGTATCACGTCAATCACTTTGGCAACATATTACGGCAGAGCAATTACGCACATTGCCATCAATAGAAGTTTGCCAAGCCCTTATGGCAAGTCGTGAGCAAGAGCGCCAAGTTAAAGCTGATTTAACCATTAGTTTCAAACATCCGCAAGCTGATAGTTCGCTTATTTATAGTTTAAAAGGCTTAGATGGTATTGCTGTTAAAGATAAAGTCAGTGTGCGTTCATTAGTTTACGGTGATTGTGCTATTCAAATTGAAGTACCTCGTTATGACGGTGAAGCACTGATTTATCGTGTTGAGCCAGACCGCAATTTTGATAAGTTTGGACAACGTTTAGATGCACCTGTGATTGGTGAGGAATATAAATCTAAAGGTAATACAGAAATTGAACAAGCAGCGAAAGCCATGGATCAAGTGGCATACCCAAACATGACCGAAGATGAAATCAAAAAAGCGAAGCAAAAACAAGTAGCACCGTTCGGTGGCAAACTCAATACACTCAGTTATCTAGATGATATAAATCATCCAGCTTATTTTGAACAAAAAGGCAATGAAATTGAAACACCAGAACATTTAAAGCCAGCTACCACAACATTAACGCTAACCGCAGCTTTAATGCGTATTACCAGTTCAATCGGTCGCAGATTAACAACTGATGAAAATAAGTGGCTATCCGCTCGTTATCAAGATGGTGTACCGGAAGATTCGTTAGATTCACTAATTCGTACATTTACAACACCTGTTGCAGTTGGTAACGGTACGACAGGGTTTAGGAGTGTTAAATAATGCTGAAATTAAAAAGCGTAATGACGCAATTCAATATCAAACAAGCGCAACTCGCCAAGCATATTGATTATAAAGGCAATTCAATCAGCCAAGCAGTAATTAGCCAGCTTGTTAATCACAATATTTGGCCACGCTCTATTAAGCATGAAGAACTAGAGCGGAAGATTGAAAAGGCATTAATAAAATTAGGTTTAAGCAATGATTATTTACTAAATATTTTTGAAGAAGAAACTGACACAGCCGAAATCTTGGCGGACGACGCTGTGCCAGTTGACTCAAATGAAAACTTAACAAAGGAGTCAGCCTATATGTTACTACGAAAACAAACTATAAATCGAGATGCACGGGCACATTTCCGCATTCCTAGGGATCCATTTACGGATGAAATGACCGAAGATGCCGACGTTTATCTATCTGATGATATTCGTTATGTACGTGCTGCAATGCGCCAAACAGCAAAACACGGCGGAATGCTAGCCGTAATTGGTGAGTCGGGTAGCGGTAAATCAACACTACGGCACGATTTAATTGATTGGATCAATATTAATCATGAACCAATAACGGTTATTGAGCCGTATGTATTAGGGTTGGAAGATAACGAAGTCAAAGGTAAATCACTAAAAAGCATGGATATTAGTGGCGCAATCATTAATGCGATTGATCCACAGACCAAACCAAAACGTAGTGCTGAAGCACGAGCAAGGCAAATGCATACTTTACTTAAAAATAGCGCATTATCAGGTCGTAAACATTTAATGATTATTGAAGAAGCGCATGGTTTATCAATTCATACGCTTAAGCATTTAAAACGCTTTTATGAGCTACAAGAAGGCTTTAAAAAACTGCTATCAATTATTTTAATTGGCCAAACAGAATTACAAACAAAACTATCAGAATACAATCCTGAAGTTCGTGAAGTGGTTCAGCGTTGTGAAGTTGTGAACTTAAAACCACTGGATTTTAAAGTTGAAGAATATATCAAGCATAAATTTTCACGTGTTGATATGGACTATACAACGTTATTTGATTCATCTGCATTTAATGAAATCATCAATCGGTTACGTGTTGCAACAACACGTCGAGGTGAAAAGCAAGTGCGTTCATTATGTTATCCATTAGCAGTAAATAACCTTGTTTCTAACGCATTAAATCTAGCTGCACGCATTGGTGCGCCAAAAGTTACAGGTGAAATAATTGTTGAGTGTATCAAAGACCGAGGAGATATCTGATGAAAAAGAACCAACTAATCAGTAATAGCATCAATGCGGTTAATAAGGCTGTAAATATATTATCTAATGAAGAATTAACTGTCATTGGTTTTTATCATGATTCACTTTCAAAACCGACTATTGAAATTGAGCATCACCCTAAGTGCAATAAATATATAGATGCTGGTCAGGCAACGTATTATCGACACGAAGGGTACCATCGATTTGGGCAGTTTGAATTAAATGGCTGTCGAATTATATGGAGAGAGTGCGATATTAGTCGCTTGCATTAATTTAATAGGAGCCATAAAAATGATAAAAGCAAAAAAACGTATTAAAGCAGCCGCATCTGTTTATGCAGTGCAATCCAAAGAGGAAGTAACATCATCAATTAGAAATTTAGGTGATATTCAACGTGAATTGATTCGCCTAGAAACAGAAATGAATGACAAAATAGCCGAAATAACGGCAAGCTATTCATCAACTATTGATTTACTAAAGCTTAAGTCTACACAACTACAGACAGGTATTCAAATTTGGTGTGAAGCAAATCGTGACGAACTGACTAATGGCGGTAAAGTTAAATCAGCTAATTTGATTACTGGTGAAGTCCAATGGCGTAATAGACCACCATCATGCACTATTCGTGGTTCAGAATCAGTTATTGAGGCATTGAAAGAACTGAAATTGAATCGTTTTATACGTACAAAAGAAGAAGTTAATAAAGAAGCTATTTTAAACGAACCAAATGTAGTAGCACATGTTCCTGGCATCACTATCAAAAAAGATGTAGAGGATTTTGCGATAGTACCTTTTGAACAGGAGGTTATTTAACTATGCAAAAACAAGATTTTTATATTTTGCATCAATTTATATTAAGCCAGACAGCTAATTTTATAGTTCACTGTAAAGAGTATGGTTTATCTGAATTTGAAGCTGATCGCATCATCGACGAGCTAGAGGAATTAGCAAATGGCTAAATTCTCTAGCCCAAAACGTTATATGCCCGACCATTATATTTCAATCAGTCATGAACATTCATTTATGCGTGAAGTAACTGGTCAGGGCTATGTTGATGGAAAGCTGTACGATGAACTTTATGCTGAATATATAAAATTAAAATCAGCTAAAACATTAAAACAGCGTTTTGTTAGTTTTTTTAAGGTATTTTTATGAAAAATAATAATGAAAAGTATATTGATAAAATCAAAAAACTTTTAGCTTTAGCAAAATCAACAAATCCCAACGAAGCTGCTATTGCAATGAATCAAGCCATCAAATTGATGGTAAAACATAATATTAGTAATAAAGATGTGGAATTATCTGAAATTGAGGAACATGTGTCAAAACATGCCCCTTCAAATGCAGAAAAACCACCAAGATATTTTTCAATATTAGTAAGTATCATTTCAAGCGCATTTGGTGTGCGAGCTTACTTTATTAGGGAAAACAATAAACGAAAGGTTTCATTTTATGGACTTAGGGAACGACCACAATTAGCAGCTTATACCTTTGACGTTTTAAGTGTTCAATTAGTTAAAGCTCGAAAAGAATTCTTATCGCAACAAAATGGTAATTGTAAAAAAATCACTAAAATCAACCGAGCTGATGCGTTCTGTGTTGGCTGGGTTAATGGTGTTTATCAATTAATTGAAGATTTTGCAATGACTGATGAGGAACTAAATCTATTAGCTGAATATAGAAAGACCAAAGATTTATCACCAGCTAAGGTTAGAGATGCTAAAAAGTGTAATGGTTCAGACTCTTCACAATTTATTGGTTACTTACAAGGTAAAACCGCTCAATTGAATCATGGTGTATCAAGTTCAGGTTATTCTCCATCATTAATAGAGGGTAAATAGATGAAATCTAAATACATCAGGCTGATTCATATTGCAAAATCTCAACTTAATCTGGATGACGATACCTATCGTCATCTATTACGGACTATAACTAAAAAAACTAGCACCAAGGATATGACAGTTTGGGAACTGGAAAAAACTCTAAATCACCTTAAATCAAAAGGTTTTAAAGTTAAATCATCAAAAAAAACAGGGAAGATAACTGCTACAGAACCAGTTCATAAAAAAATACGCTCATTATGGCTAGAACTAGCTGATGCGGGTGAAGTAAAAAACCGCTCAGAAAAAGCTATCAATTCTTATGTAAAACGTATTACTGGTGTTGAAGTAATGAATTGGCTTACTCAAAAACAAGCAATGGTTGTAATTGAAAGCCTAAAAAGTTGGCAAGCTCGCATATAAAGGAAGAAGCATGAAATTAACACGTTGCCCAATTTGTCATAACGAAATTAATTTAGAAGCATTAGTCGAAGATGATTCTGGCAGAGAACTACTTATATTAGTAAGTAATTTAAACTATGGCTGTGCTAAACCGATGATTGCCTATATTGGTTTATTTCGTACTCAAAAATCAAATTTAAGTAATTCTAGAGCAGTAAACTTAATTAATGAAGTTCTGAAATTATATCAACCAAGCAGGCATCTAGCTCACGCACTACGGGAAACAGTTAATAATATTCACGCTAAGCGTTTAACTAGTGAGTATAAACCGTTTAAAAATCATAACTACTTAAAATCTGTTTATGAATCAACTAAGCATTTATTTGCATACGTTGAACATAAAGAAGAAGACAAACCAGCTCGTAGCAGTAATGAAGAGTATTTTGAACAGATGTATAGAGCCGGTATCGATTTTAATAAATTAGAAAAAAATATACCCGGTGCACTAGATTGGTATAAGAACAAAACAGGAGCGTAAATTATGACTAAGTCTGCAATATCTATTAAACGTCACGAACTGCTAACGCATATATCATTATCTGTGGCTAATGAAGCCATGGATTATGGTCTACCTGAAGATATTGCAGCTCATCTTGGCGATAGTATTGCAAATACAATTTCAGAACTGTTCGGCGGTCAGAATATCACATTTCCACGCGACTACAGATTTAAACTAAACCAACGTGACTTGCAAATCTATGACGCATTTAAAGGCAATAACTACGCAGAACTAAGTCAAAAATATAAAATGACAGAACGAGGTATCAGAAAAGTAATCGACCGAGTTCATAAACGAATGATAAAAGAAAAACAACCAACACTGTTTGAATTTAATGACGCCTAATTAATTTTTAGAGCAAAATTTTTTAGGCAATTTTTTATTTCATATTTTGTAACACTTTTTCAAAAAACAATTTCATTATTTCCCTGTTTATTTTGTTATATCCCATTTATCTCATCATTCTATTATTATTTATCATGTTCTATTTCACTTAGTACAACTTGGATAGCTTCTTTACCTAGATTTTCTTGTAAACTTTCCATCGATAATAGATGAAAATAACTTAGCGAAACTAAATTATCAATTAGTAGATAACGATACTGCTTGCGTGCCTTTTCATTATCTAAAAGAGTGAGTATTTGCTTTTCCATTATGCTGACTCCGAACAAGTATCGCCTTTTGGCAAATTGGGGATTGGTACTTGGTAATTTGCAGGTCCTAATATACGAAAGCTAGCCGATTTAACCTGAACATCACCCGGGGCGAGCATTTTTATCCCGCCATTTTCAATTACAATAGCAACATCATCACATGCCAATACGAGTTTTTTCTTGGCTGATATAATCACTTCGCTGTCGGTGCTGGTAATTGTCATATTTTGTTTTGAACTTAATTGCATTTCATCATTTTGAGCCTGTATTTCGACATTACCTTGCGAAGCAAATAGCTTTATGCCCATTTTGTTGGCAAATAGGCTTATCATGTTACCCGCAGTGACCATAAAGCGTTTAAACGCACTAACATCAACCGTGTTTTGTGCTGTCTGGATAATGTTTTCACCTGCGGTGTGTTGAATTGAACTTGGGGTGACATCCGCCATGCCAGCTGGTGCGTAAGTAAGTATTCCCGGTTGTTTTAGTTCTTTTAAGCTTTGTTCAAATAGCTGTTTTTGGGTTTGTAAATCAGCCAGTTCAGCTTTGGCGGCCTCGGCAAGTTCATTGAGCCGTTTAACCATTTCGCAAGCTTGTGCAAGTTCTTTAACCGCATTATCCATTTGTAGTTGTATATTACTTGCCTGTGTCTGCTCTTCGCTAGTGATATACAGCCCTTTACCCGCTCTTATCGCCCCCAGTCATCGGTGCGTAGTTCAAAACCTTCACCGCGGGGTTGTTTTTTTTCGTTAACTAAGTGACCAATATTAAGTTGCGTTTTGCCGTATTCAGTAGCCAGTTTGATGTGCTCTTGTCCGCGTTTGTCATCCATGCACAGTTTGTTATTAGCCGGGGTGCGAATGATGTTGCGGTGTTTGTTGATGGTGGTGATAGGGTCAGGGTGGGCACTGTCGTGCATGGCATGGGCTATATACGGCCTATCGGGATTGCCGTTCATAAAGGCGATGACCACTTCGGTGCCGTCAATTAAGGGAAAGTGAAAGCCATAGGTGCTGCCTGCATACGGTTTGGCTAAACGTATCCAAAGGCTTTCTTCGCCATTTTTCCATGTTTTTAGGTCAAAGTTAAATTTAACGCGGTAGCGTCCTTGAGTGTCAATATAGCCATAGGTGTCATTGTCGGGACTGGTGACCCTTGCCGGCAAGGTGCCGCTGATTTGGGGCCAGCTGATAGGCGTCGGGCGGTAGAGCGTTAATGCCTGATAAGGAATCGCAGTAAATTCGAGCTCGTATGCATCGGTGCGGTTACCGTGTCCTTGTACACTTAAAATAATTACGCCGTCATTGATATTATTCAGTGGACTGCCGTTGAGGTTAATCCATTGACCCGGTGCTAGCGCGTAGTGGTTGCTTTTACCGTGAATAATAACTTGTTGGCTGATTTTTTGTTCGTGCCGTAGGCGTGCATACCATTCACCACTTTCGATGCTAATTTCACTAGAATTGTTATCACTAGTCTTAACTTGACCGTTATCATTGAGTCCTTTGTAGTGCTCTTCATAACGGTAATCAGTGCCATAGGTGGTGGTGCTTTTCGGTTGGGTATTGATGTCTTTGTGCAAATCCGTATTGGCGGTTCGATAGTTATAATCATTTACCTCAACTGATGAGGCCACCACGGCACTGTGTAAGCGAATATCCCAAACGCTGGATCGGCTACACTAATTCATACAACTTTTTTAAGGGGTAAGGTAAACTTATCACAACTAAAAAAGGAACAAATATGAATAAGATTAAACGCAAAAGACGAACATTCACAGATGATTTTAAACACCAAATGGTCAGTCTTTATCAACATGGTAAATCACGTAGTGAAATCGTTGCCGAATATGATTTGACACCATCAGCTTTGGACCGTTGGATAACGCAATCAAGCCAAAGTGGCTCATTTAAAACAAAAGATAATCGCAGTCCACAAGAACAAGAGCTAATCGCGTTGCGTAAAGAGCTTAAACAACTCCGCATGGAAAACGATATTTTAAAGCAAGCAGCACTGATAATAGGGCGAAAATCGCTATCCTAAAAGCAAATCGACATCGTTATAGCATAACAAAGCTATGTCAATATTTAGGATTATCAAGATATTATGCTTATTATCAGTGTAAATTGAATAGACAAAAATCAGTAGGGCTTTATGCCGATAAAATCGTGACGCTATTTAATCAGAGCTATCAGTCTTATGGTACAAGACGAATTCGTTTTGATTTACAAAAAGAGAATATTTGGGTGTCACGCCGTTACATT
>NZ_LZHH01000055.1 GCF_001690595.1 Gilliamella sp. Choc5-1
ATATACATTAGCAAATCCTACCGAGTTAACAGAAGAAATCAAAAAA
Organism: Gilliamella sp. Choc5-1; assembly: GCF_001690595.1. Lineage (GTDB taxonomy): Bacteria > Pseudomonadota > Gammaproteobacteria > Enterobacterales > Orbaceae > Gilliamella > Gilliamella apicola_M. The sequence continues at coordinate 47 of NZ_LZHH01000055.1, forward strand.
AGTCGTTTTATTGTCAATGCAGCGCCAGTCACATCAGCTGAACAAGCCACCGACTTTATTAATCAAATAAGCGATCTCAACGCCACCCACAACTGCTGGGCATGGAAGATTGGACAACAATACCGATTTAATGACGATGGCGAGCCCACTAGTACAGCAGGTCGCCCTATTCTTTCAGCCATTGAAGGACAAGATTGTGACCAAGTGGTTGTAGTAGTGACTCGTTACTTTGGTGGCATAAAATTAGGTACTGGAGGATTAATTCGTGCCTATGGCGGTTCGGCTAGCCACTGCTTACAACAAGCTGAGCTAATTGAACTCATTGCCCGCATAACGCTACAATTTCACTGTTATTATAACGAATGGCCAATTATCGAAAATCGTCTAAAGGAACTTGATTCCATTGTTGAAAATCAAGAGTTTGATGCTGAAGGTGTAAAAGTAAACGTCGCTATCACAAAAGACAAATTGCAACTCCTACAAAAAAATATTAGCGACATCACTCGTGGACGAGTTATTATTGAACTATAAGAATCACTCAGGTAGAATATTGATTTTATTTTATAAAAGATTAATTTTTTTATTGATTATCTTTTGTTGTATCAAGTTTAATTTTTAATAAAAGTGCTTTTGGACTTTAAGTCATTAAAATGCAAAGCTCTCAGGCTTTGCTATTTTGGCTGTCCTCCTCGCACTGGAATTTTATTCTTTTATTGATTATTCTTTATTAATATCAGAATATCATCAGCACCATAAAGATTAATAACTAAGTCATAAAAACTAAGGGGTGGTGCAAAGACCATAATTAATAATAGAAGTCCTGAACCAAAAAATATCACCGTTACTAGCTCCCACATCAAACTGACCACTAAACTGCCCTATTCTAGTCGTGTCACTTGTCCAATAGTTTTGGTCAACGAAGTCCGCACCAGCGTAATGATACATAAAGCCCCACTCCGAAAATAATCCAGCACCTATTGTACGCAGGTAATTATTATTTTTTGATGGAGGTGTAGCGCCGATAGAGCCTTGGCAATTCGGACCTGAGCCAATACCAGAACAAACAGCGTTAGTCAGATCCTTAACCTGTGGCACACGATAACCCAAACCACTACACCAAGTTACCATATCAGGGTAGTGATATAATTCAGCCCCCCCTAACTACGAACCATTTTTGCAGGACAAATCCATATTTAATTACCTCGTTCCCCTCTCTATCTCTCCCCACTAACTCAAAGGTCAGCGGTAACCTTGGCCTAGCAATTCGACTAGAATAAGGATTGAACCATTGATTTCTTGCCTCTGGACCTGTTAGTGTAACGCGAAATTCAACATCGCATTGGGCATTACATTTTGTTTTTCTTGTTACTGTAGCGGTAATTCCATCATGCGTAATTGGCGTTCCCCATGTTAATTCATCGGCATCTCCCCTTATGATTAAATCAAAATATAACCCATTTGCGCCCGTTGTCGGAAAATTTAGGTTATATGATCCCTGATCGGTTGATTGAACTAAGAACCCATAATCTGGGTGCCATATATCAGCAGGGCCAGCAAAATGGAGTCCACCCAGCTCAAGATTGGGCTTTACAAATTTAAGCTCCCCCCATTGTGACGATGGCAGTATTACGGCATCACTACGATTAATCCTTCGACCATTTTTAACGGGTAATGCCTGTAAATTCCATAAAGAAGACAATAATAACAATACCAATACTAACGGAACTTTTCGGGATAATTTTGATAATAATTTGGAAGATAACTTTGAAAATATAAACGTGGCGGGGCTAAAAATCCAACTAGTATGTTTATTTGATAAATTTAAGACATAGGTTTGCCAGTGCTGGAGTCTAAAATGATAATGTATTACGGTTCACCTGTCAAGTAAATTAATGATTTATTTTAATTTTCATATTTATTTGATTGTTTAATAAACTATTCCTTTAAGGAGGTTAAAGTATAGCCATTTTAAAAAAACTTGGCTAGTTTTTTATGCAATTTTTTAATTAGAATATTGTATTAACTGCTGACTTCACGGTAGGTATAACACAAGATAAATCTCTATTACTACAAAAAATATTGACGATATTGCTCGTGAATAAGTTATTTTTGAGTTAAAAAGCTAACCAGCTATAATTAGCAAATTTACTATGTATCTTAAATTATTAACTTAACGCCATAAAGTGTAGAAATGCCTCACGTTGTTTACAGTAATTTGAGAAATACTGTAATAAATATCCATAAAAAAACAAAACTAACGCCCTATCACAGACAAGCGATAGAACGCTGATATCAAAAAGAAAAATAACGATCACCAATTTGGCTAAACACTTTATAGTCAGTCGTCCTACCATTTATAACGCACTAAAGAAAGCCCGATTAAAGCTTTTTGTGGCAACCAGTAAAAATGAACGTTATAAAACAATCAGTTAGGGAATTAAACGTCTGGTTAAAGTCAAAAAATCGATTGAAGATAAATTAAAACGGCAAACTAAACGCGATAACAAAACCGCTCTGAGAGAAATACGACAGACTGATACCTACGGTTTACCTTTACTTAAAAATGAAACGATGCAGCAAACTAGAGAATATTCGCTTGATAGTATCTTTTTGATTTTTTGTTTTTATACATAAACGTAGTACACCCCTGAAACTTTTTGATAAAATTCTAATATGTTGATTTATTTAGATAAACTTTGTGGTAACCAGTATATCAAGCAAAAATTACCTGCTCATAAACTAATGGAAAGCCGAAAAGCGTAATATGAACTTTTAGTTGAGGTATGACATAATCAGCAATGCAAAAGATAAAACACAAAGATTTAAACGTTTTATGCGATTTTAGCCAATTATTTTAACCATGATCAGTAAACAACTTGATACTTTTCTTCATATGTAAGTTGAAGATTGATAGTGCATTTTGTTAATATTTAAGTTATTTAATAAAATTGAGTAGTTTATGAAATACATACACATAATTAAATTTTTATTAATGCATGATTTGACTCATTTAAAAGAATGTTGGCTTGTTGAGCTAACCTCTGGTAAAAAAATATCTATTTACCGAATAATAAAATCATACATAAAAACCCGATCACCACAAAAAAACTATTTATTTTGGTGGCGATTAGCTAACGAGATTTACATTCACGGCAATGATAAACAAAGAAATGTTGCTAAAAAAATTCAGTCAAAATTAATTAGTAAATTTGGTATTGATATAATGCTCGGTGCCAAAATTGGTAAAAATTTATCACTTGTTCATCCTTATTCTATCACTATAAATAAAAATGTAATTATAGGAGAAAATTTTACTATTCATCAAAATGTTACAATAGGAATAGGTCATGAGCCAGTAAACATCATAATCGGTGATAACGTTTATATCGGAGCAAATTCCGTGATTTTGGGCGGTAAAATAAAAATAGGAAATAATGTAAAAATCGGCGCAATGTCATTTGTAAATAAAGACGTTCCAGATAATTGCACTGTTTATACGCAAAAAACAAATATAATTATCCTGAATGATGTTGTTGAACACTATTGAATAGTATAAGTAAGCAAAGACCCTGTAAATACAAAATAAATATTGAAATTATGAAATTTAAACAACCTACGTTTTCTTAAAAATTATGTACTCAATCTGTACATATTTGCAAGTGAACAACTAAAAAAATGCTTAAATAGCTAAAAACAAAAATGAACAAAAATTTATTATATCTTATTGAATTTAAATAAATAAAAGAACAATTACGAGAAAAGAAAAACAATGAAAAATAACCAAGAACAGCCAAGTTTTTACTTCCACGATTATGAAACATTTGGAACTCATCCTGCATTAGATCGCCCTGCTCAATTTGCTGGAATTCGAACTGATGAGAATTTTAATATTATTGAAGATCCTTTGGTTATATATTGTTGTCAAGCTCAAGACTATCTACCCAATCCAGAAGCGGTACTAATTACTGGCATAACACCTCAAGAAACTAATAACAAAGGAGTTTGTGAAGCTGAATTTACTCGACAAATTCATCAAGCTTTTAGCAAACCTAATACTTGTATTTTAGGATATAACAATATTCGTTTTGATGATGAAGTAACGCGTAATCTTTTATATCGTAATTTTTATGACCCTTATACTTATTGTTGGCAACACAACAATTCAAGATGGGATCTACTTGATGTAGTTCGTGCTTGTTATGCGCTAAGACCAGAAGGAATTAATTGGCCAACTAATGATGAAGGCCTACCAAGTTTTCGTTTAGAACATCTAACAAAAGCAAATAACATTAAGCATGAACATGCACATGATGCAATGTCTGATGTTTATGCAACTATAGCAATGGCTAAATTAATAAAAGAAAAACAACCTAAACTGTTTAATTATTTTTTCTCATTACGTAAAAAAAATAAAGTTGCTGAACTTATTGATGTAGTTAATATGACACCAATAGTTCATGTATCAGGTATGTTAGGTAGCCATCGTGGTAATCTATCTTTAGTTTCACCTATAATTTGGCATCCAGTACAAAATAGTGCCGCTGTTATTTGCGATTTAACTGGAGATATAGATCTCTTAATCGATCTACCTGTTGAGCAAATAAAGGAAAGGCTCTACACCAAAACTAAAGATCTACAATTAGGTGAATCACGAATACCTTTAAAATTGGTTCATATCAATAAATGTCCTGTTATTGCACCATTAAAAACATTATTACCTGAAAATGCTGAACGGTTTAACATTGATATAGAGCAATGTTTAATAAACCAACATAAATTGTTAGAAAATCAAAATTTATTACAAAATAAAATACAGACGTTATTTAATATTGATAATAATAGTCCTATTAATACTATTAACGCTGATGTTGATGCTCAAATTTATGGAAAATTTCTAAATAACCAAGATAAGTTACGCTGCGAGACTATTCGAACAACTCCAATTCATCTATTAGATAGTTTATCATTAACGTTTGATGATCCTCGTTTACCAACACTATTTTTTCGTTATAAAGCGCGAAATTACCCACAAACATTAACAGAGCATGAACAGATTATTTGGAAAGATTATTGTCGCGATAAACTCAACACCCCAAAAATTCAAGATTACTTATTAATATTAGAACAATATGCTGAAACTTATATTCAGCAACCAGAAAAACTAGCAATAATTAAACAACTTTATCATTACTGCCATTATTTAGTTGGTAATTAATTTTGACGAGCGTATCATATAGACAAATAACTTTATGTCACTCTAGCATCCGTCATAATTTATAATTAAGATTAATAGCATTTACGTTATGAAACATTTTCTAGCTAAGCACGCCACCATCAGACATAGACTATATTCTTTATACTATACTTTTTTTAGTTATGGTCGTGGATTGGTCATATTAACTCTTTGTTTATGGGTAGGTAATATTTTTTCTAAAATATTACCTATAATAATTCCTGGCAGTATTATTGGTTTATTGATCCTGTTCTTTTTACTTGCATTTCAGTTAATTCCCACTTGCTGGATCAAAAATAGCTGTAATCTATTCATGCGTTACATGACATTATTATTTATTCCTGCAGCAATGGGGATTATGGATAATTATTCACTTTTATTACAAAATTGGGTTCCGATTATATTTGGCTGTGTAGGTGGTTCTCTTATTGTATTGCTTCTAACCGCATTTTTAACAGAACAATGTCATAAAATCGCAGCAAAAAATTCAATTTCATCACCAAAAGATGAGGTCAATCAGCCATGATATGGATGCTACCATTAACGCTTTTTGTTTTCTTCATTATTAGAAAAATATCATTTAAAATAAAAAATCCGTTATTTAATCCCCTAGTGATTACGGTAATAGTATTAATTCCAATTTTACTGATAACAAACACCAGTTACACACAATACGTTGACAACGTACAAATCATTAATAAACTATTGCCTTATTCTGTTGTTGCTCTCGCCTATCCTTTATATGAACTTATTCCCCAAATTAAAGCTCGTTGGAAGTCAATAATGATTATTACTTTTACCGCATCGCTTGCTTCAATGATAACCGGTGTTTGTATTGTATTTTGGTTAGGTGGAAGTATTGAGATTGCTGCATCTGTGCTACCTAAATCTGTTACTACTGCCATTGCAGTAACAATTGCAAGTAATCAAGATGGTATACCGTCAATAGCTGCATTATGCGTGATATTAGTTGGAACATTAGGCGGTATATTTGGACATCAAATATTAAATTTAGTAAAAATAAAATCAGCACCAGCAAGAGGATTAGCTATCGGTGCTGTTTCACATGCTGTCGGCACTGCCCGTTGTATTGAAGTTGATTATAACGAAGGTGCGTATAGTTCGTTATCATTAGTTTTATGTGGTGTTATGACCTCATTGACAGCACCTTTTTTATTTCCAATAATGGTATTTATTTTTAACTGGTTTTAGCATGAAATTAAAAAAGCTTATTGCTTATATTGCTAGTTTCTGCTTGATTTCAATAACTGCTATTGTAGGTTTAGATTATTGGATCAGCTATAAAACAGCCCCTTATATTTATCATGATGAAAACAAACTTCCTTACCGGACTATTGGTGTTGTACTTGGAACATCGAAATATGTTCGAGGAGGAGGTTTAAATGATTTTTATCGTAATCGTATTGATGGAGCAATTGATCTTTATTGGCAAAACAAAGTTGATTATTTATTATTAAGTGGTGATAACGCTCTTTTAAGCTACAACGAACCAATTACTATGAAGAAGGATTTGATAAAAGCTGGAATTCCTAGCGATGTGATCGTTTTGGATTATGCAGGTTTTAGAACTTTCGATTCAGTGGTTCGTGCCAATAAAGTATTTGATGCAAATAATTTTACTATTATCACTCAAGAGTTTCATTGCGAACGAGCCATTTTTATTGCCCTTGCTCAAGACATACAAGCACAATGTTTTGCTGTACCCTCCCCTAAAAATATGAAGTTAGTCCGTATCCGCGAAATGTTTGCGCGTGTTAGTGCATTTATTGATCTTTATATTCTAAAAAAAGAACCTAGATATCTTGGCCCTGTAATTCCTATTTTATCTAATGCTCAATAACCATCCTAAATAACAAAAGATTGTAAAAACTTTCAGGAAAGTGCATCTTTAAGTATAAAAACCAGACAAAAGAGAACTTGTCTAATAAATTAGATTGCATTTTTATGCAGGAAAAAGTAATATTTAATCAAATTTAGCATCAAGAAAAATGTATAACTAACAATGAATATTGAATTAAACCATATTAACTGTTTTTATGGTAAACATCAGGCTTTAAATGATGTTTCACTCTGTTATCCACTTGGTGAAACTATTGTTTTACTTGGTCAAAGTGGAGCAGGAAAAAGCTCTTTATTAAAAGTATTTAATTTACTTGAAATACCTAAATCAGGGCAGATGACTATTGCTAACACCCATTTTGATTTTTCTGAAAAAATCAGTGAATCAACAATTAGACATCTCCGTAAAAATGTAGGCATGGTATTTCAAAACTATAATTTATGGCCGCATTTGACGGTACTAGAAAATTTGATTGAAGCACCTTGCCAAGTATTAAAGTTATCTAAAAAAGAAGCTTGCGATAAAGCAATGGCGATATTACAAAGATTGCAAATTGATGATATGGCACAACGCTACCCGCTTCACCTTTCTGGTGGACAACAGCAACGTGTTGCAATAGCTAGAGCATTAATGATGGAGCCACAAATCTTATTATTTGATGAACCAACAGCGGCATTAGATCCAGCTATCACTTCACAAGTTGCTGAAATTATTAATGAACTGTCGCAGACTGGTATTACACAAATTATAGTTACTCATGAAGTCGATTTTGCTCGCAAAGTTGCTTCACAAGTAATTTATATGGAACACGGTAAAATTATAGAGCAAGGTCAACTTGAATGTTTTGCTCATCCTAAAACTGAAGAGTTTAAAGCTTATTTGTCACATTAATTAAAATAAAATTAGGTGGATATATGAAAAAAACGTTACTAGCCATTTGTCTTGCAGGAACTGCTTTTGTAGCTCAAGCAGCAGACACCTTAACAATCGGCACAGAAGCAACTTATGCGCCGTTTGAATTTACGAATGAAAAAAATGAAATTGTTGGATTCGATGTTGATGTGATTAATAAAATTTGCGACGAAATCAAAGCCTCTTGCAAAATTGTTAATCAATCTTTTGACGGCTTAATTCCAAGCTTAAAAACACGTCGCATTGATGCAGCAATAGCAGGAATTGATGTAACTCCTGAGCGTCAAAAACAAGTTGATTTCACTAAAATTTATTATGATGATAGTTCAATCCAATTTGTTACCTTAAAAGATACATTAACTAGCCTTGATCAATTAAAAGGTAAACGAGTTGGTATTCAAAAAGGGACAACTTATCCAAAATACCTAACTGAAAAATACCCTGATGTTAAACAAGTCAGTTACGATAGTTATCAATTTGCTTTTTTAGATTTAAAAGCGAAGCGAATTGATGCGATCGTATCAAGCTCAATTGTTGCTGGTGAATGGCTAGATAAAGAAACTGATATTGTACCACTAGCAGATAAAATCACCGATCACGAGTTTTTTGGTGAAGGTTTAGGTATAGCAGTACGTAAAGGTAATGATCAATTATTGAATCAATTTAACCAAGCCCTTGATAAACTAAAAGCAAATGGTGAATTAGACACCATTTATAAAAAATGGTTTAACAAGTAGTTATTAAATAGCAAAAATCGACGTCATAATGATCTCGCCGCATACCTTGTGGCGAGTTTATTTTTTATTAAACAATGTTAATTTAACAACGGTTTTCTTATGTCAGACTTTCTAACGAATAAAATAAATTGGATTCTATCTTTGATGGATGGATATATATTGCCACTAGCACAAGCGACATCAATTACATTATCATTAGCTTTAGTATCATTAGTGGTAGGCATATTTTTTGCCTTTATTTTTACGCTATTAGAATTGTCTTCAATTAAGCCTGTTGCATGGTTAATGTCACTTTTTAATTTAACGATTCGAGCTTTACCTGAACTATTAATTGTTGTCGCTATTTATAACGGATTACCGCTGTTACTCATATTATTAAATGATGGTTTTACCGTTAACCTTTACTTTATCTCATTAACAATACAGCTAGACATTCAAGATTTTAATATTAACCCTTTTTTATGTGGTGTTGCTGCCCTTTCACTTTTGTATGCTGTCTATGCTTCACAAACACTTCGTGGTGCATTTAAAGCAATTTCAAATGGACAGAGGCAAGCAGCCCAAGTACTTGGACTTAGCAAATCACGCACGTTTTTTCGTATTATAATGCCACAAATGTGGCGCCACGCATTACCAGGATTAAGTAATCAATGGCTAATTTTATTAAAAGATACAGCACTAGTATCAGCTATTGCCATTAATGATTTAATGATGCAAACAAAAGCAATTATAGCTCGAACAAATCAACCTTTTTTATGGTATTTCATTGCAATGATTATCTATTTAATCATCTCAATTTTAAGTCAAAAAGTTATATCTCGAATTGAAAAGTGTTCAACCTATTTTGAACAACCAACATCAGCAAAAAGTTAGTAAGGTCTTATTATGTTTGATACTTTTATTTATTACCTTAAAATCATACTCCAAGGTCTGCCTAATACATTAAGCTTAGGAATTTTAGGGATTTTATCGGCAGGATTGCTGGCAATCATTTTATCGTGTTTATTGTCATTAAATTCGTATGCTTTAACGAAAGCGATTCGTACATATATTATTTTATTTACGGGTTCCCCACTACTTGTACAACTATTTTTAATCTATTATGGCTCATCGCAATTTAGCGAAATATTAAGTAAAGTACCTATATTTTATAAATTCGCTTCATCGCCTTGGTTTTGTGCATACTTAACCTTAGCATTTGAGACATTAAGTAAAGTACCTGCATTTTACAAATTCATTTCATCACCTTGGTTTTGTGCATACTTAGCCTTAACACTTAATAGTACAGCTTATACTACGCAAATTTTTTACGGTGCGCTAAAATCTTTACCAAAAGGCCAATGGCAAGCTTGTGAAGCACTTGGTATGGATAAAAGACAAACATTAAAAGTTATTTTACCTTATGCATTAAAACGAGCACTTTCAACTTACTCTAATGAGGTTGTCTTTGTTGTAAAAGGTACGGCATTAGCATCAATGATTCCCATCATGGACATTATGGGATATAGCAACCAATTAAATAGTGATTATTATGATTTTTCTATTTTTATTGTTGCAGGCTTAGTTTACCTCTTGATAAATGGCTTACTTAGCACCATTATGAGGATTATAGAAAAAAAAGCCCTCACCTTCGAAAACTAATATGAGCCAATTTGATTCAAATTCTTTTTTAAAAACAGTCCCACATAAACCGGGTATTTATCAAATGTTTAATGATAAAGAAACCATTATTTATGTGGGAAAAGCCAAAGATCTTAATAATCGACTAAAAAGCTATTTTAATAACAGCAAAAAAACATTAAAAACGGATATGCTAGTCAGCCATATCCATCGTATCGAATTCACGATTACCAATACCGAAACCGAAGCCTTACTGCTTGAACAGACTTATATTAAAAAGTACCAACCCCGATACAATGTACTGTTAAAAGATGACAAAAGTTACCCTTTTATAAAGTTAAGCAAAGAACAACATCCGCAATTGTCTCTTTATCGTGGTGTGGTCAATCGAAAAAAAGATGAATTTTTTGGCCCTTATCCAAGTGGATATGCAGTAAAGCAAATATTAGCTTTATTACAAAAAACATTTCCAATAAGACAGTGTTTAAATTCAACCTATCGCAACCGAACTCGCCCCTGCCTACAATATCAAATTAAACGTTGCTTAGGGCCTTGTGTGTCTGGATTAGTCAGTGATGAAGATTACCTAGAACAAGTTAACTATGTTAGATTATTTTTATCTGGTCAATCAGATCAGATAATACAAAAAATAACTGAAGATATGCAAAAAGCTAGTAGCGAACTCAACTTTGAAAAAGCAGCGGTTTTGCGTGATCAACTTCAAGCAATAAAACACATTAATGAAAAACAAGCAATATACAATAATAATGATAATCTTGATGTTATTGGATTCCATTATGAATTAGGATTAGCTTGTATCTATGTACTGTTTATTCGGAATGGGCAAACTTTTGGTCATCGATCATACTTTCCTAAAGTACCATCAAATACAGAACTAGAAGAAGTTATAGAAACTTTTTTAGGACAATTTTATCTACAAGGTAACCAGAATAGAAATATTCCGAGAAAAATTTTACTCAATTTTTCATTATCAGATAAACAACCAATGGAAGAGACACTGTCACTTATTGCAGAGCATCAAGTTAAACTCATTGATGAACCTAAAGGAGATAATCTTAAATTACTCAATATTGCAACAGTAAACGCTCAAACTGAAGTTAAAAATAAGCTATTAGAAAATTCCACAATAAAACAACGTTATGACGGATTAAAAGATTTTTTAAAAATTGACAAAATTAATAGAATGGAATGTTTTGATATCAGCCATTTTATGGGTAAAAACACCATTGCATCTTGTGTTGTTTTTGATGATAAAGGACCTGTTAAATCTGAATTCCGTCGTTATAATATTACTGGTATCACACCTGGCGATGATTATGCGGCAATGGAACAAGTCTTAACGCGCCGTTACAATAAAAAAGATCTGCCTATCGACAAAGTCCCCGATATTATTTTTATCGACGGTGGTAAAGGACAACTTAACCAAGCATTAAAGGTATTTGAAGAATTAGAAGTAAATTGGAATAAAAATCATCCTATTCTAATTGGAGTTGCTAAAGGAGCTGAGCGCAAAGAAGGACTAGAGACACTATTTTTTGAAGCACACGGTAAAGGGTATTATCTTGATGATCACTCACCTGCCCTATTACTTATTCAGCAAATAAGAAATGCATCACATGATCATGCTATTGTTGGTCAACGTAAAAAAGGGACAAAACAATTAACCGACAGCGCCTTAGAACATATTGAAGGTATTGGTGCTAAAAGGCGTCAAGCACTACTGAAACATTTTGGTGGATTAAGAGAGTTAAAAAATGCCAGTATTGATGAAATAGCGCAAGTACAAGGTATATCAAAACAATTAGCTGAAAAAATTTATCTAAATTTACAACAATAACCCATTGAAAAAATAACATATTTCAGGCAACATAATCATTAAGAAAATACTGTTTTTTATTAATCTATAATGCATTGATTAATAAAATAAAAAAAGAGCTTTTGTCACATGAAAATTAATTTTCCAACATTTTTAACACTATTTCGAGTTATTTTAATTCCTTTTTTTGTGCTGGCATTTTATTTGTTCCCTCATGAATGGTCTGGTTTTTTCTCTGCATTAATTTTTTTAATTGCGGCCGTGACTGATGTATTAGATGGTTATCTTGCTCGCCGCCTAGGACAGACAACCAAGTTTGGCGCATTTTTAGATCCAGTCGCCGACAAAATCATAGTAACAATAGCGCTTGTTTTAATTACACAATATTATCAATCATGGTGGATCTCAATCCCTGCAATTATTATTGTTTCACGAGAAATTATAATATCGGCCTTACGGGAATGGATGGCTGAAATTGGTAAACGTAACAATGTAGCTGTTTCGTCAATTGGGAAAATCAAAACGATAGCACAAATGACAGCATTAACTTGGCTACTTTGGCGTCCTTGTGACATTGTTATTTACGCAGGTCTTGCAGCATTGTTTATTGCAACAGTATTAACGCTATTATCAATGTTGCAATATTTATGGATAGCACATAGTGATTTACTTGATGAAGAATAACTTTTTTAAAGTATTTTTTACATAAAGTATTTAATTAAAAAATTACACTTTTTATTCTATAAAACTAAAAATAATCTGTTTTAAATATAAAATAAGTTAAACATTGAGCAATTAAACAATTAATTTAAAATTTTTATTGACTGCAATGATAAGATAGGTAAAATGCACACCATTCAAAGCGCAGTTACTTTTAGTAATTAATTTTGAGCCCGGGTGGTGAAATCGGTAGACACAAGGGATTTAAAATCCCTCGGCCTTTTTGGCCGTGCGAGTTCAAGTCTCGCCCCGGGCACCACTTCTTACCTATGCGGGAATAGCTCAGTTGGTAGAGCACGACCTTGCCAAGGTCGGGGTCGCGAGTTCGAACCTCGTTTCCCGCTCCAAATTTTTTAATTTAACGAATTTTCTTAATTTTTATACTTAAACGTATAGCTTTCCTGAAAGTTTTTAACAAAACTAAAAATAATAGCAATATTATAAACCTCTCACTCTAGCACAAATTTAATTGAGCTTATAAAATGAACTGTATTGATGCTGTTCCCTACATTCCTCGTTATGGGAGCCTAAAGTCAGAGCCAGGTGGTTCACAAAGGAAAAGCAAGCTTGCTCATCCAGAACCTAAAATTACAATGGATGAAAAACGTTTGTTTTTTGCGCTATCAACGGGTGTGCGGATGAGTGAGATATTTACACTAACGTGGCACAATGTTGATCTTGTTAATCGTGTAGCAACTGTTACTAACGAAAACGCAAAATCAGGAAAAACAAGGGCTTTATTACTAAATCATGACGCAATGGAGTTAATACGCAAATTAAGATTTAGAGATAGTTGTGAATATGTATTCACTCTGTAACTACCCCCTAAAATAGTACAGCCAAATAGTAGAAAATTTTTTGAGATAAAAGTAAAAGAGAATTTGAATATGAAAAAAATGATAAGCACCAAATCGTATCGATATTAAAAAAAGTAGAAGCAAACATTCTAGTTAAAGCGCTTTGTCAAAAGTATGTCATGGATAACACCAATTTTAAAATACACCATTATGAAAAGTTCAGATATCAAACACTTAAAAAACTTGGTTCCAAAAATCGTAATCTTATACAAATAGTTGCCAAGTTAAGTTTAAAATCACAACTTAATATCACTTCCATTGAATTTAAAACACGAAAGTAAGTAGCATAATTTTCTACATTGGTTTTGTGCTAAAAATGAAGTATTTACATCTATTATTATCCCTATAGAATATTACATAAATTAATATAAAAATGAGTTCACATAAATTGAAAGTGAGAATAATCAATGGCTAAAGTAAAAGTAATACTTTTTGTTGTTCCTATTATTGCTATTATTTCTACATCTTGCTCAAGTCGTGGAGAATATTGCCTTTTTGGTACATTTAAATCGACATTTCATGATTATAGGAATGCATATTGGCAATCAGTTGATAATAAAAAATCTAAAGCTTCAAAGCTCGATATAAAAAAATGTAGCCAAGAAGCAGAGAATGCAAGAATTGTTCTTATTAATATTTTTACCCAGTTATGTACTGATGGACATATATCCCAAGAATATTTACCTGATGCTGTTTGGATTCAACACAATTATATTGAGGACCATTATTTTGGTAAAAGCACTAAAAAATTGACAGGTACAACAGAACAAATCCTCACCAAATTTTTAGCTTATGACGACAATGACAACTTTCCTAGTGCTGATAGATTAAATAAGGCGTGTGCCCGTTATATTCCAAAAGATGATATATTATATGATTATGAGGGAATAGGTCCTGATATCCCATTTTATACAAATTATTATTTTGAACAATGTATGATTAAAAATAACTTTGAAAGCATCGCCCCTGTAACAACAAAGACATACTGCAATGGAATTGGTTGGTGACTAGATAATATATTAACTATAAGTTTGTCGCAAAAAATTGTGCTTTTTACTTGGTAGATGGAGGTGTTAGAGATGGTGAATAAATACGCTCACTTGAACGCAGATCATATGCTTGAATTTGCAAACAATGTCACATTTACGGCACAAGGCTTATTCAATGACACAATGAAAAATCTAAGAAATTCTTAAAAACTTATATAAATTATATCGTTAAATGGTGGCCCCTACTGGACTTGAACCAGTGACCAATCGATTATGAGTCGACTGCTCTGACCAACTGAGCTAAGGGGCCATTTGGATGTGCTACTGAGTTAGTAGGGTTGCGATTATAATAGAGTTAAATCCAATTTGCTACAATTAATTAATAAAATAGATTGGTTTGATTATTTATTAATCTGTGCTTTATTAGATTTTGTGCGAACTCAATTACTGATATTCTTTGTTTAACTAAACTGATACAATAATTTAAGCTATTATTCGTTGTTATATTGGATGAGGGAATTTTATGTTTACCAAAAAATCACTAGTGATTGGTGTTGCGGTATCAGCAACTTTACTTTTAAGTGCATGTAGTAACTCTAATCATCAACTTACTTCTGCCGGTAGTCATGTTCAATTCATAGATACTAAACCTGCTGCTTCTTGTCAATTATTGGGTAAAGCAGAAGGACGCCGTAGTAGTTTCTTTTCTGGTCTTAAAACACATAGCGAACTTATTCGTGATGCTGCAACAGAATTGATGAATAAGGCGGCTGCGATGGGTGGCAATGTGATTTATAATGCACAGGATACTTCAATGCAATATATTTCTGATATTGCACCGACAGATGCCGTTATGGTTGGTGAAGTTTATAGCTGTAAATAATGAAAAAGGGAGGTTTGCCTCCCTTTTTGCTGATAGTAATGACTTGTAATATTTTGAGTTAATTTAGCCATTTTGTTTTTCAAATCGCTGCATAAAATCAATTAAATAATTTACGCCGTCTTGATCCATGGCATTATAAATAGATGCGCGCATTCCTCCAGCAATTCGGTGACCTTTAATGCCAATAATGTTAGCTTGAGTTGCTTCGCTTACAAATTTTTTATCCAACTCTTCATTTGGTGATAAAAAAGTAATATTCATAATTGACCGATTAGCTACTGCAACAGTATTTCGATAAAAATTAGATTGGTCGATGAATTGATATAGTGATTGTGCTTTAGCTTGGTTTCGTTGCTGCATTGCTTTTAGTCCACCAAGACTTTTTATCCATTTAAACACTAGCCCCGACAAATACCATGCAAATGTAGGTGGAGTGTTAAACATTGAATCGTTGTCCATTAAGATTTTGTAATCTAGTACTGATGGTAACATTTTTTTTGCATGGCCAATTAGATCTTCTCGCACAATGATAATGGTAATACCTGATGGACCAATATTTTTTTGAGCACCCGCATAAATTATGCCATATCGATTTATGTCAATAGGTTGCGATAATATACACGATGATAAGTCAGCTACAACGGTTTTGTCACCAAAGTTGGGTTCTTCAAAGATTTGAACGCCATCAATTGTTTCGTTTGGACAATAGTGTACATAGGCAGCATTATCATTTAATTGCCATTCTGACATAGATTTAACAGCCGTTAGTCCGTTTTGTTTGATAACAACATTTTGTTCATTAACTTGGCAATATTTGCTGGCTTCTTTGATTGCGCATTGGCTCCAATAACCACTGTTAATATAGTCGGCACTGGTTTTATTTCCTAAAATATTTAATGGAACTGCAGCAAATTGTGCTCTGGCTCCACCTTGGCAATAAAGAATTTTGTAATTATTAGGAACGTTTAAGATTTCTCGTAGGTCGTTGGTGGCCTCAATAGCACAGGCATCAAAATCTTTACCTCTATGGCTTAATTCCATGACTGATGCGCCAGTATTATGCCAATTTAATAATTCAGTTTGAACTTGTTTTAAAACTTCAGCAGGCAATTTTGCTGGGCCGGCACTAAAATTATAACTTTTATTCATTGCAATTCACTTTGATCCATTCAAAAAGAACTCTATTTTTACACTGTATGAATAGATATACAATCATATTTTTTGTTAAAAAGTTTCAGGTAACTATGTGTTTCAGTATAAAAATACCGGCTAATGCCGGTATAGTTGTTATTAGAATAATATAGCTATTTATGAAAGTTGTTGCTTGGCAACTTCAATCGCTGATTTTACCTGTTGTGGTGAAACCCCACCTTTGGCACAGCGTTTAGCTAGGCATGATTCTAGCGATAATATTGGATAAACATCATTATCAATAACTGGGCTAAATTTTTGTAGTTCTTCAAGCGAAAGTTCTTCGAGCGCTTTTTGCTTTGCAATAGCATCAACAACTGCTTCGCCAACAATGTGGTGAGCTTCACGGAAAGGTATGCCTTTGGCAACTAAATAATCAGCCAGTTCAGTTGCATTAGAATAACCTTGTTTGGCAGCTTCTTGGCAATTTGTGTAGTTAATTTTAATATCCTCTAGTACTAGTGTTGCCATATCTAAGCATTCTTGCCAAGTATCAAGTGCATCAAATAGGTGCTCTTTGTCTTCTTGTAAATCTTTATTATAAGCAAGCGGTAAACCTTTGAAGGTCATTAAGGCACCTGTTAATGCACCCGCAACCCGCCCTACTTTACCACGAATCAGTTCTAATGCATCTGGATTCTTTTTTTGTGGCATGAGTGAAGATCCTGAAGTCACGCGTTCAGATAGTTCAACAAAATTGGCTTCACCACTATTGAAAATAATAAGATCTTCAGCAAAACGCGATAGGTGTACCATACCTATTGAGGCATTATTTAATAGTTCAAGGATGTGATCACGATCAGACACCGAATCCAGACTATTATTCGTTGCTTGAGCAAACCCTAACCAATGAGCCAATTGCTCACGATCCATTGGATAGGCAGTTCCAGCTAAGGCACCAGAGCCTAACGGACTAACATCTAAACGTTGTAATGTATCTTCTAAGCGGCTGACATCACGACTTAACATTTCAAAATAAGCCAAGCACCAATGCGCAAATGTAATTGGTTGTGCTCGTTGCAAGTGGGTGTAACCAGGCATAATGGTTTTTTGGTGCTGTTCAGCGGTTGTAACTAGTAATTGGCGTAAGTGATTTATCGCATTAATTAAATGAGGAATTTGGTCTTTACACCATAATTTTAAGTCGGTTGTTGATTGGTCATTACGGCTTCGTCCTGTGTGTAATTTTTTACCTAAGTCGCCAATTTTTTCAATCAGTTTTTGTTCAACCCAACTGTGTATGTCTTCGGCATCACTTTGTAAAATTTGGTTAGGATCTTGTTTAACCAATAACAACAACTCATTTAAGGCTTTTTCTAATTTTTTTTGTTCATCATAAGATATAACGTTAACCGTCACCAATGCTTTTGACCAAGCAATTGAGCCAATGATATCTTGCTCTGCAAGACGATAATCAAAGCGCAATGAATCATTAAAATGCTTAAATCGTTGATCTGCTTTTTGGCTAAAACGCCCACCCCATAATGCCATAATTACCTCAATATTATCTTAAATGAATGTTATCTTAATGATTAACTATACAATTTCAATTTTGTTTTATATATTTATTTTTATAATAAAATTAAATTTAATCAAGAATAAAAATAATATATACAGGACGTTGCCTGTATATATTTATTATTAACGCTATTTTATTTGCAAATTGGCGTTTAGTTTTTCGCTTTTTTAGCAGTTTGTTTTTGCTGTTTCTCATTTAAAGCACGTATGCGTGATGACAATGAAAATAGACGAATAAATCCACCTGCATGACTATGATCATAAACTTCATCTTCACCAAATGTAGCAAATTCTTCATTATATAAACTATTTGGTGATTTCTTTTGTACGGCAGTTGCATTACCTTTATAAAGTTTAACCACTACTTCACCCGTCATGTCTTGTGCCAAAACTTCAGCCGCGGCTTGAATTGATCGACGATATGGTGCAAACCAGCGCCCATCATAAACAACATAAGCCATTTCAATACCTAGTTGTTCACGCCATTTAAAGCTGTCGCGGTCTAATATTAATTGTTCTAAACCACGTAATGCTGTCATCATTATTGTGCCGCCAGGCGTTTCATAACAACCACGCGATTTGATACCGACTAAGCGATTTTCAATGATATCAACTCGACCAACACCATGTTTTGCACCAATTTTATTTAATGTTGCAACACAGTTATATGGTGATAATTTTTTCCCATTTACTGAAACCACTTCGCCTTTTTCAATACCAATGGTTACTAATTCTGGTTGGTTTGGAGCATCTTCAGGCGAAACAGTCCAAGCCCAGCAATCTGTATTAGCTTGGTTCCATGTGCTTTCTAACACACCACCTTCAGTGGAGATATGCCATGCGTTTTCGTCACGGCTGTAAATTTTTTCAACGGTTGCAGTTGTTGGAATTTTACGAACTTTTAAATAATCAATTAATGCTTCGCGTGAACGCAGATCCCATTCACGCCAAGGAGCAATCACTTTAAGTTGTGGTGCAAGTGCAGTATAGGTTGTTTCAAAACGCACTTGGTCATTGCCTTTACCAGTCGCTCCGTGACAGAGTGTATCAGCCCCGACTTCTAACGCATATTCAACTTGCGCTTTTGCAATAATTGGACGAGCCATGGAGGTACCAAGATAATAAGTTCCTTCGTATAAGGCTCCTGTTTTTAAGACTGGATATACGTAATCTTTAACAAATTCTTCTCTTAAATCAACAACCTTACAAGCAACTGCACCCGATGCTTTAGCCTTTTTTTCTACATCTTTTAGTTCTTTTGGATCTTGACCTACATTAGCAACAAAGGCATAAACTTCACATCCACCATAATTTTCTTTCAACCAAGGAATAATTGCTGATGTATCCAAACCACCTGAATAAGCCAATACGACCTTTTTTGTTCCACTTTTTTCCATGTTATACCCTTTATAAATTAACTGACGATAAAAATGAGTTAAAAATATTTTTTTATTAATCGTTAGATATAGATAACTAGCTTAATATAATAGCTGCTCAATATCTAAGCAATGATTCTTGTGCCTGTAGTGCCTGATTGCCCATTAAATAATTCGATGAGTTGGTGGGATTCTTTCCAACTAGCAATATCAATTGGTCGTCCTAAGGCCTTGGCGGCTTCGAAAGCTGAATTCACTTTAACAACCATACCGTCTGTAATAACACCTTTAGCAATCAGTTGCTCCGCTTGTGATTGAGTTAATGATTCGATGCGTTGTTTGTTTTCGTCAAGTACGCCAACTACATCAGACAATAATATTAAATCTGCATTTAAGGTCTTAGCTAGTGCTACCGCTGCGTGATCGGCATTAACATTCATCATTTGTCCCGCTTGAGTAATACCAATCGAGCTAATAATGGGAAGGTAACCCGAATTAATAAGTAGATTGATTAATGTAGGATCGCCAGCTTTGGCTTCACCAACATAACCTAAATCTTCTGAAATTTGTTTAACTTCTACACTATTACCATCAGCTAAACAGAGTCCTACACTTGCTATTTGCTGTTTTTTTGCTTCTGACAATAAAGTAGTATTGGCACTGCCAGCAAGGCTACCAACAATAACGTCAATTTGATCAGCAGGAGTTACCCGTAATCCATTGCGACGGACTACGGGTAAAGAAAGCCTATCCATTAATGAATCAACTACCGTACCACCACCATGAACAATAATTAATGATCGTTGAAAATTTTTTTTGTATTCGCTAATGACAACAAATAATTTACTTAAAGCATCTTTGTTATCGAGTAATACGCCTCCAAGTTTTATAACTAATGGTTTCATTTTAGTTCCCTATTAATTTAACTTATTGTTAACACGTTCAAAATTTTGCATAGAATTAGTTCATTTTTATAATAATGATGTGGTTTCATCAAAACCAAATCGAATATTCATACATTGCACCGCTTGTGCTACTGCGCCTTTTAATAAGTTATCTTCAACAGAAATTAATATTAAATGACGATCTTTCAATACAAAACCAATATCGCAATAAGGCAAACCAATGACAGACTTTAATGCTGGCCAATCTTTTTGGTAAACTCTAATTAACGGTTTATTTTGGTAGTATTTATTTAAAGAATTCAAAACGTCTTGTGATGTTACACCTTCTTTTACTCGGCAAGTTATTGTGGCATGAATACCTTGTTTAAAACTGCCTAAATGAGGTGTAAAGATCACTTCTTGACCTAAATGTGTTGCAATTTCGGGGTGATGACGATGCGTAAATAATCCATAAGCGTGTAAGCTGACTTCACAAAATAGATTATTATGTGAAGGTTTTCTTCCTGCTCCACTCACCCCACTCACAGCATTAATAACAGGCCATTGTGAATTATCTAATAGCCCCTCCTCGATTAATGGTTTTAGCGGTAATTGAGAAGCCGTAGGATAGCACCCAGGAACTGCAATAAGTTGAGCTCCTTTGATCTCTTCGCTATTCCATTCAGCTAAACCATAAACTGCTTTATCTAACCATTTTTGATGTTGATGGGTGAAACCATAATAATCGGTATAAAAAGTAGCAGAATTAACTCTAAACGCACCCGACAAATCAAAAACAGTGCAGCCATGTTCTAAAAAATAAGGAGCTATATTGTGGCTGACAGCATGTTCAGTTGCTAAAAAAACGACATCAACATTATTAATATAAGAGGAATAATCTGCGGTAGCAATAAGTGGTA
Source organism: Gilliamella sp. Choc5-1 (assembly GCF_001690595.1). Lineage (GTDB taxonomy): Bacteria > Pseudomonadota > Gammaproteobacteria > Enterobacterales > Orbaceae > Gilliamella > Gilliamella apicola_M. The sequence goes on from NZ_LZHH01000055.1 coordinate 21,585, forward strand.
AATCAACAACACCTTTTAATTGGGGATGTAAATCGTAATCAGAAATCAGCTTGCCACCATCTTGACTGTTCTCTGATACAGTTAATGCAATAAGTTCAATATGTGGATGTTTGTGTAGATAATAAGCTAATTTTGCACCAGCATAGCCACTCGCACCAATAATAATTGCCTTTAACATACCTATCCTTATCTATTATTATGCAATAATGGATATATAGTAGGCTATTTATAAAACTAGCACAAGTATAAAATGAATTTTTATTCACTTTTTTTGAATTTAATTTCATTAATTTTTTTGCAAATATATCAATATTATAACTTATTATTGTAACTACCCCCCTAAAATAGTACAGCAAAAAAGTAGAAAATTCTCTATGATAAAAGTAAAAGGGGATTTAATGATGAAAAAAATGACTGAACATCAAATCGTCGCTATTTTAAAAGAAGCTGAAGCGGGTATTCCTGTCAAGGAACTCTGCCGTAAATATGGCATGGGTAATTCAACTTTTTATAAATGGCGGGAAAAATACGGCGGAATGGAAACGTCGGATAGCAAACGCTTAAAGGAGCTAGAGGCTGAAAACCGCAAACTTAAGCAGATGTTTTCCGATCTGAGCTTAAAATCACAGCTTCAGGAAGAAATCATAAAAAAGCTTTAGTGCTCACAAAGGCACGTAAAACGTGGGCACAGCAACGACAACAAAATCATTCTGTTTACTATAGCTATGAGCTGCGCTATCGTTGGCTTAAGCCGTTGTGCTTACTATTATCAACCTAAGTTACCGGATGATTCGGTGATTGTTTCGGTATTGAATGCTATCACAGACCGGCATTTACGCTGGGGCTTTCCTAAATGTTTTAATCGTATCAGAAAGCTCGGCTATCAATAGAACCATAAGCGTGTTTATCGGGTGTATTGTGAATTAAAACTTAATCTCAGAGTAAAACGAAAAAAACGCATTCCTCCACGATGCCCAGAAAAGCTATTGGTGCCTAATAAACAAGGTGAATGTTGGTCAATGGATTTTATGAGTGACAGTAGCCGTAATCAACGTCGCTTTAGGACATTCAATGTCATCGATGACTTTAATCGTGAGGTGTTAGGTATTGATATTACAGTAAGCTTACCGGCAGGGAGCGTTACCTGTAACTTAGATAAACTGACCGAATATCATGGTTATCCATTAAAAATATGAGTCGATAATGGACCAGAATTCACCGGAAACACGTTTACTAATTGGGAAAAAACACATGGTATAACTATAGATTACATCAAACCCGGCAGCCCTTATCAAAAGGGCTATATTGAACGATTTAATCGTACCTATCGTACTGAAGTACTCGATTTATATCTTTTTAACAACTTAGCACAAGCAAGGAGAATAACCGAAGAATGGCTAACGATTTATAACACCGAAAGACCGCATGAGGCATTAAATAACATGACACCGATTGAATTTAAAACACAAAAACAAGTAGCATAATTTTCTATGTGAGTTGTGTACTAAGTTTGGGGTATTTACATTATATCAAGAAATAATATCATTCAATACCGGACGTTCGAGTTGGATTATGCCTTCGTATTGTCCAAATTCGGGATATTTTTCGTATAAGCCTGAAAAGTCGAGTTTTTGATTGCCTTCGTAATCTTCGTATTTCCCCTTAGAATCGATATATTTTCGGGCAGCGTAGTTTCCGTCCTGATCAAATGCAAAGTGCATACGGTACTCTTGCTCTTCGCTGCTGTTTCCTGGGATAAATTGATAAAACCAAACTTCTCGTAGAAATAAGGTGCGGTCTTCTTTTACTTCATGAAAAAGATAAGATAAATACTCACGACCTTCATTATCGATAAAATTAACGCCAACATGTTTATTTCTAGGCACTATCGTAACGTAACAATAGGGGTAAAGTGATTTTTCGGAGTGTAGTACGCAAAACTCATATCCCAATAAATGCTCGTGGTTATATTTAGCTACTTCTTCGGAAGTGAGCTTGCCTTTTTCTACTTTTTTCTCAAATTTAGTATTATTCCATGTGTCCCAACAACCAACTGCAAGATATTCTTCTCTTACTTTTTTTTGGTAGTAATCTGTATATTTTATCATAATTTGCTTCTTTTATTTTAATATGTTTCCATTTATATCTCTTATTGTAACTTTTTTATTTGCCGCGTACTCTAAAACTTCTTTGGAAATTTTTCCGCATTACGCTCGGGGTTTTTAATAACTACAAGAATGCACAATAAAATATTATGGTAAATCTAAATATTCAGGTTTTAAGATGTTTTGATAATCAAATAAGTATTCGTAGTCTGTGTAATTTTGGGGTTTTCTTAGCCAATTATGTGATAAGTTTACTTGGGTTTCTTTTTCTTCATAATCCATTCTGAACTCCGGTCTTTTTGTTTTTGTAATGGTCTCAACATTCATAATGCCATTATCCTTAAAAAAAATTTCATTAGTTATTCTTTTATCTGCATCTTCATCATATAAATTAATCTGACGTAAAAATATCTTTCCATCCACATCCTTATTATGTGAATCTTTACCTTTATCGTAGACCATAAAAAGATAAATAAACAATTCACCATTATGATAAGTTAGAAAATCAATACTTATCGTTTCAAAATAATTAAATACGCATGCTATAGGCTCACCACCTTTAAAAAAGGTGACATAGTAATTTTTATCATTATCAAAAGCATATTTGGCCCAATCTTCTGCATTCTTGAGATGTTTTTTGTCTTCTGCTGTTGGTTTATTCTCAAGCCAAATTGTTAATATATTGTCTAAAGTATCTTCTTCAGACATTACTTCTTTCATAGTGTTATTGTATTGTGCGAATTTTAATGTGTACATATATTTAATATTATTAATTAATTTTATAATCCGGGTAATTTAGAAATATCATCTAGTATGCGTACAGCTTTATCAGATGCCTATTTTGATAATTTTATGATTTGTTATATCAAGAAATAATATCATTCAATACCGGACGTTCAAGTTGGATTATGCCTTCGTATTGTCCAAATTCGGGATATTTTTCGTATAAGCCTGAAAAGTCAAGTTTTTGATTGCCTTCGTAATCTTCGTATTTCCCCTTAGAATCGATATATTTTCGGGCAGCATAGTTTCCGTCCTGATCAAATGCAAAGTGCATACGGTACTCTTGCTCTTCGCTGCTGTTTCCTGGGATAAATTGATAAAACCAAACTTCTCGTAGAAATAAGGTGCGGTCTTCTTTTACTTCATGAAAAAGATAAGATAAATACTCACGACCTTCATTATCGATAAAATTAACGCCAACATGTTTATTTCTAGGCACTATCGTAACGTAACAATAGGGGTAAAGTGATTTTTCGGAGTGTAATACGCAAAACTCATATCCCAATAAATGCTCATGGTTATATTTAGCTACTTCTTCAGAGGTGAGTTTGCCTTTTTCTACTTTATTTCTAAATTTGGTACTATTCCATGTGTCCCATCTGCTTACTGAACTTGTTTGATCTTTTATTTTCTGCATAAAAAAACCTAAATACTTTACTGTCATAGTTTATTTCCTTTATTTGATTTATTTATATATTTTACCTGATACATCTCTTATTGTTATGTTTTTACTTTCAGCATAGTCTAATACTTTTTGGGAAACTCCTTATGAATTTTTGGAGGATTATTCTAATCAGGATGTATGAACAACTCGGCGTTTTCTTATAACTAAACGATCAAGTTTAAGCTACTACAATTAAATCAAATTTCTTAATGTTATATTTAATATGAGATTAATCATTGATTTTCCTTAATTCTACTTTTTTCATTCCCGAAAACTGGACTATTTCTTTTAATTCATATACTTTTTTGATCATATCTACACATTCATCATAATCTGCATATTTTTGTAAGCTATAATTTTCGGCAACTCGGGGAATGTCTGCTAACCATTTATTGTCGGAAACAAATAGAAACTGAATACATCTATCTTCATCATCTATAATTCCTAAAAAAGAGTCTTCCTCTTCCGACAGGTAATAAAATTCATCTAATGCTTCATCTAATGCATATTCTTCGGGTTCTATTTCTTCGTCTGTTTCAATGTCATAAAAATAGTTTCATCTTTAACTCAATATTTTATCTAATTCTTTAATACATTTTTCTTTTGCTTTGGTAACATCTCCCGATAGATCGCCATAATGACTTTCTTTAATTCCTAATTTCTTTCTGTATAAATCTTGAATGGTGATAATCATGCCGGTTAAAGCATCGGGATTGGTTTCACTTCTTATCGCACTATTGATATATTGGGTTATTTTTAATTTCGTTGATTTATGACGAAACCAAATTTGCCGCATCGCAGCAGCCCCACATTGACGTAATGTTCCTTCCGGATCATTTAACATACGTTCATTTAAATACCCTAAGTCTTTTGCAGTGCCAACCCAGCCCAATACAATGATACAGGCAAAGCGCAATTCATATTGAGGAGATTTTATTTCTTTTACGGCGAGTTCTTCTGTTCCTGAATATTTTATTTCTCCTAGAATTTTTATTATTTCACTTTTTAGAGATACATCTTGTTCTTTATCATATTTTTTTACTAAAAAATTACCTACTTTGTTTTTATCTTTTCTTTTTTCGAAAAAAGTTAATAAATCTGTAAGTAAATATTTATCTTTTGTAGATTTTATTATTTCATAATGAAATTCTAAAACCTTTTCATCATCAGATTCTAATAATAGATCATTAAAATCGAATATACCGTCATCAGTATCTTCCATTTTTATTAATTCTAAATATTTTTCCTTTAATAAATTAATATTCATATGCTTTATGGTTTAGGATTTTTGGGTTTATTTGCTGGTCCATATTTATGGTATTGATCACCACAGAATTTATGTCTATCTCTATGAACCGATTTTCTTTGTGTTTTCATATATTTCGCCTTATCTAGTTTTCTTTTACCCGCATGTGTAGTTCTTATATAAAGAGGTTTTTCATGTGAAACTTCATAACCTTCTGGAACTTTTTTCCCTTTTGAATCCAATATTTGTCTTCTAGCTCTATTACTCAATCCACTTTTGGGGTCTTTCGCATCTCTTAAAAGGGCTTTTCTTCTTTCTTCCATATTTCTCCTATAACTTGGAGCTTTAATTTTCTTGTTAGGGTCTTTGATGAAACGCCCTGTTTTACTATTATGTAGTCTTCCATTTATATCCCTAAAAGTACCTACTGGGTCTTTTACAACTTTTTTAATTGTATCAGTAAAGCAAGGTTGTGCGTTATGCACCCACCAAGCGAGTTTGCCAACAAAGTAGGTGTGCCAGTCTTCTACTTCAAAATTATAGACTTTTTATATCTCTTATTGTTATGTTACGTTTTGCTGCGTACTCTAAAACTTCTTTGGAAATTTTTTCTGTTTGTCTAGGTACTTCTAAAATCATTTGCCCGTCTAATCTGTTTCCTCCTCTTGCAATGGCTTCCGCATTACGTTTGGTGTTTTTGATAACCGTACCGGGGGCGTATTTGCTAGTGATTTCATCAATATATTTTTTTGCTGTTCTTTCTGTTACTTTCCCTAACTGTGTAAATTTTCGGCTTACTATTTCTTTACTGGGTAATAATCTAGTCCTTTTATATTATTATTTTTTAAAAGTTGATATAGCTTTTGCGATACAAAGACTTCTTTATAATTGGCATGACCGGAACCAAAATTTTCTTGAGATACAAAAAAATCAAAATTTCCAGGATGATTTTCAAAAGACGGAAAAAATCCTTTATTGTTTAAATGAAACCTAGTAATTTCCCACTCTGGGATATGTGTTTTCTCATCTATATTATTATCATTTATATTTAATTTAGATGAGGATATTCCTTGTGGTAACAATTGAACTACTGTAACTAGAGGTTTTTGATTACCATACCCAATTACACTTTTGCTTTGTATATTTAGTGGTTTAAATATATTTTCATAAATTGAAGGTGTAGTAAAAAATGTATCTTCAAGCCAATATATTGTTCCTATACCTTTTTTATTCCATTTAGGTTCGCTTAATAATGAGATACTTCCAATTTGCTTTCCTCTAATAATTCCAAAATTTTCACTTCTTTTTGTTATTTCAAATACGTTCTTTAAATAAGGAAAAACATTAAAAGGAAATTTTTCCAATTCATCATTTCCATCTAAGTCTTCTGGTTGAGGATATCCCAATATTTTACTAGACTTAATTGATAAATAATCGGCATTAATTCTTTCGTTTTCTGAAAATTCTGTTTTGACAACAGTAACATAGTTTTTATAGTTGCTTCCGAATATGGATTGAAGTTGCTCGTTCGTTTCGTCATTTTCATAGAATGTAAAAGCATCACATCCCACATCGACATAAATATTTATATTTTTTAATTTACAAACTTCTTTTAAGGAAAAATTTTTAAAAAATCGATATTTTATTTTCATATTGATTAAATCCATGTATCAATTTTTTAAACTTTTTCTATTATCCTTTCATAGGATAATAATTTAAACCTTTAATATTGTTAATTTTTAATATGTTATAAAGTTTTTTTGAAATTATTGTATTTCTTTGAGTTAATCCTCCTGTACCAAAATACTCATGCGTATAAAAAAAATCAAATTCACCGGGTGAAGAATCAAAAGATGGATAATAAGAATCATCGCTTAATACATATTTATCAATATCCCAATTTACAATATGTGTTTTTTCTTTGATTTGAGTTTTATTAATAATTAAATGAGATTTACTAATCCCTTGTTGAACTATTTGTACAACATTTTCTAATTTTGTTTGAGTTTTATAATTGATAACTGGCAAAAATTTAATATTTAAAGGTCTAAATATTTTTTCAAAAACTTCGGGTTTTACAAAAAAAGCATCTTCAATGTTATTTGCCGATGCAATTTCATTTCCTCTCCAATTAGGTTCATCTTCTAAAGAATAATAGCCGATTTGATTTCCTCTTAATATTCCAAATTGTTTGTCAGTATTAATTATTTCAAAGACACCTTTGTAATAAGGGTATATATCAAATGGATATTCGTATTCATCTACAATAGATTCGTCATCTGGTTTTGCATATCCCAACATTTTATTTGCATATATATTTAAATACGGGGCTAATGCTCTATCTTTTTCTGAAAAATAACTTTTCTTTTGGGTTATATTATCCCAATCCTTATTCAGCATATTTTTGATTCGTTCAAAATTTTGATTATGTTCTTCTATTTCAAATGAATCCCAGCCTTCTGATACATTAATTCCTAATTTTTCTAATTTATCTTGTTCTTCTTTATTAAAATTTTTAACAATTCTATATTTTATTTTCATAATTTTAATGCTTCTGGATAGTCTTCCCACCCTTGCAATGGCTTCCACATTACGTTTGGTGTTTTTGATAACTAAAAGAATGCACAATAAAATATTATGGTAAATCTAAATATTCAGGTTTTAAAATGTTTTGATAATCTAATAAATATTCGTAGTCTAAGTAATGTTTAGGTGAACGAATAAAATTACCAGTCAAATTGACTTTTGTTTCTTTATCTTCTCGTTTATAAGTACCATCTTGTTTATTGTTAAGAATTGATGTCCATTTTAGCTGTAGTAGCTCAAACTTAATCTGACAGACACATATTACTCATCGGCTTTCATTTTAACAAAATGCGTGTCCGATGAGCAAAATAAATTCTCCAATTGCTTTTCCTTAACCAACCCCTTTGCATCATTCCATGTTTTCCATGGTGTCTTCCCATAACAATATTTTCCTGAATGCGCTCTTTCTCGATTGTAAAATTCAAGCCATTGCTCAATATCGTTTTGTATTTCACTCAATTGCGTGTAAATCTTACGCCGAAATAAAATATCATAACATTCTGTTTTCATCGTCTTATGGAATCGCTCACAAATACCGTTTGTTTGTGGGCTGTAGGCTTTGGTCTTGGTGTGTTCAATATCTTCTAGATTAAGATAAAGCTCA
>NZ_LZHH01000056.1 GCF_001690595.1 Gilliamella sp. Choc5-1
TGCTGCTTGCTTTAGAATATCGTTTTCCATACGCAGCTGTTTAAGCTCTTTACGCAACGCGATTAACTCTTGTTCTTGTGGACTGCGATTATCTTTTGTTTTAAATGAGCCACTTTGGCTTGATTGCGTTATCCAACGGTCCAATGCTGATGGCGTCAAATCATATTCTGCAACGATTTCACTACGTGATTTACCATGTTGATAAAGACTGACCATTTGGTGTTTAAAATCATCTGTGAATGTTCGTCTTTTGCGTTTAATCTTATTCATATTTATTCCTTTTTTAGTTGTGATAAGTTTACCTTACCCCTTAAAAAAGTTGTATGAATTAGTGTAGCCGATCCAGTACACTCCTGAAATTTTTTAACAAAAATTATACTGTATTGATTTATTTATATAAACTTTGTGATAACCAGTATATCAAGCAAAAATTACCTACCCATAAGCTAATGGAAAAGCCAAAAGCGTGATACGAATTTTGAATTGAGATGCAGCATAATCAGCCAATATTTAACGATTCCAAAGAGTGAAAACAAAAGCTTAAATGTTTGATTAATTTTTATCATACGGTTAAACCGCATAAAGCGATTTCAGAGAAAACACCTTATGATTTTTAGCGGATTATTTTAATCATAAAGTGTAAACAACTCGGCGTTTTCCTACAATTAATTAAATATAAAGGGGATTTTTAGCCCTTTTTTATTTATTACATTCTTTATTTTTAACTTAACTTGTTACTTTTTAAAAATTTTTGAAAGATTACAACGGTCAGTAAGGTTAATTACAATAGATAAAATCTATTGTAATGTATTTTATTGATCTGTGAAACCGATCATAATATAATAGTCAACCTTTTTAACTTAACCTTTATTTTACTTTACTTTTAATAAATTTTTATGGAGATAAAAATGGAACAACAAAAAAAAGCAACAAGTTACTTATCAATATCGTCGATGGTGTGCGGTATTATTTCGATAATACTTCCAATGGCAGGGTTTAACATAGTTGTCGGGATTATAGCTATAGTGCTAGGTGTGATAGGTAAAAATGATGTAATAAACAATCAAAAAGACGGTTTGGGGTTTGCTAAAGCAGGAATTATTTGCGGAATTATTGGTATTGCTATTTGGCTTTTATTTTTAATTATTGTTGGTGGTACATTACTATCATTTATGCATTAATTAATAAATGTTATAAGGAATTAAAAATGAATAAATTACTTATTAGCATTGTGTTAACCACAGGTTTTTTATTGTCTGGGTGTGTGACTCAATCTGAAAGTGCGCAGATGATTTTAAAAGATGAAACAAAAGAAACTATTAGAAAAAAAATAAAAGAAGGAAAAACAACTCAAAATCAGATAAGAGAAACATTTGGAAAGCCAACATCGACTACATTTGATGGTGGTATGGAAATTTGGTCATACGATTATTTTTCTCAAGAACTAGATGTTACATCAGCTCTTATACCATATGTTTCACTCTTTAATTATAAAACAAGAGCTGATCTTCATCAGAAAGGATTAATAATCTTTTTTAATAATAATAGTAAAAAAACAGTGAATAGATACACCTTTTATGAGTCTAACAGTCAACTGAATGATAAAACAAGGGTAGGGCGATAAAATGAAAAAAATAATTAGTTTTGTGTGTGTTAGTTTTTTAGGTTTTGTTTTAATTGGTTGTGGCGATAAAAACACAATCACTTATGACTTAAAAACAGGTAAAGCAACGGCAAGCGGTTTTGATTCTCAAGCTCCAAATGTAAATGGTTTGAGTTATATGAAAATTATGAATGAGATTAGTAAAAATTGTAATCTTGATATTGTTACACTTGCAACAAATTTAAATACTGATGGTAAATATACCACAGAAGTATGCAAAAACGGCATTACTTACAAATTAATTAATGCTAAGTAAAAAAGAGAGGGATTAAACAATGAAAAAAATAATTAGTTTTTTTGTATTAGTGTTTTAAGCATGATGTTAGTTGGTTGTGGTGATGATGAGTTTGTAAAATTTGCTAAAGAAGCAATAAAAGATCAAAAAGAATGGGCTATGCTTTATGATTTTAAAAATAACAAATTCTATCAGTATCATACTTATTCAATTCGTAAAAATCAAGAACCATCTTTTATAATTGATCGTGAATTGAAAAATTGCTCAGTTTCAAAAGAAGAAATAAATAAAGTAATATTATCTGACGATTCAATTAATTTAACTTGTGATTCATACTTTGTTGGTGATTTAAAAGTAAAAGTGAAAATTGTTGGTAAAAAATCATCATATGATCAAAATATTCTTGATAATGATTTTAATTATCTATTTAACTTTAACACTAACAAAGTATATTATAAAATTTCAGGTGATACAGATGAACAAATGAAAAAAAATGCAGAAAAAACAAAAAGTTCATGTCACTCAAAAGATAAAGAAATTTATGACGATTGCGGTCTCTTTAATTCAAGAGAGAAAATAATTGGTTTATAAGTAATAATAAAAAGAGGGGGGTCCCTCTTTCAGATTGATGACAAACCTCGATATAATTCGGGGTTTATTTTTTTATTTAAACCATAAATAGGCTTTTTAATTTGGATTTTATTAAATAATCTTAACTTAATCTGGCATTTAAGTTATTTTATAACACAAAAAGGAGAGCCATGCTTATAAACTTTATCTTAATCTAGAAGATATTGAACACACCAAGACCAAAGCCTACACAACCCACAAACTAACGGCATTTGTGAACGATTCCATAAGACGATGAAAACAGAATGTTATGATATTTTATTTCGACGTAAGATTTACATGCAATTGGATCGGCTACACTAATTCATTGGATCGGCTACACTAATTCATACAACTTTTTTAAGGGGTAAGGTAAACTTATCACAACTAAAAAAGGAACAAATATGAATAAGATTAAACGCAAAAGACGAACATTCACAGATGATTTTAAACACCAAATGGTCAGTCTTTATCAACATGGTAAATCACGTAGTGAAATCGTTGCCGAATATGATTTGACACCATCAGCTTTGGACCGTTGGATAACGCAATCAAGCCAAAGTGGCTCATTTAAAACAAAAGATAATCGCA
>NZ_LZHH01000057.1 GCF_001690595.1 Gilliamella sp. Choc5-1
ATGAAGTCGCAATAGACCCAAAACACAAGCAACCCTACTCTTGTAAAATCCCTGCGGTAGTCTTGGTTATCAATAACGAGGCAATGAGATTTAACGAGCGTAACGGCGGTATATCACGGCGTAGGGTTATCTTTCACTTTGGCGAGGTTATCCCTGAAAAAGAGCGAGATTTAAACTTGGTTAGCAAAATAGAGCAAGAACTCCCCTTAATTGTGAGGTTGCTATTAAATGAGTTTACCAGTCCAGCAGAAGCCAAAGAAAGACTACACCAGCAACAACAATCAGACGAAGCGACGGCGATTAAACGCGAATCCGACCACTTAGTAGATTTTTGTAGTTATCTTGATGCGCTTGATTATCCCAATGGTATGTTTATTGGCAATATGGGAATAATGCCCTTTAACCCCCGAAAATATTTATATCATGCTTATATTGAATACATCCGCAATACAGGTTTAAACTGGATCGGCTACACTAAATCATACAACTTTTTTAAGGGGTAAGGTAAACTTATCACGACTAAAAAAGGAACAAATATGAATAAGATTAAACGCAAAAGACGAACATTCACAGATGATTTTAAACACCAAATGGTCAGTCTTTATCAACATGGTAAATCACGTAGTGAAATCGTTGCCGAATATGATTTGACACCATCAGCTTTGGACCGTTGGATAACGCAATCAAGCCAAAGTGGCTCATTTAAAACAAAAGATAATCGCAGTCCACAAGAACAAGAGCTAATCGCGTTGCGTAAAGAGCTTAAACAACTCCGCATGGAAAACGATATTTTAAAGCAAGCAGCACTGATAATAGGGCGAAAATCGCTATCCTAAAAGCAAATCGACATCGTTATAGCATAACAAAGCTATGTCAATATTTAGGATTATCAAGATATTATGCTTATTATCAGTGTAAATTGAATAGACAAAAATCAGTAGGGCTTTATGCCGATAAAATCGTGACGCTATTTAATCAGAGCTATCAGTCTTATGGTACAAGACGAATTCGTTTTGATTTACAAAAAGAGAATATTTGGGTGTCACGCCGTTACATT
>NZ_LZHH01000058.1 GCF_001690595.1 Gilliamella sp. Choc5-1
TTTTTTATTCGTCTCATCCATGAGACTCACCCTTGCAAGGCCAACGCTAAAGCGTTGTTCAAATTTGTTCCAGACAAATTTGTGGCAAGACCATAAATTAATTGCAGAATGTGCCGATAACGATAAGTTCTGGCGAAGTTATATTTATGAACCCGATAGCCATCGACCCCTTGCCCAAATCCTTGGAAAAGCAGGACAGTCAGAAAAGTTAAAAACCTACTGGTATCAAAATAACTACTTAGGTACTCCTCATCGCCTTACAGACAGCCTTGGCGACACTGTCTATGAATGCGAATACAGCGCCTATGGCGAAATCACCCATGAACACTGGCCACAAGCTGAAAATAATATTAAACCCATCAATCCACTCAGATTTCAAGGACAATATTTTGATGAGGAGACAGGTTTACATTATAATATTAATCGCTATTACGACCCATTTACAGGCAGATATATCACCCAAGATCCGCTCGGTATACTAGGCGGACTAAATAGTTACCAATATGCCGGTAGTGATCCGATAAATTGGGTTGATCCGTTAGGATTACTTAAAATTGAAGATAGTGGTTTTGAGGGGATAGCAGGAAAAGGAACGAATGGAGCACCTCAAGCTGATTCAGCAAAATATTTTGGGCAAGAGCGACAGTATTGGACAAAAGATCCTATAGAATTTAATGGTAATAAAGTTTACCAACGCAATGATTTGTTTGATCCGAATGCTGTTGATGCAAAAGGTAGAACTAATATTCAGAGAATGGAGTTGGGTTATGCTCCATTAGATAAAAACAGGCAGCCGATTAACTTGCATCATATGATTCAGCGACAAGATGGTCCTATAGCAGAAGTTACACAATCATTCCATCAACAAAATAAAGGCGTGATTCATATTAATCCAAATACGATTCCTTCTGGAATAAATCGGAGACAATTTAACAAATGGCGCTCTAATTATTGGATAAATAGAGCAATGATTTTAAAAAACAGGTATAAATTATGAGTTTATTAGATGTCAAAGAAACAATAAAAATTATTAATCAAGATCCTACTTCATCTGATTTTTGTGGGCATAAAGATTTAACAATAATCCGATTGGCTGAAAAAACTTTAGGAATAAAATTTCCTGAAAGCTATCAGTATTTTTTAGAAAATTTAGGATGTGGTGGAATATATGGACAAGAATTTTATGGAATAATTAATGATGATTTTATTAATTCTGGTATACCTGATGCAGTTTGGTTTACTTTACAACAGAGAAAGGAATCAGGACTTCCTGATTACTTGGTGATTGTCTATTTTGGCGGAGATGGTGACTATTATGCTATTGACTGCCGTGATCCTAATAATGCGCCTATTGTTTATTGGGAACCGGGATCATCTAAGGAAAATGATAAATTGCACAAAATAGCTGATGATTTTGGTGTATTTTTTAAAGAGACAATTTTAAATGCTAAAGAAAGTTGGTGATTAGTTATGAATTTTTTGCAGTTCTGCAATATATTTAGCAAAACTAAGTAATTTTTATCAACTATAATATTTAAATTGCAATTTCCACCACTAACTTGCCCTGCTCGGTTTTAATGATAAGCAGAAAAGAGTTATCTACTTTTCTGCTTTTTTTATGCAAACTTAAAAATACAGTATTGTGGCATTACAGGCAACCGCCTAACCTTTTTGATTGACAAACACTTTGACTATAACCGCTTTGGTAATCTGATTGTCGAAAAGCGCGGAAAAGACCACAGCCTAGTCACCCACTATGAGTACGACTGCCGGCACCAGTTAATCAAAGTGATTAAGCCGACAGGGCTCATTATCACCTACACCTATGATGCCTTTAATCGACGTACCAGTAAAACGGTAGACGGCAAAACCACCGAATTTTTTTATTCGTCTCATCCATGAGACTCACCCTTGCAAGGCCAACGCTAAAGCGTTGTTCAAATTTGTTCCAGACAAATTTGTGGCAAGACCATAAATTAATTGCAGAATGTGCCGATAACGATAAATTTTGGCGAAGTTATATTTATGAACCCGATAGCCATCGACCACTAGCCCAAATCCTTGGAAAAGCAGGACAGTCAGAAAAGTTAAAAACCTATTGGTATCAAAATAACTACTTAGGTACGCCTCATCGTCTTACAGACAGCCTTGGCGAAACTGTTTATGAATGCGAATACAGCGCCTATGGCGAAATCATCCATGAACATTGGCCACAAGCTGAAAATAATATTAAACCCATCAATCCACTCAGATTTCAGGGACAATATTATGATGAAGAAACCAGTTTACATTATAATCTTAATCGCTATTACGCTCCTAATCTGGGTCGATTTATTACCCAAGATCCGGCTAAACTTTATGGTGGATTAAATAGCTATCAATATTGTTTTAATCCGATTATCTGGATTGACCCGCTTGGGTTACTTGCTGGTTTAGGGAGCCATGCGCCTTATGATCCCCACCTTGTGCGCAAGCAGTTAGAAGAACTATACGGCCCCGGTAATGTGGTTTCTAACACCGTTCCATTGCCAAATAATAAAAATGTTAAATTAAGAGGTCAGCGACATCCTAAATCCAGAATTGTGTTTGACAATAGGGGATTAGGTATTTTTGATGATATTGCACGATATGATACCGTGTTACCAAGTGCTGAATTTTACAATAAAAGTTATCGAGGCCAAATGAAAATGGCAACTGAAGATTTACGAAGAGCTATCCAACGGGGAGAAGTAAATCCTGGGATATTTACACCAGAGCAGTTAAAAGCAATTAATGCCGGTAAATCTAAAATACCTGATTATATTTGGCATCATCATCAACATCGCGCTAGAATGCAACTGGTTCCAGATAGAGCGCATTTAAAGACAGGTCACATAGGTGGCGAAGCATTATCTAAGGGGAAATAAATATGTTAGGGTTAGTAAAAGGCAATGATCAGACTATTGGTTTTGTATATTCTTGTTTATTATCTGGTATTATCAATATGGATGAGGTCAATCGTTGGGCAGAAAAAGTCATTGGTGAAAATGAAGTAAGCGATTTACCCGATTATATTTTTGATGTGATTGATTTTAAAGGAGAAGTAAGAGAGTTAGAGCGCTTGATCGGATTTTTCCCTAACTGGAGATGCACAAAAGCGCAAGATAGGGCGGTTTATGGCATAGCGGTCAAAAGAGGGGAAAAATTATCTCAAGACGATGTCTCATTTAATGAAGAACAAGCATTAGAAGCTTTAAAAAAACACCCAGAAGTCGAAAAATTGTTCAGAGAGACATTCCCTTTTATCGATTTTTAATTGTTTAATTCGTCAGCTTATATTTCTACCATAAGAATGAGTAGAATTTTCGCTAGCATGACGAGCAGAAAAGATTTATTTACTTTTCTGCTTTTTTTATGTGACCTTAAAAATACGGTATTGTGGCATTACAGGCAACCGCCTGACCTTTTTTAGTGACAAACACTTTGAGTATGACCGCTTTGGTAATCTGATTGTCGAAAAGCGCGGAAAATAGAATGCAACTGGTTCCATCAAAAAAACATTTAGAAACAGGCCATATAGGTGGCGAAGCATTATCTAAGGGGAAATAAATATGTTAGGATTAGTAAGAAATGATCGGACTATTGGTTTTGTATATTATTGTTTACTATGTGGTGTTATCAATATGGATGAGGTCAATCGTTGGGCAGAAAAGGTCATTGGCGAAAATGAAGTAAGTGATTTACCCGATTATATTTTTGATTTGATTGATTTTAAAGGAATAATTACTGAGTTAGAACGCTTGATCGGATTTTATCCTTGCTGGAGATGCACGAAAGCGCAAAGAATGGCTGTTTATGGTATAAGAGTAAGGAGAGGTCGAAAGTTACGCAAAGACGATGTATCTTTTAATGAAGAACAAGCATTAGAAGCCTTAAAAAAACACCCAGAAATCGAAAAATTGTTCAGGGAAACATTCCCATTTATCGATCTTTAATCATTTTATCCATCAGCTTATATCGCTACTACAAGAAGAATGGTTAGGATGTTCGCTAGGATGATAAGCAGAAAAGAGTTATCTACTTTTCTGCTTTTTTATGCAAACTTAAAAATACAGTATTGTGGCATTACAGGCAACCGCCTGACCTTTTTTAGTGACAAACACTTTGACTATAACCGCTTTGGTAACCTTATTGTCGAAAAACACGGAAAATAGAATGCAACTGGTTCCATCAAGAGAACATTTAGAAACAGGCCATATAGGTGGCGAAGCATTATCTAAGGGGAAATAAATATGTTAGGATTAGTAAAAGGCAATGATCAGACTATTGGTTTTGTATATTATTGTTTACTATGTGGTGTTATCAATATGGATGAGGTCAATCGTTGGGCCGAAAAAGTCATTGGCGAAAATGAAGTAAGTGATTTACCCGATTATATTTTTGATTTGATTGATTTTAAAGGAGAAGTAACAGAATTACGAAGATTGATCGGTTTGTTTCCTTCTTGGGAGTGCACAAAAGCGCAAGATAGAGCTGTTTGTGGCATAGCGGTAAAAAGAGGAGAAAAATTGTCTCAAGACGATGTATCTTTTAATGAAGAACAAGCATTAGAAGCCTTAAAAAAACACCCAGAAATCGAAAAATTGTTCAGGGAAACATTCCCATTTATCGATCTTTAATCATTTTATCCATCAGCTTATATCGCTACTATAAGAAGAATGGTTAGGATGTTCGCTAGGATGATAAGCAGAAAAGAGTTATCTACTTTTCTGCTTTTTTATGCAAACTTAAAAATACAGTATTATGGCATTACAGGCAACCGCCTGACCTTTTTTAGTGACAAACACTTTGAGTATGACCGCTTTGGTAACCTGATTGCCGAAAAACGTGGAAAAAATCACAGTCTAGTTACCCACTATGAGTACGACTGCCGGCACCGGTTAATCAAAGTGATTAAGCCGACAGGGCTCATTATCACCTATACTTATGATGCCTTTAATCGGCGTACTAGCAAAACCGTGGATGGTAAAACCACCGAATTTTTGTATTCGTCTCATCCATGAGACTCACCCTTGCAAGGCCAACGCTAAAGCGTTGTTCAAATTTGTTCCAGACAAATTTGTGGCAAGACCATAAATTAATTGCAGAATGTGCCGATAACGATAAATTCTGGCGAAGTTATATTTATGAACCCGATAGCCATCGACCCCTTGCCCAAATCCTTGGAAAAGCAGGACAGTCAGAAAAGTTAAAAACCTACTGGTATCAAAATAACTACTTAGGCACTCCTCATCGCCTTACAGACAGCCTTGGCGACACTGTCTATGAATGCGAATACAGCGCCTATGGCGAAATCACCTATGAACACTGGCCACAAGCTGAAAATAATATTAAACCC
>NZ_LZHH01000059.1 GCF_001690595.1 Gilliamella sp. Choc5-1
GGTAGAGAAATATAAGGATGTCAAAGTCAGTACAACCGATCCGGATAGTGGCTTTATGCATCGGGAAGGTAAGCCTAAAGGGTTCTTCTACTTAGAGCATCGAACGGTTGATGGCAAACATAATTTAATTACCGATACCTATGTTACAGCGTGAAATGTCCATGATTCTCAGCCTTATATGGCTCGATTAAAACGCCAGTTAGAGAGGTTTGGCTTTAATCCGGTTGGTGTCGGTGTCGGTTTTGATGCAGGTTATTTTACGGCGCCCATTTGCCATTTACTGCTGACAGAGCAGATATATCCGGTGTTGGGTTATCGCCGTTCCAGTCATGGTGCGAATCCTATCAGAAAAAAGCAGTTTATCTATAATAGTCAAACCGATACTTATACTTGCCCAAACGGGCAATCATTAATATATAAAACTATCAGCAGATGTAATAGTCTTTACTTAATCTGACGTTTGAGTTATTTTATAACACAAAAAGGAGAGTCAGAAATGAATCAAACTGCCAAAATTATTAAACCTAAATTAGGACTTTTAGAATTAGCTAATCAACTCGGTAACGTTCAACAAGCTTGCAAAGTCATGGGATACAGTCGAGATAGCTATTATCGCTTTAAAAACTGTATGAGCAAGGGGGTGAGCTTGCGCTTCAAGAAATCAGTCGTAAAAAGCCTATCGAAAAAAATCGGGTAGAGCCACATATAGAACAAGCCGTTGTTAATATGGCCTATGAATATCCAACTTATGGGCAACATCGAGTTGCCAATCAACTTCGTCAAGAAGGCATCATGGTGTCAGGGAGTGGGTACGCTCTATTTGGCTACGTCATGATTTAGAAAGTTTTAAAAAACGCTTAATAGCCCTAGAAACCAAAGTGGCACAAGAAGGATGTGTGCTCACTGAAAATCAATTACAAGCCTTTGAAAAAGCCAAAGCATCAAAAGAAGCGCATGGTGAAATTGAGACACATCATCCGGGATATTTATGTGCACAAGATACCTATTATGTAGGGCATATTAAAGGCATAGGGAAAATATACCAACAAACATTTATTGATACCTATTCCAGACTCGCTTTTGCTAAAGTCTATACCGAGAAAAACAGCCTGATTGCTGCCGATATGCTCAATGATAAAGTGCTTCCTTTCTTTGACAGCGAACAAGTGCCGCTGTTACGCATTCTTACAGACCGAGGTACGGAATATAATGGCCATAAGGAGAGCCATGCTTAT
>NZ_LZHH01000060.1 GCF_001690595.1 Gilliamella sp. Choc5-1
AATGTAACGGCGTGACACCCAAATATTCTCTTTTTGTAAATCAAAACGAATTCGTCTTGTACCATAAGACTGATAGCTCTGATTAAATAGCGTCACGATTTTATCGGCATAAAGCCCTACTGATTTTTGTCTATTCAATTTACACTGATAATAAGCATAATATCTTGATAATCCTAAATATTGACATAGCTTTGTTATGCTATAACGATGTCGATTTGCTTTTAGGATAGCGATTTTCGCCCTATTATCAGTGCTGCTTGCTTTAAAATATCGTTTTCCATGCGGAGTTGTTTAAGCTCTTTACGCAACGCGATTAGCTCTTGTTCTTGTGGACTGCGATTATCTTTTGTTTTAAATGAGCCACTTTGGCTTGATTGCGTTATCCAACGGTCCAAAGCTGATGGTGTCAAATCATATTCGGCAACGATTTCACTACGTGATTTACCATGTTGATAAAGACTGACCATTTGGTGTTTAAAATCATCTGTGAATGTTCGTCTTTTGCGTTTAATCTTATTCATATTTGTTCCTTTTTTAGTTGTGATAAGTTTACCTTACCCCTTAAAAAAGTTGTATGAATTAGTGTAGCCGATCCAATGTCATTTATTTTGGATGTTTCTATTAATTGAGTGTCAATAAAATTTATTTTTATACTTGGATCGTTTTTTAGACACATTTCCCCGTGATCTCCCTCTTGACCCCCCCTCTGAAAACGCTATAGTAGAATTGAGTTAAATATATTCTCCATATATATTAATTATTTTTGCTGTTAAACATTGTATATCTGGGTACAAATAATACGCTTTTATTGTATTCATAATTAAGTGACTTTAAAGTTAAGGATATATTAAATAATATGTTAAACATTATAATGTTATATTGGCAATACTCCCATTGTAAAATTAAAAAATATTTTTGATTATAAAAAAGCACCCATATTCGTAAAACTTGAAGAATTTAATCCAGGAGGTAGTGTAAAATCTAGACCTGGTAAATTTATGGTTGTGGATGCCCACCAACGTGGAATTTTAAATAATAAAAAAATAATTTTGGAAGCAACAGGAGGCAACACAGACTTAGGAATTACACTTTCAGCTATAAATCTTGGCTATAAAGTTCACTTAGTTATCCCCGATAATTTCAGCCGTGAAAAAATTAAAACATTAGAAAGTTATGGTGCTAAAATTATTCTTTCCGATCATAAAACAGGCCCTGGTTCTCATATTCGTCTCGCCAAAAAAATTTTGGAATCTGAAAATAAATACATAAATTTAGATCAATTTTCTAATCCTGTGGATCGGCTACACTAATTCATACAACTTTTTTAAGGGGTAAGGTAAACTTATCACAACTAAAAAAGGAACAAATATGAATAAGATTAAACGCAAAAGACGAACATTCACAGATGATTTTAAACA
>NZ_LZHH01000061.1 GCF_001690595.1 Gilliamella sp. Choc5-1
AGCGGATTGTTTTAAGACATTTAATATCACGCATTCATTAAGCAAGAAAGGGTGTCCATATGACAATGCGGTAGCGGAAGCGACATTTAAAACAATTAAAACGGAATTTGTAAAAGGCCAACGTTTTAACTCAACGGCTGAGTTACAACGCGCTTTTTCGGCTTATGCTTATTGGTATAATCATAAACGATTACATTCTTCGTTAGGCTACTTGCCTCCCGTTGAATTTAAAAAACACTTACCCCTTAATTTTTTTGTTTGAAAATGTGTTGCCATTCCAAACAATCCGTTATCACTGACGCAATTTGGCACATCGCTTAATTACGCAATGAAAGAAAACGGTAAAGACTACATGCGTAAAAGAGCAAATAAAGGGATGAGAACCAACGTAGAGCTTAATATCAATACGAGTCAAGATTGGCTACCCAAAGCCGAAGAACTAGCTCGTAGTTAATATTTGTTAACCTATGAACCGCCTAATTTGGGCGGTTTTTTGTTGTTCGCTTATGTAAGATAAGATACATTAAATGGGTATTTTCTTATAAATAAAAGGTTTTAAAATTGAGTAATTTATCTCTCGATGAAATTTTATCGCTTTATAGATTTAATCAATATTATGGTTCACCATCAGAATATTTTTATTCTAGTGGCCTAATAATTGATTGGGCTGAAAAACAAGTTATGCAAGGTGATGATTCAGAAATACTATTGATTATTGCTTCTTTGGGACTTGATAAAAAAATAGATAGCGATGAGGTTATGACGTACTTAAAAAGATATCTTTCCGAAAAAAATATTTCTATACCAAGCATTAATTATAGCTGTTTAGTTTTCATGAGACTTTTTAGCCAAAAAATTATGATATGTAATAGTTTAGAAGATATTGGCGATCTTCTTCATAGTTTTGTATTCAAATATATAGAATTTGGAAACAAATATTTTCATAGAATAAAGCACTATTGGCTTTTTATCTATTATGATTACTTTGATATGTATGATGGTCTTAATTGTTATTGTGCCGAAAAACAACTTAGTGAAGCAAAACGATATACAAGAATAAAAGCCTTAGCAAAAAGATTTTATTCTTTTTTAAATAATAAAGAAATGGTGGAATATTTAGCTAAACATATATAGCTAGATCTAAATTAATCCATTATTTATCTTGTGGTGAACACCTAAAGTGTACACTTGTGAATAGTAAATATTCAAGTATACACCGCTCAAACCCTTTTAGAATAAGGATTCAAGCAAGTAGTGAACACCGTGAACACTTTTTTATAAAATTTTATTTTTATGGGGGGAGGTATAAAAATCTAAAACATAATTAAAGGATACCGCTCACCTAGATAAATTTTTACACCGTCAAAATTCTAAAACCAATTTTTTTAACCTTTTCAATTTGGCAAGATTAAAATACCTAATATTGGGGGGCACTTTTTGTTTTAGGTATACGTTTAGGTATACGATTCGATTTTTAAAAGTTAATCTTTCAGTATTTCCAGTGTGTTTATCTATATGATTCTGTTTCCCTTGGCCCACCAATTCAATATTCAGAAAGATTCTTTAAAACCCACTAAAGCACACAAAACCAAGCAATGACAAGCTTTAATGACTATTTCATTATCCTATAAGTATCATTTACGACCAAAACTTTAGGTATATTCTTAGGTAAATAAACGCAATATACCTATATATCGTATACCTAAAATAATTAAGTAAAGAAAGGCGTATTTATTAGCAGACACTCAGAATTTAGTGACAAAATCAACGGTCACCTGTTAACCGCCCGCATAAAATTTAGGATATAGCCTATTTTACTAGCTCAACTATTTAACATTAATTATTTAAAATATGTTATCTATATCACACTATAGAGAAGATTTCTTTTAACTTTTGATAGCGCTATCACATTTCTATTATTTTTTAATATCTATTATTACTCAGTATGTTAACTTGTTAGTCATTATTAATAATAACAGTTTTAAGGGAGACAAAATGTTAGAAACATGGTTAACCAGTAAAACAGTCAACATTGTTGATTCGGTCAGCAATTGGAAAGAGGCAATACAACTTTGTGCTGCCCCATTATTAAAAAATAATACTATTACACCAAATTATATTAATTCTATTATTGAGTTACATGAATCAATTGGACCTTATTATGTATTGGCACCAGGTATTGCTATGCCTCATGCCAGACCAGAACAAGGTGTAAACCAATTAGGTTTATCCATGTTATTGGTCAAACAAGGCGTTAAATTTAACTCTCAAGAAAACGATCCCGTTTATTTAATTACTTTATTAGCTGCCAATGATAACACTAGCCATATTGAGATGTTAACACAATTAGCAGCACTATTTAGTGATTCAAATGATATCCAAACAATCTTTAATTCCCGAAGTTGTGATGAAATTTTAGCTGTTATTAAACGTTATTAAATTGAAATAAACAAAAAGGATAAAAAAAATGAAAATTATGGCTGTTTGTGGTTCAGGTCTTGGTAGTAGTTTTATGGTTGAAATGAATATTAAAAAAGTATTAAAAAAAATTAATATCGATGCAGAGGTTACACATGCGGATCTTGCATCTGCAACACCAGAACAAGCAGATTTATTTGTCATGACAAAAGATTTAGCAACCAGTTCTGGAATTCCTGCCGATAAACTAGTTGTTCTCAACAATATTATTGATATTAATGACTTAGAATCTAAACTAGTTGAATTTTTTGCAAAACACTAATCAAATTATGGAGTGTTGCTATGATCCAAGAAATAATAAAGTTTATTGTTGATATTCTAAAAACACCAGCAATACTAGTTGGCTTTATTGCTATGGCTGGGCTTGTCGTCCAACGCAAATCATTTGCTGATACGGTAAAAGGAACAGTTAAAACCATTTTGGGGTTTTTAGTATTAAGCGGTGGTGCTAGCGTACTTATAAGTGCTATAACTCCATTAGGTATGATGTTTGAACAAGCTTTTAAATTACAAGGGATTATACCTAATAATGAAGCCATTGTTTCTATGGCTTTAAATGAGTACGGTACAGCAACTGCATTAATTATGGCTTTTGGTATGATTGCCAATATCGTTGTGGCCAGATTTACACGTTTAAAATTTATTTTCTTAACCGGCCATCATACTTTCTACATGGCTTGTATGATCAGTATTATTTTAAAAGTTGCTGATTTTGATGGTTGGCAATTAGTATTTACTGGTTCATTGGTATTAGGGCTAATTATGGCTTTTTTCCCTGCTTTAGCTCAACCACAGATGCGTAAAATTACAGGAAATGATGATGTAGCGTTTGGTCACTTTGGTACTTTAGGATATATACTAGCTGGCTATCTTGGTAAATTGTTTGGTAAAAATTCTCGTTCAACTGAAGATATGAATTTGCCTAAAAATTTAAGCTTTTTACGTGATAGTTCAATTTCTATCTCATTAACGATGATGATCATTTATTTAATTCTTTCAATATTTGCGGGTTCTGAGTATGTTCAAACAACCTTAAGTAAAGGTGATAATTATCTCGTTTATGCTATTATAGAAGCGATTACCTTTGCAGCAGGCGTCTTTATCATTCTACAAGGTGTTAGACTTATTCTTGCTGAAATCGTACCTGCATTTACTGGTTTTTCAGAAAAATTAGTTCCAAATGCAAAACCTGCCTTAGATTGTCCTGTTGTTTTCCCATATGCGCCAAATGCTGTTTTGATCGGTTTCTTATTTAGCTTCCTTGGCGGATTAGTAGGTCTATTTGTTTTAGGGAAATTAAATACTGTACTTATACTTCCTAGTGTAGTTCCCCATTTCTTCTGTGGAGCAACAGCAGGCGTGTTTGGTAACGCTATGGGTGGTCGCCGAGGTGCAATGCTTGGCTCATTTGCTAATGGTTTATTAGTAACATTTTTACCGGTTCTTTTATTGCCTGTTTTAGGATCACTTGGTTTTGCAAATACAACTTTCTCAGACGTGGATTTTTGTGGTATTGGGATTATTCTAGGTAATATGGCAAAATGGTTTAATAAAGATATTATTATGAGTATTTTTATTGCTATTTTTGCACTATTAGTAATATTCAACTATATCTTTAAACCTAAAAAAGTATCGGAGAGAATGTCGAGTAAATAATTACTATCTCATTTAAAAAAATATTATGCCAGACAATTTGTCTGACATCAGATTGATGACAAACCTCGATATAATTCGGGGTTTATTTTTATTTAAACCATAAACAGGATTTTTAATTTGGATTTTATTAAATAAATTAAAAAATGGCCTAAAAAAACGTAACAAAACTAGCATTATCGCTATTTTCTTGATATTTTGAGCCGTTGCGGCCAATAAACACTGCATTTGAACCTGTGCTCTTCCCCTAAATCTTGCATAGCGATGTCCGTGGTGTTGTTTGGCATCAGCAAAGCTGCGCTCTACGGTCTCTTTTCGCCGAGCATAGACTTTTTTACCCCACTGACTTAAACGAATCTGATTGGCTCTCTCTTTATCTGCTTCCCAGATATGGCGTGTGATGACTTTCTGTGTATTTTTACTCTGTGTACACTGTGACAATAACGGACAGACTTTGCAGGTTGCTGCATTAGAATGATAATGACGATAACCTTCTCTGCTAGTCGTTTTATATATTAATGTTTGCCCGTTTGGGCAAGTATAAGTATCGTTTTTGTAACTATCCCCTAAAATAGTACAGCAAAAAAGTAGAAAATTCTCTATGATAAAAGTAAAAGGGGATTTAATTATGAAAAAAATGACTGAACATCAAATCGTCGCTATTTTAAAAGAAGCTGAAGCAGGTATTCCTGTCAAGGAACTCTGCCGTAAATATGGCATGGGTAATTCAACTTTCTATAAATGGCGGGAAAAATACGGCGGAATGGAAACTTCGGATATCAAACGCTTAAAGGAGTTTGAGGCTGAAAACCGCAAGCTTAAGCAGATGTTTGCCGAACTGAGCTTAAAATCCTAGCTTCAGGAAGAAATCATAAAAAAGCTGTAGTGCCCACAAAGGCACGTAAAACGTGGGCACAGCAACTACAACAAAATCATTCTGTTACTATAGCTATGAGCTGCGCTATCGTTGGCTTAAGCCGTTGTGCTTACTATTATCAACCTAAGTTACCGGATGATTCGGTGATTATTTCGGTATTGAATGCTATCACAGACCGGCATTTACGCTGGGGCTTTCCTAAATGTTTTAATCGTATCAGAAAGCTCGGCTATCAATGGAACCATAAGCGTGTTTATCGGGTGTATTGTGAATTAAAGCTTAATCTCAGAGTAAAACGAAAAAAACGCATTCCTCCACGATGCCCGGAAAAGCTATTGGTGCCTAATAAACAAGGTGAATGTTGGTCAATGGATTTTATGAGTGACAGTAGCCGTAATCAACGTCGCTTTAGAACATTCAATGTCATCGATGACTTTAATCGTGAGGCGTTAGGTATTGATATTGCAGTAAGCTTACCAGCAGGAAGGATTACCCGTTACTTAGATAAACTGGCCGAATATCATAGATATCCATTAAAAATACGGGTCGATAATGGGCCAGAATTTACCGGAAAAACCTTTATAAACTGGGCTAAATCACATGATATAGTCATTGATTATATAAAGCCTGGTAGCCCTTATCAAAATGGCTATATTGAACGATTTAATCGTACCTATCGTACTGAAGTACTCGATTTATATCTTTTTAACAACTTAACACAAGCAAGGAGAATAACCGAAGAATGGTTAACGATTTATAATAACGAAAGGCCGCATGAGGCATTAAATAACATGACACCGATTGAGTATAAAACACTAAAACAAGCAGCTTAATTTTCTATGTGAGTTGTGTACTAGGTTTGGGGTATTTACAGTTGTTCAAGTTCATCATTCCAATAAAATTCACCACCATATAATTTTTGGGCAGTCAGTAATAAATAGCAACCATATTCTTGAACTATCATATTGGACTGTTCTTCAGAGATATTAAAGTTTTTCTCCACTAACTCACCAACAATGATTTCAACAATAGAAATACTTTTTTCTGAGTAATCGAGCTGGTTAATGCTCCATGCTGGGCTATGTAATATGGCATTTTTCGCCCATGTTTCTATCTCTTGATATAATTCATTTTTTTGTTTAGTCATTTTTATTCGCTTCGCTATTGAATTTAACCTATTCTAATTTATTAAAATTTTTCCATACATCTTCCATTTGTTCAAACGTTGCATAAATTAAAGACAATTTTTTTATTTGAGTATTGATTCTACTTGCTGAAATCGTCGAATAAATTTTTTATTGAGAACAAGGGGGAGATTTTGATATGCAAGACCAAATCATCGCCTCTGAAACCAACGACTAATGCTAAAATTTTTGCTAGAGACGATCTGTAAGGGGCTCTGATCTAGTGGTAACGGTAATTAACCAGGGGCGCAAAGCAGCTGAAAGTATTTTGAATTGGAGGTTTAACAACTATTTTAGTTTAAATTAAATGTAGGAAAACGCCGAATAGTTTACACTTCATGGTTAAAATAATCCTCTAAAAACTCGTAAGGCGTTTTTCCTGAAATCGATTTATGTGGTTTAACTGTATTATAATAGTCAATAATTGCTTAATATTTTGTTTTCTCTCTTGTTAATCGCTAAATAATGTCTGATTATGCCACACCTCAATCCAAAGTTCGTATCACGCTTTCGGCTTTCCCATTGGTTTGTGGCTGGTAAATTTTTGATTGATACGCTGGTTATCACACTGTTTACCTAAACAAACAAAAGCCTTTTTTTGTTAAAAAGTTTCAGGAACGTATCGTGTTTAAGTAAAAAAATCCTATTTAATTGATGCGATATGAATAAATGTATATGGTTGCATAAGGACATTAAGCTAACACCTCACAGTCAACATTGTGCCGAGCTAGTTTAGTTTAAAAGTTAATGCATAAGAAAACATCAAGGTGTTTACCTAAAACAGATTTAACTTGTTGTGATATTATATGTATCTATTTGCACAATAAATAAAAAAGTGTAAAAATATCACATTTTAATAAAACCGACATTATATCAATTATTAATTGCCTCAGGCATGAACGATATCCGTTAGAATAGTGCATTATATAAAAAATATGATGCTAACAAATATAATCTAGTAGATGTCAAAAAACATTAATAATTAATAAAATCATAAATTAATTATAAAACGGAGATAGTATGAGAAGTAAAGGCCTTGCTTATTTATTGTGGTTCTTTTTTGGAGTATGGGGAGTCCATCGAATGTACTGTGGTAAATGGATTACTGGCATTATTTGGTTTTTTACTGTTGGTTTATTTGGTATTGGATGGTTTTTAGACCTATTTTTAACTAGTGGTATGGTTGACTATGCTAATTGCATCTATAAAAGCAAATATAATTTATCACCGACTAACAATATGAATCAAAATCAATCATCAACTAATACTATCGTAACTATAAACAAAAAAATACATAATGCATTTGGTTAAAATAATTTTCTAAAACATAAGGCAATTTTTCCTGAAATCGCCTTATTTTTTATGATTTGATATCATCTTGAAGCATTATTTTATTGTTCTGCTAATAAGAAAAATATTATTATTTAGTTCTTTTTAAGAAGCTGTAATGATTGGATTACTAACTAAATACTGTACAAATTTTTTACACATTCTATTTTTTATTATCCAAAAATACCCGTTTCAAGTAGTATTTTCTAAAAAATTAAAGTTTCCATCCAAGCGTTTCAATTATTTTTTCTAAGATCAAACCTTTATCTTGATCAACATTAATCACATAGTGCGCAGCATCATGATACAAAGGTAGTCTTTCAGATAATATTTTTTCTATTTCACCAATAATTGGTAAATCTGTTAGTGATGGACGTTGAGCAACATTCGGGGCTTTCATTAAACGAGCAGCTAAAGTATCAACAGGTGCCGATAAAAAGATAACAATGCCATTTTGTTTCATAAAATTACGGTTATGCTCAGCTAACACCATTCCTCCGCCAGTTGCAATAACACGATTAGGTTTAGTCGTATCAACAAGCACTTGGCTTTCTCTTGCTCTAAATCCTTCCCAACCTTCTTTTTCAACAATTTCGGCTACTGTTTTTTGAGTTGTTTTAAGTAAGTGGTTGTCAGTGTCAATAAAAGAAAATGATAGCTTATCAGCTAACATTTTCCCTATTGTTGTTTTACCTGCTGCCCTTGCACCAACTAAAAAAATTGTTTTGTTCATATTCAGTATGTCCTTTCTGATTTACAGAATATGCTAGCCATGCTAGTGATTTGTTCTTTTTTTTGCAATATTTTTTTAAACATTCTTTAATGCATTGAAAAAATTATTTTTTACAATAATTTCAATAGCTACCTAAAAAAATTTTTGTCGTTTTTACATTAAAACATAAAGAAATCCTAAATAACACTAAATTTTTTGATGAAGTCAACTAACAGAGCCTTCCTGAACCATGAAGATAGAGTTATGTTATATTTGATTGTTGTAATCAATGCTGAATAATATGAATATTTATTTTGTTGAAACCACTGGGTAAAGCACAGATTTAACACTCAAAAGGTTAATCATTTAAATATCAACAAACATGGCTAATGCTTATTTTGTTAGACATATTTGCTATATATTAATATGTAGAAATTCTTCGCGTTGTTTACAGTAATTTGAGAAACTACTGTAATGAATATACAAAAAACAAAACTAACGCCTTATCACAGATAAACGATAGAGCGCTGATATCAAAAAGAAAAATAACTATCACCAATTTGGCTAAACACTTTATTGTCAGTTGTCCTACTATTTATAACGTACTAAAAAAGCCCGATTAGAGTTTTTCCCTTTAAGCAGTAAGAATAAACGTTATAAAACGATTAGCTGAGTATTAATTATCTGCTTAAACTTGAAAAGTCCATTGAAAATAAATTAAGGCGACAGGCTGATACCTAAAGTTTGCCGTTACTTAAAAACCAAACCAAGCAACAAACCAAAGAATATTTACCTGTTTGTATCTATTTGATTTTTAATGTTTTTATACATAGACGTGGTGCACTCCTGAAACTTTTTAACAAAAATTCTACTGTATTGATTTATTTAGATAAACTGTATGATAACTGGTATATCAAGCAAAAATCACCTGCCCATAAACCAGTGGAAAAGCCGAAAATGTGATACCAACTTTGAATTGAGATGCGGCATAAGCAGCCAATATTTAACGATTCCAAAGAGAGAAAATAAAAGCTTAAATGTTTGATTAATTTTTATCATACGGTTAAACCACATAAAGCGATTTTTGGAAAAACGCCTTATGATTTTTAGCGGATTATTTTAATCATAAAGTGTAAACAACTCGGCGTTTTCCTACAAATTATTTTTTAGTTAAAGCATCAATTACAGCCTGTTTTGCACGCTCAGAAAGATCCTTTCCAGTCCAAATTTTAAATTGAGCATTTGCTTGGCCAATAAACATTTCACGTCCTGATATTGATTCCCAACCCGCTTGCTCTGCTTCTTGTCTAAACCGTGTATTGTATGGAGTATAAACGATGTCATAAGCCACACCTTTTCCTTTAAACCAAGCCTGTTTGTAAGGAGTTTGATCTTCAAACTTACCTGTCATGCCCAGTGGTGTTGAGTTTATAATAATTTGTGCTTCAACCTCGCCACGGTCTTCCCATTTAATGGTTTTTAGGTTGAATTCATTAGCTAATATTTGAGCTGAGTCATCTGCAATATCGGTTACTGTGATATTGGTATAACCAAGCTCTTGTAAGCCAACAACGGCTGCTCGCGCAGCACCACCTGCACCAAGTAATAATACTTTGTTATATTCTGCCGATAGTTTTTTGCTTTTGAGTGGTTCCATAAAACCAACAATATCTGTATTATCACCACATAACTTATCACCATGCCAATATACTAAATTAGCCGCTCCTGCTTTTTTTACATGCTCGGTCACTTCATCTAAATAAGGAATAATCGTTTGTTTATGCGGAATAGTGACACATAAACCACGAATATTTAATAATCTTACTGATTTAAATAAAGCTGCAATCTCTTGTGGAGGTGTAGCAAAAGGAACTAAAACAGCAGGAATATTATAGTCTTGAAATGAAGTTGTATGAATGAGAGGGCTCATACTATGCCCTAAAGGATAACCGATAATGCCGTATATATTATATGGCGTAAATTGGTTCATATAACCTCCATAAAAGTTAAAAAATTAAATTTAATAGATAAAATCTATAATTTAGTATTAAAACATATTTATTATAAAATTAAACCGTTTTTGTTTTTAATCAAAATAATTTAAATTGGAAAGTAATTTTTTTAATTATAATAACTCAATAGCTGTTATTCATTTGTTAATATTCATTTTATCAATAAAATTATTTTACACTTAAATAAGATAATGCTTGAGAATTTGCGTATAAAAGCGTATACTTCGCTACCTCATTATTGTGGGTGTAATGTGAGAGGTAGACTGCTTCTCAGATAGAACTGCAGTAAACTAAAAGCCTGACGAGGTTAATTCCATTAACATATTACGCCCAGGGCTTAAGCATAGAAATTTCGGAGAATTATTGACATGTCACGAGTATGCCAAGTAACAGGAAAAGGTCCTTTAGTAGGGAATAATCGTTCTCATGCGATGAATGCTACTAAACGTCGTTTTCTACCAAACCTTCAAACTCATCGTTTTTGGATTGAGAGTGAAAAACGTTTTGTAAAACTACGTGTATCTGCTAAAGGTATGCGTACTATCGATAAAAAGGGTATTGATGCAGTTTTAGCTGAACTTCGTGCCCGTGGTGAAAAGTACTAATAAGGAAACCATATCATGGCAAAAGGTGTACGCGAAAAAATTAGATTAGTTTCTTCTGCTGGTACAGGTCATTTTTATACCACTAGCAAAAACAAAAGAACTATGCCTGAAAAAATGGAGATCAAAAAATACGATCCTGTAGTTCGTCAGCATGTAGTTTATAAAGAAGCTAAAATTAAATAGTTTTAAATAAACAAAAAGACCCAGTTATGCTGGGTTTTTTTTATATCTTTTAAATGATGATATTATTCATTAATTATCAAATAATTATTTAAGCAATAAAAAAGCTCCAGTTTTTAGCTGAAGCTTTAGTAAACAAATAATGATTTTATTTTAAATATTGCTGTTCATACGCTCTTGCTTTTTTATCATCAAAAACATGTTCCCAGCGAGCAATAACTATTGCAGCTAATGCATTACCAACGACATTAACTACCGTTCTTCCCATATCTAAAATTCGTTCCACGCCCATTATATAACCAATACCTTCAAGAGGGATGCCAACGCTACCAAGCGTTGCCGATAAAACTAAAATTGATGCACCTGGAACACCTGCGATACCTTTAGAAGCAATCATCAATGTAATAACAATAATAATTTGATCCAAAATGGTGAGATCAATGTTAAAAAGTTGAGCTAAAAAGATAACTGTTATACTTTGATAAAGTGTTGAACCATCAAGGTTAAATGAATATCCCGTTGGAATCACAAAGCTAGTTATTGATTTGGGTGCACCATAAGCTTCCATCTTTTCAATAATTTTCGGTAATGCTGTTTCTGAACTTGCCGTTGAAAATGCAATGACTAGCTCTTCTTTTAAAATTCTAAGCAATGTAAAAATATTAAAGCGACAGATTTTACAGACAAGGCCGAGTACTACTAATGTAAAAATAATCATTGCCGAATATACAGTTAAAATTAACTTAAATAATGGCAGTAAAGATGCAAAACCATATTTAGCAACAGTTACTGTGATAAGTGCAAATACACCAATAGGTGCATAACGCATTATCATATTGGTTACTTTAAACATGGTATCTGAAATTACTTTTAAAAAGAAAAGAAACGGTTCACGTTGTTTGTCAGGTAAAGACATTAGTCCTAAACCAAAAAAGACACAAAAAAAGATAACGGGTAAAACAGCCCCATCAGTCATTGCTTTAAAAATATTTGCAGGAATCATATCAAGAATCATAACAATTAAACCGTGTGGTTTTCCGCTTAATTCTTCGGCTGCCTTTGCATATTTACTCACATCTGTTGTTGCAAGCGTAGATGAATCAATACCCGCTCCTGGTGAAAAAATATTTCCCCAGCAAAGACCTAATAAAATAGCAATAGTGGTAATAATCTCAAAATAAAGTATTGTTTTAAAACCTAAAGTTCCTAGTCTTTTCGAACCACCAATACCTGCAATACCTAACGTTAATGTACTGAGTATAATAGGTAATACAATCATTTTGATTAAACGAATAAAAATATCACCCGCAGGCTGAAAAATATTAACTATAGAAAATTGATAATAAGTGTGTAATGGATGAGATGGAACAGAAAGCTCAAATAAATAAGCCCCCATCGCAACACCTAAAACCAAAGCAATTAAAATTTGCCATGCAAGATTTGTTAAGATTTTTTTTGTAAAAAATGCCATCTAATACTGTTCCTTTTCGAGGTTTTCTAAATAAAAAAGGATTAGTTAATATCACTAATCCTTCTTATAATTAAAAATTATTCTTCGGGGCTTTGTTCCAAACCACTCTGCTCTTCACTATGAGGTAATAAATCAGATTCACTATCGTCCTCTGTTTCAGCAATTCGCTGTAATCCCACAACCTTTTCAGTTTCAGCTGTTCGGATAAGCATAACTCCTTGAGTATTACGACCTACAATACTTACTTCTGAAACTCGAGTGCGAACCAGTGTTCCTGCATCTGTAATTAACATGATTTGATCGGTTTCATCAACCTGAACTGCGCCAACCACAGAACCATTACGCTCACTTACTTTAATAGAAATAACGCCTTTAGTTGCTCGTGATTTTGTTGGATATAATTCTTGCTGAGTTCGTTTACCATAACCGTTTTGAGTTGCAGTTAATATTGCACCGCTTCCTCGCGGCACTATTAGAGATACAACTTTATCATCACTATCAAGCTTTATACCTCGAACACCCGCAGCGGTTCTTCCCATACAACGAACTTTATTAGCAGGGAATCGAACAACTTTACCATTAGCTGAGAATAACATAATATCTTCAGTCGTTGAACATTGTGACACTTCATCATCTTCAACATCAACGTCTTCTACAACGATATCATCATTCATTTCTTCATCATCAGTCATAGCTGAAGGATCATTGCTAGTTAAGTCAACGCCAATTAATTCATCATCATCACGTAAATTAATCGCAATAATGCCACCACTTCGTGGACGACTGAATTCAATTAAGGATGTTTTCTTAACTGTACCTTGTGCTGTTGCCATAAATACACAATGTTCATCATCAAATTCTCGAACTGGTAAAATTGCGGTAATACGCTCATTTTCTTCAAGAGGTAACAAATTAATAATTGGACGACCACGAGAGCCTCGGCTAGCTTCAGGTAATTGATAAACTTTCATCCAATATAATCGACCACGGCTTGAAAAACACAGGATCGTATCGTGAGTATTAGCTACCAATAATTTTTCAACAAAGTCTTCTTCTTTAATTTTAGTTGCAGATTTACCTTTGCCACCACGACGTTGAGCTTCGTAATCAGAAAGAGGTTGATATTTTACATAACCTTGATGCGAAAGAGTAACAACCACATCTTCTTGAGCGATAAGGTCTTCAATATTAATATCGGCACTGCTTGCGGTAATTTCTGTTCGTCTAGCATCTTGGAATTGGTCTCGAACACTTTCTAATTCTTCACGAATCACTTCCATTAAACGCTCTGAACTTGCCAAAATATGCAATAACTCACCAATTTGAATTAACAACTCTTTGTATTCATCAAGAATTTTTTCATGCTCAAGGCCGGTTAAGCGGTGTAAGCGAAGTTCTAAAATCGCTTGAGCTTGTGCTTCTGATAAATAATAATGCCCATCATGAATACCAAATTCTGGCGCTAAATCTTCTGGTCTAGCTGCATCATTACCTGCTTTTTCTAACATAGCAGCAACATTTCCAAGTTGCCAAGCTTGGCTCAATAATTTAGTTTTTGCTTCACTAGGCGTTGCCGCAGCACGAATTAACTCAATGATAGGATCAATATTGGCAAGTGCGATTGCTAAACCTTCTAATACATGGGCACGTTCCCGTGCTTTGCGTAATTCATAAATGGTTCTACGTGTTACAACTTCACGGCGATGAAGTACAAAAGCTTCAATCATCTCACGCAAATTTAGTAGTTTAGGTTGACCTTTATGCAAAGCCACCATATTAATACCAAATGAAACTTGTAATTGAGTTAAAGAAAAAAGGTTATTTAAAACAACTTCACCAACTGCATCACGTTTTATTTCAATAACAATACGCATACCATCTTTATCAGATTCGTCACGTAATGCAGAAATGCCTTCTACTTTTTTATCTTTGACCAATTCAGCAATTTTTTCGATCAATTTTTTCTTGTTAACTTGATATGGAATTTCGTTAACGATAATTGTTTCACGACCGCTATGCTCATCAACTTCAATTGTTGCTCTAGAGCGAATATAGATAATACCACGACCAGTGCGATATGCGTTTTCAATACCCTTTCGACCATTGATTAACGCTGCTGTCGGAAAATCTGGCCCATGAATATATTCCATTAAACCATCAATCGAGATATTTTCATCTTCAATAAAAGCCAAACAACCGTTAATAACTTCGGATAAATTATGAGGAGGAATATTAGTTGCCATACCAACAGCAATTCCTGATGAACCATTAATTAACAAATTTGGAATACGAGTTGGTAACACATCAGGGATCATTTCTGATCCATCATAGTTAGGTGAAAAATCAACAGTTTCTTTATCAAGATCTGTAAGCAATGCTCCTGCAAATTTTTGCATCCGAATTTCGGTATAACGCATTGCAGCGGCTGAGTCGCCGTCAACAGAGCCAAAGTTACCTTGACCATCAACTAGCATGTAACGCAATGAAAATGGTTGAGCCATACGAACGATTGTATCATAAACAGCAGAATCACCATGCGGATGGTATTTACCAATTACATCCCCAACAACACGTGCCGATTTTCGATAAGGTTTATTCCAATCATATCCTGCTTCATGCATTGCAAATAAAACACGCCTGTGCACAGGCTTTAAACCATCTCGCACATCTGGCAATGCACGACCTACAATTACTGACATAGCATAATCAAGATATGAGGACTTTAGTTCATCTTCAATATTAACGGGAGTTATTTCTTTGGCTAGTTCGGTCATAACACCAACTTCTCTTAATAATTTAATTCATCAAAACAGCTCATAATTATAGCATAACATTCACTATTAAGGCAGAACAAAACTATTTTTATTCCAACTTATTCAACGTGGTTAAACAAAGTATTTTCAATTAATTGGCATAAACAGTTTAAAATCATGGCATGCATTTCGTAAGCCATGACTTTTTTATAAGATGGTATTCTAATTTCGATATCATTTTGTCCTAATAAGCCAATAACTTCACCACCATCAAATGCCGTTAATGCAACAATTTTCATATCTTTAATTACTGCTTCTTGAACAGCTCGAATAATTGCACGACTTTTACCTTGACAAGTAGCTATAATTAAAACGTCGCTTTGTTGCCCTAGTGCTTGAATTTGACGAGCATAAATTTCTTCATGATTAGCTATCGCACTTAATAAAACATTGTCCGATACTAGAGCTATCGCAGGAATACTGGGTCTTTCAATGTTAATACTAGTAATTAAACGTGAAGTAAAGCTTTGCACATTGGCTGCTGATGGGCCATTGCCACAACTCATAATTTTATTACCATTAAGTAAACTATCAACAATAATATTTGCTGCTTTTTCGATAGAATAACCAAGTGATTCAGCCATTACGATTTGAGTCTGAATACTTTCAGTAAAATAATTTTTAATTAAATCTTGCACGCTTTCACCTAAAAATTAAAATGCATTGATAATCCACTTTTGACTTTTACCTGTAATAGCAAAAATATCAAATCTAAACGCGGTATCTTCAATATTTAAATTTTGCTCTATCATCCATAGCTGAGCAGCCTGCTTTATCTTATTTTGTTTATTTAATGTTACAGTCATTTCGGCATCACCAAAATTTGCATTTTTTCGGTAACGCACTTCAATAAAAACAATGCAGTCCTTATCTAACATTATTAAATCGATTTCACCTTGGCGAAATTGAATATTATGTGCTAAAAATATAAGACCTTTGTTGAGTAGATATTGGCAAGCAATATTTTCATAATACTCACCAATTTGTTTTTTATTCGCTCTTAGAATCTGATTTAGCATCACCATAAATATATTGCTGCCAAGAGAGTGTTCGAGTTACTTCGCATTGATCAGTTGTAGATAATTTACCTGTCATTCCATCTAAAAAATTAGGCTGATATGAACTAAGTTGATTAAAACGATTAGCAAGTCTCCACGCATCAATGCCCATTGCATACAGACGAATTAATGAATAATCTTTCTGAATATTGCTAGGCATATTTGTATTTACCTTATCCATTTGATTTATAACCATAGGGATATCTGCATATTCAGTTTTATTCATATCATAATTAAAGTCATTAGAAGCATTAGCTACATGACTTTTAGAACTTGAATAAAGTGTAACCGCAGATGAGTTTCCAATAGTTTTATTTGCCCCCATATCAAGCATTGGTTTTATCAATGTTAATTCATCATATGACGAATAAATATAAATAGCATCAAACCCAGTGGATAACATTCCCTCTGACGAGACCTCATCATTCAAGATAGGATTTCCTGCAAGGGTAATACCTATATTATGATTCATATTGGCGCTTAATGTTGTAGTATTACCAAAATATTGTACGTAAGCTTGTGAGTTATTTGTCGATAATTGTGACCACTCCATTGCAAAACTTTGAGCAACACGTCGTCCTAAATCAGTTTGCGGTACTAATAGCAATGGTTTTACTTTATTTTGAGAATAAATATGGCCTGCCGCATCTTTTGCTTCATCTTCAGGAGATAAAGCAAAAAAACACATTTTATTAGCAGAAGAAGCCATGCTATCAACTTTATTTAAGGCTAAAACTGGAATGGTTGGTGCTAATTCTTTTATTTTAGTAACTTCATTTTTTAATAAAGGCCCTACAATTAATTCAACATGCTGCTCTTGTGCTTGTTGAATTAAAGTATCCATAGGAGCACTAGTTGTATCAAGTACAATCACATTTTGTTGAGGTTCTTGTGGAAAAAGATTTATAGCATTAATGTAACCTTGACGAATAGTTTCACCAAATATACGTGAAGGACCATTTAATGGTAATAATAAAGCAACATTTTTTGCATTCGCATCAACTGAAAGAGTTTTTCCTCCAGTCAATATTGAAATAATTTCGTTAGCTGGGTGATGTGGGTATTGTGTAGCCCAACTGTTGATAGCTTGATTTAATAACTGTTTTTGATTTTCAGATTTTGCTGCAATTGTTTCTGGAGTATCATCATCTTGCGAAACATGTTTGTTACTATTATTTTGGTAAGTATAAGCTAAATCAACCCAACCTCGTAATACGGTTTCGTTTTCATCAACTAAAATCTTACCAAGTTTATCAGATTTTAACTTACGAAAAAAATTCCATGTATTAATTAATAATTGCCGTTTTTCAGTTTCTGATACATACTTTTCTAATTTAAGATAATCATGAGCTTGAGCATTAATATCTTTATTATTTATATCTAGACCTAATTTTATAGCGTAATAACGGTATAACTGTGAATTAGTCAAATTATCGAGAGTAAATTGATTAAGGTCAAATTTTTTCCTCTTTTTTACAGCAATTTCACCTTCTGATAATAACTTTTCTTTTTGCTGTTCAGCATTAAGATTAAGAGGTAAATTTGCTAATAATGCATTTGCTTGCGAAAATTTATTTTCTTTTATTAAAGCCCGAATAGCTAAT
The DNA here is from genome assembly GCF_001690595.1 of Gilliamella sp. Choc5-1. Classification (GTDB taxonomy): domain Bacteria; phylum Pseudomonadota; class Gammaproteobacteria; order Enterobacterales; family Orbaceae; genus Gilliamella; species Gilliamella apicola_M. Next base: position 17,977 of record NZ_LZHH01000061.1, read on the forward strand.
AGTTGCCAATTAACTTTAATGGAACCTGTGCTATTATCCGCTTGTGACAAATAATAATTAGAGTTTTGATGCTCATCAAAGTCAAGAGACTTATTTGATTCAAAACTACATCCCACCAAAAATACAAATAATGACATTATTAACATAACACAAAAGGAGCGTTTTAGATTCATACCTATTCCCTTATAAGTTGTTATCCCCAAATTCGTTGTACATGAACGGTCACTTCTTCTCGATCATGATAAAGCTGTTTAGCTTGAATTTGTACATTAATTTTCTTATTATTTAATTCATTGTTTAGTAATTGTAAACTTTGTTTTACTTCTTCATAACGCTTTTTCATTGGTAATTTGAGATTAAAAATAGCCTCTCTACACCAACCATTAATTAGCCATTTAGCTATTAATTCGGTTACTTTGGTTGGTTTTTCAACCATATCACAGACCAACCAATAAATATTATGCTTTTTAGGCATAAATTTAAAACCATCTTCTCTATAATGCTTAACTTGACCTGTTTGCATTAATTTTTCATTCATAGATCCATTATCAATGGCATAAACCATCATACTTCTTTTAACAAGCTGATAAGTCCATCCCCCTGGGCAAGCTCCTAAATCGACAGCATTCAACCCACCTTTTAATCGCTCATCCCACTCTTCATATGGGATAAAAATATGAAAAGCTTCTTCTAATTTTAACGTAGAACGACTTGGAGCATCTGCAGGAAATTTTAGCCGTGGAATTCCCATATAAAAAGGAGAATTATTTCGGCTAAATGAATAACCAACATAACAGCTATTATTATTGATAAAAAATAAATGAATAACCGGACGAGAAGGATTTTCAACTTTCAATAAAATACGCTTACTTCGTAATGCTTGACGAAGAGGAACAGTAAATTTACGGCAAAAACCTGAAAGCGCTTTTCCTTCATTAGTATCAGCAACTTCAACCCGCAAATCACCGGCTTTATCTATACATCCAGATAATGCATTAATAATAGGGGATATACGATCATCTGTTGGCAAATCAACTAATAAATCACCAGATATAAACATTTGTCGTGCAAAAATAAGTGTTCTAAAAGCCAAATCTTTTATTAATAATTGCGCATCACTATCTTGATAACATTCAAAAACGACATAACTGCTGTTTTCTTTTACTTTAGCAAAACCATATATTTCTTTTTTTGCAGCTCTATCTGTAATTTCTGCTGCACACTCTTTTTCAAATCCAGAACGACAATATAAAATAATTTTATTTAGTTTTTGCATATTGTAATTTTTTACTCTTTTAAAAGATATTAATCAGATTGCACATTATCAGAATATAAAGGGGATTCTCCTTTTGGGCGTGTTTTGAATCGACGATGTAACCACATATATTGTTCTGGTGCTTTTAAAATTTCTTTTTCAATAATTTTATTCATGAACGTTGCAGCTAGCACATCATCTTCTATAGGAAATCCTTCAACTCTAGGAGAAATATAAACAATATACCGACCACTTTTTTCTCGTTTAGGTGTAAATGGAATAATAGCAGGATGACCTAACTTGACTAATATACGCGTACCTACTGTTGTCGCTGCTTTTTCAACTGAAAATAGAGGAGCAAAAACACTATTTTTAGGACCATAATCATGATCAGGGGCATACCAAAGCAATTCGCCATTTTTCAATGCTCTAATCATACCTTTTGTGTTATGGCGTTCCAGCATATATTTATTTGATTTCAAACGGCCTTTAAGCTGAACATAATCCATAACAGGGTTATCATTCGGTCGATACACACCCACTCCTGGATGGCTCATTCCCAAAATACGTGCACCTAATTCTAATGTTAAAAAATGAATACCGATAAGTAAAACACCTTGACCTGACTGTTGTGCCTTTGTTATATAATTATCGTCAACAATAGATGTATTTTTAGCTAAACGTTTATCAGACCAAAACCAAGCCATACCGGTTTCAAAAATTGCTAAACCCGTTGAAATAAAATTTTCACGCAACATCTGATCACGTTCAGATTGTGTTTTTTCAGGAAAACAGAGTTTTAGATTTTGCCTAGCCGTTTCTTTACGTTTGCCGATTAATTTCATCGAAAGCAATCCTAACCCTTTTCCCAATTGAAAAATAATTGGATATGGTAATAAAACGATTAAATATAAAATACCAATACCAAACCACGTTAACCAATAACGAGGGTGTAATAAACTTTTAGTAAAAATAGGACGAATTTCTTGATTTTGACTCATATTAAGATCAAATTATTATTAATAATACAGTTGGTTATTATATACTATATCTTGTTTTTCGGGAGCATAAAAACAAACAAAGCCTAAGGCGTTATATTATTATTCTGTAACAATATTGGTTATCAATTTATATTTAAAGTAGATCATAGTAAAACCATTAGCTATGATCCATTCTTAAAATTATCTATTTTTTTATACTGAAACACATAGTTACCGGAAACTTTTTAACAAAAAATCAAACAGCAACAGGCGCTTTGATCGCTGGATACGGTTCATAACCAACAATTTCGAAATCCTCAAATTTATAATCAAAAATTGTTGGAGGTTTACGTTTAATAACTAATTTTGGCAATACTCTTGGGTCACGGCCTAATTGCAAATGTGCTTGTTCCATATGATTAGAATAAAGATGAGTATCACCACCAGTCCACACAAAATCACCTACTTTTAATTCACATTGCTGTGCAATCATGTGGACTAACAAAGAATAGCTAGCTATATTAAATGGCAATCCTAAAAATACATCACAAGAGCGCTGATAAAGTTGACAAGAAAGTTTGCCGTTTGCGACATAAAATTGGAAAAAAGCATGACACGGTGCTAATGCCATTTGATCTAATTCTCCAACATTCCAAGCTGAAACAATCATACGTCTAGAATCAGGATCATTCTTAACATGATCAATTAATTGTGAAATTTGATCTATTTGACGACCATCGGCAGTACCCCATGCCCGCCATTGTTTGCCATAAACAGGACCTAAATCACCATTTTCATCAGCCCATTCATTCCAAATAGTTACCTTATTATCTTGAAGATACTTAACATTTGTATCTCCCTTCAAAAACCAAAGCAATTCATGAATAATTGAACGTAAATGACACTTTTTAGTTGTAACAAGAGGAAAACCTTCTTGTAAATTAAATCGCATTTGATGCCCAAAAATAGATAGCGTACCTGTTCCTGTTCTATCTGACTTAGGAGTACCTTCATCTAAAATTTTTTGCATTAACACTAAATATTGTTTCATTGTGTTTTTGCCTTATGATTAAACCTATACGCAAATAAAAGAATTAAAATACCACCAATAATCATTGGTAAACATAATATTTGCCCCATACTAATAATATTTAAAAATAAACCTAGTTGTTCATCTGGTTGCCTAAAAAACTCTATAACAAATCTAAATAAACCATAGCAAAACAAAAACAACCCAGATACTGCACCTGTAGGCCTTGGTTTTCGGATAAAAACATTCAAAATAATAAACAGTACAATTCCTTCGAAAATCATTTCATAAAGCTGTGACGGGTGCCTTGGTAAAATACCATTTAGTTGTGAGTAAAGTGAAAACCATTCAGGATGAGATTGAACAAACATAAAATCGGCCTGTGATGATGTTGGAAATAGCATGCCAATAGGCAAATTAGTTACTCTCCCCCAAAGTTCTCCATTAATAAAATTACCAAATCGTCCAAACATCAAACCAATCGGGACAAGCGGAGCAACAAAATCACCTACTTCCATAAAAGTTTTCTTTGCTTTTTTTGCAAAAATAGCAATAACGCAAATAGAGCCAATTAAACCGCCATGAAAAGACATTCCTCCTTCCCAAACTTTAAATAAAATAACAGGATCTTTAATAAAGGCATCAAAGTTATAAAAGAAAACATAACCTAATCTACCACCAATAAAAAGGCCTAAAAATCCCCAAAATAATAAATTTTCAACCTGTTGTGACGCCCATTTACTATTAGGTTTATTTGCACGGCGTTTGGCTAAATAAAGAGCTCCAAGCACACCAAACAAATACATAGCACCATACCAATGGAGCGATATAGGACCAATAGAAAATGCTATTGGATCGAAATTAGGAAATTGCAAATATTGATTCATTTTTTAATACGCTTTTTATTTTTATGTTTATGAACAAAGAAATTAAACCGTTTCTTTTTAGAAATGTTAGTAATAGGTACATCTATTTCAATTTGAATCGAAAAAACAATACAAGAAAACTCCTTCATTGCTTTCCTATAAACATCTCTTTTAAAAGCAATGACTTGCCGAATAGGGTACCAATAATTTACCCATTTCCAATCATCAAATTCAGGAGTTAACGATGTATTAAGATTTATTACCGATACATCAGATATTAATTCTAGTAAGAACCACTTTTGTTTTTGTCCAATACAAACGGGGTGATTTTCCCAACGAACCATCCTTTTAGGTAATTTATATCGTAACCAACCATTAGTAACGGATAAAATCTTCACATCTTTTGATGATAAACCAACTTCTTCGTTTAATTCACGAAACATTGCCTGCTCAGGCGTTTCGTTTTGTTTTATTCCGCCCTGAGGAAATTGCCAGGAATTCTGCCCATAACGACGAGCCCAAAGCACCTGACCATACCTGTTACAAATAACTATTCCTACATTTGGACGGTAGCCATCATTATCGATCACTGACTACCTCAAAAATTTATTTTTATATAGCTAAATTGTTTCATACATAGAGCAATAAATAAATAAAAAAATGATACTGATAAGACAAATACACCTTTTCCGTATATTTTTCACACTAAACAATATTTATTATAATATTACTCATATAAATATTTCATAGCTGACTATTTTAGTACTTCTTTAATAAAATTCCTGAAAGCAAAAAAGCCCAGCATTGCTGCTGGGCTCGTGTATTTAAAAGTCTGGCGGCACCCTACTCTCACATGGGTAATACCCACACTACCATCGGCACTACGGCGTTTCACTTCTGAGTTCGGCATGGGGTCAGGTGGGACCACCGCGCTATTACCGCCAGACATATTCTGTCTTCTCTTTCTCAACTGATGTCCATTATCTCATATCGACATCAATCGCTCAATTCGGAACAAACTGTTTTATCAATCCTTCTTCGTTTATCGATGCTTTTCTACGCTATCAATAACTCCTGCGTAACCCAAAACAACTCCGAGTTGTAAGGTTAAGACTCTCGGTTCATTAGTATCAGTTAGCTCAATGTATCACTACACTTACACACCTGACCTATCTACGTCTTAGTCTCAAACGGACCTTACTGAATCTCTTCAGGGAAAACTCATCTCAAGGCTAGTTTCGTGCTTAGATGCTTTCAGCACTTATCTATTCCGCACGTAGCTACCGGGCAATGCAATTGGCATCACAACCCGTACACCAGCGGTGCGTTCACTTCGGTCCTCTCGTACTAGAAGCAAACCCTCTCAATTTTCCTACGCCCATGGCAGATAGGGACCGAACTGTCTCACGACGTTCTAAACCCAGCTCGCGTACCACTTTAAACGGCGAACAGCCGTACCCTTGGGACCTACTTCAGCCCCAGGATGTGATGAGCCGACATCGAGGTGCCAAACACCGCCGTCGATATGAACTCTTGGGCGGTATCAGCCTGTTATCCCCGGAGTACCTTTTATCCGTTGAGCGAT
>NZ_LZHH01000062.1 GCF_001690595.1 Gilliamella sp. Choc5-1
AAAGATAAATATTAAAATTATTTATAATTTAGTTAGTTAAGCAATAAACTAATAAATTATATCAATAATACCGATGTTAAATAAACGAAATAATTTATACAACAATAAGTGCTAAAAAAAGATTATTGAAATAATATCGTTCAAAAATATTGTTTCAATAACAAAAATAACGTATTTTAAATAAGAAAATGCATTTATTTTCGATTTCTTAACGGCTCTATGGTGGGGATGTTGTTGGTGATATTGATAAATCATAATGTTAATTATTATTTTGTTTTATTTCATGGAGTAAGCATATTATGTTAGATATGCCACTAGCTAACTGGCGCACCATTACCGCCACCTCGTCTATGCCTTTATATGCGGTGCTTTCTAACGTCAGTGATGCGCAAGCCGTTAAAAACTACTATATTACCGATGGCTCGCAAACGCCTTATGGCCTTTATACTGGCACCCCTTACGAGCACTGGTTTTCAGTAATGCCTATGCTAGTTAGGCTTGATGAGCACAGCCCTTTTTTAGATTGGGTAAACAACACCGAGTATAAGGACTGGGGCTGGTTAGCACGCTCTCATTTACCCTTTGAAGACATCTGCGCGCATTTACGCAGCTTAACCCAAGCCATAATGCCCGATGGCGAAACAGTCTTTTTTCGCTACTGGGATGGCGAATACCTATCAATTATGCTTGATCACTTTGCCGATAGCTGGCAAGACGTGCTCCCTGCCTTTGCCTTTTACTGGATTAATCACCAATCGCACGTGGTGCATGTGCCGTTTGAACAAGCTGTACAGACATCGCCTTGGTGGCAAGTGCCACAGCCACTCATTGACACTATAGTACAAACTACACTGACACCTTTAATCAGTAATATGTTGTTATGGTTAAAAGAAAATAATTTACCCCTGTATGACGCCTTTCCAGAGGCATTAATCAAACAAAAGATTATGCATTTAGCCACCAAGTACAAATCAAAAACAGCAGACAAGCAAATGACACAGCAATTAGTTTTAGCGTTACAACAAGAGTTGCAATTAGCAACCAACCCATTTGAAGTGTTTGATGCTGATTTTTTTAGTAATAAATAAGGAATGTTATGGGATACATTGAATCAATAGAGCAAGATTTAGATTTATTTAAACGAAAAGCGCTACTTACCGAAGAGTACAAAAAAGCACTTGAAGACTGGCGCGTTCGTGCATTTAATAAGTCGTCTGATTTTGTTGGTGGTCCTACCTTTGAAATGGACCGGGTGCTATCTATTAATAATAACGATAAAACCGTCAACTATGAACAAAAAACTATCGAAACGGCCACAATAACCTGCCCACTAAATAGACAAATAGAAATTGTACTTAAGCACGAATCCATACTTAATTTACCCATTCCCGATGTTTTAATTAAATTATTTGAATATCACTCATGGGGAAGAAATAAAAATGTCAGTAGCAAAAAGACTGATGCTGAAGGACGAGCGATATTTACTGATTTAACATTAAATGAATCCTATTTTGCCGAAGCAATCGATAACAACTTAGTTGAGAACAACAAAAAGTTATTCCAAGCTTATGATGAACTAATGTTAGAGATGTACACCCATTTAAATGCATCTTGGGAAAAATATAAACCCGAATGGGAAAAAGGTATTGATGTTGTTGAACTGATAAAAAAATTCATTAAAGGTTTATTTGATGGCTTTATTAGTGTCTGGGATGACATTAAACTGGCTTATAACGTCATTACCGACCCAATAAAATACGGAAAAATGATTTATGATGGAGCAGCAAAATTATACGATATTATCGGCGACATACCTAAAATTGATATTAAAGCATCGCTTGAGCAAGGTAAAGATTTTGCGCTACATTTAGCGGCATTTTTTAGTGATGAGAGTGCGATTTACTTAATTGCTAACGCCGTATTATTAAATATCAAGATGTATCCATGGGGTAATATCTTACCTGAACTGGTTTCGCTTGGTGGAAACATATTGGGAGATATCCTTCGCGGCCTAATATTTGGCTCTCTGCTCTCATTAATTACTGGTCCTGTTGGCATAGCTTATATGGCTTATCGCTTAGCCTCGGTTGCGAAAAAAGCATCTGGATTAGTAAAAAAAATCTGGGAAGTTTTAAAAAATATTTTGAATTCGCTCTCTAATCTAGTCAAAAATTTTTTCGAGCGAGTGGCTAAATCAGTGCACGAAATGAAAAACTCTTTAATGACAAAAATGAATAAAGAGAACAGGCTAGCAGCAGAGCAAAAAACACATCTAGAACTTGAACACAGAAGAGAAACCTCATCAGGAAGCACCCATAACGACACCTCTTCGCAATCGACCCAAAAATGCTCAACAACTGGTTGCCCTATCTCCATGGTCACCGGTGAGGAACTATTATTACTTGATGATGCAACTTTATTAGGTGTTTATCCTTTCACGTTCCAACGACAATATCGCACCACCGCAGTCGAAGTGAGTTCGGTATTCGGTTATGGCTGGAGCCACTCATTACAACATCAATTTACTTTTAATGATAAAGACGAAACCATTAAATGGGTTGACCATCAAAATCTTATTATTACCTTACCCATGCCCGATAAAGCGATTTCCTTATCGGCTAATTTGATGGCAAAAACCGCAGTCTGGTTAGGCGAACAAGAGCGGGAATATCTATTTACCTCTGCTAGTTTAAACGGTTGGGTAATGCATGTTAAGCGTTTAGCGGATAATAGCGGTAAAATAACTGGCTTTTCTCAGAAAAAGCAACATCTCCATCTTCATTATGACGATAAAACTGGCCTACCAATAAGACTAGAAAACCCAGCTGGTGCAAGTCTACTGTTTGATTATATTACCACCGAGCAAGGTCACCGCTTAGCCGAAATCCGCTTAAAACGGCATATTACCCTAAAAGGTACAGCCCCAGAGCCGATTATCCGTTACACCTATGATGAACGCGGGCAACTGAGTGAAGCCATTAATCCCGCTAACGAAGCAGAGCGTTATGCGTATCGTGACGATTATGTCTTTAGCCAACGCTGTTTGGCCGGTGGGGCAGAATTTTATTGGCAATGGCAAGGTACAGGCAAAGCGGTGCGTGCACTGCGTCACTGGAGTAATATCCCTAATACAGAAATACGTTATGAATGGGATGATGCTACAGGTACGTCTACGGCGATTTATGCCGATGGCTCAAAAGAAATATGGGTGCATGATAAACAATCCGCCCGTCAGGTTAAGCACATTTCACCGAGCGGAGCAACGATTGAACGTCACTATGGCCAAGAAGGGGAACTGTTAGCCGAAATCGACCCACTGGGCAATACCACCGAATATGGTTATGACGGTGAGCTCAACTGCGTATCAGTCACCTATCCCGATGGCAGGCGTTTATGGCAACGCTTTAATCGTGGCTTATTAATGGAGCGCATTGAGTACAGTGCCGACGGCTTTGAAAAAAGTAAAGAGAAATGGGAATATGATATTGACGGGCAACTGCTGTGCTATATCAACCCTATGCAAGAAGAGCTGCACTATCAGTGGACAGAGGGAGGCGTATTAAGTGCCATCCGCTATGGCGATGAGACCTGCGAACGCTATACCATCAATGCATTGGGGCAACTGCTTGAATACCAAAGTCGTAGTGGTGAAATCACCTATTACCGTTACAATGCCATGGGTAAACTGGTGTTTGAAAGCACCAGCAATCCGCAACAATATGGACATGAAAAAGAGATTGACCAACTACCGGCGACTAGGTTGGTCTGGGATGATGCAGGACGGCTAGCTGCCGTACGCTGGCCAGATGGTAGCTCACGCAAATTTAGCTATAACCCATATGGTGGCATAACGAAAGAAGTTGACGAAAAGCAGCGTGAAACCCACTACGAATATCATGACAACACCATGCTGATTAAACGCATTCGCTATCCCGATAACAGCTATAGTGAATACTTATATAACAATGTGCATGGTGAAATTAGCGACATTATTAACGCCAATGGCGACCACTATCATATTGATTACACACCAAGTGGCAAAGTAAAAACAGAAAAACTATTTGATGGACGCTACATTGTTTGGGACTATGACGCTAATGACCAGATAATCAAACGAACAGAATACGGTGAGAGTCGGCGAGAAGAGACCGCTTTAATCACCACCTACGAGCGTGACCATTGCGGACGTGTAATAGCACGCCTATTGCCTGATGGTCAAAAGATAACCTACCGCTATGATGGATTTGGTCGACTCAATGAAGTGGATGATGGCAAATGGCCACTGGTATGGCAATACGACAAATGTGGACGCATCACGCAAGAGCACCAAGGCTTTAGTAGTCAATATTTTGATTATGACCAAGCGGGGCGCTTATTTAGAATGCGCATGCCTGATGGCAATATCTTAACCCACTATTACCGTGGTGATGAAGTGAGCCAAATCGACCTAAACGGTCAAACACTATCGACGCACCGCTGGCAAGAAGGCAATGAAATCGCACGCAGCATGGGGCGATTTGGTGAACTCAATTGCCATCAACAATTTGATAATCGTGGTCGATTGCTTAATCAAAAAGTCAAGGTCAAAGACAGCCTCAACAAACCGATTGAACGGCATTACCAATATAATATTGCTGGCGAACTCACCCAAATGAGCGACAACTACAAAGGGGTAAAAACCTTTACCCACGACTTAAAAAGCCGACTCAGTAGTGCCAGTCACCAACCCTATAGCCAAGGGCAGTTACCGGATGAGCTGAGCTACAAAGGCTATCATGAGCACTTTTATTTTGACGGGGCTGATAACTTACTGGGCAGTGAAATGCCACTTGATGAATTAAAACACGCATCACCTGCTTTAAAAGACAAAGGTACCCCAAAATCACCACAAACCCACAACAAACTCAAGGCTAACCGTCTGCTAATTCAAGGTGACCGACATTATCAGTACGACGAATACGGCAATGTGATTCGAGAATTACGCGGTAAACGGCAACATACCGAGCATCAATTTAAATGGGATGGTCAACATCGGCTTATTGAATTTAAAAAAATCCGCCACTACTGGGACGAATACGATAAAGACTTTCATCAAACCGTTGAAACGGTGCACTGTTATGAGTATGACGCCTTTGGTCGCCGAATCAGCAAAACTGATATGCAAACGGGCGATAAAACGCTATTCTTCTGGCTGGGCGATAAGCTCATTACCGAATGCCATGCAGATGATGCGGATTTTAGTGTAGAAGCTATCCGCAATGAACACACAAAAGCCCAAAATTACCGCTGCCTAAGCTACATCTACGAACCCAGCAGCACCGGCTTTAGACCAATGGCGCAGTTAGTGGGGCGAGGACGTGGTGGACAAATCTACTACTACCTCAACGACCAACTCGGCACCCCACAAGAGCTAATGACCGCAAATGGAGATATAGTTTGGAGTGGCGTTTACAAATCCTATGGCGAGCTTGCGATAGAATACCGCACCGTCCCACAAAACCTGCGCTTTCAAGGACAGTATTTTGACGAGGAGTCAGGACTACACTATAATCGCTACCGCTATTACGACCCGTACACCGCCCGCTACATCAGCCAAGACCCAATAGGACTGGCTGGTGGTGAAAACGCCTATAGCTACGTTCCTAACCCACTGGCTTGGATTGACCCGTTGGGGTTGGCAAAAATTTGTCCTGTCCGAGAAGTGAATAGAACAAAAATATATGGAACAGGACAAGTTGATGGAACACTGGGGCATGACCAGTTTTCAGAGGCTATTGCCAATAAACTGGCAATGTCTGGTCAGTTCACCGAAATATATTTAAATCGCTCTTATAACATGGCTTTAAAAACAAAAGCAAGTGCACGCAGACCTGATATTATGGCTATCGATAAAAATGGGAAAGTGCATGCGATAGAGATAGCCTCTAAATCTGATATGAAAAATTTTGATTATTTACTTACCCGAAATGAAGAGGCTATGAGGATATTAGGGATTTATAGAGAGGATGCTATTTCTTCATTTAAGCATCCATATAATGCGAGGGATATAAAACATCGGTTAGATTTATTAATTAAAGGTATAAAAGAGGGAAATTAGCTATGTACAGTGGCATTGTTTTATATAATACAGAAAATATTTCACAAAATATTGCGTTAGAGTTTGCTGAAACACTATTTTCGGCATTAAATACTCCTATTACAGAGGCTAGTTATGTTAAGCCGATAACTAAGAATGGCGATCGCGATTTTAAACTAGTTAATATATCCTTAAAGGGATTAAAACGTAAAATAAATCTACAGGAAATTATAACCTTTTATATATTGAATGTATTAGACGCAATATGTCGTCTTCAATTTAGTTATAAAACTGATAAATTTGGAGGCAAAAACAAAATTCACATTTTATATAATAATAAACTTGATCACGATGGTATTGTTTTGGAATTGATAAAAAACTTTGCTCGTCAAAACTATTTTGCTTATGGTATAAAATATTCAGGGTGTGATGATATAGCTAATGCAACTGAGTATGCAGGAGGATTCAACTTTGCCACAATATATCCTTACGAAAAATATCATTTTGACGAAAAAAAATTGGATGACAATAAGCGATTAAGAATGATTTATACCGCTAATATTATTAATTGCTATCATTTAGAGATTGGTGTAGATAATACCACGTTGAAAGATTGGATATTAAGTGATACAAGCCATGGTACACTTGAAGAATTAAGTGATAAATTGTGGTTATGGCAGGTTCCCGAGAATGAACTTGATAATATCAATTATTTTCTTGGACAATTGGGACTATTAATATCATGGAAATTACCAACGCCAGAGCCAGAAAAACCTAGACGCAGGTTACCTTAAAATAGAATAATTGGCGACTAATAAACAATCGTGCTTGTACCAAATCCTTGCTTTAAAACAGCGAGGACTTTCCTTTTTTATTTTGTTATTTTATCGCTCTTTAAAAAACAAATAAAATCAATATTTTTTGAATAATTGTTATAAAAAACACAATACCTTTTAGCATACCCAAAGGCTGTTTTTGCTACTTATTCCGCATTAAAAAAACGAAAACTCAGTCCAACTAAAAAACAATTTTATACTAAAACGCATAGTTACCTGAAAGTTTTTGACAGAAATTTTAAATCCTATGGTGACCTTGCGATAGAATACCGCACCGTCCCGCAAAACCTACGCTTTCAAGGGCAGTATTTTGACGAGGACAAATTTGTCTGGAACAAATTTGAACAATGCTTTAGCATTGGCCCTGAAAGGGTGAGTATCAGGATGATACGAATAATCAGGACTACACTATAATCGCTACCGCTATTACGACCCGTTCACCGCCCGCTACATCAGCCAAGACCCCATAGGACTTGCCGGCGGCGAAAACGCCTATAGCTACGTTCCTAACCCACTGGCTTGGATTGATCCGTTGGGATTATTTGGATGTCCTGTTAGCGTTAATAAAGCTATTCACGAGTTGAATAATGGCGCTGAAAAAGTTTTTGTTAAATCAAGGAGCGATGCTGAAGAATTATTTATGAAACGTTATTTAGGTGATGAATATTTAAATATGACTGGCGAAAGTGGGCCTTCTGCTAAAAATTTACTAAAGTTTTTAAAAAATACAGATGGAAAAACCAAATCAGGGACTTATCATTGGGATGATATTAAAGATATAAATGGTAGGGTTGCTGGGCATTCACCTTCAAATCCAGATGGAATTCTCCCCCATCTTCAAATACACGAAAAGAGTGGAAAAATTATACATATCTTTTTCCAATGGGATTCATAAATATAGGAGTACATATAATGCAAAAAGACAATCTCACCCATCTTTTAAAAGGATGTGTTTTAGTTAAGGAATTGATTTCAAATGATAAAAGATTCAGGACTTGGCTTGAGATTAGCTTGCAAATTCAGGTTGATCCTTCATTTACCCTTGTAAAGGGGAGATTAGTAATGGATTGGGATGAAAATTTTTTGCCTGAACATAAAAAAAAGATATGTGAAAAATCGGAAGCTAAATTTAAAGTTCGTCAGAATTCTTTTTTAATAGAAGATATTGAAAATGGATTTGATCCTAGCTACGAATGGGTTGGCGAATTTAAATATATCAATTCAATCGATGATTTATTTAGCTACTTAGCAAAAAATAATTTGAATTTGGATGATTTTGAGCTACCCACATGGGATAATGATTATCCATTGTAAAATGTATATTTATGTAACAAGCATAATAATATCAATTATTACGACTGCATCAGTTACATCTACGAACCAAGCAGCACCGGCTTTAGACCGATGGCGCAACTAGTGGGTCGAGGGCGAGGAGGGCAAATCTACTACTACCTCAACGACCAACTTGGCACCCCACAAGAGCTAATGACCGCAAATGGAGACATAGTTTGGAGTGGCGTTTACAAATCCTATGGCGAGCTTGCGATAGAATACCGCACCGTCCCGCAAAACCTGCGCTTTCAAGGACAGTATTTTGACGAGGACAAATTTGTCTGGAACAAATTTGAACAATGCTTTAGCATTGGCCCTGAAAGGGTGAGTATCAGGATGATACGAATAATCAGGGTTACACTATAATCGCTACCGCTATTACGACCCGTACACCGCCCGCTACATCAGCCAAGACCCCATAGGACTTGCCGGCGGCGAAAACGCCTATAGCTACGTTCCTAACCCACTGGCTTGGATTGACCCGTTGGGGTTGTCGGATGAGTGTCCGGGGACAGCTTCTAGAAAGGTATCTAATCAATATTCAGGTGATTTAGTTAAAGTAAACAAACCTGATGCAGCAGCTGATGCTCTTGCAGAAAGATTGGGAGGACAATCTAGAGTAAGATTTGCTAATGATATAAGAGAGTTTGATGCAATTAGTGACTCATATATTGCTCAAACTAAACCACCTCTACAACAGTTAAATAAGAGTGTTAGAAATCAAATGAAAGCAACATTTGAAGCGGCTAAGGAAACCAATCGTTCTGCGTATTATCACTTTGAGGGAGAACCTGCAAAGTCAGTAATAAATAAATTACATGAATATAGCAAACGTTACGGTGTAAAATTAGTTATAGATACTAAACCACTTAATCCAAAAAAGTAAGGTAATAAAATGATAGAATATTATGGATGGATATCATTAAGCAATTCTACATATGAAAGTGATGATTATGAAATGAAATTTATATTAGATAAACTTACAACTTTCATATCGAAACATAAACTAGATGATAGCTCAGGATTTATTAAAATACATATAGTTAATGTTTCTTACCAACTAATAGTTAGCGGAAATACTAACCATTATTCACAGGATATAGCTGATATATTTGAGTTATATAATTATGTGGCTCAAATTTCACAAGGATCTTATGGGTTACTGTATGTTAGAAATGATGAGTTAATTTGGAATGGCAACACATTTTCAAACAAAAAAATTAAGGGGTAAGTGTTTTTTAAATTCAACGGGAGGCAAGTAGCCTAACGAAGAATGTAATCGTTTATGATTATACCAATAAGCATAAGCCGAAAAAGCGCGTTGTAACTCAGCCGTTGAGTTGAAACGTTGGCCTTTTACAAATTCCGTTTTAATTGTTTTAAATGTCGCTTCCGCTACCGCATTGTCATATGGACACCCTTTCTTGCTTAATGAATGCGTGATATTAAATGTCTTAAAACAATCCGCTAATAACCGATTATCAAACTCTTTACCGCGGTCTGAATGAAATAAATC
>NZ_LZHH01000063.1 GCF_001690595.1 Gilliamella sp. Choc5-1
CAAGAAAGGATGTCCTTATGATAATGCGGTAGCGGAAGCGACATTTAAAACAATTAAAACGGAATTTGTAAAAGGCCAACGTTTTAACTCAACGGCTGAGTTACAACGCGCTTTTTCGGCTTATGCTTATTGGTATAATCATAAACGATTACATTCTTCGTTAGGCTACTTGCCTCCCGTTGAATTTAAAAAACACTTACCCCTTAATTTTTTTGTTTGAAAATGTGTTGCCATTCCAATTATTTCCTCTTAATAAATGACATCCAATGAGTGTTGGACCTTTTACCACTGATGTGTCCAAAAAGCGGTTCGTATTCTGTCAATGCCAAAATCTCTTTAACTGGTATATCTGTTTCGTTCCATTTAAAGATTAGCGTGCCGTTAGTTTTTAGCACTCGAAAGCATTCACTAAAGCCTTTTCTTAAATCATCTTGCCAAGTTGTCTTATTAAGTTGGCCATATTTTTTGGCTAGCCAACTGCGTTGGCCAACTTTGATTAGATGGGGCGGATCGAAACAAACTTGATAAAATGTTTCATTGTCGAACGGCAAGGAAGTGAAATCGACTTGCACATCTGGATTGATATCTACTACTCGACCGTCGCATATTACGTGACTCTCTTTTCGCTTATCACAAAACAAAACTCGATCATCGAGTTTGTTAAAATAGAACATGCGAGAGCCACAGCAAACGTCAATGACGGGTTTATTGATGTTCATTATTATTTCCTTTAGATAATAGAAATCGCACGCCAAATAATCAGCGCAGATATTTGTAATAAATTAATAGAATAGGGTGGTTGTTCAGTGAGTTATTAACAGAATTTGTGGGTAGCTTTATAATGTATTGATTTAAAAAGGAATCTCATTATCTATAAACTCATTTTGCTGAGCTGATGTTTGCGGTTTATGTTGTTGTGCTGACTGATTACTGCTTTTATCGAACGTTAACGCCTCAAAATCATCAACTATAAAATAAATGGCTGTTTTGTTGTTGCCTTGTTGGTCCTGCCATTTATCTGTTTTGTATCGAGTTGTAACACGAATAAAAGCACCTTTGCCTTTATCTCTTACTTTCTCAGCAATCTTACCAAATGCTCGTAAATTAGCCCAGTCTGTGACATCTTCATAGCTATCACCATTCTTCTTATAGCTACCAATTGCCATGCTGAAATTAACGATTAACTTGTTATCAGAAGTGTAACGCTCCTCGATTTTCCCGATTCTGCCAGTGAATAAACACTGATTTAAATTATTTGCCATTTTCTTGCTCCAGCCCTTTTAAATTCTCAACAATTTGTTGCTGTATTTTTTCAATTTTTATTTCTCCAGTTTCACCCATTCTGTTGTTTCGATTATTTTTGTAACCGATTTAACCTCAACCGGTATCTGAGATGCAAATAAACTCTCCTGATTCTCAGTTAATCCCTGTTTCCACTCGATACTAAACGTACGATGTTCAAGTTGGACAATTTCGATTTTGTCATTAACCCACCTTCCTGTATTAACAACCATAGAATCGACGCTGTAGTATAAGAGCTCCTCGATCTCATCCTCAGTTAACGGCTCATTGTTATCGATTTTTCGTAAAATTTCTTTTTCAAAATCATCAAGTTTTGTATTTGTCATGCTCTACTCCAGTTGTTTACATCTCTGTATAAATGATTGTTTGCTGATTTCTATTCTGTCTATTTCTCTATGCAATTTTTTTTGTTTTTGTGATGACAAAATAATAGCGTATTTGATTGCACAAATTTCATTTGTAAATAAACAGTGAGAGTTTGATTTGTTGTATACGTTAGTACACGAATGCTGGATGTCCGATTTAAATGTTATTTGCGCCTTAGTGATCTTTAATATATTAACCTTAGTCACACTGACGATGTCCCACAGCTCATATACACAATATATGACATTTCCAGCCGCTAAGTTGCTCCATTCCTCTTCTGTAATCATAATCACATCACCTTTTTAAATTTCAGTTCAGCATCATTTGAATGCACATCTTCTTTTATCTCACCCCAACAAATATCTACATTGTTCTCATCGTCGTTTTGTAAATAAAAATCTAACAACTCTTCTGCATGGCGTTTTGCTTCTTCTTTGGTATTGTGATATTCAAAGCCCTCGCCATTGTGGTCATACGTAAAATATTTCATAATTTAATCCTCAATATATATTCCGCTGTCTACAAGATCTGGAAGATAATTTCTGAGCAATTCTTGTTCGTATGCACTTTTATCTTCTACTGCATCATATTCAGCTTTATCAACGACTATTCTTTTATATATAAATGACCCAATTCGCGCATAAACAACAAACGTTATTTTATCTGACATGATTACTCCTTCGGTAGCGGTAGCTCATGTGCATAAATCCAGTGTGTTATTTCATCGTTATCATGCTCGGACCATTTGCCAACATAATCATCTAACCACTCGTCGAATTCTGCGTGTTCGTCGTACCAGTCATATACTGTTGCTTCACACAATTCTTCACGCCCATTTAAAAAACGAATACGTACGATACACAGTTTTTGAGCAATACCATCTTCTTTCTCTGGCGCTTCATCTGGAAATTTGCGCCAATTCAATTTAGTCATCATTCACATCCTCTGGTGTTTCTAATTCACACACAAATATCCAGTATAATACTTTCCCGTTAATGTAATGTTTAATACTCATATCACAACGAGGACAAATAGCACTTTCCGTAAAAAATTTATCTTCACGTTCATCGTAACAACAAGCCTGTATACTTGGACAGTCATCATATATATTCTCTATTACAACAATAACATCATTAAATTTCCAACTATCACATGGTTTTTCATCTGGATATTTATGCCAACATATGTTCATCATCATTATTATTTATCACCTATTTTTATAACCTGCTCTAAATCAACTGTAGTATCTTCTCCCATATCAGTATATGTATAAAAATTTAGATAAATTTTCATTTGCTGTTTTCAGCTCTTTATTTACTAGCGATTGTTCAATTGCATTTTTACAAATTTGCTCTTTGATAGATTTAGTTAATCTAGTCATTGTTTTATCCTTTAAAAAAAGTCATTTGGACGGTTATGCGGCTTCTATTTGTTTGATACGCTCATCTAGTTCTTGCAGAAATTTGATAACTTCTGCTTCTATCTCTTGAGCTAATGCTTCGTCGTAATGAATTCGTATACATCTAAAGCTCAAATTATCTGGTAACCTATCGTCATAACTGACAAAATCGCACCATTTTCGACCCGTGCACATCATTTGCCATTGCATTTGTAAGATATACTCACGCTTTGGCTTTAGTGATTGCATAAATTCTAAGTGCGTCCACGTATTCGGGCATTTTATTTCAATTAATCCATCATCATTTACTAGCCCGTCTGGGCTTGCTCCTGCGTTTTCGATTGTGGGGTGGTGGATAAAACCAACTTCTTTAACGGTTACGTCAAATTGGTTTAGTATGTACATTTCTCTGGCTGTTGGCTCTAACTCTGTGCCGCGTTGCATAGCGGCGTTAGAGTATGATTCGGTTGGTTTTTCTGTTAGACGTTCGCAAATTAGCTGAGCCATGTAATTTTGGCGGCTAGTTGAATAACCGCTTTTTGTTTTAGCCATCACATCACTAATTCTACTTGCAGTTACTTTGCCTAGCCGTGCGTTAAACCATTCATCCGTTCGCTGTTCCATTATCAGCCTCTTTTGCCATATCATAGATACGACGTTTTTCACTAGACCCGATAAGTTTTTGGTCTTCAATTGATAATGATTTCCAAAACTCACCCATTGCATCAATGCCTTTTTGTGCAGATTGTTCAACCGCTTTGATTAATGATTCTCGTTTTTTGTTTAACGCATCTTCATTAATTTTTTGCGCCTGCTTTTCTTCTTCTGGCAAATCCTCACCAGCGTAAATATAAAAACCCAATCCAAACATTGATATAGCCTTGGTTAAACATCGCATTGTCGCTTTGTTGATATCTACTGAATTTGGCGACTTAATAGCGTGGTTTTTAAAATCCATAACTGGTAGCCACATAAATCGAGTTGCCTCGTTGTTATCCTCTTTTATTGTTAGCGTTACGCTAACCGTCATAGAGCCATCCATTTCTGTGGTTGGTGGGTTAATTATGTATGATGATTGAGGATAATACTCCATTAAAACACCCCATGCCCACGCCCAAGACAGATATGTTAATCCGTTCTTTTTTTCTACTTTGTCATTAACATTAACTTGTGATAGAGTTTCCCAAATTTTCTTTTCAAACGATTCTGCCATTTTTATATTTCCTTTAATTAGTCGCCACTTCTAACATCCATCGAATCAGCATAAACAACCCGCCAAATGTCACAATTAAGACACAAAAAAGGGCGTATATTTGCTCGCCCTTGTTTAGTTTGTAATTAATATTAAATCGGTCTGTTTGATAAACATTACAGCCGACGTAATCAATTGGTATTGTGTTCATTTAGACGTCCTCTGGTCGCTCTGTGAGTGAGAGACTCCAATTAATTCCATCAATATTGATGAATAAGGCGCTTCTACAATACTTACTGCTAGAATCATTCCAGCAACCACCATATTTATCGGTATATGGTTCATTAATATAAAAATACACTTCGCCATCTTTGTCCATTGCCGCGTATTTCCATTTTTTATTAATCATTCGCCACATCTTGCGCGTAATTGGTAGCGGTGTAGATTTTGGTGTAATGCGATATTCTGTATTTAAAAAAATACAATTAGAGTCTGACGGGTGCCAAAAGTAGTTGTCGTCATTATATTCTTCAACTGGCACACCCTGCATTATTGCTAATAAAACCTGCACCATGTGTTCTTCATGTTCGTTTTGCGGTGTTAATTTTTCCATTATTCACTCCTCAATTCTTCGAAAAACCAATCTGTTATGTCTATGTCTTCGCATTCACAAGGCGACGCACAATAAGCGAAGCCAATACGTCTTTTGAATAAGTGATTTTGTCTAGATATAACAATCAATGATGCAAGCAAGTCTGGAGCAAATCTAGATGCCTTAGTTCCAGAAAACCAAGGAATATCAGCATCCAAACATGCATTTGACACTAACGCTAGTTCATGCTCAGTTTTACACTTAACAAACCAGTCTTTTTGCTGTAATCGCTCAATAATCTTTTTACTTGTCATTGTTTGCCCCTTAATTTAGACATCATCTGGTCTTTTTGTGAGTGACAGACTCCAGTTTATTCCTTCTGTGCTTATCGCTAACACACTGTCGCAACCATTCCACCCGTCACTATCAATCCACTCATATCTAATCTTGTGAATAGAAGGTTTACTGTCGAAAAAATACACATAACCATTACCCCCCAATACTGCCCATTGCCATTCTTTAGCAATCATCGCCCACATTTCACGAGAAATAGGCAACGGTGTTGATTTTTCCATTATTTATTCCTTATAGTCGTTAACTACTTGCTAAATCTGTAAAAAAGCCCGTTACTCAATTCACGGGCAAATATGCTTAAGAATAAAAGGGGCGCTTTTACGGCAAGCGCCAAGCCGTTTTCGGTTTTAGAATTAAATTTAGATATATTCTTCTTCTTGCAAAAACTATAGCGCTATCTAGCGATGTCATAAAACTTGGGCTAATTTTTATTTCATTTTTTATTGCGCTCTTTGCGCTTGTATATGTAGCTATACCAAGCTCAGCTTTGACAGATAAAATCAACTCAGCAAAATAATCTATGATGTAATCGTCATTATTTGATTGAATATTTTTAACAGCATCAGATATTAATTTATTAGTTAAATCGCTGGCTTCTTTAATTTTTTTATTCATTTAATAAATCCCTCAAAAAAGCCCCATTTCTGGGGCAAAGGACTTGCATGTACTCGTCTTTCCGAGTTGTCAGAATCTTTTGTTATACTCAACTTTAGCTTGAGAGTAACATATATCGGTTATAAACTGATTGTAAATGTCAGCATCAATGTTTTTACTTTCTAGCTTTATTTTTAACAGCTCTACTATTTGCCAATCGTTGTCGTTACTGAAATTTCCAAGCAATTCTTCGGCTCTAGCTTCAATCCAATCATCTTTAGCGTCTTGCATTTCGACATCGTTCATCATTTTGCAATATGCTTTTTCGTAACCGTTCTCTACAGCTCTATGTAATTGCATAAATTACCTCGAAATTTGGTAGTTTTAATCCATCAAAACATCTCATAAAGGTGTTCATTAATGTGCCTGAGTAATACTGCAACACGCTCAGGCTCGTGCTCCCTTGACAACCACGTACAAGGATTTAGAATACTCATAACCACGTACAAACAAGGATTTTTATGTATGCCAGATTGGCTAGTTACTATTGTTTCTATCTTTAGAAAGGATATTTTTTCATTAAAAAGCATGTTGATAGTTCTTGTTTCATTATGTATTTTTTTTATAGTTCCCACCGAAATTCAAATTAAATTTAGTGAAAAAGTAAAAATTCCATTCAGTTATGAAATAGCGGTTTTTGCTACCAGTTTTATTTTGTGCAGTTTTATTTATTCTGTAGTAATAAATTTTAAAAAGTTCTATACAAATTTTTCTAATAAAAAACAACTAAATAAAGAACGAAATGAATTAGTATTATTAATTAATTCGTTAAATAAATCTGAGAAAGAAGTTATTGCTTATTTATTACATAGTGGTTATCCATACATTTCATTTGAAGCGGAAAAAATACCTAAACATGTTATTAAGCTTATTAATAAGGGGGTGATTATTCAATGTGGTTTTCCGCGTACATTTGATACCGAATGTCGCTTTGTACTAGATCCATCATTTGAAAAATTTATTAGAAAAGAAATCAAAAAAAATAATACTGATAATAATTAGTATTATTTACATCAAACTCAAGCGCACTTGTTTAAATGCGCTTTGATTTGATTATTAGACGCAGACCTCTCAGCCTGCTTGGTGGTTTACCTGCACAATTCATCCAGTCACCCACTAGGCGGAATCAGCAACCAGTAGCCGCCTCTAATCTCTGGTTACTATATAAAATTAAGCAATCTTTTTACTAAAGAACTTGATGGCCAGTCGGTCTCTCTCGAGGCTGGGAGTGATTAAGTCGCTCACCCGATGCGTACTGCTGTGATTGCTTTCAAAACCGCTGTACTTTCATATGCCTCAGCTAGCTACTTGAATCTTCTTAATCTGTTAAATAACTCGTAGTCTTGTTTAACTTTTTGGTTAAGTTGATTTGTTTTGATGTGATTATTACAACATAAGTTGTTATTAATATCAACACCTAAAGTTGTTGTTATTTTTAATTAAGTTGTTAAGTTGTTGTTTTTGTGTGATTGATTGTTATTCGTTTGATTATTTTTTAATCAATGAATTGTTTTAAAGTTGTGGTGGGGATTTTAGATGTGAAAAAAGCCCCGAAAGGGGCTTTGTTATTTTTGGTATATATTAAGCGACTTTAGCTAAGCTTAATGCAAATTTATACCCATCATTGTATGCGGTAAAAGCATCTTTGTGTCTGACGCTACCAGCTTGACTGTACGGGATGCTATCTAAAACTGAATCATCAATCGCTTTAGGTATTCCATTTACTGCATGAAAATACCCTAACTCAAATGCACAGCCAGCGCATTTATGTCGGCTAAATGTACCTTGATATTCAGGTAATGATTCGAAGTGAACATCGTAACGGTGTGCCTTATGGCATATAGGTGAATAACCCATTTTTAATACCTCTCTGAGTGATAAGCATTAAATAGGGCTTTACTTAAAAAGAAAACGAATATAGAATAACTATCGAGATCTCGCAATAAAGCCCATAATGCTTTATTTTTTTGTATTAGCCCGATATTAGCGTATCGGGCTTTCCCATATCTAGTAGTTTATTATGTTGCCAACCACTAAATATAGATCAAATTATACCCAATAAAAGAAAAAGCTTCAATAAAAAGATCAGCTTAAAGAGGTCTATTATCGATAATAAGGCTATTTTTTATTTTTTGCTGAACAGGTCATGTGGAAAATAAGAAACATCCTTAGAATGTGATTAATGAATGATTAGCGGTATGTAAAAAAGTACAGTTAATTTTTAGATAAGTATGAAAAAACCCGCGCTGACGGGTTGGTTATATACTGATTTATATTTAGAATTGATCGGAACTAATTGGAATATGAGTTTTATTAAAAAACTGTTTAATGAAAGTTTTATTTTCAGTTGATGCAATAATTTCTGCTTGTGTTTTTATTTCATCTGATAATATTGGTGACTTAGATTGATTTTCTGTTTTCAATTTTTCTTTAAGATAAACTTGAGTATTAGATCTCAACACAAAAGAAAAAATTTGAGTATTCTCATTATCAACACCAACAATTGTAGTTATCATCTTAACCATTAGTTTATCTAATTCTTTATGAATCATGATGCTTTCTTGAGATTCATTTATTTGAAATTCAATATCTGTACCGTTTTTCGCTTTTCTATATTCATCAAAGCTAATATTAATAATAATGAAATCTTTCTTTTGTTTAAATAATTTATCCATATTTTATTTCTCTTTAACTAGTATATTAATAATAAAGACAGCTATTAGTATCATTCGGATAATTATTGTCTAATCCACCTTTCATAGGATTTTTAATCTTTTCTATTATATTTTTACATATAAGTATAATGTCAAATTTAGTAGATTCTTCTAATTCTATGTAGCAAGCTTCATTGTTAATTAATTTCGAAAAAATAACGCCATTATTCTCATCATCTATACAATTGATATCTTGAATTAAGATATCTGCAGGTATACCAAGTCCATTATGAAGTTTTTTAATCATATTTAAACTTAGATTTCTTTTGCCATTGAGGACTTCTGACACTTTAGATGATGAACCTAAATATTTTTTCATATCTTCATTAGTTAAACCTTTTTGATCCATAATAAATTTTATATAATCAATAGGAGAAGGAGCCTCAACGGGGTAGTTTAAATTTTCATATTTTTCAATTAGCATTGCTAATAATTCGAATTCATCGCTTTCCTCTGAAAGAGGTGTTAATTCTTTACCGAAAAGTTCAGTGAATCGATCCATTGCTTTTTGATATTCTGCTTCATTATGCAGTATAGTCCAAAAATAGCTAGCCATTATTTTAACCTCAATTTATCATATTCAGAATGAGTATAGACCCCATCAATAAGAACCATGCCATTACAATATCTCACTTGAACAACAACTCTATAGTTATTATGTTTGACATTAAAAACACCTTTAGAATCACCTAACTGGTCATATGAATTATTAAAATTGTTTTTAATGTCATGTGGATTATTCCAAGTTGACAATTCAACTTTTCTTACCCAAGAGTTCAGGTGTCTACTTGCTTCAGGATGTTTCTTATTAAATTTGATTATCTTTTCTTTCCCGAATATTTTCATAAATTTCCCAAATTGGGAATATATATAATATATCCCTTATAATTAAAATTATCAATAACTATCTAATTTACTTTATTCTATTTGAACGATTGAATCTTTGTTTCAATAACCGCCGAAGCGGTTGTTACGGATAATCTTTGCCACCATTTGGTGGTTTACATCTCATTAATCTGCCTAATGTCATTTTCCACCCTTTGAATACGCCATATTTTTCAATTGCTAATAAGGCATATTCTGAGCAAGACGGTTCGAATCTACATGCTGAGCGAATGCGATTGGGGGCTATCGCTCTATATAGATATATTAATTTAAAACTAAGCCACTTCACGTCTAAAGATAATCACATAATAAATAGAATATTCTTCTTTCTTTCCTAAAAGAGAAGCAAGACACCCTGGGGATGTTCTTACTCCAACGCTCTCAACGCTTACAAATTCCCAATTATCTTTGGCTTTGTTATTTATTATTTCACGCAAATAAGCTCCAGCTTCATTGCCTTTATCTTTTTTCCCTACATTAATATTTGGTGGAATTTGAACTGTTTCATAAATATAACGCACTGTTTTCTCCTTGAATTATTATTTAATATATATCTAAT
The DNA here is from genome assembly GCF_001690595.1 of Gilliamella sp. Choc5-1. GTDB lineage: Bacteria > Pseudomonadota > Gammaproteobacteria > Enterobacterales > Orbaceae > Gilliamella > Gilliamella apicola_M. Next base: position 10,018 of record NZ_LZHH01000063.1, read on the forward strand.
TATGATTATAGTTTTGTTAAACGAAAACAACCGAAGCGGTTAGCCGTGTTTTCTTAATAGCATTGATTACATTTCAAATGAACAATGAAATACTCGCCCGATTATTTCTATATTTTTTGAATCATCAATTTCATCAGGAAATTCTTCAGAGTTGTAAGAAACAATTCTTATTTTTCCTGCTGGTAATAAATACAATCTTTTTAGCCGACACAATCCGTCTTGGCATATTGCATAAACATCGCCATCACGAATATCTTTTTGTAGTGTGTTCACCGCAACAGTTGCTCCATCTGGAATAACGGGCTCCATACTGTTTCCTTTAGCTGGAAAACAAATGACAAATTCTTTTTGTGCGTTTTTTCTTCTAAAAAAAGATTTGCTAAATCTGAGCTTATATCCATTGTGATCTTCCGTGCTTGAACAACCATGCCCTGCTGCAAGTTCAATTGATTTGAAATATGGAACTTCAACTTCATCATCATTTAATGGGGTTTTATCATCCCACTCATCTACGTCTCTTGTTGATAATTCATCCATCGGCGTTCCGTCTCGTTGCTGTTTAAGCTGAGGACCTTCTCCTTTAGCTAACCATTCAACCGAAACACCTAAATAATCAGCGATCTTCAATAGATTTCTATTTGATTTTGTTTTGCCTGTCATTAATTTCCATATTGTGGTTTGAGACATACCAATAGCCTCTCCCAATTTCGCTTGAGAAATCTTCTTTTCTTTCATTATTGAGGTTAGTCGATCTGCTAATGTCATTTTTTAAGCTCCTTTTTCATTTAAATAAAATACAACCAAAGTTGTATAAAGTAAAACACCTTAAGTTGTTGACACAAGCAAAAACAAAAGATAATATTCACAACATAAGTTGTTAAAAGAGAGTTTGTATGAAAAATAAAGCAATTGAGAAAGCTATTTTAATTACGGGAAGCCAGAAAAAATTAGCTGATGCGTGTGGGAAAACTCAGACATCAGTATGGAAGTGGCTGCACGGATTGTCTGATGTTAGTCCTGAACATGTTCATTTAATAGTAAAAGCAACCAATGGGGAAGTTGCAGCTTGCGATATTAGACCTGATTTACCAGAACTTTTCCCAAGAAAGAGGGTAAGCAATGAACGCAGTTGAAATATTAAAACTAATAGGGCGTCCGAATGCCTATTATCCTAAGCTAGCTAAGCCACTGGGTGGTGTGAGTCCTGCTGTTTTATTCTCACAATTATTTTATTGGCAAGACAAGGCTACGTCTGATTTAGGTGTGTATAAAACACGTGATGAGCTTGAAGATGAAACTGGTTTATCTCATAACGAACAAAGAACGGCTATCAAAAAACTAAAAGAAAAAGGCGTGTTAATTGTTACAGAAAAGAGGTTAGAGCATAAGACTTTTTACAAGATTGATAATGAAAAAGTTAATCAAGTTTTAAGCGATTTCGCCAACTCTATAACTCAATCATCACGACAAATGAAAAGTAGTTACCCCGATCTCTACAATGTAGATGTCGAGACGACTACAAAATCAAGTTCGTTATATCAAGAGAATACTACAAAGACTACTACAGAGAATACTACAAATATTATTGCGAATAAATCGCAACAGCCAAAGCGACCTTGTCAGTTTCCTGATGAATTTAAACCGAACGATCATCATCGAGATATAGCGATGAATGAAAACATCAATTTGGATAATGAGTTTGTCAAATTCAGGGATTACTGCTTGGCGAATGGCAAAAAATATATTGATTGGAATGCGGCTTTTAACAACTGGTTACGCAATGCTAACGGTTATAAAAAATCAAATAAACCACCTGAAAAATTCATGACCCTTGCCGAGCGTAACAGGGCAGTTTTAGAGAGTATGAGGGCTTAACCATGGCAAAGATTACAGATGAATTTTTAGCGGTTATTGGTGGATTACTTGAGGTTTACGGACAGCAAGCAAGCACAGTCAAGGTTAATATTTACTGGTCAACACTTGGACAATATCCGATTCAATCGTTAAAAGCCGCTGCACATGCTTGGGTGCTTAAAAGTCAATTTATGCCTAAGCCTGCGGATTTAATCAAGCTAATGGGTGGTTCAAGTAATCATTTATCACCAGATGAAGCGTGGTCGATTGCAATACTTGCTAGCGATGAAACCAATACGGTTGTTTGGACTAATGAAATAGCAAAAGCGTGGGCACAAGCTGAAATTGTCTACCGAAATGGCGACAAAATTGGAGCAAGACGAACGTTTATTGATGCATATGAGCGAATGGTTGATGAATCGATGATGTACGGGCGTGCCGTTGAAGTGTTTGTTTCGCTAGGTAGCGATAAAGCAAAGCGTGCTGATGCTATAAACCATGCTGTTTTTACTGGGCTATTAACACAAGAGCGAGCTAATCATTATCTACCAAAACCAGAGAATACGTTTGCAATGTTGGAATGCAAAACTGAGCAGGGAGCATCAAGTAAAAGCATGATGTATATTGCTAGCATTAAGCAGATGTTAAAAACAGGTAGAGCTTGTGTTGCGGAGAGTTAACCACTGCCCACTTGGACGTTATCACATGCTCGACAAAATAGCGTACGACTATGTGAGAGCGATAAAGAGCAGGGGAGCAAATACGGCAAAGATTAAGCAGCAGTTGGCAGAACGAGTAAAAAATTATTCAGAAGAAGACAAAATTAAATTGAGGGAGTTGATACAGAAATGGCTTACAAAATAACAGCAACAATCATAAAAAAATGGCAATTACCGACAAGTTGGACGCATTTTACTGATGAAGAATTAACAATCGAACAATGCATTAAAAAGCTATCAAACGGTAAAGAGCTAGTTCAGCTTGATAATTTTGAGCGTGTGAGGGTTTAAGGATGTTTGAAGATTTTACTAGACGCTCTAAAGCGGTTATTAACGGTCTAGTTTCTTGGTTAATCGTTATTGCGTTAGCTGTCAACGTTTCAGTAGCTAGCATTAACATCATTAATTCATTTTTTTCAAACAATGAGTTGACGCAAGCTGGAAAATTTCTTGATTCAGTTGAAAGTAGAGTTAACGAAAATGGGTTCGTTTTTTATGAAACAGCTAATCATCGAATTGTAGTTACAACAAAAGAATGGTACGAAAATAATCATAGGAACCAAGAGAATGACTAAATTAACACAGCAAGAGTTAGAAAAAGAGCGCGCTCTTTTTGAAAAATGGCTTTCGAGCTTTTATGGTTATAGTTTTGTTTTTGGTCACGATTATTTAATTGATGAAAATCGTTATGTGAGCGGACCAATAAACATGCGTTGGTCAAGTTGGCAGGCACGGGCTGAATTAGACGGGGATCGGGTGATGAGTGACAACGTAAAAAATCCAAAACATTATCAAATAATCAAGGGTATCGAATCTATCGACATCATAGCGCGTAGTATGACTGTAGAGCAGTTTAGAGGCTTTTGCCTTGGTAACATTTTGAAATATCGAATTAGGGCAGGTAAAAAAGATGCGTTAGAGCAGGATATTGCTAAGGCTAACGAGTACGAGAAGATTTTTGAAAATAAAAAACATTTTTGCATTGACGGGAGGTAGATAATGAGCGGTAAATTATTAATAAAAATTTCATACACGGCAATCATAGTCATAGCTATTCTTATGTCTAAATTGATTAGCGAAAACTTTATAGTTATACCCAAAATTGTGTTTTGGTTTGAATGTTTCATTTTGTATTTAGCTATTCTCATTCCGTCTGAAAAGTTTATTGAAAACTGGAATTATTTAACCAATTTTCACATAGCTTGGAACTTGATTTATGCCATTTTATCGACCTTTTTTATTGCTTACGAGGGGTGGTTTGTTCTTTTATGTTTTTATATTCCAGCTCAGATTTTCGGTATAGCAAAATTAATCAAGTTAAACCAAATGGTTGCAAATAAGGAGTTAGCAGATGAGTGATGTAGCGATTGTAGTAATAGCTGCGTTTATTTTTTGGGGATTCGTAATTTGGAGAGCAACTAAATGACAAAACCAACGCTGGGTGATTTTATTGAAAACCCGTTCAAAGCTATGCGGAACGGATATTATCCTGATTTTATGAGCTGTTTATCATTAAAAGCGTCATCGTTCGGAATTAAACAGCTAAACGATATTAAAGGTGAGTTTTTTTGGATTCTTAATCAAGAAGCAATTTTATTTCCAATACACTTGCTAAGCCTTGTTATATATACATTTCTAATATTAACAACGCCTATTCTTTTTCCAGTTTGGGCATTGATATTTTGGTTCAACGTTAGAAAGCAATATAAACGCTATCACGAAAAGATGAAGAACAAATCGACGCTAATAGTTGAGTATTTGGAGTGATAAACAATGATTAAAGAATTTCGATTAACACACGAACTAGCACGCACTACAGCGATTAACGTAATAAATCAATTACCAGTTGATAGCGAGCGTCCATTGAGGATTGTAATTGATGAAGACAATCGCACGTTAGCACAAAATCGCATGATGTGGGCTGTTTTAAATGATATCGCAAAACAAGTTGAATGGAACGGAGAAAAGCTCACAGCGGAGGAATGGAAGCATTTAATCACGGCTAATTTGCACGGGCAGAAATGTGTAAAGGGAATTCAAGGCGGACTGGTATTCATGGGGCAATCAACGCGAAGAATGAATAAAAAAGCATTTGCTGATGTGGTGACTTGTGCTGAACAGTTTGGGGCTGAAAATGCCGTTATATTTAGCTCAGATGCACAGGAAGCGATTCGACTGGCTGAACAGTACAAAGACCAATTATCAAAGGTGGCATGATGAATTATTTAAAAATTAACGGTAATGAGTATCAAAAGATATTTACGGTTGGTGATTTACACGGTTGTTACGATTTACTAATGAGCAAGTTAAACGAGGTGAGCTTTGATTTTAAAAATGACTTACTAATAGCTGTTGGTGATTTAATTGATAGAGGTACGCAAAGCTTAGAATGTTTACGATTAATTAATCAGGATTGGTTTAAAACGGTTCGTGGAAATCACGAGCAAATGGCAATCAATGGAATTAACGGAGACGAACAATCATTATTAGCATGGCAATACAACGGTGGGGGTTGGTTTTTCAAATTAAACGATTTAGATAAACAGGAAGCTGTTAACTTAATTAATAAGTGCAATGAATTGCCTTTAGTTATTGAGCTTTCAATCAATAACGAATTAATAGCGTTTGCACACGCAGATTATCCAGCAAATGAATATGTATTCAACAAGCCTATTGATTTAAATAAAGTGGTTTGGAGTCGAGAACGATTTGAAAAATATGACAATACAGGAATAAAAGGTGTTGAATTTTTTGTGTTTGGTCATACTCCGCAAAGAGAAGTGACGCAAGTTGCAAACAGGGTTTACATTGATACTGGGGCGGTTTTTTCTGGCAACTTAGTATTAACTAGGATGGACAATATTTAGGGTAGCATGATGAACAACGAACACTTGGAACAACTGAAACGATACGATGATAAAGAGCAAGAATTAGAGCGAGCAATAGCAATAGTTAGAGAACAACGCAGAGAATACATTAATCAGCATAATTTAAACAAGGTTAACGATGAGCAAACTAACTAAAGAAGCAAGAGGGCGAGAGTGCACGGTTCGATTGCCGTGCTGTAATCATAACCCAGAAACCACGGTACTAGCGCATTATCGACTAGCAGGAACGTGTGGCGTAGGTATGAAGCCGAATGATTTGCAGGGCGCATGGGCTTGCTCAGCTTGTCATGATGAAATAGACTGCAGAACACGAATATTTGAGAATGAATTCGTTAGATTAGCTCACGCTGAAGGAGTTATTAGAACACAAGACATACTGATCAAGGAAGGAAAAATAAAAGCATGATTTATAACATTACTCCAGTTCCTAAACCGCGGATGACACAGCGCGACAGGTGGGCAAAACGGAAACCAGTATTGCAATATTTTGCATTTAAAGACGAATGCAAGGCGAGCGGCGTAACACTGCCGGAAAGTCATTATCACATAATTTTTGTTATACCCATGCCAAAGTCGTGGAGCAATAAAAAA
>NZ_LZHH01000064.1 GCF_001690595.1 Gilliamella sp. Choc5-1
CTCATCGGCTTTCATTTTAACAAAATGCGTGTCCGATGAGCAAAATAAATTCTCCAATTGCTTTTCCTTAACCAACCCCTTTGCATCATTCCATGTTTGCCATGGTGTCTTCCCATAACAATATTTACTGAATGCGCTCTTTCTCGATTGTAAAATTCAAGCCATTGCTCAATATCGTTTTGTATTTCACTCAATTGCGTGTAAATCTTACGCCGAAATAAAATATCATAACATTCTGTTTTCATCGTCTTATGGAATCGCTCACAAATACCGTTTGTTTGTGGGCTGTAGGCTTTGGTCTTGGTGTGTTCAATATCTTCTAGATTAAGATAAAGCTCATAAGCATGGCTCTCCTTATGGCCATTATATTCCGTACCTTGGTCTGTAAGAATGCGTAACAGCGGCACTTGTTCGCTGTCAAAGAAAGGAAGCTCTTTATCATTGAGCATATCGGCAGCAATCAGGCTGTTTTTCTCGGTATAGACTTTAGCAAAAGCGAGTCTGGAATAGGTATCAATAAATGTTTGTTGGTATATTTTCCCTATGCCTTTAATGTGCCCTACATAATAGGTATCTTGTGCACATAAATAACCCGGATGATGTGTCTCAATTTCACCATGCGCTTCTTTTGATGCTTTGGCTTTTTCAAGGGCTTGTAATTGATTTTCAGTGAACACACATCCTTCTTGTGCCACTTTGGTTTCTAGGGCTATTAAGCGTTTTTTAAAACTTTCTAAATCGTGACGTAGCCAAATAGAGCGTACCCCACTCCCTGACACCATGATGCCTTCTTGACGAAGTTGATTGGCAACTCGATGTTGCCCATAAGCTGGATATTCATAGGCCATATTGACAACGGCTTGTTCTATATGTGGCTCTACCCGATTTTTTTCGATAGGCTTTTTACGACTGATTTCTTGAAGCGCAAGCTCACCCCCTTGCTCATACAATTTTTTAAAGCGATAATAGCTATCTCGACTGTATCCCATGACTTTGCAAGCTTGTTGAACGTTACCGAGTTGCTTAGCTAATTCTAGTAGTCCTAATTTAGGTTTAATGATTTTGGCTGTTTGATTCATTTCTGACTCTCCTTTTTGTGTTATAAAATAACTCAAATGTCAGATTAAGTGGAGATTATTGCATTTTTTTATGGTTTAAATAAAAAAATAAACCCCGAATTATATCGAGGTTTGTCATCAATCTGAGGGGCTAATTAGCCTCCTTTTTTATATGACCGACTCAATACGCTCAATCAATTTTGCCAGTCCTTGCAAACGAGATTGGCTTAGTTCGTCAGTAATTTTTAATTCATGCAAAACCGATTGAAAATCAATAGCAGCTATTTGCTGTGCTGTTTTGTGATTAGCAATACTGATTAATACCGCCAATAACCCTTTCACAATTCGCCCCTCGCTATCGCCACTAAAAATATAGGTATTATCGTTCTGTTTTTGATAAGTCAACCAAACGCGATTTTCACAGCCGTTAACTTGGTTTTCTGTTGTTTTTTGGGATTCAGGAAAGTCAGGCAATTGCTTTGCTAACATCACAAGCTGTCGGTAACGATCTTGCCAAGAATGTTGCTGCGAAAATAATTCGATTAAAGCTTGCTGTGATAGCATAATATTGCCTCATTTATGGTTGGTCATTTTGTAAAAAATATTCAGGATTCTATACCGTTTAAAATAGAATTACACCAATATTTCAATTGCACTTTTCAAGTCTAAAATAAATTTATCCACATCTTGCTGATTATTATATGGCATCAATGAAATACGAACTGCACCGTGACATTCTAATTTATTCATTAAAGGCTGGGCACAAAGCTCGCCAGTACGGATGGCAATATTTTGTTCACTTAACAAAATAGCAATATCATTATGATGAATATTATTGATATTAAAAGTGATTATCGGGCTATCATCCACACTATAAAATTGAATATCGGCAAATTGGCTTAGTTGTGATTTTGCGTAATAAGCTAGCTGTTTTGTGTAGTTTTCAGCTTGCTTATTATCCCATCTTTTTAACCACTCAAGTACGGCATTGAAACCAACAATCCCTGCAATATTAGGTGTGCCAGCTTCAAATTTATAAGGAAGATCTTCTTGAATAAAATCATCAAACGAAGTACTTTTTAGCATTTTACCGCCACCATGCCAAACCGACATTAGCTCAAGTAATGCCTTTTTACCATATAAAACGCCAAGCCCCGTTGGACCATACAATTTATGGGTAGAAAAGACATAAAAATCGATATCTAACTGGTTAACATTAATTGCATGATGAACAACACCTTGCGCACCATCCACTACTAAAACCGCATCATATTGATGAACAATGTTGCTTATTGTAGCTAAATCAGGACAGAATCCTGTCACATTTGACATTTGGGTGATTGCAACAATTTTAGTCTTCGCTGACATTAACGATGATAATTCATTAACATCGGACGACCATTTTATGACTTTAGCCCTTGTTTGCTTAGCCACAATCAACCAAGGTAACAAATTGCTATGATGCTCTAATTCACTGACAATAATTTCATCATCCGGTTGCAATAATGGGCGAGCATAGCTCTGGGCAATTAAGTTAATTGACTCTGTTGCCCCCCGAGTCCAAATAATTTCAGCGCTGCTCTTAGCATTGATCAAATCGGCAACATTTTGCCTTGCCTTATCAATTGTGGCAGTGACTTGCAACGCATCTTGGTGCAAACTGCGTTTTGCTGTCGCTGTGTTTTGAGCATAATACGCCAGTGTTGTATCGACCAAGGCTTGCGGTTTAAGTGCTGTTGCTGCCGAATCAAGATATACGCTATCATGACTAAGCGCAGAAAAATTTTCCCGAAACTGTTCAGGCAGAAAATGCTTATTGGGTAAGTTCAAGTCCGGCAATCCCATTCCAGTAACCATTACAATCTCGGTTATGTTCAATTTGCAGTGGATTTAATCCATCTTCGTTAGCTTTGAACTGCTTAATAATATCAAGTGTTTCAATACCAAGTGGTGAAATCCTAACGATATCAACTAATCCTTTCATCTCTTTAAGATTATTGCCTAAATTGTAACAATAACCGCTTTGAGTCTGAATACCGTTTAACACAAACACCTTTTGCTGTTCTTGCGAAAACACCTCACGTCCAACAGGATACTTAATACAGCAAGTTTCACACTTATCTTTAGGTTTATCTTCCGATCTTGCCGTAAAACAGCGAGCTGAATAAGCCAAAGGTAAATAACCATAACTGAACACTTCGACTTCAAAATTTCGTGCAATATTTAAACTCTCAAACTGTTTAAGCACATTACTCAACCAATCGCGCGACAGCTCAACTGGCATACACCAACGCACCATGCCTTGTTTTTGTAACAATTTTAACGTTAAAGCGTTATAACAGTTAATGGCAGGGCCAGCAACAAACGGCAACTTATGTTCTTGTGCAATGTTAATTGCCGCCAAATCGTTGGCTTCAACCAAAAAATCACCATTATTTATTAATTGCCGCAACTCATTAAGTTCCGATGGAGCCTCAAGCAAAGCCAATGTTGACAGCACAACTTGCTTGCCTGATTTTGCGATCTCTTTTGCCAGCTCAAGCCAATTAGCGACTTTCATTTCACGACGTTTAGTACAAACGGTTTCACCCATATAAATAATATCCGCCTGACTCTCTTTAGCAGAGTAATAAAAAGCTTCTGTTTCAGTTTTAGGCCAATAATAAAGCACTGGTCCTAATGCGTATTTCATGGTTTTGCTCACTATATTTATGTTAGATCTTTTTCAATGATTTACCTTGATGCTGTTAGCACATTATCTATTGCTAACTCACCTTATTGCCATTTACGATGATAAGCGCCTAATGTTGTTTGTGTGCCTTCTGACACCGAACCAAGTGTATCGATCCAGCGTTGTTCGGCTTGGAACGATTGCGGATTGGCTTTATAGCGATCGATGGCTTGTCGCCACACTTTAGTGACTTGCTCAACATAAGCAGGGCTACGCTGACGACCTTCTATTTTAACTGATGCAATATTTGCGGCAAACAGTTCAGGCAATAGCTCAATGGTATTTAAACTTGTTGGCTCCTCGATAGGATGATAAAGCTCCTGACCAACAAAATAACGACCTTTACATAATGTTGGGTAGCCTGCATTTTCGCCTTTTTTATGGCAATCAATTAACACATTATTCAGCCTTGATTCCAGTCCTTTTTCGGTCTCTTCCCAACGAACAAATTTGGCAGGTGAACAAGCGCCAACGGTATTAGGGGATTCGCCAGTCAAATAAGATGACAAATAGCACCGACCTTCGGCCATAATACACAAGCTACCAAAAGCAAACACCTCGAGTGGAACGGGGGACACTTGTGATAACTGTTTAACTTGATGCATTGAAAGTACGCGTGGCAAAACAATGCGATGTACTTGAAAATTATTATAGTAAAACTTAATCGACTCCTCATTGGTTGACGACGCTTGCACAGAAACATGACGCTCAAGATGAGGGTATTTTTCAGCCGCATAATCAAGCATAGCAAGATCAGCAATAATTAACGCATCAGCACCAATATTAGCCGCGGTATCAACTGCATATTGCCAACGTTCAAAATTATCAGGGTGGGCAAAGGTATTAATGGCAATATGTAGCTTTTTGCCATGTTTGTGTACATAATCTGAAGCTTCAATCAAACGCTTCTCGTTAAAATTCAAACCAGCAAAATGACGGGCATTAGTATCGTCTTTCAAACCAATATAAACAGCATCAGCCCCATTATCAATGGCGACTTTTAGTGATGGTAAAGATCCTGCTGGGCAAAGAAGTTCCATAATTATTCCTAACTTAAGTTTGGCCTTTTATACGCTGCGTATTATGCAATAATTCTGAGTTTAATGCGAATGGAAAGCGGTAATTGTGCTTAAAAAGGTAGAGCAGAGCATTGCCATCATCACTAAAAATAGGAATAAGCAATTTTTGTCATGTAAATAACAATCAAAAATAGGGTTAAAATATATAAAACAAGCAAGTAAAAACGATTGCAATTAGCAAAATTTTTATGATTATACTGCTAAATCAAAATTATAAACAATATTATTGACATCACTAAACAACACCATCGTTGTTAATATGCAATAGTTATGTCTAGTGTTGTCTTTTATTGTTAGCTCTACGTTGTTTATGATTATTTTTTATTATCTACTTTTTCTTTGTTTTTGGTATCTTTTTATTATCCGTATCGTTTTTTTTAATTGGCTTAGACTTTACTATTGATTTTTTAGATTTTGTCGGAATTACTTTATTTTTTCTAGTTACCCATTCAAGCACAATACCGTCTGTTTCTGTAAAATCAAGTTGTAACATTTTTTCTTGACTATTGTGATTATTCACATTTTGCAACAATAGATTAGATACCACCGGTAATATTTGTTGATTTAAAATACTATCAATATTACGCGCACCTGTATCTGGCAATAAACAGGCTGATACTAAGGTATCATAAAGTTTTTCACCAACATTAAATTCGATTTTGTAGTGTTTTTGTAATCGAGATGAGACTTTATTTAATTTCATTTCAACAATTTTTCGCAGTGCATCATTAGCTAATGGTGTATAAATTATCGTTTGGAAACGAGCTAATAATGCTGGCTGAAAATGCTCACGTATAATTGGACGTAATAACTCTTGTTGTGTAGCAATATTAGCATCAGGCATTTCGTCAAAGAGTGCCATTAATTGATCACTACCTAGATTAGAAGTCATTAATATTAAGGTATTACGGAAATCAATTTCACGTCCTTCACCATCACGCATAAAACCACGATCAAATACTTGATAAAATAAGTTCAATACATCACGATGCGCTTTTTCAACTTCATCTAATAAGACAACGCTGTATGGCCGTTTACGAACTGCTTCAGTTAAGATTCCACCTTGGCCATATCCGACATAACCTGGAGGCGAGCCTTTTAACTGTGATACTGTATGTGATTCTTGATATTCTGACATATTGATCGTGATTAACGATTGTTCACCACCAAACAAAGTATCTGAAAGTGCTAATGCTGTTTCAGTTTTGCCCACACCAGAAGGGCCGACTAATAAGAATACGCCTATAGGTGCATCTTCCGAGGTTAAACCTGTTTTTGCAGCACGAATTCTTTTAGAAATTTCAAAGAGTGCATTATCTTGACCTACAACGCGCTCACGCAAATCAGCTTCTAGCATAAGTAAATGGCTTTGTTCATCTTTTAATAGACTATCTAAAGGAACACCAGTCCAATCAGCAATAACAGAAGATACAATTCGACTATCAACATCAAGTGATAATAAAGGTGAGTTTTTTTGTAATTCACTTAATTTTTGTTGTGTTTCGATAAGTTGTTTTTGAATTTTCTGTTCTGATTTTGATGTTAATTTTTGTCGTAACTCAATTAATGTTTCAACTAGTTTTTTTTCTTTTTCAAATTGCTTCTGTTGAGTGGCTAATTTTTTTTGTAGTTCATCAAGTTGTAATCCAATTTCTACCGTACGATCTGTTGGTAGGTGTTCTCCTAGTGCTAAATCGGTTTTGATAGCTTCTTGCTCTATTGTTAATGAAGTAATTTGAGCCTCAAGCAGTGTAATAGATTCAGGAATTGTATCAAGCCCCATACGTACACGCGCTGATGCTGTATCAAGTAAATCAACCGCTTTATCGGGTAACTGACGACCACTAATATAACGTCGAGAAAGTGAAACAGCGGTTTTAACTGCTTCGTCTAATATATGTACACCATGATGTTTGGCATATCGTGATTTTAAGCCACGTAACATAAGACAGGCTTTTTCGTCATCAGGTTCTTCCACTTTAACAATTTGAAAACGGCGTTCTAGAGCTGCATCTTTTTCAAAATATTGTTTGTATTCAGACCATGTTGTTGCAGCAATAGTTCGTAACTCCCCTCTAGCTAGGGCGGGTTTTAATAAATTTGCTGCATCAGCTCCACCAACTGAATTGCCAGCACCAATAATAGTATGAGCCTCATCAATAAAAAGTAATATTGGGGTAGGTGATTGTTGAACAGCTTCTATCACATTTTTTAATCTTTGTTCAAATTCGCCTTTTACACCAGCACCAGCTTGTAGTAGGCCAAGATCAAGCGCTAATATGTTCACTTTCTCAAGATTTTTAGGTACATTGCCTTCTGCAATGCGTAGTGCTAGCCCTTCTACTAATGCTGTTTTACCAACACCAGGTTCACCTACTAAAATTGGATTATTTTTGCGACGGCGAGATAATATATCAATCATTTGTCTTATTTCACTATCACGGCCAAATACAGGATCAATTTTACCTGTTTTCGCTTTTTCAGTAATATCTTCGGTAAATCGGTTAAGTGCTGCTTGATAATGTCTTTGTTGTGTGGCTTGTTGTTGATTATTATTAGTATCAACCGTTTGAGAATCGTGTTTACTATTAATATTTAACTTCTTTGTATTGTTGATATCATTATTTAAATGCAAATTATCTGAATAATATTTATGTTGATTAGTCGGACTTTCATCCGAAGTTTCATCTAACTGAGTACGCATTTTTTGTAATGAAACAACCGATAAACTAAGTAACTGCCATGCATCTTGTGCTTTTAAGCAATGTGGCATTTCTTGTAGTGTTTGTAAAATATGTACTGAACGAATAGTCTCTTGGTGATCTTCAAGTGAGGCTTTTAACCATGCTGACTGTAATATTCCAATCAATGATGATGATAAACTTGGTTTTGTATTAACTGTATGAGGTAATGTGTCTAGATAATTCAATAATCCTTGCCAGACTTTATCTAAATCTAATTGATAATGTCTTGCAACCAATGAAATATCACCAGTTCCTTGCTCTAATAATTTTAATAACCAATGTTCAAGCATGATTTCTGGATGTGCTCTTGTTTGGCATAATTCTGCTGACGCTTCAAGTGCTTTTGCACAATATGAATTGAGTCGTCTTAATAAAGCAGAAGGATCTGTAATCATTACTCTTCCTTACATTATATTATCGTTTATTAAATGATTGTTGATTCTGTTATTACAACAGAATCAACATAAACCACATTAAGCTCTACTTTCAACCCAGCTGTCTGAGTGAATGATGTTGCCATCTTTATAAGTCCATGTGATTTTTTCGTAACGTAATTCAATACGTTCTAAATGATTATATTGTTCCTTTGTTGGATCTTTGATATTGTGCATTTCAGGTTTGATAGATACAACCTTTACGTTATCCATTAATGTATTAAAGTACTCAATTTCTTGGCCTGCATCATTAATTTTATACCATTTAATTTCTACAGATTTTAGGTTCTGACCTGTAGTTACAGCTTTATAAAGATAAGGGGATGATGCATCAACTTCTTTAACAAATTCAAGAGCTTTGTGAACTCGAGTTCCTGTTAATTTACCAGTATTACCGTCTGTTGGAATGTAGACTTTGTGATCAAATTCAACCACTTCAACACTCCCCTCACGACCTACTACGGTTACAGAACCTTTAATTTCTGCTCCGCCATCATCTTTTAAAAACATATACGCTGGAACTGCCATTGTTTTACTCCTTTTTTTGTTAAACATTTTTTTAGTATTCATTCGCCAAAATACAATTTGACATTTGAGGAACTAAACTAATTTCTACACGTCGGTTTTTTGCCCGACCTTCTAAAGTATCATTACTAGTTAACGGTTTTTTTGCTCCATACCCTTGAATCGCAAAACATGTTTCAGGGATATCACTAGTCTTTATAATCCAGTTTCGTACTGCTGTAGCTCGATCAAGTGACAATTGAATATTCTTATTGCTATCACCTGTCGAATCAGTATGCCCTGTAATTAAAATAAGCCACCCTGTTCCTTGGTTAGCATTTATCTGTTTTTTCATCTCAACTAATGCATTAACTAATATTTTGGTTGAATCAGATTTTAGGCTTGATTGTCCACTTTCAAATAGAGCTAAACTATCTAAACGAATCACTGGAGGTGGTTCTTTCATAATAATTTTTTCTTCTTTAACAATAATTTCTTTTGGCTCTGGCGGTTTAGCAATATAGTCACTCATGGATATATTTAATGGCTCAAGTAATTGTTGCCCATGATAAAGCCCTTGCCATTGATTCGCTGCTTAACCAAAACGCCACTTTCTCATTTAATCCCTTTTTAAACCAGCCATTAACAGAAGCAATACGCTCACTAGGCGGCTTACCGGCTATCAGTGACGGGCGCACACTTCATGGGGTGGTTACCGCATTTAGTCAGCTATCGGTCAGTAAAGAGCAAGCGCATTATCAAGTTGTTTTATCATCCCGCTTAGCGTTGTTAGCCATGAAAAAACAGTGTGCCATTTTTCAAAACCAAAGCGTGGTAAGTGTAGTGGAATCGATACTGCGCAGCCATGGTTTTACCGGCATTGATTACCGCTTGGAATTAAAAGACACCTACCCGTCTCGAGAATTTATTACCCAATGGCAAGAAAGTGACCTTGAGTTCATACAACGCTTATTGGCGGATGTGGGGATATGGTTTCGCTTTGAAACCCATGCTGAGCACAACTGTGATGTCATGGTGCTAAGTGATTATGAGCAAGGTTATGCTCAGGTTGCCGACATAGATAACAAACCACCGAGTGGCACCTTAGATGGTGGC
>NZ_LZHH01000065.1 GCF_001690595.1 Gilliamella sp. Choc5-1
GACTGAGTTTTCGTTTTTTTAATGCGGAATAAGTAGCAAAAACAGCCTTTGGGTATGCTAAAAGGTATTGTGTTTTTTATAACAATTATTCAAAAAATATTGATTTTATTTGTTTTTTAAAGAGCGATAAAATAACAAAATAAAAAAGGAAAGTCCTCGCTGTTTTAAAGCAAGGATTTGGTACAAGCACGATTGTTTATTAGTCGCCAATTATTCTATTTTAAGGTAACCTGCGTCTAGGTTTTTCTGGCTCTGGCGTTGGTAATTTCCATGATATTAATAGTCCCAATTGTCCAAGAAAATAATTGATATTATCAAGTTCATTCTCGGGAACCTGCCATAACCACAATTTATCGCTTAATTCTTCAAGTGTACCATGGCTTGTATTACTTAATATCCAATCTTTCAACGTGGTATTATCTACACCAATCTCTAAATGATAGCAATTAATAATATTAGCGGTATAAATCATTCTTAATCGCTTATTGTCATCCAATTTTTTTTCGTCAAAATGATATTTTTCGTAAGGATATACAATAGTAAAGTTGAAACCTCCTGCATACTCAGTTGCACGATTTATATCCTTACAATTTGAATATTTTATGCCATAAGAAAAATAGTTTTGACGTGCAAAGTTTTTTATCAATTCCAAAACAATACCATCATGATCTAGTTTATTATCATATAAAATATAAATCTCGTCACGGCTTCCAAAGTTTTTTGTATGATAAACCAAACGTAGATAACAAGTATCGTTTAATACATTCAATACATCAAAAGAGGTAGCCTCCTGTAGATTTATTTTACGTTTTAATCCCTTTAGGGATATATTAACAAAATTAAAATCACTGTAGGTCTTCCTTATTATTGGTTTAATATAACTAGCCTCTGTAATAGGAGTATTTAATGCCGAAAATAGTGTTTCAGCAAACTCTAACGCAATATTCGGTGAAATATTTTCTGTATTATACAAAACAATGCCACTGTACATAGCTAATTTCCCTCTTTTATACTTTTAATCAATAAGTCTAATTGGTGTTTCATCTCGGCCGCATTGTACGGATGTTCAAATAGAGAAATAGCTTCTTTTTTATAGATCCCTAATTTCTCCATAGCCTCCTTGTTACGGGCAATTAACGACTCTAATTTATTTTTATCCGTTTTAGAGGCTATCTCTATCGCATGCACTTTCCCATTTTTATCGATAGCCATAATATCGGGTCTGCGTGTAGATTTACTTTCACCTTTAGTCAGGCTGAGTTTTCGTTTTTTTAATGCGGAATAAATAGCAACAATAGTTTTTTACAGATAAAAAACGTTTTTAAAGAGCAATAAAATAACAAAGCAAAAGTGAAAAATCCTCACTGTTTTAAAACGGGAATTTTTATAATCACGGTTGCTTATTAATACAAAAATAAAAAACTTGTAATCAAGATTCAACAATATTGAATATTAAAATAAATCTTTAGTATTAATTTCTCTCAAATTTAAATCAATAATTAACTTGTCAATAAAACTATTACATGCAAACATCAAATCGGATAATTTTATATTTGCATAAGTTCTATTCATCCAAATTCCACTAATTTGCCAATTATTTAAGTTAATTCTTTTAAAGAATAGAATGGGAGAATCTTCATAATCCATAGACTCATAATAAAAATCTTTATCATAATTATGGAGCCAATCTTTTAATTGTTTTGCTAGTTCAAGTAGTAAAATTTCTTTTTCTGAAAAAATAACTTTATTATTTATATAAATTAATAGTTGCCCTTCAACCTCAGAAAAAAGCTGAGGTCCTGATGTTATATTATTAATATTTAAATCGGTATAATTGATCTCTACCGAGAATTCACAGGGAATGCGTTCCATATTTTTCCGTCGTTTCCGATAATTAATCTAATACTTGTCTGCCCTTTTGTACCAATCGCTCTCCCCATATCAACAACTACGCGGAAAGAACCTTCAATATTATTTGGAAGAAAGATTGCATTTGGTGACTTCAACGCTTCTTTAACAATATTTCGAATCTCTGAAACATTATTTGTATTAAATTGAGCTGATCTTGTCGCTGTAGTTCCAACCATATGTTTATCTTTTGGTATCCATATATCAACACTATTTTTTGACGAATCAAAAGCTGTTTTAGATGCATCATCTAACGCCCCCCAGCTATTGTTTGGAAATACGGCTCCCTGTCTAGCAATATTCCCTTTAATCCCCGGACACTCATCCGACAACCCCAACGGGTCAATCCAAGCCAGTGGGTCGGGGACGTAGCTATAAGCGTTTTCGCCACCGGCAAGTCCTATTGGGTCTTGGCTGATGTAGCGGGCGGTGGACGGGTCGTAATAGCGGTAGCGATTATAGTGTAGTCCTGATTATTCGTATCATCCTGATACTCACCCTTTCAGGGCCAATGCTAAAGCATTGTTCAAATTTGTTCCAGACAAATTTGTCCTCGTCAAAATACTGTCCTTGAAAGCGCAGGTTTTGTGGGACGGTGCGGTATTCTATCGCAAGGTCACCATAGGATTTAAAATTTCTGTCAAAAACTTTCAGGTAACTATGCGTTTTAGTATAAAATTGTTTTTTAGTTGGACTGAGTTTTCGTTTTTTTAAT
>NZ_LZHH01000066.1 GCF_001690595.1 Gilliamella sp. Choc5-1
CAAAAGACGAACATTCACAGATGATTTTAAACACCAAATGGTCAGTCTTTATCAACATGGTAAATCACGTAGTGAAATCGTTGCAGAATATGATTTGACACCATCAGCATTGGACCGTTGGATAACGCAATCAAGCCAAAGTGGCTCATTTAAAACAAAAGATAATCGCAGTCCACAAGAACAAGAGCTAATCGCGTTGCGTAAAGAGCTTAAACAGCTGCGTATGGAAAACGATATTCTAAAGCAAGCAGCACTGATAATAGGGCGAAAATCGCTATCCTAAAAGCAAATCGACATCGTTATAGCATAACAAAGCTATGTCAATATTTAGGATTATCAAGACATTATGCTTATTATCAGTGTAAATTTGGAATGGCAACACATTTTCAAACAAAAAAATTAAGGGGTAAGTGTTTTTTAAATTCAACGGGAGGCAAGTAGCCTAACGAAGAATGTAATCGTTTATGATTATACCAATAAGCATAAGCCGAAAAAGCGCGTTGTAACTCAGCCGTTGAGTTAAAACGTTGGCCTTTTACAAATTCCGTTTTAATTGTTTTAAATGCCGCTTCCGCTACCGCATTGTCATAAGGACATCCTTTCTTGCTTAATGAATGCGTGATATTAAATGTCTTAAAACAATCCGCTAATAACCGATTATCAAACTCTTTACCTCGGTCTGAATGAAATAAATCTAATTTCGATAATGGCATTTTAATTTGGCTTAATGCCGACATAACAAGCTCTGCTGTTTTATGTTGGCCAACATGGTAACCGACAATCTGCCTATCGGATAAGTTCACTAAAACACATAAATAGTTCCAACGTTGCTTAACTTGAATATAGGTTAAATCCGCAACAACAATTTGTTTTTTATCACCTACATCAAATTGTCGTTGCAGGTGATTTTCTGTGGCGGTTTCATTGACTTCCGTATTGTGAGATTGATAACGTTTAACGGTGTATTTTGATACCAGCAATAAGGCTTTCATCACCCGAGCAATGTAACGGCGTGACACCCAAATATTCTCTTTTTGTAAATCAAAACGAATTCGTCTTGTACCATAAGACTGATAGCTCTGATTAAATAGCGTCACGATTTTATTGGCATAAAGCCCTACTGATTTTTGTCTATTCAATTTACACTGATAATAAGCAT
>NZ_LZHH01000067.1 GCF_001690595.1 Gilliamella sp. Choc5-1
TGAAAATCAATTACAAGCCCTTGAAAAAGCCAAAGCATCAAAAGAAGCGCATGGTGAAATTGAGACACATCATCCGGGATATTTATGTGCACAAGATACCTATTATGTAGGGCATATTAAAGGCATTGGGAAAATATACCAACAAACATTTATTGATACCTATTCCAGACTCGCTTTTGCTAAAGTCTATACCGAGAAAAACAGTCTGATTGCTGCCGATATGCTCAATGATAAAGTGCTTCCTTTCTTTGACAGCGAACAAGTGCCGCTGTTACGCATTCTTACAGACCGAGGTACGGAATATAATGGCCATAAGGAGAGCCATGCTTATGAGCTTTATCTTAATCTAGAAGATATTGAACACACCAAGACCAAAGGCTACAGCCCACAAACAAACGGTATTTGTGAGCGATTCCATAAGACGATGAAAACAGAATGTTATGATATTTTATTTCGGCGTAAGATTTACACGCAATTGAGTGAAATACAAAACGATATTGAGCAATGGCTTGAATTTTACAATCGAGAAAGAGCACACTCTGGAAAATATTGTTATGGGAAGACACAATGGCAAACATGGAATGATGCAAAAGGGTTGGTTAAGGAAAAGCAATTGGAGAATTTATTTTGCTCATCGGACACGCATTTTGTTAAAATGAAAGCCGATGAGTAATACGTGTCTGTCAGATTAAGTTTGAGCTACTACACTTCATTTAATTTATATTGTTGTTCGGATATTCTTTTTAAAAAATGAGTTAATGTTAATTCATGTAAACAATTTTTGATATCACTTGTAGAATAAGTTAGATTCAATGAATCAATATATTGCTCTAATCTCCATTCATCTAGCACATTTGGCTCTGAAAAATAGTTATGCATATCAATAATAATCTCAGGCAGAGGATCCTTCCTAATAAATTTCAGTCCTTTACCATGCTTTACAAATAGCCATTGTTGTCCATTAATATCCAATTTTCCTTTTTTAGGGCAATCTAGTAATAAATTATAATCCTTAACTTCTGGATAAACCTTTTTAAAAACAGTTATTATGGTATTTTGTAATTGTAGCATTTCTTTGATGTATTTTTTCATATCAGTATCTCAATCGAGCCTCCGCAACTTCTAATAATAGCTGATTACCTTGAGCTTGAGTTATTCTGTTAATTCTAATTGGTATATCTTTTAATCCTGCTTTGACTGCTGCTGCAGCTCTATGATGACCGTCAATAATAATCATTTTTCCATTGACGATAGCCACATCTATAGGTTGGGTTGCATCAAACCCATTAGTCTTCATATCCTTTATAAGCCTTTTAATATGTGAACCTGACATTTCATTCGGATTTTGTCGACCAATTAATTTTTTAGGATCTATATGGGAAATCACTTGTTGCGCATTCGTTTCAATTGTAGCACCTTTTCCATCCTTCGTCCCCGGACACTCATCCGACAACCCCAACGGGTCAATCCAAGCCAGTGGGTTAGGAACGTAGCTATAAGCGTTTTCGCCGCCGGCAAGTCCTATTGGGTCTTGGCTGATGTAGCGGGCGGTGTACGGGTCGTAATAGCGGTAGCGATTATAGTGTAGTCCTGATTATTCGTATCATCCTGATACTCACCCTTTCAGGGCCAATGCTAAAGCATTGTTCAAATTTGTTCCAGACAAATTTGTCCTCGTCAAAATACTGCCCTTGAAAGCGTAGGTTTTGCGGGACGGTGCGGTATTCTATCGCAAGGTCACCATAGGATTTAAAATTTCTGTCAAAAACTTTCAGGTAACTATGCGTTTTAGTATAAAATTGTTTTTTAGTTTGACTGAGTTTTCGTTTTTTTAATGCGGAATAAGTAGCAAAAACAGCCTTTGGGTATGCTAAAAGGTATTGTGTTTTTTATAACAATTATTCAAAAAATATTGATTTTATTTGTTTTTTAAAGAGCG
>NZ_LZHH01000068.1 GCF_001690595.1 Gilliamella sp. Choc5-1
GTTGGCGCGTTTACTTTAATTGCTGCCAATAGTGAAATTGCCGATCGAGCCTTTAGCCAAGTAAAAACGATTATTCGGGCTAACTATTCTAATCCTCCTGCCCATGGTGCTAAAATCGTCTCTCACATTTTAAATAATGAAGAACTAAAAGAAGAATGGATTAATGAATTAACCAATATGCGCCAACGCATTCACCGTATGCGCCAACTATTTGTTAAAACCTTACAAGATAAAGGGGCTAGTCAAGATTTTAGCTTTATTGTTAAACAAAATGGCATGTTTTCATTTAGTGGTCTAAATGAAGAACAAGTACTCAAATTACGCAACGACTATGGTATCTATATTGTTAACTCAGGACGGATTAATGTTGCTGGTATGACATTAGATAATATGTCTAGACTTTGCGAATCAATTGTTAAAGTACTATAAAAAATAAATATCAAATTAATCATCCTAAACTAACCAATAAACCACAGGCTTATTGGTTTTTTTATGCCATTTAGTTATATCAATAGGAAAACTGATTATTAGACGATAACACAATTATTATCAATAATTAATCAATAAATAAAAATTGATTAAGGATTGTTTTGTGGCATCACATGTTTTGGATTTTTTAGTTTTAGGAAATAACTTTAGCACTCCTGAAATGCGGTCAATATGGTCAGAACAGAATCGACTTGAGCAACAAGTTGCTGTTGAAGTTGCATTAGCCAAAGCCGAAGGTGAATTTGGAGTCATTCCGACCCAAGTGGCTAATACGATAGTCAAAAAAGCTAATGCGACTAAGTTATCTTTAGAGAAAATTGCCCAAGAAGCAGCCGTTGCACGGCATTCGTTAATGTCAACAATTAATGCTTTACAAAAGCAAGTGGGTGAAGCCGGTCAATTTATTCATTATGGTGCAACCACTCAAGATATTGTCGATACTGCAACCGTTTTACAACTTAAGCAATCATTTGCCATTATTGAACGTGACACCAAATTGGTGGCATGTGAATTAAAAAAATTAGCCAAACAATACCAATACTTACCTATGGCCGGGCGAACTCACGGCATGCAAGCACTACCGACAACCTTTGGTTTTAAACTGGCTGTTTGGTTGGATGAATTTATTCGGCACTTACAACGTTTAAGTGAAATCAAACAGCGAGTATTAGTCGGTAATATTAGTGGTGCAATTTGTACTTATGCCTCAATGGGTAAGTTAGGACCTCAGGTTGAAGCCCGTGCTTTAACAATATTGGGATTAAATACTCCAAATATTGGTTGGCAAGCAGCTCGTGATCGTTTTTCTGAATACGCATCAGTCATCGCCTTAATTAGTGGCACATTAGGTAAAATGGGCAATGAATTTTACAACTTGATGCGCACCGAAATTAACGAAGTTGAAGAGCCCTTTTCTGACGGAAAAATCGGTTCAACTACTATGCCACATAAACGCAACCCAGCGGCATTAGAAGGGTTAGCAAGCTTAACTGCACCGTTATTAAAAAGTGTTGCTTTAATTCATGAATCGATGAAAGTTGAACATGAACGCGATGCCATGAGTTGGCGTGCCGAATGGGTTGCACTCCCCGAAATTAACCTTTACATTTCAGCACAATTACAAACGGCGCTTACCGTGCTTAAAGGATTAAAAGTCAACACTGACCAAATGTTGACCAATTTATCACTGCAAAAAGGTTTATTATTGTCAGAAAAAGTAATGTTTGAAATCGGTAAACGATTAGGTAAACAGACCGCCCACAATTTAGTTTACCAAAGTGCCATGAAAGCATTTGAACAAAATCGTCCATTTAAAGACATATTATTAGATGATCCTTATTTAAACAAAGAATTTACCGAATCGGAACTTGATACTTGGTTAGATCCAATTAACTATCTAGGTTCCGCCCCTGAAAAAGTAGAACAAGTAATTAACTATGCTGAACATAGTGGAGTATTAGCATGAGTTTTCGCTTAATGACATATAATGATATTCCTACTTATCAAAAACTATTGCATAGAGCTTATCAAACTAACATGCAATTGGGCATTCACTTTGCAGCAGCAACAGCCACACAAGCACAAATTATTGAACACATTGAATCGAATGCCGTCTACCTATTTGAAAAAAATAGCAAACTATTATCAACATTAAGCATCCGCTTTCCATGGGGTAATAATCCAGGACCTTATGGGCTACCTCATTTAGGCTGGTTTGCAACCGATCCAACTTATAAAGGCAAAGGCTATGGTAATGCGCTATGGGATTTTGTTGAACAACAGATTTTGATTAATCAACTAAAATTACCCGCTGTTACCTTAGGAACTGCAGCAAATCATCCATGGCTTGCTCAAACTTATATTAATAAAGGTTATAAAAAAATAGGATACGCAAATTTAACGCCAGATCATATAACCCTCTATTTTGAAAAAATCTTAAATGACAAAAGCTATTCCGAATGGAAAAAAAGGAGTAATACACAATGAAAAAGATAAGAACTTTACTATCGGTTCTTTTATTAACTAGCCTAACCTTAATTGGCTGTGATAATCAATCCAACAAACAAACTACCGAACAACCTACCATAAAAGTAGGCTCTACTGGACAAAGTTACCCAAATGGCTACAAGCAAGATGGCAATTTAGTTGGTTTTGATGTTGAAATTACCGAAGCAATTGCGAAAGAATTAGGCTATAAAGTCGAATGGGTCATTGCAGAATTTGGTGGTTTAATGGGGCAATTTGATTCAGGACGTTTAGATACCATTGCCAATGCAGTAGCTGTCACCCCTTTTCGTCAAACCAAATATGATTTTTCCAACGCTTATAGCTTTTACGGTAGTCAAATTGTTACCCATAAAGATAATAACATCAATACATTGTCTGATTTTAAAGGTAAGACTATTGCGGGAGTATTAGGCTCGAATCACATCAATAATTTAAAAAAAGCGTTTCCAAATAACGACATCACTATCAAAACTTACGAAACTAGAGATGGCGCAATGTATGACACCGAATATCAGCGTGTTGACGGATATGTTAATTCAAAGCCCATTTTACTGGCAGAAATCAAACGTAAAAACTTGCCATTCAAGCTAGTTGGCGAATCAATTACTATTGAGCAAGTTGCTTTTCCATTCAGCAAGAATGAAAAGGGTCGAGCTCTGCGTGAAAAATTTAATCAAACCCTAAAAAAGCTACAAGCAAATGGCACATTAAAGAATCTTTCAATTAAATATTTTGGCGAAGACATTACCTTATGAAATTTAATATAGACTACTTTTTTAGTGTGTTTCCGCAGATATTACCGTATTTGCCTGTCACACTATGTATTGCCATCGTATCGATTCTGTTTGCCACTGTATTTGGGCTAACTATCGCACTATTACGCAACCAAAAATTCATCATTATCGATTCGATTTTTGCTCTGTTTATTTCACTGTTTCGTGGTATTCCGTCCGTTGTTTTACTATTTATTATCTATTATGGATCGCCACAAATTTTTCCCATTTTAAAACAAATGGGCGCAACAACTGCGGCAATTATCTGCTTTAGCTTAAAATATGCGGCTTATTTAGCAGAAATTTTTCGTGCAAGTTTAGCATCGGTCGATCAAGGTCAAAAAGAAGCAGGATTAACATCAGGGCTCAATACTATTCAAGTTTACCAAGGCATTATATTGCCTCAGGCGATGGTAAACGCACTCCCTAATGCTGGTAATATGTTTATTTCATTACTTAAAGACTCTTCAGTCGCCTTTTTTGTAGGTGTGCAAGAATTATTAGCAGCGGGAAAAATGTTAACAGCTAATTCATTTCTTTATTTCGAAACCTATTCAGCTGTTGGCATTGTTTACTGGCTTACTGTGGTTATCTATTCTTGGATACAAAAACAATTAGAACAAAAACTTACTTTGCCATATCGTCGTTAAGGAAAAACCTTATGATCTCAGTATCTCATTTATCAAAGCGCTTTGCTGGTAATCAAGTATTAAAAGAAATTAACCTAAACATCAAGCAAGGCGAAGTTGTTGCCATTATTGGACCATCAGGATCGGGAAAATCAACCTTATTGCGTTGCTTAAATTTATTAGAAAAACCCAATACAGGTGAAATTCGCATTGGCGATGCATCACTTAATAGTGAACACTATAATCATAAAGAAGAAAAAAATTTGCGCAAACAATCGGCAATGGTTTTTCAGCACTATAATTTATTCAAAAATAAAACTGCAATTGAAAACATCACTTACCCATTAATTACAGGACAAAAAATAGCTAAAGAAAAAGCGAAACAGCTAGCACTGTCATTATTAGAACGAGTAGGCATGTTAGCGTATGCTGATCAATACCCCATTACATTATCAGGCGGTCAGCAACAACGTGTTGCCATTGCTAGAGCATTAGCCGTTAAGCCAAAAGTCCTATTATTTGACGAACCCACCTCAGCCCTTGATCCCGAACGAGTGCATGAAGTATTACAAGTCATGCTACAACTTGCTAAAGAAAAAATAACCATGCTCATTGTGACCCATGAAATGGAGTTTGCTAAATATGTTTCCGATCGTATTATCTTTATGGCAAATGGTGTCATTGTTGAAGAGGGGGCAGCCAAATCAATTATTGACACCCCTCAACATGAACTGACTCAACGTTTTTTACGTCAATTAACAGATGAGATTGATTTTGAAATTTAACTAATCAAATTAACTCTTACCAATACTTTATCTGTTAACTTTACATCTTAATAGATACTTTGCAATGCACGGTAATGCAAGCAACAAAGCATCCTTTATTAGGGTTGTTGATTAATGTGACGGTATAGAATCCTGAATATTTTTTACAAAACTTTTCTAATTTTGGCTAGAATAATGTCCATAAAGTTAATCAACATAAAACTTTAACACATAATTTAGAATGGATTGGGATGTGTAAAACAATACGCTATACAGACTTTTTAATATAAAAAGTGAAATTTTTAAGTATTCTCTTTTATATTTATACAGTGGCAATATGCACATCTATAACCTAAAAACATAATTCATTAGAAATCGACTAACCTCTGATCCAGTAGCTAATGCTTGAATATCTTGAGTTAATTTTTCAGCTATTTGCTGATTTTTAATGGCATTAATAAGCTTTAATAACATTTCAGCTTGACTATATGGATTTTGGGGAGATCCTTTCGGGATATCGATACGTTGGCAAATTTTTTTGCCATTATTAAGCACAATATCAATGACTACATAACGTCCATTATAAGCTTTTCGATGTGGCGGTAGTTGTATTTGATAACTACGTTGCATTTTTTGCATCAATTTTTGGATATGTTCAGGGATCAGCGTTGCTGAAAATTGTTCAAAATCAAGCGGTATCCCGAATAAAGTTAATGCTAAAATATACTCAGCAGAAAAACGCCCCTGCTCGGCAAACAAAGGCAACCGATAAATCAATGCAGCATCACTGTTCTCGGGCGCAAAAAAAAGCGTAATATTAGCAATATCATCAACATTTAATTGTCGGTGCTGATAAAGCAATTTACCCGCATCGGCAACATAAGCTGCTGCCGAGCAGTAAGAATAAGTTTTAAACCATAATCCTGGTTCAACAATCTTCCAAGGTTTTCCCCAATAACACAAGTCAAGACTTGCATTACCTTGCCCATAGATAGCTAAAAACCCCAATTTATCATTTAAAAAATCCTGTTTTGCATGTATGCCTGCCCTCAACCATTCAACAGCTTGTATTGCATGCTCGGCCGCTAATCCTGCGTGTAAAAATTTAATCGGTGTTCCCATTAATAAACGCATTCCTGATGCTTGAGTAGCCGCTAAGGTTAATGCTTGCGATAAAAAAGGTTCATCATATAAATAACAAATAGCCGCAGTTGCCGCAATTCCCCCCAAAGTAATAGTTGTGTGCCAACCTTTTTCATAATGCGCAGGATTAACACTTTTACCTAATAACGCCATTACTTCTATACCGATAACATAAGCGGTTAAAAACCTCCGACCATCAATTTTTAAATCAACATTATCTAAACGAATACTTGAAATAAGTGCAGATAAAATCACTGCCGAAGGGTGGCCACGCACATCAGAATGCACATCATCATAATCTAAACAATGGGCTTGAAAACCATTAAATAATGCGGCTTGTCTTGCCGTTGCTAGTTTTTTTTGACCAACAAGCCATGCTCTAGCCCTCCCCCCCTCATCATCGATCCAGCTCAGTAATTTTTTAGCATCAATATCATGGCGTGCTTGCAAACTACTAGCAAAATAATCAATTACCCCACTAATAGCCCGTTGAATAACTACTGCATCGTGGATAACCGGTGTGTTTTTTATCAAATAACTCAATTGTTGACCTAAATTCATTTGATGATCTCAATATAAATTCACTCTATAACCCTTTAATGGATAACACTATTTAATGCCACTAACATAACCTATAATCATAACTAAATTAAAGATTATATAGTCATATATTAATAATCAAAAATAATAAGTAACAAAACGATATAGCTTTTTTGCCAACGAGGTTATATGTTAAAATTGTTATTATCAAACACAAATCACATCAAAAAAATAAACGGCTAATTATGTCTATTTGTTATATCGCCTTAGGCAGCAACCTTGAAGATCCATTGGCACAAGCTAATCGTGCAATAACGGCATTAAAGCAATTGCCTAACACAACATGTTTAGAAGTGTCACCTTTTTACCGCAGTAAGCCACTGGGTCCGCAAGATCAGAATGATTATCTTAATGCCGTTATAAAAATTACAACAACCCTATCTCCGATTGAACTACTTGATGCTCTACAAACAATTGAAAAAGCCCAAGGTCGTGTGCGTAAAGAAAATCGATGGGGAGCGAGAACCTTAGATCTAGATATTTTACTGTATGATGATTTAGTGATCGAAAGCGAAAGACTAACAATCCCACACTATCATATGAAAAACCGAGAGTTTGTCCTCTACCCACTATTTGATATCAGCCCTGAGCTTATTTTACCTGATAACGATAAGTTGTATGATTTAGTAACCAAATGCCCTAAAAATAGATTAGAAAAGTGGGATAAGTAATTATCTTTATTAATAACATACAGTTGTACTATTTTGCTTATTTATAGATTGAAAAAAGATAAAAAAAAATTTGCCAATAGCTAATTTATTGCTATAGTTTACCGCTTGCAAATAATCTGTACTTAAGGGGATTGCTGTGAAAAAGGAACAAAAATTAAATACATCTTCTCTTAGCCTACTTTCAATTGCGGGGCTTAAGCCTTATCAAGAGGCAAAAGACGAGGAGTATATGAATCCTAAGCAATTAAAACATTTTAAACTTATTTTAGAAGCATGGCTTGCTCAATTACAAGATGAAATGGGAAAAACAGTTTCGCACATGCAAGACGAAGCCGCTAATTTTCCTGATCCTGCTGACCGAGCAACGCAAGAAGAAGAATTCAGTTTAGAATTACGCGCTCGCGATAGAGAACGAAAACTAATCAAAAAAATCGAAAAAACATTAAAGAAAATTGAAAACGATGATTTTGGTTATTGTGATTCTTGTGGAGTTGAAATTGGTATTCGTCGCTTAGAAGCAAGACCAACAGCTGATTTATGTATCGACTGTAAAACACTTGCTGAACTTCGCGAAAAACAAATGGGCATGTAAACCTAGCTTTCTTAGCCTTTTATTATTCTACCTAACTGACCTATGCACTATATTGGTCGTTTTGCCCCGTCACCATCTGGACCATTACATTTTGGTTCACTGGTGACCGCGCTTGGTAGCTATTTACAAGCAAAATCTTGTTATGGCAAATGGTTGGTTCGTATTGAAGATATCGATCCACCACGAGAAGTGAAAGGAGCTTCATCACTCATCTTAAAAACATTAGAAGTCTTTAATTTATACTGGGATGATGAAATATTATACCAATCGGCGTGCAGTGAACGTTATCAAGCTGTTCTACAAACTCTTTTAGATAAACAGCTAGCTTATTTTTGTGACTGCACAAGACAACGCATTCACAATTTACCTTATGGGCTTTATGATGGTTTTTGTCGTGATCGACATCTAAATGGCCTCAACCAACCACTAGCCATACGCCTAAAACAGACTCAACCCGTATATCAATTTACCGACCGCATTCGTGGCATCCAAACGTTCGACATCCCAAATGCCCAAGAAGACTTTATTATTCATCGCAAAGATGGATTATTTGCTTACAATTTGGTGGTTGTGCTCGATGATTATCAGCAAGGTATTACTGAAATAGTGCGAGGTGCGGACTTATTGCCTGTCACCGCTAAACAGATTTCGCTCTATCAGCTTTTTGGCTTACCAACGCCAAGCTACTGTCATTTACCATTGGTACTAGATAATAACGGCAACAAGCTTTCCAAACAAAACCACGCAAAACCCATTGAGGTCATT
Source organism: Gilliamella sp. Choc5-1 (assembly GCF_001690595.1). Lineage (GTDB taxonomy): Bacteria > Pseudomonadota > Gammaproteobacteria > Enterobacterales > Orbaceae > Gilliamella > Gilliamella apicola_M. The sequence goes on from NZ_LZHH01000068.1 coordinate 8,434, forward strand.
AATACGCAATCCTTAACAATACAGGCACTGCAGTTTTTAGGACAACAAATCCCTCAAGATTGGCAAGATGCCACGCAAAAACAGTTATTAGATTGGGCGATTAAAAACTGGAAAATAACCAATATTCCCAAACAAAATAGCTTATTAACCACCAACATAAGATAAGTTAGGCATAATCCCAACTTTATGGTCATGCAATAGATGTCTTTCAGGCTTTATCATTAACGAAACAAAGATTCTTTCAATTAATTGTTGTTTTTGTTCTGAACTTTGGAGCAAATCACGCAAATCCACTGCCGCATCACCAAATAAACAATAATGCAACTTACCTATCGATGATACTCTTAACCGATTACAGCTCTTACAAAAATCTTTTGAATATGGCATAATCAGCCCAATCTTGCCTTGATAATCACGATGAGCATAAACCTTAGCGGGCCCAGATAAAGCCGCTTTAGGCTGCAACTGCCAACCTTGCTTAATTAGTTGTAATTCGATTGATTGCCCTGAAACATGGTAACGATTAAAAATATCACCACTTTCGCCTGTTTCCATCAGTTCAATAAAACGCAATTCAACAGGACGCGGTTTAATCCACGATAAATAATCATTTAGATTATCATTCATGTTTTTCATCAAAACTGTATTAATTTTGACCTTTTTTATACCAACTTCTAACGATTTTTCAACACATTGCAATAATTCTTTCAACTTATCTTGCCCAGTAATTACTTTAAACAAATGGGGGGAAAGACTATCAATACTAATATTAATCGCATTCAAACCTGCTTGATGCCAGTGATGAATATCTTTTAACAAACGCGACCCATTAGTTGTTATAGCTATTTCGTTAATGCTTGGATATGAAGAAATCAGCGACAAAATATCAATAAAATCACGACGCAAACTAGGTTCACCACCTGTTAACCGAATTTTGTGCACACCAAGTTCAGCAAATGTTGATACTACATTATCAATCTCGTTAAGTGTTAAAAATTGATGTGTTTTATTAGGTTGATAACCATTAGGCAGGCAGTACTGACACTGAAAATTACACTGCTCGGTAATCGATAAACGCAGATACTGAAATCGACGTTGATAATTATCCATTAATTGCATATAAAATAAACACCTTATCCAAATCGGGAAGCATAGCCATTTCTGAGCTATACCGCGGCTAATCTACCGTATGAAATAAATATTTCACTTAGGTAAAATAGCTTCAGAGTTTAGTTCAGTCTAGCATAGACTTTATTTTTTGACTATGAACAAATTGACCTTTACAAGTAAACGATTTTTGACGGAAATAATATCTTTTTGGTTTTAAATGGTGGAATAGATTAGGTATAAGAAAATGTTACTCATGCTTTTAAGGCATGTTTATCTATAAAATATAAGTATTTTACATGGATAAGTAAAGTGCTTATACTTTTTTTAGGTTAGTTATTTAAACTATCTTAATTTATATTACAAAATCATATTAATTTTCTAATAGTCGATTTTTTTATGGAAAAGACAGCTAATTTTATTTATGTATTATTCATTGGGTATTTTTTATTAAACGATATTTACCCTTCATATTCAATACAACCTTTATTAAGTGATAAAGAAATGAAGATAAAATTAATATTTAACGATCACCAAGCAATAACCATATTAGTTGATATGTTTACACACAAAGCCTTTTAAAACAGTTATCTATAACAAATCACTTTTAGTAATTATGCAGATACAGAAAAAATTGCTTATTTACCAAATAAACTAAGCATAACCAGCCCTAAGGGGCATTCACCTAAAACAGGTGACATTGCTTATTATATTCCTTGGGGAAATCTTGCTTTTTATTATAAAGATGGAACTGCATCTAAAAGCCTTACCTATATAGGTAAGATCATATCTGGCTTAAAAGCGCTTGCTAGCGAAGATGCCAACGTTAAGTTCACAATTAAAAGGTTAAATAAAGGTACTTTATGTAATGAAAACACTATTATCGTGTCAGACAGAACTAGAAAAAGCATCCCATTGGTCTGCTATTTTTTCATTATTCATGGGGGTAACTAGCCTTATTGCGGCTGAGTTTATTCCTATTAGTTTATTAACACCTATTGCACAAACATTAAAAATTACTGAAGGAATGGCTGGTCAAACGGTCACTGCTGTGGGGATTTTTGCTGTTATTGCAAGTTTGCTACTAGCGCCGCTAACAAAAAAAATAAATAGACGATTAGTGTTATTAACGCTCTCTATTTTATTGATAATTGCTAATATATTAGTCGCATTTACACCTAATTATATCATTCTACTGATAGGGCGCAGCATATTGGGGATATGTGTTGGTGGCTTTTGGTCTATGGCCTCAGCAGTAACGCTACAACTTGTACCGACAAAAGATCTATCTCGTGCATTAAGTATTATCTATGCTGGTGTTTCAGTGGCAACGATTATTTCACTACCATTAGCAAGCTATTTAGGTAATCTGATTGGTTGGCGAAATATCTTTTTGCTATCGGCATTACTGGGTGCAATCGCCTTTATTTGGCAATTTATTGCATTACCTACTTTACCTGCACAGCAAGGTAATAGTTTTAAAAATATGTTTTTTCTATTAAAACAGAGCTGGATAACGATAGGAATAGTAGCCACGATATTTAGTTATGGGGGATATCATATATTTTTCACATATTTAAGACCATTTTTAGAACATAATCTTGCCTTACAAACAAATACCCTCTCTACGCTTTTACTTCTATTTGGCATTGCTAACTGTATTGGCACCCTTATTGCCGGTTTTGTGATGGGCAAACAATTTAAAATAACGATGATAGTTGTTCATTTTATTTTATTGATGCTTGCTATTATTTTAATGTTTATCAATAAAAATATAACATTCAACATTTTATTTGTTATTGCTTGGGGATTGATGTTTGGTTTTATTCCTGTGGGTTGGTCTAATTGGATTGTACGTACACTTGCCGATAAAGCCGAAATGATGGGCGGATTATCTGTTGCGGCGATTCAATTTTCTATCGGATTGGCAGCGGCAATGGGAGGCATCATCTTTGATCATAAGGGGATGCAAGGTATATTTTTTAGTTCTGCGCTAATTTTTTTATGTGCCTTGATATTAATTAAACTCAGCTTTTGGTTATTTACGCGTGTAACAGGACATCCTATCACGTAGTAACATTTTTACAATTTATTGAAAATATCAAATTAACATTTACTTATTAAAAGGATCACATTAATGAAAAAGGTTTTATTTTATTTCAAAGATAGTACTGCTTTAATCGTCTTTTTAAGTCTTTTTGGGTTATTTTTATCACCATCAGTAATGGGAGCTGATATGTCTAACAATGTGAATAATTTTTATCAAAGCGATAATGTCACTATGCAAAAAGTTAGTTTTCTAAATCAATATAAAATGAGCGTGGTTGGAAATTTATTTATGCCTAAAACGCTTGATCCAAAAAATAAATATCCAGCCATTATTGTAGGACATCCAATGGGGGCGGTTAAAGAACAAAGTGCCAATTTATATGCGACTAAAATGGCTGAACAAGGCTTTATTACATTAGCCATTGACTTATCTTTTTGGGGCGAGAGTGAGGGGCAGCCGCGTAATGTTGTATTGCCAGATATGTATGCAGAAGATTTCAGCGCTGCAGTTGATTATTTAGGTACGCAAACTTTTGTGGATCGGCACAATATTGGCGTAATTGGTGTTTGTGGTAGTGGTAGTTTTGTTATTAGTGCCGCTAAAATAGATCCTCGTTTAAAAGCCATTGCAACGGTAAGTATGTATGATATGGGGTCGGCCAATCGTAATGCTCTTCACCATTCGTTAACACTTGAACAGCGAAAACAGATCATTAAACAAGCGGCAGAACAACGTTATGTTGAATTTACCGGTGGTCAGACATTATATACAAGTGGTACGGTTAATAAAGGGCAACTCAAACCAGAAGATGGTCCAATTGCCCATGAATTTTACGATTTTTATCGTACACCCCGTGGTGAATATACGCCAGCCAATTCAACACCAGAACTAACGACTCACCCAACATTAACCAGTAATGTAAAATTTATGAACTTCTATCCATTTAACGATATTGAAACCATTTCACCACGACCAATGTTATTTATCACAGGTGATAAGGCTCATTCTAAAGAGTTCAGTGAAGATGCTTATAACCGAGCAATAGAACCGAAAGAACTCTATTATGTAAAAGGAGCAGGGCATGTTGATCTTTATGATCGAATCGATTTAATCCCTTTTGATAAATTAACAACCTTTTTTAAAACGCATTTAAAATAGCCATTAATTTTAATGAAATCTTGTCCAATAACAAAGGGAGTAATGATTTACGAAGCTCCCTTGCTTTTGCTCATCATTATAAAATAGCAGATGAATATCAAAAATGTTTTTTTAGCTGTTTTAAAAAAAGTTCAGCAGCTTTAGAAAATACATGATATTTTTTCCAGACAATATTCACATCTACTTTTAATTTTGGATATAAAGGTTTAAAACAAAGTGGGGTATCGCCTGCTGTATTAATCAGTTTATCTAAACACAAGGCATATCCGATGTGTTGTTCAACCATTAAAGCTGCATTAAATATTAAGTTATATGTTGCAATAATATTTAATTTTTCATAGTTTCGTTTAAACCATTGTTCAATGCTATCGCTAACATATTTTTGTTGGGAAACAATCAGTGGTAATGACCATAAATCAGAAGGAGAAATGACTTCAAGATTTGCCAACGCACAATCTTTTCTCATTAATACTCCCCATGTATCTTGTTGAGGAAGACACAATGATTCATATTTTGTTAGATGAGTCGGTTCAATTAACACACCAAAATCAAGTAATCCCTTATCAATACGTTCGGTGACATCATTTGCATTACCACTATAAATATGGATGCGGATGTGTGGGTAAATCTCTTGCATTGATTTAATCACATTCACCACCAACTTCATTGCATCGGTTTCACCACAACCAATATAAATATCACCACTAATACTTTCGGTGGGTGCTTGAAACTCTTCTTCTGTTTTATGCACAAGTTCCAGTATCTCCTCGGCACGTTTACGTAATCGAACTCCTTCATCGGTCAAGGTAATTCGTCTACTGCCGCGAATAAATAGGGGAGTGCCAAGTGTTTGTTCAAGCTCCATCAACTGACGAGATAAGGTAGGTTGAGTTAAATGCAAATGGTTGGCGGCAGCGGTAATACTTTCTTCTTTAGCAAGAGCAAGAAAATAACGTAAAATTTTTATCTCTAACATTTACCTTTTCCACCATTTTTTATTTAACAATAATTTTATACCTAAATGATTTTATTAAAATAGAATATTGCTTCTATTTCATTATTAACATAATCCTTTAAAAGGGTTTAGAAAAACATCGCTATTTCTTAGCTATAGCGTGGCTAATCACCTTATGAGACAAATATTTCAATTAGATAAAATAGTTTCAGAGTTTAGTTCACTCTAGCATAGCCTTTATTTTTTGACTATGAACAAATTGGCCTTTACAAGTAAACGATTTACCCCACCAAAAGAGCTATTTTAGGCAATTTATTAAAAAACAGTACATTTATATAGACCGATTATTTTACCGATTATGAGTATATTGAATTTACATAGTGTCAATTTCTGATAATCTTATATTGATTTTATTCAATTATTTGACTATATTACAAATATTAAACGATAACCGGTAATAATTGCCAAAGAATAGGTGTTTAAGTTATTGCATGATAGATGTTACTAACCGCATGTTTATACAAAATAGATCATCAGTAAACCACACCATTAACTCACTCACATTCAAACGAGCACCATTTTCCAACAACTTAACCGACAATAAAATTGAAAGAAGCGACTTACAATGAACCAAAAAACAGTAAAGTTCATCGAATATCTAATTAGTTTAATCTTTATATTATTCACAACATCCGCATTAAGTAATGATACTAATCACTATATTGCTTATAACAATCTACTCTTTGATCGCGATGGTACAGTGATTATCGATGACAGCGAACATGTCAAATCAATAAAATACCAAGATCATTATTGGATTGTACAGTTAACCAACTATCACGATAAAAATATCTACAATAATATAAAAAAGATAGATAACTACAAATTTGCTTTTGAAAAACAAGGCGACATATTGAAATTTAAAACTACTAAAACCTTAACTTATCTGGGCGAAGAACGCATGGCCTATCATTATCAAGACACAGCCTTATTCGTTATCATTGATACCGACGGCAAGTTAATTACACCTAAAGGACGTTATTACCGTAAAATCAGCCCTTTCATTAATGGTTATGCCGAAGTAACAACCTCAGAATATGAAGAAGGCTATTTAAATCTACAGGGGAGATTTTTCAAAAAACACCCAAAACCAATACAAACGCAATCCACAATTACCCCCAAACCATCGTGTTCAATAATCACATCCGATACAATCATGCAACTATGCAAAAAAAATAACAGTTTTTATTTAGTAAACACTAAAACAGGCAAAGAAACCAATGTCGGACCCAGAGCATGGAATACGAATTTTGGAAGTGATGGTTATAAAAATAACCTATCAACAGGTTACTTTTGGCTAGGTAATTACCAAGATAAATACAAGGTTTATCAAATTTACGATTATAATGGAAAGATGCATTATCAAAATCAATACGATAACGTATCAAAGCTATATGGTGCAGCAAGTTGGGTAAAGGATAATTATAATGCTAAAAAAGTGCGTTTGATTGATGTTACGGGCAAAACAATTGGTGAGTTTGATAATTATTCCCTTGTTAAAGTCGGCGCAGAAAAACGCTACTATGCTCAAAAATCCGCACCCCACAATAAAAATGAAAAAGAAGAAGAAAATCAAAATAAAGAAATGTTGCTATCGATTTTTGATAGCAATGGCAACATATTACTTTACGAAGATATCATCGGTCCGGAACAAAACAGCAACTGTTATCGCAATGTTAAAGTGTTAAAAAATGCAAAAAAACAAATCGTCTGGCCAACAAACCTAGATCGAGAATGTCTTTTAGATCGTTATATACAATCAGCAAAAACAGATAACTACCATTATCAAAATAAAGAACAAAAAAGCGAAGAGATTACAATACCAGAAGACAAAATACCTGAAATCAGTCACTATTTTACACAGCGCCAATCAAACAAAAAAATAAATAGCTTTACATACGAAGAAAGCTATATTTATCTTGCAGGCCCTAACACTGTTACAATTGAAGATATCGCAACACTGAGTATACCGGAAGGGTATATATACAGTGAAAGATACGCCCCATCAAACACAAGCCATTGTGACAGGTTTATCGCGCCAGCTTATGACAATAAAAACCGATTATGCATCAACGTGTATAAAACAGGGTTTATTGACTTACTTGAAGCCAAAGCGCAATTTAACGACAAAACCAAAATTGAACAACTAAAAAAACAGATTTCTGCAAAAATAAAAAACTACACAACCAAACAATTTGAATGGCTAATCGACCCTAAATTTGACTTTGAAAACCAGAGCTTAAAATTTGGCTATCGATATTATGCGGCAGAAAACGACAAAACTAGAGCAAGTCAAATTATCGAATATATACAATTTGTCAAAGACCACATCATCGTCATGAAAAACAACTACTTTGACGACTATCTCGACTTCAAACCGATAGAATTTGACTGGACAAAACGCATCACACCTTTTGAAAAGGCCGATATCAACTCAACCTATCCTTGCCGTAAATTATCAATAAAAGATTCGGCATTATCGGCTGATAACTTTCTTTACTTAGATAAACAATCTTGCTTTCCACGAATGGTAACTGAACTGCTTAAACAACACCCAGGGAAAACCGAAGTCACGGGTTACCATGAGCTGTTTTCTTTCAAGGAAAACAACTACCCAATAAAAGAGGGAAAAACCACATGGAACAGATAAAGTCCTTAACTAGCACCATCGTAGCAACAATCATCACACTCACCCTAACAGCGTGTGATACTACGTCACAAAACCAAGCGCAACAAAAACAACAGCCTGAGGCTTTTAATTTAACGGAACTACAATGGCAAAACGAAATCCAACAGAGGTTCGACACCATAAACGGTAATGGTGAACCGATAAATTGCATATTGCTACTAAAAACAAATCCGCCTTATTACGTATTTGACCGATACAAAAACAGTAACGAATTTAAGCTATTACAAAGGTTAACAGAAGCTGGCTTGCTAACGGAACAAATTGACATCTACAAAAATAGCCAAGATGAAAACGTTTATATCTATAACCTTACCGAAGAAGGCAAAAAACACCATAGAATCTGGCCTAACATAAGTCAGTCAGGTTTTTGTCTTGGCAAAGTGATTGTCAAATCGATAACCAAAATAACACCGCATAACAGTTATGTTGAAATTAAATATCAGTATATTATTGATAAATTGCCGCCAAAATTAGAGCCACAAAATCAATTAAAAACCAATATCGCAAGTTTTAGTTACGACGAGCAAACAAAACAGCTCTACAGTGAATCGGGTATTGGTTTAATTGTTAATATGTAGGAATTAATCATCATGAATTTAAAATACCCACTTATCGCTACTTTCAGTTTATTGCTATTGGGTTGCGACAATACAAATTATGAAAAATCGCTACAGAATGCTTTAAGCAGACAAGACAACCAAGCACTGTGTTATTTCTTGCCAAATAAGCAGAACCTCTTGCCTGCGGACATATTTTTCGATAAACCAACTGAAATACTCGACCTATTTGTCGAACTCAAATTCTTAGAAACAAGCAACATCAAAGCCAACTTTATCGACAAAAATAACACGATTGAAATCGAAGGAGTAAGGTACAAACTAACCGAAGAAGGTAAACAGTATTTTATCGACAACAAAGGGGCATTCTGCTTTGGTAGTATCATTGTGGATAAAATCAATGACACGTACAATATCAAGATAAACTACGTCTATACCGTCAAGAACGGAAAGTGGATCGACTATAACTACCATTACACCAACATCCCCAACTGGGCAAAGGACAAACGATTACAACAGTACTATAATCACACAATCTCGCTCAATAACGAAGTGCTTCTTGACGCAAGAGCAACGTATTACAGCTCAGATGGAAGTTTTGATACAGGTATTAAGAAGAATAAGGTGATTACATTTAAGGATTAAAAAAGATGAACAAAAACATAAATAAAATTATTACTTTTTCTGAATTTTTTGATAGGTAATTAGCTTTCTTGAATAAAAAATTCTCTCACAAATCCACCCCTAGGTTATGCTGTTTGTCTTTTTCGGCACCAGAATGTGCCAATAACAAGCGAATTCACTTCAAATTTTCTTGGTTCGGACAAGATCTTTGTAGCTATTCTCATCACTTAAAGCCAAAACGTCCGAAATCACAATACCAAATTCAATCAATACACCAAACAACTAACCATTATTATCCATACAGGTAAATAATTAATAGTTGTTTCTTTCAAGAAGCAAAATCCATTAACTATGAATTTGTATTTGAATTGATTACATTTATTCGCTTTACTTATTCAATCGATTTAAGTATATAATAATCTTTTTATTGATAAAAATGTTATATTGAGGTTGCGATGATTACCCATATTAGCCCATTAGGATCGATGGATTTACTTGCTCAGGCTGAAGTTGATATTCTAAAAAAATCAGCCAATAGTGAGCTTTATCAATTATATCGAAATTGCTCATTAGCGACATTAAATGCAGGAAGCAAGACCGATAATACTAAAGATTTACTTGATAGATTTAAATCTTTTGAAATCAATGTTATTAGTAAAGAGCGTGGTGTTAAATTAGAATTAGTGAATGCGCCAGAAAGCGCTTTTGTTGATGGAAAGATTATTCGCTCGATTCAAGCAAATCTTTTTGCAGTATTGCGAGATATTTTATTTTTAAATAGCCAAATTAGTACCATTAAAGAGTTAATGGCAAATGTCCAACTTGAAAAAGATCACTCTTTTTATATTACTAACCTTGTATTTTCGATTTTACGCAATGCCAATGCGCTCCATGTGGGCGAAGAGCCAAATTTGGTTGTTTGTTGGGGTGGACATTCTATTAATGAAAATGAATATTACTATGCCCGTCAAGTAGGTATGCAACTGGGCTTACGAGAGTTAAATATTTGCACAGGTTGTGGCCCGGGTGTGATGGAAGCGCCAATGAAAGGCGCCGCAGTAGGTCATGCACAGCAACGTTATAAAGAGAGCCGTTTTATTGGCATGACCGAGCCGTCAATCATTGCCGCAGAGCCACCTAATGCACTAGTTAATGAACTTATTATTATGCCTGATATCGAAAAGCGCCTTGAAGCGTTTGTGCGAATGGCTCATGGTATTGTTATTTTTCCTGGTGGTCCCGGCACTGCCGAAGAGTTGCTTTATATTCTGGGTATTTTGCTAAATCCAGCCAATAAACATCAAGCATTACCGCTAATTTTAACTGGCCCTAAAGAGTGCGAAGCCTATTTTGCTTCTATCGATAGCTTTATTCGTAGCACATTAGGCGATGAAGCAACTAAGCTTTATCAAATTGTGATCGATTCACCTGAACAAGTGGCGCGCATTATGAAAGAAGGTGTTAAGCATGTTAAATCTTCACGCTTAAAAACAGGCGATGCTTATGGTTTTAATTGGTTACTTAAAATTGATGAATCGCTACAACATCCATTTGAGCCAACTCATGACAATATGGCGTCATTAAATCTTCATAAGGATCAACCTGTTGAACTATTAGCTGCGGATTTACGCCGTGCGTTTTCAGGTATTGTGGCTGGCAATGTTAAAGAGTTTGGTATGAAGCAAATCGCTGAAAAAGGTCCTTATAAGCTACAAGGCGATAGCGAAATTATGAAGCAAATGGATAATTTATTGCGAAGTTTTATTAAGCAAGACCGTATGAAGTTACCAGGTGGAGCAGCTTATCAGCCATGTTATGAGATCTGTTATTAACATTTATTTAACTTGGTATTTCATATAATATTTAATTGTAAGCTAGCATAACTGCTTAATTTATCGTATCCGCCGATATCTTATTGGCGGATAGGTTTGGGTAAAAGGCAAATATAATTTTTATCTAAAAATTACTTAAAATATCCAATACTTCTGATACTTTTTTGACACCAAAAATTTGCATATTTTCGGGTTTCTTTTTAGGCATGTTAGCAATAGGTACAATTGCTTTTTTAAAGCCATGTTTAGCCGCTTCAGTAATGCGTTCTTGTCCACTTGGTACTGGGCGAATTTCACCACCTAATCCAATCTCACCAAAAATAACGATATCTTGCGGTAATGGGCGATTACGAAAACTAGATACTAAAGCCGAAATTAATGCCAAATCGGCACTGGTTTCGGTGACTTTAACACCACCAACCACATTAACAAAAATATCTTGATCGGCCATTTGTAGCCCACCATGCCTATGCAATACCGCAAGTAATAATGCAAGTCGGTTTTGATCTAACCCTACAGTCACGCGTCGTGGATTGCCATACATAGAGTGATCAACAAGAGCTTGAATTTCAACCAGTAATGGACGTGTTCCTTCCCACAATACCATTACCGAACTACCCGGTAGCATTTCATCACCACGGCTTAAAAAGATAGCTGATGGGTTGCTGACTTCTTTTAGACCTTGTTCGGTCATGGCAAATACGCCAAGTTCATTCACTGCACCAAAACGGTTTTTATGGCTTCGTAATGTTCTAAAGCGTGAATCAGCATCACCATCTAATAAGACAGAACAGTCAATGCAATGTTCAAGCACTTTAGGCCCTGCGAGCGAGCCATCTTTGGTGACATGTCCAACCATAATAATGGCAATGCCTTTTGTTTTGGCAAAACGCGTTAAATAAGCTGCTGTTTCACGCACTTGTGCAACACTACCGGGGGAGGATTGAATGTCAGTTAAGTGCATAACTTGAATTGAGTCAATCACCATCAGTTTAGGTTGCGATTGTTCGGCCAGTAAGCAGATTTGTTCTATGCTGGTTTCAGATAGCATATTGATATTATCAGCGGGTAATCCTAAACGATGAGCACGCATTGCCACTTGTTGGAGCGATTCTTCACCTGTAACATAAAGCGTATTCATTTGCGAAGATAGCTTACTCATGGTTTGCAGTAACAGTGTACTTTTACCTGCCCCAGGGTTTCCACCGATAAGAATAGCACTGCCCGGTACAACGCCCCCACCAAGCACGCGGTCAAATTCTGAAAACCCTGTTGAAAACCTAGGTAATGCCTCTAAGCTGATTTCAGATAATTTTTCAATTTTAGCTTGTCCAATACTGCTACCAGCATATCCTGTTAATCGATAATTACGCGATGAAGTGCTAGCAAGTCTAACTTCAGTAATGGTGTTCCAAGCGTGACATGAACTGCATTGTCCTTGCCAACGTGGGTAATCTGCTCCGCAATCATTACAAACATAAGCACGTTTTACTGCTTTTGCCAATTTAATCTCCTAACCTTCGCTTAATAAACTGGTTGATAAAATGCACCATAATCCAGTTAAATCAGCATAATTAATACTAATTCGTGCCTTTTCGACAACTTTAGGCTTACCATGATAAGCAACGCCAAGACCTGCAATACGAATCATCATCAAATCATTAGCGCCATCACCAATCGCAACCGTTTGCTCAATGGGAATATCTAGCGATGTGGCTAACTGCTGTAATGTTCTTGCTTTATATTTAGCATCAACAATTTCCCCTGTGACTTTACCAGTTAATTTACCATTTTTAATCTCTAATTCATTGGCATAAACATCAACTAATTTTAGCTTTTGCTTTAAGTGATCAGCAAAATAAGTAAAACCGCCTGACGCAATAGCAACATGCCAATTTTTTTTATGCAGTTCTTTCACTAAATAAGTAAGTCCGGGAGTAAGTGGTAAATTATCTTTCACTTGATCTAAAATAGCTTGATGTGCGCCTTTTAAAGTTGCCACACGTTTGCGTAAACTCGCCGCAAAATCAAGTTCACCATGCATCGCTTGTTCGGTCACTGCCGCAACCTGCTCACCAACACCCTGCAATTTAGCAAGCTCATCAATACATTCAATACCGATCGCCGTCGAATCCATATCCATAACCAATAATCCAGGGGATCGTAGCGTAGGTAAATTATCAATTGGTGCAACATCAATACCTAAAGTTAATGAAATCGATTTGGCTTTTTTAGGCATAACACCTGCAATACGAACAATTTGGTAAGTCTTTATTTTCCACGATGATACAATTACCATTGGCATGGCAAGTTGCTCTTGGAATTTTGACAAGATTGTCTTATTTAACTTTTTGCCATAAATAATCCAACCTGTTTTACCAGCATTATAATCCAAAGGAACCACTTCGCCACCATTTAATGAAAGCGGTAAACCCTGCCAAGATTGAATATTTTCAGGAAGATCATTGTAGGTAAGTATATAAGCCATATTAAGAAGTCTTTATAACATAAAATAAGCCCAAAATTTACCATAACTATTAAAGATTGTCCAAGTGAGGATTTTGTTGTTCACCATCCACTTTTATACTTAAACAAGTATGTTTCCTGAAACTTTTTGACAAAATACATAACAAATAAATCAGTAATTTATCTTCATTCATTTCAAGTGGTGCTTATATCAAGCTTAAACATTCAATGCCCATAAGCAAAGTTGCTCCAATACAAGCTCTAATCTTTCGCCATATAGAGTTAATTTATATACAACTTTTAAAGGTGGTTTATCAGCAAAAACGCATTGAGTAATTAGAGGATGTTGATCTTTCAACGACCTCTAATATAAATAATGAAAAATAAATAAAAAAAACAAATAAAAAACAGAAAAATATTATCCAGACCACAATCGAACAAACAACTCCTTATCTAAATAAATTTTTTCTCTACTATTAATTGTAGCCATTTTAGTGAAATGGCTTATTCGTTAGTAACCTTTATTATCTTAATCAAAAAAAATATAACTAACTGAATATATTATTAAATAATTTATAGTAAGAGGTTTTTTATGCCTAAAAGAAATAATCGTGTTCGATTCCATATAGCAATACTTATGTTATTTGCTATTGTGATTAATTATTTAGATAGAACTGTAATGTCTGCAGCTGCACCTATTATTGCTATTGATTTAAATATTTCACCTGAAGCGATGGGATGGATCATGTCTGCATTTTTCTTAAGCTATGCATGTTGCCAAATTCCTGCTGGATTCCTTGCAGATCGTTTTGGACAAAGAACAACTCTTGCAGGTTCGGTAACTTGGTGGTCTTTAGCAACAGGTGCAACAGCACTCGCAACATCTCCTATCGGTTTTATTTTTGCTAGGGTGTTTATGGGGATTGGAGAAGCTGCCGCATATCCTTGTAATGGGGGGATTACAGCAAAATGGTTCCCTGATCGAGAAAGAGGACGCGTTACTGCACTATTTGATAGTGGTTCACGTTTTGGTACGGCATTCACCATGCCTCTTGTGGTTTGGATTATTGCTGCCTGGGGTTGGCATGCTGCGTTTTTTATTTGTGGAGCTTTAGGGCTTATTTGGGTTGTTTGGTGGTTATGTGTTTATCGAAACCCAGAACAACACCCTAGCATCAGTACAAAAGAATTAAAATACATTCGTGACGGTCAAATCAAAAAAGAAGGAATAGATACTATACAACCAATGAAATGGTATCAATTATTAAAATATCGTAATGTGCTTGCCATGTGTATTGGATTTTTTATGCTTAATTACGCAGTCTACTTTTTTATTACTTGGTTCCCAACCTATTTAATGAAAGAACGAGGCTTAAGTTTAACTGAAATGGGCATTCTTGCTATGTTACCGCCTTTATGTGGAATCATTGGACAATGGATTGGAGGTTGGTTAACTGACTTTATTTACATAAAAACAGATAACATTAATCTTGCCAGAAAACTTAATCTGGTCGGTGGTATGTTAATTGCAACATCAATTTCATTTGCTGGTTTAGTTAATTCTATAGCCATAATGATGACTCTGCTTTGTATTTCATATATTGGTCTTGCTTTTGCTGGTTCAGCCATTTGGTGCCTACCAGGCGATGTTGCGCCAAGAAATATGACATCTGTTTTAGGCGGGATCCAAAATACGGTTTCAAATTGCGGAGGTATATTAGGTCCAATTGTAACAGGATATATTATTGGTGCAACAGGCTCATTTATGTATGCGTTAGTAGTTTCAGGTTGTGCTTGTGCAATAGGAGCACTTGTCTACTTATTTGTATTGAAAGATATTAAACCAATTACAGAAAATCAAACTACTTTATAACTTAGCCATTTTATTAGAAGATCCTATTAAAAATATTTGGTAGGATTTTCTTAAACTCTTATTATTATAATAACATTATCGAGAAAAATAATATGGGCAGAAGTCAAACATTAAGGCAAAATACCATTAATCAATTTATTGATTGCATTAATAACAAAATATTATCATTTCCATTACCTTCTATTTCAATTCTTGCTGATGCATTTAATGTTAGTAGAACAACTATCCGGGCAGTACTTGAGCATTTGTGCAAAAAAGAAATCCTACTATTGAATAACAATGAATACCATTTATTACGAGAACCAACAAATGAGGATAAGATAGTTTGTATTTTTGAAAAAAGATCGGTTCAAGATAAAAAATTCGAAACCTATTTTTACCATTTAATAAATAACAAGAAATTATTACCAGGCGATAATTTTAATGAAATTCAACTAGCTAAAGACACAAATGTAAATCCCATTGTTGTTCGTGAATTTTTATTACGTTTTTTACATTATGGGCTTATTAATAACATAAAAAAGGGAGAGTGGGAACTAGTTACATTTGGTAAAGATTATGTAGAAAATCTTTATGAATTTAGGAGTGTTTTAGAAATATTTGCTCTTAAAGCATTTATGATCCAACCTGATAATCATATCAACTGGATAAAAGCACGAGAGTTATTACAACGCCATAAGAATTTTCAAAAAAACATTCAAGATGAATATACACTTTTTTCAACACTCGATCGTGATTTTCATCAGTTAATTTTATCTTGTAATGATAATCCTTTTTTCATGCAGTCTTTTGATTTAATTTCTGTTATATTTCATTTTCATTATCAGTGGGATAACAGTAATTTAAAAGAACGTAATAGTATTGCTGTATCGGAGCATATTGCAGTATTAACAGCAATTTTACAAAAAAATGAACAGGCTGCCATCTCAGCGTTGTGCCGACATTTAAATACAGCTAAAACATCAATGCAAGAATCAATTGGTGGAACATTACCTATAAAAAACAGATAAAAAACAAAAAATTTTTATATTCAACACGAAACAACTAAAAAAATAAATACTACTTTTTATCTTCTTTTATAGTTCTCTTTACTTACTAGCTAATAACTTAATAAAGAGAACTATTATATGAATAAACAACTAAATAGATCTAATTTTCCTGGTCCTAGCTATCCTGAAAAAATCCTCCAATTTGGTGAAGGAAATTTTTTAAGAGCATTTGTTGATTGGATTGTTGATAATCTAAACCAAAAAACAGACTTCAATAGTGGCGTAACTATTGTAAGACCGATTGATACCCATCAACCATCAATCAACGAACAAGATGGGCTTTATACCACAATTGTTCGTGGGCTAAATGAACAAGGTGATGCTATTGCAACACCTCGAATTATCTATTCCGTTAACCGAGAAATTTTGATATATCAAGATTATCAATTATATTTAAAATGTGCTGAAAATCCTGACTTAGAATTTATTTTTTCCAATACCACTGAAGCAGGAATAACATTTAGCGATAAAGATAAAGCAACCGATACACCGCCAACAACCTTCCCTGCGAAATTAACGTGTTTTTTATATCATCGATTCGAATTTTTTACCGGAAAAAGGGATAAAGGTTTAATTATTATTCCATGTGAACTAATTGATTATAATGGCGAAAGGCTAAAAGAGTTGGTACTAGAATATGCAAATTTGTGGCAACTTGGTGATAGTTTTATTACGTGGATAAACGAAAGTAATACATTTTGCTCAACATTAGTAGATCGTATTGTAACAGGTTACCCAAAAGATGAGACCACACAAATTGAACAACAACTGGGCTACCAAGACCAATTTTTAGATACAGCAGAATACTTTTATTTATTTGTTATCCAAGGACCAAATTGGTTAAAACAAAAATTAAACCTTAACCAAGCAGACTTAAACATTTTAGTTGTTGATGATATCAAACCTTACAAAGAAAGAAAAGTTGGCATCTTAAATGGCGCTCATACAGCTATGGTTCCCGTCGCTTATCTTGCTGGACTGCGTACTGTAGGTCAATGTATGGATAATCCGCAAATTGAAACATTTGTTAAAAATCTCCTAATTCAAGAAGTGATCCCGACTCTATCTTTGGATCAGGATCAGTTAAAACAATTTACTGATGAAGTATTAAAACGTTTTAAAAATCCATTCATTAAACATGAATTAATGTCTATTTCATTAAATTCATTAACGAAATTCAAAACTCGTTTGTTACCACAATTATTAACCTATAGCAAACAATTTAACCAACCGCCAAAATATATTTCCTTTGCTTTAGCTGCTCTTATTGCCTTTTATCGTGGAGAGTATCAAGGCCAAACTATTCCATTAACTGATGATGAACATTTATTAGCAAAATTTAATCAATGGTACCCTCTTTACCAAAATGATGTAAAAACATTAGTCACAAACATCTTAAAAATGACAGAGCATTGGGGAATAGATTTAAATCATATTGCTGGATTAAACGATTTAGTAACGGAATATCTGGAAAATATTTTATCCCATGATATTAAAGATTATATTCCAAACCATTAAACCTTAGGAGTCAAATTAATGCCTAAAATGAAATATATTGTTATTCCAGAACCTGGAAAAGTTGAAATCAAAGAAATGGAAAAACCCACTTTACAAAAGGGAGAAGCAATCTTAAGAGTATTATATGGTGGGATTTGTGGTTCAGACATGGGGACGTACAAAGGTACTTTTCTTTATGCTAGTTATCCTCGCATTCCTG
This sequence comes from Gilliamella sp. Choc5-1, assembly GCF_001690595.1. Taxonomy (GTDB): domain Bacteria; phylum Pseudomonadota; class Gammaproteobacteria; order Enterobacterales; family Orbaceae; genus Gilliamella; species Gilliamella apicola_M. The sequence goes on from NZ_LZHH01000068.1 coordinate 26,571, forward strand.
GTCATGAATTTTCGGCCGAAGTTGTTGAAGTAGATGATAATGAGCATGGAATCGAAAAAGGGATGATTGTTACAGCAAATCCTTACTTTAATTGTGGTATATGTTACTCTTGCCGACGTGGGTTTATCAATTGCTGCACACGGAATCAAACACTTGGCGCACAGCGTGATGGTATTTTTAGAGAATATTACAGTATGCCAATTGAACGTATTTATGATGGTAAAGGATTAGATGCATTAACACTTTCAATGATTGAGCCATTTTGCATTAGCTATCATTCAGTTCAACGCACATCTGTAAAAGAAGGAGATAGAGTATTAATTGTTGGTGCCGGACCTATCGGTTTATTTGCTGTTATGGCTGCTATATTAAAAGGGGCTGAGGTTTATGTAAGTGACGTCATGCAATCACGATTAGATAAAGCTTTATCATTAGGTGCAAAAGGTGTTATTCGAACAGATAAAGAAAATTTTGAAGAAAAAGTAAAAAACTTCACTCAAGGTGATGGTTTTGATGTTTGCATTGAATGTGCTGGGTTACCACAAACTTTCCAAAATTGCATTGATGCCGCAGCTTACCGAGGTCGCATTGGTTTAGTTGGTGTTAGTAAGCAAAAATTAGATTTTGCCTTTACTCAAATTCAAACAAAAGAGTTAGATATTTTTGGTTCTCGTAATGCTCTCAAAAAAGACTTTATCGAATTAATCAATCTAGTCAGCTCAGGAAAATGTGATGTTAAAAAAATCATTACTGATGTATACCAATTAACTGATGCTGAAAAGGCATTCAAAGAAATGCAAGATGATCCTAGTGCTCGACTAAAATCAGTAATAAAAATCAGTTAACATAATAACAGTTTTCCAATTAATTCCGCTATAAAAATAGCGGAATTGTGCATTATAGGAATGAGTTTATGAAAAAAACAATTAAAATAAACGATAATGATAACGTCATTATTGCATTAGAGCCATTACATCAAGGCGATATAATCATTAGCGAACCATTGGTAACTCAACACCAAATCATTGTGTTACAGGATATTCCTTCAGGTCATAAAATAGCAATTAAACCAATTGAACAAGGTGAAAATATTGTAAAGTACGGTTTCCCTATTGGCCATGCAACACAGGCGATTAAAATAGGCGAACATGTACATACTCATAACGTAAAAACGAATCTTGGTGAGCTTAATGAGTATCAATATCAACCATCTATAAAGGAAATCTCAACACAAATTAGCGATAAAGAAGTCAATCTTTATCGAAGAAAAAATAAAGATGTTGGTATTCGTAATGAACTTTGGATCATTCCTACTGTGAGCTGTGTTAATGGTATTGCTGAACAGATTCGTAAACAGTTTTTAGCTGATATTTCTCAAGAGCCCTTACAAAAATCATCTAATTTTGATGGTGTTCATCTACTTTCACACCCATATGGTTGTTCACAATTAGGTCTCGATCATCAAACCACTAAAACCATATTACAAGATATGGTCAAACATCCTAATGCAGGTGGTGTTTTAGTTATTGGTTTAGGTTGTGAAAATAATCAAGTTAAGGCATTTAAAGAAAGCCTTGGAGAGTATAATAATGAACGAGTGCGTTTCATGATCGCTCAAGACATTGAAGATGAAATTACAGAAGGTGTCAACTATTTGCACGAACTATATCAAATAATGAAATCTGATCAACGTCAACAAGGTAAACTAAGTGAACTTAAATTTGGCCTTGAATGTGGTGGCTCTGATGGATTATCTGGCATTACTGCTAACCCATTATTAGGCAAATTTTCTGATTATATAATTATACATGGCGGCACAAGTGTACTAACTGAAGTTCCCGAGATGTTCGGTGCAGAAACGATTTTAATGTCTCACTGTATTAATAAACAAACATTTGAAAAAACCGTAAATATGGTTAACAACTTCAAACATTATTTTATGTCATATAATCAACCTATTTACGAAAATCCCTCCCCAGGCAATAAAGTAGGCGGTATTACTACACTAGAAGACAAATCTTTAGGTTGCACACAAAAAGCGGGAAATAGTGCAGTTATTGATGTTTTAGAATATGGTGAAAGACTTCAAAAAACTGGGTTAAATTTATTATCTTCTCCTGGTAATGATGCTGTTGCAACAGGAGCATTAGCCGCAGCAGGCTGTCATATGGTGCTATTTTCCACAGGAAGAGGAACTCCTTATGGTGGTGTAGTACCAACCGTAAAAATTTCAACCAATTCAGCTCTGGCTCAAAAAAAGAAGAACTGGATTGATTTTGATGCTGGGCAATTAGTAAATGGGGTCAAAATGGACAAATTATTAGAACAATTTATTGATCTAATTATACAACTTGTTAATGGTAAACAAACATGTAATGAAATTAATCAATTTAGAGATTTATCTATTTTTAAAAATGGAGTCACCGAATAATTTTATTTTACTTTTTTATAATAACTCAAGTTTAATTTGAGTGACAACTTTTGATGAGAATTAAACAAAATTAACGCCGTATCACAAACGAAAGGTATGGCGGTTATATCATAAAAAAACAATTACCATCATAGATTTAACTAAATCGCTATAAAAAACGTATTTTAGCAAAATGCGATATATCGATACTAAATGTTTAGCTAGAATATTTTATTTATAACACCATACATTTTATGTTAACGATGTGGATCGGCTACACTAATTCATACAACTTTTTTAAGGGGTAAGGTAAACTTATCACAACTAAAAAAGAAACAAATATGAATAAGATTAAACGCAAAAGACGAACATTCACAGATGATTTTAAACACCAAATGGTCAGTCTTTATCAACATGGTAAATCACGTAGTGAAATCGTTGCCGAATATGATTTGACACCATCAGCTTTGGACCGTTGGATAACGCAATCAAGCCAAAGTGGCTCATTTAAAACAAAAGATAATCGCAGTCCACAAGAACAAGAGCTAATCGCGTTGCGTAAAGAGCTTAAACAGCTGCGTATGGAAAACGATATTCTAAAGCAAGCAGCACTGATAATAGGGCGAAAATCGCTATCCTAAAAGCAAATCAACATCGTTATAGCATAACAAAGCTATGTCAATATTTAGGATTATCAAGATATTATGCTTATTATCAGTGTAAATTGAATAGACAAAAATCAGTAGGGCTTTATGCCGATAAAATCGTGACGCTATTTAATCAGAGCTATCAGTCTTATGGTACAAGACGAATTCGTTTTGATTTACAAAAAGAGAATATTTGGGTGTCACGCCGTTACATTGCTCGGGTGATGAAAGCCTTATTGCTGGTATCAAAATACACCGTTAAACG
>NZ_LZHH01000069.1 GCF_001690595.1 Gilliamella sp. Choc5-1
CGATTATAATTCCAATCAATAATCTTGTTTTTTAACTCAGACAGATAATCTTGGGCGGCTTGTTGTTGTGCTGGATTAAGAATTTTTTCTAAACGAGTTTGAATTTCCTTGTTATATTCCCAAACTGGGGGAAGTTGCTCAGAATCCCACGCTAAATTGTTACCTTGTTCCTCGATTTTTTGTTTTGCATAATCACTTAATAGTGACCACGCATAGGCTTTAACAATATCATGCTCACGGCCTAATCCATATAAATAGGCTTCAGTAACCCGTAATATACCAATAATCGAGCTATGCTCCGCCATTAACTGCGCATAATCAATCGGCAGTTTCAAATCCTCTAATTTTAACGATTTGCGATATTCGGTTAATTTATTAATCTTTTTATAATGTTCATCTTTATAATGGTCGCCTTGTTGAAATAACATTTGGGCTATCAATTTTTCGTAGCAATGATACCCCCCGTCAATAGCATAGTTTAAATATTCAATGCTTTTTTCTAATTTATCATCTGGACATGGATGTGCTATTCCTTTTTCATTATATCCACAAGGGCTATACCACCAGCTTTTTCGGTAAGCAAAATAGGGATATTTTAAATCGGCAAATTTATCCCATAAATAACCTCTCATTTTAATACTTCTAAACACTTTAGGTTCAACTAGTGGGTTACCGGCATTATCTACTAACTGATCGCGATATTTACGCATAAACTCGGTAAATGACATCATTACTTCTTCTTTTCCGCTTCCATCATACAAATCTTCCCAATGAAGCAGATCATAATAATAAGGCATCGCATTTTTATCCCATTGCCAAGCATGCTTAATAAACTTTACTAAGCTATCAGGATCAACAACACCATAGAATACTTGATCGTCGAATGCATGCCTATATAGCTGTTCAGCTTCGTCTATGCGTAATAATTCATTTTCAGGAATAGTTGAAGGATAAATTGTATAGTCCATAATTATAGTTTCCGGTTGAACAAGGTTATCATCTAAATTTAATAAATGATCAAAATAAAAATACACAATACCGATAATTGCAAAAAGACCAATAACTAAAATTTTAAATTTTTTCTTTATCGATATTATTTTTTTTAGGTAATTCATTAAATATACTCCAAATCATTTTGATTAAAGACATCAATTTCCACAATACGTGGTTCTAACGTGCCATTATTAAATACTCGACAAGGTAGAATTTGTTTTTTAGGTGCAAGTTTTTTTATTTCTTCATAAATAGGATAGATAGGATTTATTACGCCTTGTTTAAGTAGTTTTTCTTCATAATCTTTCTTTCGTAACAAAGTTTTTTCAAGCGTATCACCCGTAACTAAAGCATATCCCCATAGGGCACAAGATGCGAATGGTAAAATAGCTTTATTAGATACTCGGTCTGGACGATATTTGAAAACTTCTGCGTCTTGTTCTGCTGTTGTAGTTTCAGATGCCGCTACAATAATTCCCCCTATACCTACAATTATATCTTGGTTAAAAGTTCCAATATCGGCAGCAAAATTACCATAAGTCACTTGCCCTAAACAACGAGTTTTTTGCTTTTCTGAAATCGTTTTAGCCAAACAAATTTGTTGTTCAATCATATCTTTATCACAAGTATCTTCATATGCTCCACCTCGGCAGGAGTGTAAAACAAAAATCCCTTCGTTAGGATGCCAAGGTAAAACTTCCATATTGTCTTGATCGTTAAAATGGATATTATTTCCTTTTCCTTGTAAATAAAGCGCATCATGCCCGCCATGACCAAAATAGTGAATTTGCCATAAAGCATATTGACAAGATGTTTCGGGAGATGTGAGTTCATTATATAATTTTGTCCACTCTTGCTTAAACTCATTGGGATAAAGAAAACCTTCTATAATTCTGATTTCAGCATCAGGGTATTTTTTTCGTAATCTTAATTGTTTATTTCTTGCTGCTTTTTCAAGTTCTATAGCACCATGCCCTCCATACGCAAATAACACAAATAACGGTGTCGGCACATTTTTTAATACAACTTCTTTAATGGCTACTTTGCCATTTTCAAGTTTACTGGTTTGGGCTGTAAAAACTTTACATCTTTGAGTATTTTCATCATCATTTGGCATATTTAAACTTACCTACTAATTAATTCCAGGGTGATTGTTTCGTTTTCATCCACAGAATGAAATGCTTGTGTATATCCATTTTTATCGGTTTGACCTTGCACCTTTTTGCCATTGGGGAGCGTAGCAATGTAACGTTCATTGGCGTAGATTTTTCCTGATTCATCTTTACATATAAATTTAACTGCATAATCACCAATAATGTCGGGTAAAGATAAATCATCAATACTCATATCTGTTACCCCCATTTTCTGCATGACATTACACTTCAGATAAACATTATCCTGTGTGCCAAGTTCAATGCCTTCACTGCTGATTTTTATATATGAACCGCCACACATTAACGTAAGCTGTTCGCTTGCGGTGACAGTGAGCTCACCATCGACACTGTCAATTTTGATATCTTGCTTGGCGGCCATGTTGAGGTTGGCGTTTTGGGCTTGCACCACAATATCGCCTTGGTTGGCAAACAGTTTCATGCCTGATTTGTGGGCAAATAAGCCCATCGCTTCGCCCGATGAGAGGGTAAGGTTTTTTAAGGCGGCAATGTCAGTTTGGTTTTCACTGGTTAAAGTAACGCTGTTGCCGGTGGAGAGTTGAATGTTTTGTGGACTGGTTAAGGCAATGCCTTCTTGGGCATAGGCAAGTATGCCGCTTTGGGTCAGTTGGCTTAATGTTTTGTTAAGTTGTTCTTGGCTGTCAGTGTCTGCACCGTGGGCTTCAGACTGAGTAGCCGCATTTTGTAGGGCTTTGGCAATGGATAGCGCATTTTCAAGCTGGGTAATGGCGGCTTGCATGTCGAGCTGTTTGCCTTGCGCTTTGGGCTCGGTTTGGGTGGTTAAGTATAATCCCCGTGCAGCTGTTATGGCGCCCCATTCGTCGGTGCGTAGTTCAAAACCTTCACCGCGGGGTTGTTTTTTTTCGTTAACTAAGTGACCGATATTAAGTTGCGTTTTGCCGTATTCGGTGGCCAGTTTGATATGCTCTTGCCCGCGTTTATCATCCATGCGCAGTTTGTTATTAGCCGGGGTGCGAATGACATTGCGGTGTTTGTTGATGGTGGTGATAGGGTCAGGGTGGGCACTGTCGTGCATGGCATGGGCAATATAGGGCCGGTCGGGGTTGCCGTTCATAAAGGCAATGGCCACTTCGGTGCCGTCAATTAAGGGAAAGTGAAAGCCATAGGTGCTGCCTGCATACGGTTTGGCTAAACGTATCCAAAGGCTTTCTTCGCCATTTTTCCATGTTTTTAGGTCAAAGTTAAATTTAACGCGGTAGCGTCCTTGAGTGTCAATATAGCCATAGGTGTCATTGTCGGGACTGGTGACCCTTGCCGGCAAGGTGCCGCTGATTTGGGGCCAGCGGATAGGCGTCGGGCGGTAGAGCGTTAATGCCTGATAAGGAATCGCAGTAAATTCGAGCTCGTATGCATCGGTGCGGTTACCGTGTCCTTGTACACTTAAAATAATTACGCCGTCATTGATATTATTCAGTGGACTGCCGTTGAGGTTAATCCATTGACCCGGTGCTAGCGCGTAGCGGTTGCTTTTACCGTGAATAATAACTTGTTGGCTGATTTTTTGTTCGTGCCGTAGGCGTGCATACCATTCACCACTTTCGATGCTAATTTCACTAGAATTGTTATCACTAGTCTTAACTTGACCGTTATCATTGAGTCCTTTGTAGTGCTCTTCATAACGGTAATCTGTGCCATAGGTGGTGGTGCTTTTCGGTTGGGTATTGATGTCTTTGTGCAAATCCGTATTGGCGGTTCGATAGTTATAATCATTTACCTCAACTGATGAGGCCACCACGGCACTGTGTAAGCGAATATCCCAAACGCTTTCAGTGCCACCATCTAAGGTGCCACTCGGTGGTTTGTTATCTATGTCGGCAACCTGAGCATAACCTTGCTCATAATCACTTAGCACCATGACATCACAGTTGTGCTCAGCATGGGTTTCAAAGCGAAACCAAATCCCTACATCCGCCAATAAGCGTTGTATGAACTCAAGGTCACTTTCTTGCCATTGGGTAATAAATTCTCGAGACGGGTAGGTGTCTTTTAATTCCAAGCGGTAATCAATGCCGGTAAAACCATGGCTGCGCAGTATCGATTCCACTACACTTACCACGCTTTGGTTTTGAAAAATGGCACACTGTTTTTTCATGGCTAACAACGCTAAGCGGGATGATAAAACAACTTGATAATGCGCTTGCTCTTTACTGACCGATAGCTGACTAAATGCGGTAACCACCCCATGAAG
>NZ_LZHH01000070.1 GCF_001690595.1 Gilliamella sp. Choc5-1
CCCCTTGCCCAAATCCTTGGAAAAGCAGGACAGTCAGAAAAGTTAAAAACCTACTGGTATCAAAATAACTACTTAGGCACTCCTCATCGCCTTACAGACAGCCTTGGCGACACTGTCTATGAATGCGAATACAGCGCCTATGGCGAAATCACCTATGAACACTGGCCACAAGCTGAAAATAATATTAAACCCGTCAATCCACTCAGATTTCAAGGACAATATTTTGATGAGGAGACAGGTTTACATTATAATATTAATCGCTATTACGACCCATTTACAGGCAGATATATCACCCAAGATCCGCTCGGTATACTAGGCGGACTAAATAGTTACCAATATGCCGGTAGTGATCCGATAAATTGGGTTGATCCGTTAGGGTTAATTAAAGTTGAAAATAATGGGTTTGAAGGAATTGTTGGAAAAAAGGTTAATGATACAGCCACTGAAACAATAGAAGGTTTAGATAGGCTAGTTAGACTACCAAATGCTGATTTTCCTCCTAATCAAACTGTAACTGATGCCCTTAAAAGTGATAAATTTAAAAATATGGCAAAATGTAGTGGTCTGGATTGCTCTGAAATTGCAGAAAAACTTCTAAATATTGCTGATGGTAAAGGAAAAATTATTGAAGTTCGCCCCAAAAATAAAGGTCAATTGAATGTTTTTGAAAATGGAAGAATTGAAATTGGTCAATATTATCACCAAGTTTATACCGATAATAAATACATTTATGACATTCGTTTGTCATCACAACCAATACCAAAGGGCGACTGGAAAAAACACATAAAAGCGATCAATCCTGATGGAGTTATAATTTCTAACAAATTATATGGTTTAAATGGGAAAAAATAATATGTCTATATATAAAATATCCGATAGTGAAGGTGAATTATTAAATATAATTGAAGCGGTTAGTCCTCTTGAGTGGAGACGCTATAATCAGAGATATCCACAGATAAGAATTAATAATCGATTAGAAAAAAAAGATTGTTCAGATATACCTCCATTTGTCGCATTTCGGTTTGAAAATGAATCGGAAGAAATTATTAATAAATTAAAATTTCTTATAAATAACTATCGTGGTTTTATTAAATGGGAACTTCATAAACATAAACGAGAACCATTACAGGGAACTAACTGGGTTATAAGACCATTAAGAGTTAGGGAAGTAACAGCTTTAGCTGAAAAGAATGGATTAGTATCTGAAGAGTATTTAGCAAAATATGAACCAGAGTTTGGCCCAATTGCATTTGATGATCTTAATGCTTTAACACAATACATCGCAGACAATTTAAAATAATTTTATTAAATCTTCTTACCAAGCGATTGTGAACATTATTTTAAGTGTAATTTCTGCATCTAAGGGGAAATAAATATGTTAGGATTAGTAAAAGGCAATGATCAGACTATTGGTTTTGTAGTTTGTTGTTTATTATGTGGCGTTATCAATATGGATGAGGTCAATCGTTGGGCCGAAAAAGTCATTGGCGAAAATGAAGTAAGCGATTTACCGGATTATATTTTTGATTTGATTGATTTTAATGGAACAATTACTGAGTTAGATCGTTTGCTTGGATTTTTTCCTTATTGGAGGCGTACGAAAGCGCAAGGTAGGGCTGTTTATGGTATAAGAGTAAGGAGAGGTCGAAAGTTACGCAAAGACGATGTATCTTTTAATGAAGAACAAGCATTAGAAGCCTTAAAAAAACACCCAGAAATCGAAAAATTGTTCAGGGAAACATTCCCATTTATCGATCTTTAATCATTTTATCCATCAGATTATATCGCTACTATAAAAAGAATGGTTAGGATGTTCGCTAGGATGATAAGCAGAAAAGAGTTATCTACTTTTCTGCTTTTTTATGCAAACTTAAAAATACAGTATTATGGCATTACAGGCAACCGCCTGACCTTTTTTAGTGA
>NZ_LZHH01000071.1 GCF_001690595.1 Gilliamella sp. Choc5-1
TTGACCAAGGAAACGAAAGAACCCATCAGCATATAGTTTAAGCTAGAATTGACCTATTGTGAAGTTAAATAAGTGCACAAGCTGTTATTATCATTGTTGGCATATTTTATAGGCACTATGTTATATAAAATATGAGTCAACCTGTTATATGACTAACAGTAGCCTAGGGATAGTGCGAGATTGGCAACGGTCTGGTATGGAGCTTCCTGACAATGTACCCCCTTGAGGAATAGCAAGGTTAATGCGTATCGTGAGGTAACATTAAGTAATGGCAAGTAGCATGTCATGAGGGGCTAGGCTAAATAGAAAGATGAACGTAAGTGAATTGCTGATAAACGTCGTGAATTGTAAAGAGCTTAAGCTACTGACAAGCTCTAACCAAAAAGGTATATAGTGGGATATCTCTTTTTACATTGGGGATACGTCATCATAAACACTATCGGCGAACAGGCAGCATCTTAACTATTTATGTGATAATAATGGAACTTGGTAAGCCTGTATTTCCGCCGAAAGGCAGGTAGAGCGCAAGCGATACTGTTGGGGGTGCAGGTAAGGGAGGTTAGAGAAAGCGAATGATTGGCTGTAATGGCTGATATAGGGTATGAAACATGACCTAACCCGAAAGGGTGCAGACTTCTAACTGGTCTTTCATCGTAAGATGTTGGCTAATCCTTTTGTGGTCATTTCTTCGGGAATGATTGGGTGAGGAAGGAAACAGGCAAGTTAAACAAGCCCATTTCCCTACTCTAACAATTTTACCATGTGACAGAGAAGTAGAATTTATTTGGCCCACTGAATAATTCTTCTCTCCGTTCACGATAGAAGAAATTATTCACAAAAAAACCAAGTAGATTTCTGCTTATTTCTGTTACTACAGGAGTAAGTATGAAAGAGTACACTAAGTTTAACCAAAAAGTTAAAAGTAGTCCAGCTCCAGCGACTCCTGACATGAATGAGCTATGGCACAAGATTGATTGGGTCAAAGCAACAAAACATGTTAAAGGGTTGCAGGTACGGATTGCGAAGGCAACAATTGAAGGTGACTACCGTAAGGTTAAACGCTTACAAAGGTTACTAACACGCTCAACGTACGCCAAGCAATTGGCAGTGCGAAGGGTGACGGAAAACAGAGGTAAAAGAACGGCAGGCGTTGACAAAGTAACATGGTCAACACCAAAGAGTAAATGGGAAGCGATTGCAACGCTGACAAGTAAAGGATATAGACCGAAGCCACTAAAGCGGGTTTATATTCCGAAATCGGATGGAAAGAAGCGCCCATTAGGCATTCCGACCATGAAAGACAGAGCAATGCAAGCGCTGTACTTATTTGCTTTACAGCCTGTTGCTGAAACTACAGCAGATAAAAACTCATATGGATTTCGCATCAACCGCTCAACGGCGGATGCGATTAGCCACGTGCATAAGATATTCTCACGCAAAGGGAGTCAAATGAGACAAACGGCGCAATGGGTATTGGATGCCGACATACAGGGATGTTTTGACCATATAAGCCATGATTGGTTAATTGAAAATATTCCGATGAATAAGCGGATATTAGCAAAATGGTTAAAATCGGGTGTAGTGGATATGGGACAGGTCAAGCGGACGGAGGAAGGTACACCGCAAGGGGGTATTATTTCACCGACTTTGGCGAACATGGCACTGGATGGTATGGACGAACTATTAACGAAACACTTCGGTGTAGTAGGAAATAGACAACGGCGAGCCAATAAGGTGTATATGGTTCGATATGCGGACGATTTTATTATATCCGGAAGTTCGAAAGAATTACTGGAAAATGAAGTTATACCAGTAATGCGTGAATTTTTGAAAGAGAGAGGACTAACCTTATCTGAAAGAAAGACGCGCATTGTTAATATCGAGCAAGGATTTGATTTCTTAGGGTGGACAGTAAAATCATTTAAAGGCAAATTGTTGATTAAACCAAGCAAAAAGAATGTGAAAGCATTTTATCGCAAGGTAAAAGAGACAATAAGTGCAATGAAGATGGTTAAGCAGGACATACTAATAGCAAAATTAAATCCAATGTTAAGGGGATGGGCTAACTATCACCGTAGCATTGTTGCTAAAGAAACGTACAGTAAAGTAGACCATTTAGTCTGGAAAGCGATTTGGCGTTGGTGTTGTCGAAGACACAGTAACAGACGGAAACGATTTGTAAAAGAGAAATATTTTACAAGGATACAAAACAGGGACTGGATATTTGGCACACACACAATAAATCGACATGGTGAAAAGAAATGGATGGAATTACTGCTGTGCAGTAAGACAGAAATTAAACGTCATGTAAAGGTGAAATCGGAATACAATCCGTTTTTACCTGAATGGGAATTATACGGCGAAACGCTTTACCAAAAACGGATGTACGAAGATTATTCGCACAGAAGTCAATGGCAAAGGCTGTATAAAGAACAAAAAGGGCGTTGTGGATTATGTCAGTTACCTATCACAAAAGAGACAGGTTGGCATGACCATCATATTATATACCGTGTACATGGGGGAGATAATAAGCTGGAAAACAGAATATTATTACACCCTGTATGTCATACTAAAGTTCATGCACTGAAGTTAGACGTATTGAAACCGACTTAGCAATAAGTTAATAGGAAGGCTTGAGCTGTATGCGGAGAAATTCGCTTGTACAGTTCTTAGGGGGCGGCGACACAGTAATGTGTCGTTGCTACCCGACTGTGTGATAAATGAGCACTAGCTTGAAGTCAACTTATTGATTTTAATAATAAGTTGACTAGATTGGGTGATTATTTTTATTATCTAATCTTTGATAATAGCCTTGTGGAAAATTATATAATGTCCACAGGGCTATTGTATAAAAATCAAAAAGAAGATGTAGCCTTTAACTATTGAAAGTAAATCATAGTCTAAAAGAGCCTATTTTTTAGGATTTCTTTTTTAAATCGATCACAAAAATTCTTTTTTATCCAAAAACGTATTTATACTGAAACCTAGTTTTTCTGAAACTTTTTTATATTAATATCATTTTTTACCATATGTGACATAAATTAAGCTGTTGAAGATTTATTTTTTGATATATATCAAACTTTGTGAATTCATATCCGTTTTTCCCTTTATTTCCATGCCATTAAATATTATCATTACAATTAATAAGGATGTTAATAACTTCCAATACAATAAATCAAATAATGTCAGCTTTTTAAGGAGTCCATATGCTATTTAACCGTAGGCAGTTCTTTAAGATCTGCGCTGGTGGTATGGCAGGAACAACGGTAGCCACACTAGGATTAGCGCCTAATTTGGCGCTTGCACAAACTCGCCAATTTAAATTACTCAAATCTAAAGAAACTCGTAATAACTGTACTTATTGTTCAGTTGGTTGTGGAATGTTACTTTATAGTCGTGGTGATGGAGCTAAAAATGCCGAATCATCTATATTTCATATAGAAGGCGATCCTGATCATCCTGTTAGTCGTGGCTCACTTTGTCCTAAAGGTGCTGGTGTAGTTGACTTTATAAAAAGTGAAAATCGTGTTAAATACCCCCAATACCGCGCGCCAGGTTCTGATAAATGGCAAAAAATAAGTTGGGATGAGGCTATTGACCGTATAGCTCGTTTGATGAAAGCTGACCGAGATAAAAATTTTATTGAGAAAAATGAGAAAGGCACAACAGTTAACCGCTGGACAACAACAGGGTGGCTTGTTACATCGGCTGCAAGTAATGAAACAGGTTGGTTAGCATTTAAAGTTGCTCGTGCATTAGGTATGTTAAGTCTTGAAACTCAAGCACGAGTTTGCCATGGCCCTTCTGTATCTAGCTTAGCAGCTACATTTGGTCGAGGAGCAATGACTAACAACTGGAATGATATCAAAAACGCCAATGTTGTTATTGTCATGGGCGGTAATGCCGCAGAAGCCCATCCAGTTGGTTTTAAATGGGCAATTGAAGCTAAAATTAATAATGGCGCAGAACTAATTGTTATTGACCCTCGTTTTCAGCGAACGGCTTCAGTTGCCGATCACTATGTACCGATTCGTTCAGGATCTGATATTGCTTTTTTACTTGGTATTATTAATTATCTGATTACTCACAACGAAGTTAACTTTGAGTATTTGGTAACACACAGTAATGCTAGTTTAATTGTGCGTGATGATTTTAATTTTGATGCCAATAGCGGATTGTTTAGTGGATATGATGCAACTAATCGTCAATACGATCAAACTAGTTGGGCATATCAAAAAGATGAAAATGGTTACGCACTTCGGGATAAAACACTAAGCCATCCTCGTTGTGTTTGGAATTTATTAAAACAACACGTTAGCCGTTATACACCCGAAATGGTCAATAAGGTAACTGGTAGCCCAATTGATGGCTTTTTACATGTCTGCCGCTCACTTGCTAGTACCAAAACCAATGATAGAGCCGCAACCTTTTTATATGCATTAGGTTGGACTCAGCACACTTATGGCTCACAAATTATCCGTACTGCAGCCATGATTCAGCTTCTTTTAGGCAATATTGGTGTTATGGGTGGAGGCATTAATGCACTGCGTGGGCATTCAAATATTCAAGGTTTAACCGATGTAGGTTTGTTGTCAAATCGCCTGCCTGCTTATCTTGATTTGCCAAAAGAGTCTCAAGTTTCACTTGCTCAGTATCTAGATGAAAAAACACCAAAACCACTTGGCCCAAGTGAAGTGAATTTTTGGGGAAATTATCCAAAATTCTTTGTTAGCTTTATGAAATCAATGTACGGTGATAAATCGACTCAAGATAACGATTGGGGATTTGATTGGTTACCAAAATGGGATAAAACCTATGATGTTTTAAGATTCAGTAAAATGATGCGTGATGGACAAGCCAATGGTTTTATTTGCCAAGGCTTTAACCCGCTTGCCGCACTACCCGATAAAAATAGTATTCGTGAAGGTTTATCTAACTTAAAATTCTTAGTTAGCATCGATCCTATGCCGACCGAAACCGCGGAATTTTGGAAAAACCACGGTGAATCAAATGATGTGGATTCTAGCAAAATTCAAACCGAAGTATTTAGATTACCATCAAACTGTTTTGCTGAAGAAAACGGAACAATTGTTAACTCTTCTCGTTGGCTACAATGGCATTGGGCAGCAGCTAGACCGCCTTACGAAGCATTATATGATCCTGAAATTATTGCGCGTATCTTTTTAAGAATTAAAGAGCTATATGCCGAAGAAGGAGGCGCTTATCACGAGCCAATTGATAATTTAGTTTGGGATTATCAAAATCCTGAAGGTCCAGCAGCCGAAGAGCTAGCCAAAGATTATAATGGACGTGCGCTTGCAGATATCACTGATACAAATGGAAATGTTATCCTTAAAAAAGGTCAGTTACTCAGTGGTTTTTCGCAATTAAAAGCAGACGGAACAACTTCATCAGGTATTTGGATATTTTGCGGTTCTTGGACTGAGCAAGGCAACCAAATGGCAAGGCGTGATCCAAGCGATCCATCAGGAAAAGGCGTTCATGCTGGTTGGGCTTGGGCATGGCCAATGAATCGACGTATACTTTATAATCGTGCATCAGCAGATGAAAACGGCAAACCATGGGATCCTAAACGAGTTCTAGTAAAATGGAATGGCTCAAGCTGGGTTGGTAATGATGTTCCTGATTTTACAGCAACATTATCGCCAAGTGCTGGTGCAGGTGCTTTTATCATGAATAACGATGGTTTAGGTGGATTATTTTGTTTAAATCGATTAGTCGATGGACCATTCCCTGAGCATTATGAACCATTTGAAACACCTATTACCAATAATCCATTGCATCCAAATCAAATAAGCAGTCCAGTTGCACGAGCATTTAAAGAAGATTTGGCTCGCTTAGGGAATGCTAGCGAATTTCCTTACGTTGGTACGACTTATAGCATCACAGAACATTTTCACTTCTGGACACAGCATGCAAGGTTAGCTTCGATAACTCAACCAGAGCAATTTATTGAACTAAGTGAAAATTTAGCCAATAAAAAAGGTATCAAATTAGGTGATACGGTTAAAGTGACTTCATATCGGGGTTATATCAAAGCTAAAGCTGTTGTGACAAAACGTCTTCCGACATTAACCGTGGATGGTAAAGAGATTGAAACCATAGGAATTCCGATTGTATGGGGATTCACGGGGCAAACAAAGAAAGGATTTTTGGTTAATGAATTAACACCTCATTTAGGTGATGCTAATTCACAAACACCAGAATATAAATCATTCTTAGTCAATATCGAAAAAGTTACCAGTGCGGCATAAGGAGGAAGATCAATTATGTCATTACAAACACAAGATATTATTCGCCGCTCAGGAACCAACTCATTAACCCCTGCACCACGAGCGCGCGATTATCAACAAGAAGTCGCAAAATTAATTGATGTAACAACATGTATCGGCTGTAAAGCGTGCCAAGTTGCCTGTAGCGAATGGAACGATTTGCGAGCTGAAATTGGCAATACTGTCGGCGTTTATGATAATCCCGCTGACTTAGACCCCAAAGCTTGGACAGTAATGCGTTATTCGGAAGTTGAAATTAATGGTAAATTTGAATGGCTGATCCGTAAAGATGGTTGCATGCACTGCTCAGATCCTGGGTGTTTAAAAGCTTGCCCTGCAGAAGGTGCTATTATTCAATACGCAAATGGTATTGTGGATTTTCAATCAGAACATTGTATTGGTTGTGGTTACTGTATTGCTGGTTGTCCGTTTAATATTCCAAGGGTTAGTAAAGAAGATAACCGTTCTTATAAATGCACTTTATGCGTAGATCGCGTTGCTGTTGGACAAGAGCCAGCGTGCGTAAAAACCTGTCCAACGGGTGCTATTCATTTTGGCACAAAACAAGACATGATTCGCCACGCTGAACACAGAATTGCCGATTTGAAAAAACGAGGGTTTGAAAATGCGGGGCTTTATGACCCACAAGGTGTTGGTGGCACGCATGTGATGTATGTTTTACACCATGCAGATCAACCAGAACTTTATCATGGTCTACCTAAAGATCCACAAATTAGCGAAATTGTTAAATTTTGGAAAGGTGTTTGGAAACCACTTTCAGCCGCAGCATTTGTTGCCACTTTTGGTGGCTTACTATTTCACTATATGGGTGTTGGTGCAATTGATATCGATGAAGATGATATTGAATACGAAAAAGAAGCAGATAAGCAAGCACGAAAAAAATTAGGCTTGCCAGTTGCTGAATGTAAAAATAGTGATAACTTACCACAACAGGAGAATCGTCATGAATAAAAAAAGCATGATATTAAGAACACCACTTATTGTTCGCTTCTGTCATTGGTGCATGGTGTGCCTGTTTATTTTAACGGCATTATCAGGTTTGTCGCTGTTTTTTCCATCAATTAAACTGTTTGGATTATTTCTTGGCACACCTCAATTAGTCAGAGAATTACACCCTATTTTAGGCTGTGTTGTTTTTATCTTACTAATGTTTATGTTTTTAAAATTGGCTCATCATAATATTCCTAATAAAGATGATCTTTTATGGATTAAAAACTTTAAACATGTGATTTTAGGTAAAGAAAGAGGCATTCCAATAGGTAAATATAATGTGGGTCAGAAATTTTTATTCTGGTGCATAATGGGATTAATTTTTGTCTTATTTGTCACAGGAATAATTATGTGGCGTCGCTATTTTGCTGATAACTTTTCTATTCCAATTATTCGTATTGCTATATTTTTCCATTCACTTGCCGCAATTGGCCTAATTCTACTTGCTATTGGCCATGCTTATATGGCAATTTGGGTTAAAGGTTCAATTAAAGGAATGATAACTGGCTATGTATCGCGTGCTTGGGCTTGTAAAAACCATTCATCATGGTATCAAGAAGAAATGGAAAAAATCTATCAAGAAGAGCTAAAATTAAAAGCTGAATTAAAAACTGAACAAGCAACCAAACCTGAATAAAAAATTTTTATAAGCAATTTTTAATTAAATAACAATATCGCTGATATTCATCGGCGATATTGTATTGTCTATATAGATAAACCTATTATGGATAAAATAATCATCAATGGTAACTAATAATGAGCATAAAAATCATCCCACAAAAACAACTTGAACAACACGCATCAAACTCAGTTATTAGGCAAATTCCATTACTGTTTTACCCATCACCAAAAACCATTTATGCACATCGAGCAAAGCGCTTAAAAACCTTGGCAACCAATAATCCATTTAGTGATTATTTAAATTTTTGCGCCACAATCGCCGAACAGCAAGCTAATTTAGTAAAACAAAATCCTATTAATGTCGATTTGTCTGAGTACCTTAACAACGAAAATCCACCATTAAGTTTAAGTAACCGACCATTATCGACAAATTGGCAAGAATACCTCAATGAATTATTAAGTTCGATAACAGCAACAACCGAACAAATAACATTAGTTATTGAGCAACTTAAAAAAAATAGTGTTCAACAGTTACAAGATAAAGCCCTACATCTACTCAATAATGAGTTTGCTCATGTAGAGGGCAACGAAGCAATATTTATTTGGGCAGCATTGTCGGTTTATTACAGTCAACTCGCAAGCCAAATTAAAGGCAAAGCAATAGCAGAAAGCACAGATAAAAGCTGGTTATGCCCTGTATGTAATAGCATACCTGTGGCTAGTATCATCCAATTAGGCAGCAACAATGGCCTGCGCTATTTACATTGCAGTTTATGTGAAAGCCAATGGTATGTGCCTAGAATAAAATGTACCTGCTGTGATAACATGAAAGATATCCAATATTTTTCACTCGATAACGAATTATCTGCCACCAAAACGGAATGCTGTGATGCTTGTCATAGCTATTTAAAAATCTTCGATCAAGATAAAGATCCACATATTGAAATTATTGCTGATGATATCGCTTCATTAATATTAGATATTAAAACAGAAGAAGAAGGTTTTACTAAAAGTGGAATAAATCCTTTTATATTTGCTCAATAAAACCAAAAATAACACAATGATTAAAAACAATTTAATATTATTTATCACCACTTTATAACGGCTGTGTTAGCAATAATCATTAATTCATAAAATACAACTTAACTTTTGAGAATAATAAGGCTACAATGGAACTATTGTACTAGTTTATGAGTGTATTTTATGAGACGTTTTACTTTATTGATAATAATGATATTGCTTGTGCCTTTTTATAGTTTTGCTGATGCAATGAAAAATGTTGCCATTACGGCAATTGTTGAACATCCTTCATTAGATCAAATTCGTGATGGTGTTAAAGATGAATTAACAGATAGTGGTTATAAATTAAATGAAAATTTAACTATTCAATATAAAAGCGCACAAGGAAGTAGTGCAACTGCAGCTCAAATTGCAAGGCAATTTATTTCAGCAAAATCTGACGTTATTGTTGCAATTGCAACACCAAGTGCACAAGCAACAGCTGCAGCGAGCAAACAAATTCCTATTGTATTTGCTGGAATTACCGATCCTATCGCCGCTAAATTAATTAAAGATTGGAAGCCAACTGGCACCAATATTACTGGTGTGTCTGATTACCAAGAAATAGGCCCACAAATTGATTTTATGAAAAAAATTGTACCTAACGTTAAATCAGTCGGTTATATCTATAGCCCGAGCGAAATAAACTCAACAGTTGTACTAAAGCACCTGCAAATTTTATTGGCAGAGCAAGGAATCTCCCTTTTTGCAGTACCTGCTCAACGAACAGCAGACATTTCAACAGCTGCATTTTCATTAAAAGGTAAAGTTGATTTAATCTATACTACAACGGATAACAATGTTGTTTCCGCTTATGAGTCTTTAGTCAAATTTGCTAATGAAAATAAAATTCCCCTTTTAGCATCCTTTCCTGATGCGATTGAACGAGGAGCCGTTGCTGCATACGGAATGAGTTATTACGATGTTGGTCGTCAATCAGGTAAGCTTGTTGTACGTATATTAAAAGGTGAAGCAGTAGGTACTATTGCCCCAGAATTAGGGCAAGCCCTTCGCCTTGTCATTAATATTGATGCGGCTAAAAAACAAGGAATTACTTTTACGCCTGAAGTGATTGAGTCTGCCGATAAAGTCATCGGTAATCATTAAATTTAATACCACTAAACAAATAATAAGCCTTGCTCGCTGGGCGAGTAAGGCGCTTGATATGGCAAAGGATCATTCCCAATAGATAAATATCACTAACTACCGACTTTAGTCTAATGCTAAAATACTCCTCATCAACATCACTTCTTTAATAACCCTTCATTTCTGTAATGAAATATTTACAGTAAATCTGTTTTTTACTCTAGAAAATTATCTATTTTTGCTTTATAGTAGCTTAATATTGAGCTTGGTTGTAAAAAAAATATTACAGGAGTACTTTCTATGCGTAATTTTATTATTAGACTTTTTGTGCTGCTTAGTGTACCGCTTGTAGCATTTTATTCTTCAGCAAATCCTAAAATTGAACAAAAATTTGTAGCCATTACAGCCATCGTTGAACACCCAGCATTAGATAATGTACGTAAAGGTGTTGAAGATGAATTAAAAGATAACGGTTATATTAATGGGGAAAATTTAAAACTACAATTTGCTAGTGCACAAGGCAGTGGTGCAAATGCAGCGCAAATTGCTAAACAATTTGCAGCAAGTAAACCTGATGTTATCGTTGGTATTGCAACTCCAAGTTCGCAAGCATTAGTTGCAACAACAAAACTTATTCCTATTGTTTTTACTGCTGTCACAGATCCTATTGCAGCTAAATTAACATCAAGCTGGGAAGCATCAAAAACGAATGTAACTGGTGTATCTGATGCACTGTCACTGGATTCTCAAATTGATATGATGCTTAAAATTAAACCAGATGCTAAAAATATTGGTTATGTTTATAGCCCAAGCGAAGTTAATTCAACAATCATACTTAAACAATTACAAGATGAGCTAGAAAAAAGAAGTATGAAAATTATTGCTGCACCTGCACAACGCACTTCTGATATCTCAACTGCAGCGAGAAGCTTAAAAGGTAAAGTTGATTTAATCTATACAACAACAGATAATAATGTGGTTTCTGCTTATGAGGTTTTAGCTAAAGTAGCTAATGAAAGTAAAATTCCTCTTATTGCTTCTAATCCTGAATCTGCAGAACGTGGTGCTATTGCTGCTTTAGGTATGAGTTATTATGATCTTGGTCGACAAGCAGGTAAAATTGTTATTCGCATCCTTAATGGCGAAAAACCGGGCGATATTCCACCACAAGTGGGTAATATTACTCAACTAACAATTAACAAAAAAGCAGCTGAACGCCAAGGAGTCACTTTATCTGAAGATATATTAAAATCAGCCGCAAAAATTGTCGAAAAATAATGTTTTATTTTTTTATAACTAAACCGCCAGCCTTGGCGGTTAACTTTAATGGATTTTTTCATGTCTTTTGAATTTTTATTTGGCTCAATGGGGATTGGGCTTATTTATGCACTTGTTAGTTTAGGTGTATTTATTTCGTTTCGTTTACTGGATTTTCCTGATCTTACTGCTGATGCGAGCTTTCCTCTTGGTGGCGCAATATGTGGATTATGTATTTATATAGGTATCGACCCTTGGATCGCAACACTATTAGGTATGTTTGCTGGTTGTCTAGCGGGAGCAATGACAGGGCTTTTATACGTCAAACTCAATATTTTACAATTGCTTTCTAGTATTATTGTCATGATAGGGCTTTATTCTATCAATTTAAGAATATTAGGTATTGGGCCTTATGTTATGAATGAAACAACGAGGCTTGCAGGTTCGCCTAATCTTTCATTACTCGGTCAAAATACTATTTTTTCACCGTTTATTTCTGACGATTTTAGTAATCAATATATAGTACAACCCATAATGATCTTAGGGTTTGTAATTGTATTTTGGATGTTACTAAATGTGTTTTTAAATACCCAAAAAGGGCTTGCCTTAAGAGCAACAGGCACAAATCCACGAATGGCAAAATCTCAAGGTATTCCAACTGATGGAATTACAATCCTTGGTATGGCAATATCAAATGGTTTAATTGCTTTAGGTGGTTCGTTATTTGTTCAAACGCAAGGAAGTGCCGATATTACTATTGGTGTTGGTACAATCGTTATTGGACTAGCCTCAATTATACTTGGTGAAAGCATTTTCCCAACAAAACGTATTTGGGCTGTTATGCTTTCGGTTATTTTTGGATCTATCTTGTATCGCTTATTTATTGCTTTCGCATTAAGTAATGAATTGCTACAAGATATAGGGGTTGGAACAGAAGACCTAAACCTTATTACAGCAATATTAGTTGTGTTGGCTCTTGTCTTACCGAAGCAGTTAAAAAAATTCTCTAAAAAAAGAGGAAAGTAAACATGATTAAAGCAGAACAATTACAATTAACCTTTAATCAAGGTACACCGATTGAAAATCATGTATTACGAGGGTTAAATCTTAACATCAGCGAAGGAGAGTTTGTCACTATCATTGGTAGTAACGGTGCAGGGAAAAGCTCGTTACTTAACGCAATTAGTGGTGATTTGCTAACTGATTCTGGCTCTATTGTGATCAATGATAAAAATGTTACTCGTTGGCCAGCATGGAAACGCGCAGGTATGGTTGCTCGAGTATTTCAAGATCCAATGGTTGGAACTTGTGAAAACCTAACAATTGAAGAAAACCTTGCTATTGCTTATAACCGAGGTAAAAAATTTACATTATCTTCCGCACTTAACCGCAAAGCACGCTCAATATTTAAAGATAAATTAGCGATGCTAAATCTAGGCCTGGAAAATCGACTAACCGACATGATGGGACTACTTTCTGGTGGGCAAAGGCAAGCTGTTAGCTTATTAATGTCAACTTTACAACCGTCTAAAATACTACTTCTAGACGAGCACACAGCGGCACTTGATCCTAAAACTGCGCAATTTGTTCTAGATCTTACCGATCAAATGGTGTCACAAAACAAATTAACGACCATGATGGTAACTCACTCAATGAAACAAGCCTTGGAATATGGCACCCGAACTGTCATGCTGCATCAGGGGCAAGTGGTGCTTGATGTATCGGGCGAAGAGCGTACAAAATTAACTATCACCGACCTTTTAGCCATGTTTGAACAGACACGCGGTGAAAAGGTTACCGACGATGCTTTACTTTTAGGTTAATAATAAATCAAAAAGCAGTGTCTTGGTTAGATATTGTTTTTTGATAATTATAGAGACACATTTTATTCTAGCAACATCTGCTACTTACCGTGATTTGGAAGAAATAGAAACTAAAAATTGTAAGCGAAAGCAGATGTTTAATTAAGTTAGAAATTATAAGCCACCATAAAAGCTTTCAATAAATTAACACTGTAGTATTATCGATTGGAATTTTTCATTATCCGAGCTTTATCAACTTGCCATTGACGCTCTTTAATATCTGTTCGTTTATCGTATTCTTTTTTACCTTTGGCTACCCCAATTTTCACTTTCGCCCACGCATTCTTCCAATATAAAGAAAGGGCAACAACGGTATAACCTTGGCGATTGATTTGACCAAATAACGAATTGAGTTCACGCTCATTTAGCAGTAATTTACGGTTGCGCATAGGTTCGCAAATGACATGAGTTGAAGCAACATTTAACGGAGTAATAGTTGCCCCAAATAACCATGCCTCACCATCTTTTAGCAAAACATAGCTGTCGCTAATATTGGCTTTGCCTGCGCGCAGTGATTTTACCTCCCAACCTTGCAGAGATAATCCCGCCTCGATCTCTTCTTCAATGAAGTATTCATGACGTGCACGTTTATTTAATGCAATAGTTGCCGAACTAGGCTTGTGTGATTTTTTCTTATTCATAATGTGCGTTATTATAGAGTTACGTGATATTATATGCTACTAATTTTATTTTTTTATTTTATTATTATGGTACATGTTTTTCGCGAAGTTATCGAGCCTTATTCAATTGAACAAATGTTTGCTTTAGTCAACGATATTGAAAAATATCCAGAATTTATTCCAGATTGTATTGCAACAGGTATTATTAAAAAACAAGATAATATTACTGCCGCATTTATTGAGGTTGAAAAGTTTGGTTTCAAAAAATCGTTCACCACATTAAATCAAATCAATGAACCTAATTCAATTGATATTACGCTTTTAGAAGGTCCATTTAAACAATTATCAGGCCGGTGGCAATTTGTTAAAATTACTGAAAACCAAAGTAAGATCAGTTTTAATTTAGATTTTGAGTTCAAAAATAAATTATTAGATATGACTTTTTCTCCTGTCTTTAAAGAAGTCATGAATGGCATGGTTAATGCGTTTTCAAAACGAGCAAGGCAGATTTATTAAAATGATAAGAATTCAAATTGTTTATGCATTACCCAATAACGCAATTGTTATTGATTGTGATGTCGATGAGCAAACGAATGTATTGCAAGCAATTACAAAATCCAATATCTTAACGATATGCAAAATAAAATTAGATGACCATCTAATTGGTATTTATGGAAAGCGTTGTGAGCCGACTCAATTGGTCAAAAACGGTGATCGCATTGAGATATATCGGCCGTTAATCAACGATCCCAAAGAAATAAGACGAAGAAAAGCCGCTCAAAAAAATAATTAAAGCAAAGGAAACTAAATGCACAATCTGCTAATTGAAAAGATTGAAAATTTATGCAAAAAGCGTGGCATTAAACTGACAACTCAACGTCGAACTGTTTTAGGTATTATGTTAACGGCCAATAAAGCAATGAGTGCGTATGATCTTTTAGATCTGCTCAAAGTTAGTGAACCACAAGCTAAACCACCGACCATCTATCGTGCGCTTGAATTTTTACTTGAGCAAGGGTTTATCCATAAAGTGGAATCCTCTAATAGCTATATTATTTGTCCACATTTTCAAGATCCAGAACATATTTCGATTTTATTTATTTGTGATAAATGCCAACAAATTATTGAAAAACATTCTGAAAATATTGAAGAGCAGCTTAAACAACTTGCACACCAAAATCAGTTTTTAATAAAGCACAGCGTGCTTGAAATACATGGACTTTGTCAGCTGTGTCAACTTTAATTATTTTTCTTTGGCTAATTAACATTGCTTGCGATACCGTTGGGCAAATTGCATTTAAGTATGCCGCACTCACCTCCAAAAATAAGCAAGGTTTACATTATTGGCAAACATTATTTAGTAATATTTGGATATGGATTGGTTTTAGTACTTATTTTCTTGGATTTATTTGTTGGTTGGCGTTTTTAAGTGAAGTGCCATTATCAGTAGGCATTTTATTAGGATCATTTAATATTATTACCGTTATGTTAGCCGGGCGAATTTTATTTAAAGAGCATCTAACTTTGTTTCGTATTGTGGGGATATTTTTTATTACCATCGGTGTAGTATTAGTGGGACTGACTTAATGAAAAAATTTTATATTATTGGTTTTATCTTACTGCTATTTTTTGATACTTTTGGACAAACTAGCTTTAAATTAACCGCACTATCAGCCTTGCCCTTTGAAATCAGTTTTGATTGGTTGGTTCGTATTTTTACTTATGGTTGGGCTTATTTAGTCATATTGGGTTATACAGGAGCGTTTATTACTTGGATGATATTATTAAAAAAAGCTCCAGTTGGTCCGGCCTTTGCGGCATCTCATTTACAGGTGGTTACAGTGATGCTAGTATCGGTGATTGTTTTTGATGAAAAAATTACATTCACACGCATGCTTGGTGGATTATGTATTATTATTGGTATTGTTTTTTTGGCTATAGCCGAGCAAAAATTGCAGCGTAAATCGTAAATCCCTTCTATTTTTATACTAAAACTCCGTGTTTTCTGAAAGTTCTTTACAAAATATTACGGATCTAATTTGTTTAATTTAGTAATTTATTCTATTTTGTGAAATTAATATGCTTCAGTAAGTATATTAATATTCAACCTCATAATTATTAATTTGGAATATTACTTCTAAAAAGATTTTGTTAATAAAAATTATTTTCGGTTTATTTAAATACGGTCACGTTCAAGGATAACTATGTGAGCTTCTCGTTTCCAAAATAGGAACAAGCGACGAATCTCTCTTTCCATAGTAACTACACGCCAGCCTGCTTCAGCATTTTTATTTAACAATTGGGAAAATCTAACGGGATTAACATTGGCTGCGCCAAAAAGAAATGAAGAAAAAGCATTTTCTTGATAAATAACTACCTTATATTCTTTCATAGCAATTAAATCTCCAGTACTTTCTTAAATTAACATTAAAGTTTGTAACATTATATACTTTTTAAACGTTAGTATCTATCACACAACAATTTGGTTTTTATTCTGTAGTGTAACTATCCCTTAAAATAGTACAACAAAAAGTAGAAAATTCTCCATAATAAAAGTAAAAGAAGATAGCCACCGCTCCCTTACCCAAATCCTTGGTGAAGAGGATAGTTAGAAAAGTTAAAATCTACAGTTATCTAAACAAAGACCGCCCCATTTTTGTCAAAAAGTTTCAGGAGTGTACTACGTTTATGTATAAAAACAATAAAAATCAAATGGGTATTAATGGGTAAATATTCTTTAGTTTGCTGTTTTGTTTGATTGTTAAGTCAAGGTAAACCTTTGGTATCAGCCCTTATCGTGTGTCTGTGATAGGCGTTAATTCTGTTTTTTATGGGGGGGATAACAGTAATTTTTCAAATTACTGTAAACAACGCAAGGAATTTCTATAGTCTATTCATTATAAAAGATAACACCAAAGATAAATATTAAAATTATTTATAATTTAGTTAGTTAAGCAATAAACTAATAAATTATATCAATAATACCGATGTTAAATAAACGAAATAATTTATACAACAATAAGTGCTAAAAAAAGATTATTGAAATAATATCGTTCAAAAATATTGTTTCAATAACAAAAATAACGTATTTTAAATAAGAAAATGCATTTATTTTCGATTTCTTAACGGCTCTATGGTGGGGATGTTGTTGGTGATATTGATAAATCATAATGTTAATTATTATTTTGTTTTATTTCATGGAGTAAGCATATTATGTTAGATATGCCACTAGCTAACTGGCGCACCATTACCGCCACCTCGTCTATGCCTTTATATGCGGTGCTTTCTAACGTCAGTGATGCGCAAGCCGTTAAAAACTACTATATTACCGATGGCTCGCAAACGCCTTATGGCCTTTATACTGGCACCCCTTACG
>NZ_LZHH01000072.1 GCF_001690595.1 Gilliamella sp. Choc5-1
TGGATTATTTTAATGTTGAAACAACAAAACTTTGGCATGAGCCTTTAGAATACCCACAACGAACGGTTATAGTTCAAACCACAATCCTAATAAGTGGAATGGTGCTTTTGGTTATATGAGAGATGATGGAGCTAAAGCTCATACTGGTTTAGGTATTATTGTTTTTATGCACTATTGTAGAAAATAAAGCCTACTTGTTGCATTGCGCATTGTGTCATATCTTATTAATTCCATTTAAAAAAATAAAAAACACGCTATTTACTTACTATTTAAGTTTTTTTGGCGTTTTTTTAGTATTTCTTGTTTCAAGACGAAAACGTCAATATCGACGCAATAGTGGCGTCTCAGTGTGGCATAACCTCAGCATTATTGCGACAGGCAATGGTGAAAAAGAGAGTGGCGATATCAATATGCGGTCATGATGCAATGCTCAAAGCAAACCATGATGTTAACATCATTGGACAAGAAAATACGATAAAAACAAAGATGAAATAAAAAACAGCAGTGGCTCGATGGGCGTGGGCTATAACTTTGGTAGAGAAAAACGGATTTACCATTTCTGCCTGTGCCAGCCAAAGCAAATCCCGAGAAAAAGGTAACGGTACCGATTGGATAGAAAGTGTAGTAGAGGCGGGCACTGTCTAATATTTTGGCGAGGATAACTCATATTTATGATAAAATTCCAACAGCTTATATAATTCAATTTCAAGCATTTTTTCCTGCGAGAGATTTATTTTATTATTATAAATTAGATAAATTGGAGGTTAATTACTAATGATAAAAATATCTAAATATATTTTATTAATGCTACTCTTTTATGTAGTTGATATTTTTGCGTGTAGTAATTTAAATTTACCCATAGTAAATTCAACTTTACCCAAGTTATATCCAATCTATCAAGAAATGAAAAACTTGCTGATAAAAACCAGACTCTCCCATACCGAGTATTTAATAATGGCACCTTAGAACCACGTATTGTGGAAATTGATGTCTTTAATCAAAATGATTTGGAGTATATTTAATGAATTACCTAAAAAAAATAATATCGATAAAGAAAAAATTTAAAATTTTAGTTATTGGTCTTTGTGCAATTATCGGTATTGTGTATTTTTATTTTGATCATTTATTAAATTTAGATGATAACCTTGTTCAACCGGAAACTATAATTATGGACTATACAATTTATCCTTCAACTATTCCTGAAAATGAATTATTACGCATAGACGAAGCTAAAAAGCTATATCGATCTGCATTTGACGATCAAGTATTCTATGGAGTAATTGATCCTGATAGCTTAGTAAAGTTTATTAAGCATGCTTGGCAATGGGATAAAAATGCAATGCCTTATTATTATGACCTTCTTACTTTTCAAGAGCTATACGATGATGATGAAAAAGAAGAGGGAATGATGTCATTTACCGAGTTTATACGTAAATATCGCGATCAGTTAGTAGATAATGCCGGTAACCCACTAGTTGAACCTAAAGTGTTTAGAAGTATTGAAATGAAAGGTTATTTATGGGATAAGTTTGCCGATTTAAAATATCCCTATTTTGCTTATCGTAAGAGTATTTATTATGCTCCTTGTGGATTTGATGAAAGAGGAATAGCGAAACTATGCAAAGATGAACAATTAGAAAAAAGTATTGAATATCTCAATGATGCCATTGAAGGAGGCTATCATTGCTACGAAAAATTGATAGCCCAAATGTTATTTCAACAAGGCGACCATTATAAAGATGAACATTATAAAAAGATTAATAAATTAACCGAATATCGCAAATCCTTAAAATCAGAAGATTTAAAACTCTCGATTGATTATGCGCAGTTAATGGCGGAGCATAGCTCGATTATTGGTATATTACGGGTTACTGAAGCCTATTTATATGGATTAGGCCGTGAGCATGATATTGTTAAAGCCTATGCGTGGTCACTATTAAGTGATTATGCAAAACAAAAAATCGAGGAACAAGGTAACAATTTAGCGTGGGATTCTGAGCAACTTCCCCCAGTTTGGGAATATAACAAGGAAATTCAAACTCGTTTAGAAAAAATTCTTAATCCAGCACAACAACAAGCCGCCCAAGATTATCTGTCTGAGTTAAAAAACAAGATTATTGATTGGAATTATAATCGCTGGCGAGATCAAATTGATGACTTTCATCCTAAGCCTTAATTTGTTTTTAAGTGTTATATCTAATGGAGTTAATGTAATGATGAGTTATCTTTAGCACAGAGTACAGCGGCGTGGACTAATCATCCTTTACAATCAAGCCATCCTTTACAATCAAGCAATAGATGCACAAGGTAACTTGTGGTTAAAAGTCGATGTACTTGATGATAAAAACCGACTGAACGAAGGTTGGGTGTTAGTGAATGGCGAAGGTGCTAAGCGGGTCTGTTGTTGGGATTGGTTTGATTTTACACAAATAAAAGAGACGGGCACATTAAAAGACATCTACCTTGATGCAGACAAATCCTTAAAACGCAATAAAGACAATCACTCATTATCAGGATATAAACCAACAATAAAAGAAACGTGTTTTCAAGGTATTGTAAATAAACCGATATTGTATTCGGCATTAAGCCGCTTACTAGTCAATTACAAAAGTGAATGGTACAGTAAAGTTGATGCAGAGGGAAAACTGCCGGAATGGGAAGAATTAAACAGCGAAATGACGGAAAATGCTAAAAATCTATTAGGTTATTTACAAACGGGTGATGAAGCAAAATTCGAGGCATATTTAAGTAGTGTCGGTAAAGCAAAGGACTCGCCTGAAGCGAAAGGGTTTGAAACATTAAGACGAGAAATAAACCGTTTTCCTGCAGATTATAAAGAATCACCCTCGAAAAAGCTGACTAAAGAACAGTTTGAATCTTATGCCAAAATGGAAGCATTAGAAAAACAAGTAACAGCTTGGGAAAAGACCAAAGAGAAGATAAAAAAGATGTTATGGTGGGATGATGTGGCTAAAGGCTTATCGAAGTTAAACCAACAAAACGACACGCCCCCAGAAAATGGCGAGGCAACCAATACCACAACCCCCCCCAGCAGATACCACCCCACCGGCCACGCTTAGCGCTGATGGCAAGGCGTGGTTTGTTCATCCGGTGGCGATGAATATTTTTAATTTTGAAAGTTGTGTGTGTAATAAGCATATAACTGAAGATCAATTTAAATCAATAATGCCTAATGATATTTTACGTAACGGATTATTTTATAAAATGAATAACGATTTGAAAAATACATCATTAAGTACGTTTCTTTTAAAATTGAATAAGTATTTTACTCAACACAATGTTACTAGCTGCCTTCAGAAAGCGCATTTTATATCGCAGATATTATGTGAAAGTGATTTTTTTAGAACAGCAGAAGAATATAAAAATAGGGATGGTTCAACGCCTTCTCATTGGAACAATTATAAAGGAGGCGCAAATTATCATGGTAGAGGACTTATTCAAATTACCCACAACTATAATTATGAATCTTTCGGTAAATATATTAATAACAACACACTTAAAGATAACCCGGATATAGTATGTTCTACTTTAGATTTTACAATAAAATCTGCATTTTGGTATTGGATAAATGGAAGTGCGTGGGGAAATATTAATAGCATTGCAGCAAATAATGACTTTCTTAAAGTTACCATGGCTGTAAATGGTGGATATAACCATGTTGTAGAAAGAAATAAGGCACTTATCACTTTATACGATAAGTTTAATATTAAGAACTGTCTTTTATATCACGATATTAAGTTTGATAACTATTCTTTTGATACAAGCGCAATGGTTAATAGTAAATGGTATGAAAATAACAAAAATAAAGTAAAAGAAGTTGAAACAGCTTTGAAAGATTTCTATACAACATTACAAAGGGAAAATTAACATGAAAAAAAAATTATTTTTATTATTTTATTTTATTTTATTTGAATTTTCCTTTATATGCTCAAATATGTAGTGAAACCAAATCAAATGATCTTAAAGGGCAATTTATCAATGGCGATAAATTCAATGGTAAATATACATATTGCCGTTTCAATAAACCTGAAGAAGGTATAATTTCGCAAATTGATTTGAACTTGGACATAGATGGAAATGTAAATAATTATATTTATATAGGAGGGATGAATCCTTCAATTGAGATTTCAGACTTGGGAATTATATCCATTTTTGATAAATTTGGAGGTATGCAAAGCCCTGCTAAAATAACTTATTTAACAAGTAAAAATAAAAAGTTAATTAAAATAGGAGAAATATACTTAGATTTTTCCCTTGGACAGGTTACTGATTATTCGATTGAAAATATTGATGATAATACTGATAAATTTATTGAAACTATTTTATCAAAAAAACAAGATTCTTTTATTAACAAAGCTACCCTTTCATATACAGATTATTTTATTTTGTTTTTAGCTAATAATTTGTTAAAAACAAATATAGATCCAGTTTGGAAAGATAAGTTTTATACTAAATTACTGTCAATGGGATATGAAGATATTGGATCGGCTACACTAATTCATACAACTTTTTTAAGGGGTAAGGTAAACTTATCACAACTAAAAAAGAAAAAATATGAATAAGATTAAACGCAAAAGACGAACATTCACAGATGATTTTAAACAGCAAATGGTCAGTCTTTATCAACATGGTAAATCACGTAGTGAAATCGTTGCAGGATATGATTTGACACCATCAGCATTGGACCGTTGGATAACGCAAGCAAGCCAAAGCAGCTCATTTAAAACAAAAATAATCGCAGTCCACAAGAACAAGAGCTAATCGCGTTGCGCAAAGAGCTTAAACAACTCCGTATGGAAAACGATATTCTAAAGCAAGCAGCACTGATAATAGGACGAAAATCGCTATCCTAAAAAAAAATCGACATCGTTATAGCATAACAAAGCCATATCAATATTTAGGATTATCAAGACATTACGCTTATTATCAGTGTAAATTGAATAGACAAAATCAGTAGGGCCATTATTGGTTTATTTTGTCGGTTATTTTGTAAAAAATATTCAGGAGTCTATACTGTTTTAAATTCATAACAAATTGATTTAACTAAAAAAGTAAAAAGTGCCAACAACACCGTAAGGTCAATGTTTCAGTTTTTTTACGCTATCAAGAAAACAAACAAATCCTCCATTTTTGTCAAAAACTTTCAGGAGTGTACTACGTTTATGTAAAAAATCCTAAAAAAATCATGCATAAATAAACAAGGGTAACGTTATTATTATTGCTTTTTTAACCACCATTTCACCGCCAAAACAACGCGACTAAACTAACTTGAATTATTAATATTAAACAACACATCGTTAAAAATGAGTTAAATGTTGCTCTAAAATGCGCTATACTTTGTGCTGTTTAACTTATTTAGATCATCAATCAAATAACGATATTTGGTAGCTAAGCGATATTAGATAACTATATTAGATAACTATATTAGATAACTAAAAGCAATAATATTAACCATTTAAATCATAAAAACAAACCAAAGGTATTCCCTTTTGTTCTAATTAAATCAATAAATAAGGAAAGGAAAAAACATGGCAAGTGCGTTAGAGCGTCTTTTAGAGCAGCTTGATGACGGGATATTGGGTCATTTAAAAAAACTGAGCCATAATCGCTATACCTTAACCGTTGAGGGGCTAAGTTCGCCGGTGTCGGTGTTACAGGTTAAAGGCGATGAGCGGCTTAACCAGCCGTGGCATTATACCCTTGAATTTACCAGTCCCGATAAAG
This sequence comes from Gilliamella sp. Choc5-1, assembly GCF_001690595.1. GTDB lineage: Bacteria > Pseudomonadota > Gammaproteobacteria > Enterobacterales > Orbaceae > Gilliamella > Gilliamella apicola_M. The sequence continues at coordinate 5,746 of NZ_LZHH01000072.1, forward strand.
CCCTTGCCATTGATTCACTGCTTAACCAAAACGCCACTTTCTCATTTAATCCCTTTTTAAACCAGCCATTAACAGAAGCAATACGCTCACTAGGTGGCTTACCGGCTATCAGTGACGGGCGCATACTTCATGGGGTGGTTACCGCATTTAGTCAGCTATCGGTCAGTAAAGAGCAAGCGCATTATCAAGTTGTTTTATCATCCCGCTTAGCGTTGTTAGCCATGAAAAAACAGTGTGCCATTTTTCAAAACCAAAGCGTGGTAAGTGTAGTGGAATCGATACTGCGCAGCCATGGTTTTACCGGCATTGATTACCGCTTGGAATTAAAAGACACCTACCCGT